>NZ_JBHJUI010000002.1:77129-554984 GCF_042268405.1 Kitasatospora sp. NPDC056184 | reverse complement strand
CCGCGGGGTTTATCCAACAACCCCCGCCCCGCCGGCCCGGGGGGGCCCCCGACGCGGACCGCGGTGGCCGCGGCCCGGGCGGGGCTCCCGGGGCAGCGGCCGCGGGACCGTCAGACGAGCACGCCGATCATCATGGCGGCCGCCACCGCGAGCAGGACGACGGCGAAGGCCCGTTGCAGCGCGGCGCCGGAGAGCTTGGCCGCCAGTCGTTTGCCGTCCCAGGCGCCGAGCACGGCGGCGCCGACGAACGGCCCGAAGACGGCCGGGTCGAGGGAGATGCCGGTGACCGACAGGCGGGTGGTGAGGGCGACCACCGAGTTGATGAGGACGACCACCAGGCTGGTCCCGACGGCCTTGCGCATCGGCAGCCGGAGCACGGACACCAGCGCGGGCACCGCGAGGAAGCCGCCGCCGACTCCCAGCAGCCCGGTCACCGCCCCCAGGCCGGCTCCGGCCGCGAGCGTGCGCAGCCGCCCGCCGCCCCGCTGCCCGTCCCCGCCGCCCGGCTGCCCGTCCCCGTCGACCGGCGCGCGCCGCGCGGTTCGGGTGCCGCGCAGCATCGCCGCCGCGGCCAGTGCGGCGAGGACGGCGAACGCGGCGGTCAGCACCGCCTGCGGGATGCGGTGGGCAAGCCCGGCCGCCGCGACGGCGGGGAGCACGCCGGCCGCGGCGAACAGCGCGCCGGTGCGCCAGCTGACGGTGCCGGTGCCGGCGTGGCGGGCGAGCGCGGTGGCGGAGGTGGCGGTGACGATGACCAGGCTGGTGGTCCCGGCCTCGGCGGGCGAGCTGCCCAGCAGGTACACCAGGGCCGGGACCGCGAGCACTCCCCCGCCGCCGCCGAGCGCGCCCAGGGCCACGCCGACCACGGCTCCGCAGAGCAGAGCGGTGATCAGGACGCTCACGCCGTGACGCCGTCCGCGGTCCGGTCCGCCGGGTGGACGACCTCCCCGTGCCAGGCGGCGAAGCCGCCGCGCAGGTCGTCCGCTTCGAAGCCGCGGGCCCGCAGCACCGACGCGGCCACCGAGGAGCGGTTGCCGCCCGCGCAGATCACGGTCAGCGGCCGCTCGGTCGGCAGTTCGCCCAGGCGGGCGAGCAGTTCGGGCAGCGGGACGAGCCGGGCGCCGGGTAGGGTGCCGTTCTCCCGCACCTCGCCCGGGCCCCGCACGTCCAGCAGCTCGAACGCGCGGTCGGCCGCCGCCAGCCGGTCGGCCAGCGCGTCGGCCTCCACCCGCCCGGCGGCGGTCAGGTGCGCGGCGCCGACGGCGGCCACCGGGGCGGCCAGGGCGCCGAGGACGCGGTCGAAGCCGATCCGGGCCAGGCGGTTCCGGGCCTCGATCACGGTGTCCGGGTCGCCGCACAGGACGATCGCGTCCTGGGCGTCGAGCACCTGCCCGGCGAGTTCGGCGAACCGGCCGCCGAGCGGGATGTTGACCGCGCCGTGCAGGTGGGCGGCGGCGAACTCCTCCGGATCCCGGGTGTCCAGCACGGTGGCGCCGCCGGCCCGGGCCCGGAGGAACTCCTCCGGAGCGAGCGCGGGGACGGGGGTGTCCTCGTCCAGGACCGGACGGGCCTGGCGGTTGCGCACCGAGGTGAACGCGAAGTAGGCGGGCGCGGCGGGTTGACCGGCGGTCACCACGGCGACGAACTCGTCCTCGGTCATGTCGGCCAGCGCGTAGTTGCCGCGGCGCTGGTTGCCGATGGTGCAACTCAGGTCGGCGGAGAGGTTCTTGCCGCAGGCGGAGCCGGCGCCGTGGGCCGGGTAGACGCGGGTGTCGTCCGGGAGGGTGAGCAGGGCGCGGGTGGAGCGGTAGAGGGAGCGGGCCATCTCCTCGGCGGACAGGCCGCGCGAGCCGAGCAGGTCGGGGCGGCCGACGTCGCCGATGAACAGCGTGTCGCCGGTGAGCACGCCGAACGGGACGTCGTCACCGGCGTGTTCGCGCACGACGACGCAGATCGACTCCGGGGTGTGGCCCGGGGTGTGCAGGATCTCCAGGTCGACCTCACCGAGGCTGAGGCGCTCGCCGTCGGCCAGGGGGTCGGTGTCGAAGTCGAGCACGGCGGCGGAGCCGTAGGAGATGCGGGCGCCGGTGCGCTCGGCCAGTTCCAGGTGGCCGGAGAGGAAGTCCGCGTGGATGTGGGTCTCGATGACCCGCTCGATGGTCAGACCGTGGTCCTCGGCGGTGGTGAGGTAGTCGTGGACGTCGCGCTGGGGGTCGACCACGACGGCCCGGCCGGTGGTGCGGTCGCCGACGAGGTACGAGGCGTGGGAGAGGCAGTCGAGGTAGAACTGCACGAGGACCAGCGGTCCGGCGGGCTTCGTCATCGGAGGCTCCTGGGGGTGGACGGTGGGTGGGGTGCCGCCCGGCCGCGTGCGAGGGGCACGGCGCGGCGGCGGGGGAAGGCATGGGTGGTGGGCTGCGCGGCGGTCCGGCCGGCGGGCGCCGGGCACGTCGGATGCGCCAGGCGCGCCAGGCCGGTCAGGCGGGTCAGGCGGGTCAGGCGAGCCCGCGGAGCATCAGGTTCCAGTAGAGGAACGGCAGGCCGCGCCGCTTGAGGTACCACATGTCGGTGCGCTCGCGGATCGTGTTGATCACCGGGATCGACGGGGTGGGCCGCCCGGTGTAGTCGAACTCGGCGAGCAGCATCTTGTTGCGGGCGGTGGTCAGCGGGCAGGAGGCGTAGCCGTCGTAAGAGGCCTTCGGCTCCCGGCCGTTGAGGACTGCGAGGAGGTTCTCGACGAGCACGGGCGCCTGCTTGCGCACGGCGGCGCCGGTCTTGGAGTTCGGGGACGATCCGGCGTCACCGAGCGCCCACACGTCGGGGTAGCGGACGTGCCGCATGGTGTGCTTGTCGATCTCGACGTAGCCGGCCGGGTCGTCGGCGCCGGCGAGCGGGCCGCGCTTGATCCAGTCCGGGGCGCTCTGCGGCGGCACCAGGTGGGCGACGTCGTACGGCAGGGTCGTCCTGCCGCCGGTCGCCAGGTCGGTCACGACCACCTCGCGGGCCTCGGGCCGCACCTCGGTGACCTCGCTCCCGTAGTGGACCTTGATGCCGTACCGGCGCACCACGTCATCGAGCACGCGGGCGAACTCCGGGACGCCGAAGATGGCGGCACCGGGGATCACCAGGTGGACGTCGATCCGGCCGAGCACCCCCTCCTTGCGCCAGTGGTCGGCGGCCAGGTAGGCGATCTTCTGCGGGGCGCCGCCGCACTTGATGGCCCCCGCGGGCATGCTGAACACCGCGCTCCCGGAGCGGGTCCCGCGGATGAAGCGCCAGGTCGCGGGGGCGTGCTGCGGCAGGTAGTTGCTGGACAGCCCGTCCCTGCCGAGCCCGGCCTCCAGGCCCGGCACCCGGTCCCAGTCCAGCTGGATCCCGGGGCAGACGACGAGGTGCTCGTAGGAGACGGTCCCGCCGTCGTCCAGCGCCACCTCCCGGGCGTCGGGATCGACGGCGACCGCGGCACGGCGGATCCACGCCACGCCCTTCGGCAGGACGGAGGCCTGCGGCCGGATGCTCTCCGCGAGCGGCGCCCGCCCGCCGCCGACCAGTGTCCACAGCGGCTGGTAATAGTGGCGGTCGCTCGGGTCGATCACCGCGACGTCCCGCTCGCCGGCCCGGCGGAGCCGGGCCGCGACCGAGATCCCCGCGGTCCCGCCGCCGATGATCACGATCCGGTGGTGCTTGCTCATCAAGGGGCCCTCCCTGGCCAAATGTACGGACATTAAAGTAGGCCCACCCCGCCGCCGACCGCAAGGCACCAGGGCAAACTTCCCTCAAATTGTCCGTACATTTGCCTCCGAGGCATGGTCTTCCCTCACCCCATGACATGCGGACCCGTAGTCGCGCGCTTACGCTCGCATACGAATCATCGGCAATCGCCGAGGTCCCACGAGGGAGACAGAACCGTGTCCGAGACGACGACCTACCTTCCCGGGCTGTCCGTGGAGCGGTACCTGGCCGAGGTGCAAGCCCGCCACCCGCGCCTGCGGGAACTGCTCGATCCGGAGCGGTTCGGCTCCGGGGCCACGATGAACCGGCTCTGCGCGCTGACGAACGAGTTCGACTCCGACGACTCCGGCCGGGGCGGTACCTACCGGCGCGCCCACCGCGATCCGCTGGTGCGGTGGACCGGGGCCCAGCAGCTGCTGCGACTGGCCGCTCCGGCCGACCGCGGTCCGGAGGTCCTGGTCCTCGACGTGCTGGGCGGCGACGGCCTCCTCGCCCGGGTCGCGCACCTGCGCCCGGAGCAGTTGCCGGACGGCCTGACGGTGCTCACCGGGGACATCTCCGGCCCGATGGTCGCCGCGGCACTCGCCCACGGCCTGCCCGCCGTGCGGCAGGCCGCCGACCAGCTGCTGCTGGCCGACCGGACCGTCGACGCGGTGCTCCTGGCCTACGGCACCCACCACATCCCCGTCGAGGAGCGCCCGCTGGCGGTCGCCGAGGCCGTGCGGGTGGTGCGGCCGGGAGGCCGGGTGGTCCTCCACGACTTCGATCCGGCCAGCCCGATGGCCGTCTTCTTCGGCACCGTCGTCGACCGGCACGGCGCCGTCCCGCACGACTACCCGCACTTCAGCCGGGACCGGCTCTGGGACCTGTTCGCCGACCACCCGGTGCAGACCCGCCTGCTCGACCTCTACGACCCGGTCACCCTGCGCGCCCCCTCACCCGACCTGGCGCGCGCCGCCGCGGTCGCCTACTTCGCCGACAGCTACGGCCTGGCCGCGCACTTCGCCGCACTCGGCACGGACGGCGCCTGGGACCTGCTCTGCGAGAGCTTCGACCACAGCGACTACCCGCAGCTGCCCGAGGGCCGGCCCTCCCGGCCGACGGTACGGCCGGCGGAGGGCGGCTGGGCCGCCGAGGTCCCCCGGGTGGCCCTGGTGGCGGTCGCCGAGACTCCTCGGCCCTGACCGGCCCAGCCCCGACCGCCCCACCCGGCAGGGCCGGCCGGTGAGCGGGCCGCGGATCAGGCCCCGCCCGCGAGCGGCGCACGAGGGGTGCGGGCGGAACCGCCCGGCGCCCTCACGCGCCCGCGTCGGACCACGGCCGGTCGGCGGCCCAGGGATATCACCCGGCTCCGACAGCGCCGCGGAGGCCGGAGCGGCCGGCCGGTCCGGGAACCGGCCGGCCGCTCCCGGTGGCCCGGAGGTCACCGGGGGGTGATCTCGCCCATCTCGCCCCAGCCGTCCATGCCGGGGATGTCGATCGAGACGATCCGCGGCTTGGCGGCCACCGCGTACGACAGGTCGTCCATGGCCTTGACGAAGTGCGCGGACTCGACGTGCTCCTTGCCCGCGGCGCCGTCCCGGAACGCCTCGACCAGGACGAACTCGTGGGGGTCCTCGACGCTGCGGGACCACTCGAAGAAGAGGTTGCCGGGCTCGCTGCGGGTGGCCCGGGTGAAGTCGTCGACGAGGGCGAGCCAGTCGTCGGCGCGCTCGGGGCGGACGGCGAACTTGACCGTGATGAAGATCATGGGACTTCCTCTCCGTTCCACGTTCACACGTGGAAGGACGCGTGGGTGGCTGATCGATCAGCGAGTACGAAGGTAATCGTCGCAGGTCAGACGACTGCCATGCGACCCAGGAGGCACCCGCGCCCCCGGCGGCGGCATCCCGCGCGAGGACCCGCCGCCGACTCGGCCTCCGTCCGGCTCAGGGGCCCGTGTAGGTGAACTCGTCGGCCGGGCCGGTGGCGGAGGCGATGTCGCCGACCGTCACGGTGATGTCCACCGTCAGGCTGTCGTCGAGCCGCAGGGGGGCGACGGCGGTGAGCTCGGTGTCCGAGATCCGGACGACGGTCTTCGACGCCTCGTCCTTGAAGTTCACGCCGGCGCCCACGGGGAAGCCCGAGCCGGTGATGATGACGGTGGTCCTCCTCGCCGGCCCGCTGGTCGGCGTGATGCCGGTGACCACCAGCGGGGCCGGCCCGCCGTAGGCGAACTGCCCCAGCGGCACGACCGGCGACGTGCCGCGGCAGTTGGTGACCCGGACGTCCACGATGCCGACGCCGTCCGGCACCGTGGCGGTGATCCGGGCGCCGCCCGGGGCGATGAGCGGGTCGCGGCACGGGACGGGGCCGAAGTCGAGGACGCTCCCCTCGGTGAAGCCGTATCCCTCGACGATGACCGTGGAGCCGCTCGCGCCGAAGGTGGGGCTGATGCCGGTCACGATCGGGCCGGGAGAGAGCAGGGAGGCCCCGAGCAGGCCGAGGTAGGTGTTGTTGGCGTGCTGAAAGGCGACCTGCCCCATGAAGTCCGCCAGCGTGCTGTTGACCAGCGCCGGGTCGTGGCTGGCGTAGTCGCCGTCCGCCGGCCACTGCGTGGACACGCCCGGCTGCACGTACACCCTGCCCTTCGGGAGCCCGTTGAGGACGTCGAACAGGTGGTGCACGGTGCTGTTGCCCGCCGGGCCTGGTGCCGGGTACCACTTGTCCTGGTTCACCGCCGGCAGGTTGTTCCAGGCCAGCGGCACGGCGTCCCAGGCGTTGACGTGGCGGTTGTTGCTGAGCCACGGCAGTCCGTTCAGGTAGGTCGCGAAGCTCTGCAGCCCGGCGGTGGGGGCCGCGAAGGTTTCGAGCGCGAACTGCGGGACGTTGGTCCAGCGCCGCGCCTGCGTGTACAGGTACGGGGCGAGCATGGTGGCGACGCAGCCGCCCAGGCTGTGACCGGTCACGTACACGGTCGGCCGCGGGGTCGTGGGCGCTCCTCGGACCAGGTCGGCGAGCGCCTGCGCCAGGGTGGCGCCCTGGAGGGCGAACGCCTCCTCCGGGACCGGCAGACCCAGCACGTCCCCGGGCGGCGGCGGGATCGAGACCGCGGTGGCGACCTGGGTGAACGCCGTCATGGCTCCCTTGGACACGGCGACCGGCGTCGGCGAACCGCTCGCGGTGAAGGGGACCACGGTGCCGACGTCGAGGTCCTCCAGGATGTCGGTGATGCTGCCGGCCGTCCCGCGCACCACCACGGCGAACTGGTTGGAGCCGTCGATGCTCTTGGCGATGTACGCCATGTTGGCGTCGTCCGGGCTCAGCGCGATCCAGGCGAGCCTCCAGGTGGCCTGGGTCGCCAGCCAGAGGGCGCGCAGCTGCTCCGAGATTCCGGCCGCCACGCGCCACGTCTGCGCGTCCCGGGTCTCCCCCGACGGCCGCGGGGTCGCCGAGGTGGCCGCGAGCGCGGACAGCGTCATGCAGACCTGGACCGGGGTCGAGTTGGCCATGATCACTCCTGGGGTGTGGATCCGGACCCACCGAGGGCGGCTAACGCCGGCCCACGCCGGGCAGCCGCGACCGGCTCCCCGGGCGGCCGGGCCTGTCATGTCAACGATTCTCCGTGCGCGTACCGCCCGGCGCATCACGGACGGCGTCCCGGCCTGCGCGGCCGGTGGCGGTGGGGCGAGACTGGTCGAGGGGGAGGACGGGAGTGTGCGCGATGTCCGACGGAGCGGAGGCGGGTGGTCGTGCGCTCGTGGACGAGCTGGCCGGGCTGGTGCGGCTGGCGCACACCGCCCTGGGCGGGGTGACGGCGGTCCTGGTGGATCCGGCCGGCGGCGGCGACGGGATCGCGGTCGCGGAGAAGGCCTTGGGCGAGCTGCTGGCCCGGGTCGAGGAGGACGCCGCCGCGACACCGGGCGGGCGGGCCGGGGTCGTCGTGGGCGTGCACGTGGGGTGCGAGGTGGAGGCGCTCGCGCGGCTGGCCGAGCGGCTGCTGGAGGCGGCGTGGGCGCGCCAGGAGCGGGGAGCGTTCGCCGAGTGGCTGCGGCCTCCGCTGCGCGGGCTGGCCGGTGCGGCGCTGGCGCTGGTCGCGCGGTCCGCCGACGTCCTGCGGTCCGGGACGGCCGAGGGCGTCGCGGACGTGCTGAGCGCGTCGCACGAGGTCGGCCAGCGGCAGCGGCTGCTGTACGAGCTGCTGCTCCGCGAGCGGGCGGCCGACCCCGTGGACGTCACCGACCTGGTCCTGCTGGCCTGCTGCTACCAGCAGTGCGCCGACCGCGCCGGGGCGATCGCCCGGCACGCCGTGCTGTTCGCGCATCCCGGGCCCTGAGTCGCCACGGGAGGCCGGCGGCGGTCGCGCCCGTCGGCAGCCGGGCGGACGACTCCCCGGCCGGTCAGCGGCATCGGCCCGGACGCTCGGTCCCCCGGTGTGTTCCGTTTGCCCGGCCGGTTCGCCCGGCCGGATACTCGTGCGCGGGGCCACTCGCGCACGGAACGCCGCACGGCAGGGCGGAGGGAGCCGGTCATGGCAGCCAGGGGCTGGCGGTTCTGGGTGGACCGGGGCGGGACGTTCACCGATGTGGTCGCGCTGGCCCCGGACGGCCGCCTGCTCACCCACAAGCTGCTCTCGCACGACCCCGTGCTGGACCGCGACCCCGCGGTGGCGGGGATCCGGGCCCTCCTGCCGCCCGGGGCGGAGATCGACTCGGTCCGGATGGGCACCACGGTGGCCACCAACGCCCTGTTGGAGCGCACCGGCGAGCCGACCGCCCTGGTCATCACCCGCGGCTTCGCGGACGCGCTGAGGATCGGCTACCAGAACCGGCCGGAGATCTTCGCCCGCGAGATCGTCCTGCCCGAACCGCTGTACAGCCGCGTGGTCGAGGTGGACGAGCGGATCGCCGCCGACGGCCGGGTGCTCCGCCCGCCCGACCTCGACCGGCTCGCGGAGGGCCTGCGCGGCTGCCTGCGCGACGGCATCCGGTCCGTCGCCGTGGTCTGCCTGCACAGCTACCTGCACCCCGCGCACGAGCGGGCGATCGGCCGGCTCGCCGAGCGGCTCGGCTTCGACCAGGTGTCGCTCTCCAGCGAGGCGAGCCCCCTGATGAGACTGGTGCCCCGCGGGGACACCGCGGTGGTCGACGCCTACCTCGACCCCGGGCTGCGCCGCTACGTCCGCCAGGTGGCCGACCAACTGACCGGTGTCCGGCTGATGTTCATGCAGTCCAACGGCGGTCTCGCCGAGGCCGGCCACTTCCGGGGCAAGGACGCGATCCTCTCGGGCCCGGCCGGCGGCATCATCGGCATGGTGCGGATGTCGGAGCTCGCCGGCCACGGACGGGTGATCGGCTTCGACATGGGCGGCACCTCCACCGACGTCTCGCACTTCTCCGGCGAGTACGAGCGGGTGGTGACCACCCAGGTCGCCGGGGTGCGGCTGCGGGCCCCGATGCTGGCGATCCACACCGTCGCGGCGGGCGGCGGCTCGGTGCTCCGCTTCGACGGTCAACGCCTGCGGGTCGGACCGGACTCGGCCGGCGCCCACCCCGGACCGGCCTGCTACCGCAACGGCGGACCGCTGACCGTCACCGACGCCAATCTGCTGCTCGGCCGCATCCAGGCCGAGCACTTCCCCCGGGTCTTCGGACCGGAGGGCGACCGGCCGATCGACCGCGGGCCGGCCGAACGCCGGTTCGCCGAACTGGCCGGGGAGATCGGCGACCGGACCGCCGAGGAGGCGGCCGACGGATTCCTGCGGATCGCGGTCGGCAACATCGCCAACGCGATCAAGCGGATCTCCGTCCAGCAGGGCCACGACGTCACCCGGTACACCCTGACCACCTTCGGCGGCGCGGGCGGCCAGGTCGCCTGCCCGGTGGCCGAGGCCCTGGGCATCCGCACCGTCCTGGTGCCGCCGATGGCCGGGGTGCTGTCCGCCCTCGGCATCGGCCTGGCCGACACCGCCGTCCTGCGCGAGCAGGCCGTCGAACGGCCCCTGGCCGAGGCGGAGATGGGCGCCGTGCGGAGCCTGGCTGAGGAGCTGGCGCGGGCGGCCGTCCGCGAACTGCTCGACCAGGGCGTGCCGAAGGAGCGGATCCGGCTGACCCACCGGGTCCGGCTGCGCTACCAGGGGACCGACAGCACCATCGGCGTCCCGCTGGGCGAACCGGCCGGCATGCGGGCCGACTTCGAGGAGCGGCACCGGGCCACCTACTCCTTCCTGATGGACCGCCCGCTCACGATCGAGGCCCTGGCCGTCGAAGGCACCGGCCTGACCGAACAGCCCGAGCTCGACACCCTCTCCCCCGCGGCCGCCCCGGCCGGAGCCGTCACCGTCCGCCTGTACACCGGCGGGGCCCGGCACGAGGTCCCGCTGCTGGAACGCGAGTCGATGCGCGCGGGGGACGCCGTCACCGGCCCGGCGGTGATCGCCGAGGCCAACGCCACCACCGTGGTGGACGCCGGCTGGAGGGCGACCGTCACCGCCGCCGGGCACCTGCTGGTCGAGCAGGTCGGGGCCACCGCCCAGGAGGCCGTCCCGACCACCGCGGACCCGGTCCTGCTGGAGGTCTTCAACAACCTCTTCATGGCGATCGCCCAGCAGATGGGCGCCCGGCTGGAGTCCACCGCCCAGTCGGTCAACATCAAGGAACGGCTGGACTTCTCCTGCGCGCTCTTCGACCCGGACGGCAACCTCGTCGCCAACGCCCCGCACATGCCCGTCCACCTCGGCTCGATGGGCACCACCGTCAAGGAGGTCCTCCGCCGGCGGGGCCCGCGGATGCGCCCGGGCGACGCCTACGCCGTCAACGACCCCTACCACGGCGGCACCCACCTGCCCGACATCACCGTGGTCACCCCGGTCTTCGACCCGGAGGGCGAGCGGGTCCTGTTCTTCGTCGCCTCCCGCGGCCACCACGCCGAGATCGGCGGCACCTCCCCCGGCTCGATGCCCGCCGACAGCCGCGAGATCCACGAGGAGGGCGTGCTCCTCGACACCTGGCCGCTGGTGGTGGAAGGGCGGCTGCGCGAGGAGGAGACCCGCCGGCTGCTCACCGGGGCGCCGTACCCGTCCCGCGCCCCCGACACCAACCTCGCCGACCTGCGCGCCCAGGTCGCCGCCAACCGCAAGGGCGTCGACGAGGTCAACGCGATGATCGACCACTTCGGGCTCGACGTCGTCCAGGCCTACATGCGGCACGTCCAGGACAACGCCGAACAGGCGGTGCGCCGCGCCGTCGACGGGCTGTCCGACGGCTCCTACCGCTACGAGACCGACTCCGGAGCCGTGATCGCCGTCTCGGTGCGCGTCGACCGCCGCGGCCGCGGCGCCACCATCGACTTCACCGGCACCTCGCCGCAGGTCGCCGGCAACCTCAACGCCCCGTCCGCCGTCGTCACCGCGGCCGTCCTGTACGTCTTCCGCACCCTGGTCGACGACGACATCCCCCTCAACGACGGCTGCCTGCGCCCGCTGCGGATCCTCGTCCCACCCGGCTCGATGCTCGCCCCCGAGTACCCCGCCGCCGTCGCCGCCGGCAACGTCGAGACCTCGCAGGCCATCGTCGGCGCGCTCTACGCCGCGCTCGGCGTCCAGGCCGAGGGCTCCGGCACGATGAACAACCTGACCTTCGGCAACGCGGAGCACCAGTACTACGAGACCATCGCCTCCGGCTCCGGCGCCGGCCCGGACTTCGACGGGGCGGACGCCGTCCAGACCCACATGACCAACTCCCGCCTCACCGACCCGGAGGTCCTGGAGTGGCGGTTCCCGGTCCTCGTCGAGGAGTTCGCCGTCCGCCCCGGCAGCGGCGGAGCCGGGCGCCGGCACGGCGGCAACGGCGTGCTCCGGCGGCTGAGGTTCCGCGAGGCGATGACGGTCAGCCTCCTCTCCGGGCACCGCCGCGTCCCGCCGTACGGCCTCGACGGCGGCCGCCCCGGCGCCCTCGGCGCCAACCGCGTGCTGCGCTCCGACGGAACCGCGGAGGAGGTCCCCGGCTGCGGCAGCGCCGAGGTCGCGGCCGGCGACGCCGTGGAGATCCGCACCCCCGGCGGCGGCGGGTTCGGACCACCGTGACGCCGGACCCGTGGATGCCGGACCCGTGGATCCTGCGCTACGAGGGCTTCGACCCGGCGGAGGAGGGGCTGCGGGAGGCGCTGTGCGCGGTCGGCAACGGCTACCTGGTGACCCGCGGCGCCGCGCCCGAGGCGGTCGCCGACGGCGTCCACTACCCGGGGACGTACCTCGCCGGGTGCTACCACCGCGCCGCCTCGACCGTCGCGGGCCGGACGGTCAGCAACGAGGACCTGGTCAACGGCCCGAACTGGCTGCCGCTGACCTTCCGTTGCCCGGGTGGCACGTGGTTCACCGGACCGCCCGCCGCGCAGACCCTGGAGCTGGACCTGCGCCGGGGCCTGCTGACCCGCACCGCCCTGGTGGTGGACGGCGAGGGGCGGCGCACCCGGCTGGTGCAGCGCCGCCTCGCCAGCCGGGCCCGGCCGCACCTGGTCGCCTTGGAGAGCACGTTCACGGCGGAGAACTGGTCCGGTCCGCTGGAGGTCCGCTCGGCCCTGGACGGCGTCGTCGCCAATCGGGGCGTCGCCCGCTACCGGGGGCTGACCGACCGCCACCTGGTTCCGGCCGGCGAGGGCGTGGACGGGAGCGGCGTGTGCCGGCTGGAGGTCGCGGCGGAGGATTCACCGCTGCGGATCGCCCTCGCCGCCCGTACCCGGGCGCCGCACGGCACGACCGCCGTCACGTACGAGCGCCGCGAGGGGTGGGTGGCCGAGGTCAGGTCGCTGGCGGCGCTCCGCGGCCGTCCCCTGACCGTCGAGAAGGTGGTGGCCGTGCACACCTCCCGCGATCCGGCGATCGCGGCCCCGCTCGCCGCCTCCCGGCTGCTCGCCGCCCGGGCCGGAGGCTTCACGGACCTGCTCGCCGAGCACGTGCCGCGCTGGACCGAACTGTGGCGCCGCTGCCGGATCGAGGCGGACTTCGACGGCGCGGGCCCCCTGCACCTGGCCCTGTTCCACCTGTTGCAGACCTACTCGGAGCACTCCGTCGGCCTGGACGTCGGCGTGCCCGCCCGCGGCCTGCACGGCGAGGCGTACCGGGGCCACGTCTTCTGGGACGAGCTGTTCGTGCTCCGGCTGCTCGACCTGCGCCTCCCCGAGCTGGCCCGCTCGGTGCTCCGCTACCGGCACCGCCGCCTGGACGCCGCCCGGCAGGCCGCGCGGGAGGCCGGGTTCGGTGGCGCGATGTACCCCTGGCAGAGCGCGAGCGACGGCCGGGAGGAGTCCCAGCGGCTCCACCTCAACCCGCTGTCCGGCCGCTGGCTGCCCGACCACAGCCGCCTCCAGCGGCACGTCGGCTCGGCGGTGGCGTACAACGTCTGGAAGTACTACGAGGCCACCGGGGACGTGGAGTTCCTCTCCTCGGCGGGCGCCGAGACGCTGCTGGAGATCGCCCGCTTCTGGTCGTCCGCTGCGGTGTACGACCGCGACCGGGGACGCTGGTCGATCCGGGGCGTGCTCGGCCCGGACGAGTACCACGACGCCTACCCCGGCGCCGACCGCCCCGGGCTGGACGACAACGCCTACACCAACGTCCTGGCCTCCTGGGTGCTCGCCCGCGCGCCGGACGCCCTACGGGCCCTGCCCGGGCACCGGCGCGACGAGCTGCGCGAGCGGCTCGCCCTGGACGCCCCGGAACTCGACCGCTGGCAGGAGGTCGGCCGACGGCTGCACGTCCCGTTCCACCAGGGGGTGCTGAGCCAGTTCGACGGCTACGAGCGGCTCGCCGAACTCGACTGGGCGGACTACCGGCGGCGCTACCCCGACCTGCGCCGCCTCGACCGGATCCTGGAGGCCGAGGGCGACACCGTCAACCGCTACCAGGCCTCCAAGCAGGCCGACGCGCTGATGCTCTGGTACCTGTTCTCCGCGCGCGAGGTCCGCGACCTGCTGCGGCGGCTCGGCTACCCGGCCCCGCACGAGCTGTTCCGGCGCACCACCGACCACTACCTGCGGCGCACCGTGCACGGTTCGACGCTCAGCTCGGTCGTCCACGCCTGGGTGCTCACCCGCTCCGACCGCCGTGCCTCCTGGCGGTACTTCCGCGACGCCCTGGTGGCCGACCTCCGGGACACCCAGCACGGCACCACGGCGGAGGGCGTCCACCTGGGCGCGATGGCGGGGGCGGTCGACCTGCTGCAGCGCTGCTACACCGGGCTGGAGACCGGGGAGGACGCGCTGCGGCTGGACCCGCACCTGCCCTCGGCCCTCGGGCGGCTGGAACTGGAGCTGTGCTACCGGGGCCACCGGGGCGTGGTGGTCACGGTCGACCGGCGGACGGCCGCGGTGCGGCTGCCCGAGGACGGCCCCGGGCCGATCCGGGTCCGCTGCCGCGGGACCACGGCCACCGTACGCCCCGGCGAGGTCCGGGTCTTCCGGCTCTGACCTCACCGGCGCTGGGTCCAGAGCGGCTCCACCCGCGCCCAGGCGGGCTCCCAGTCGCGCTCCGCCCGCCGGTCCAGGGCGCGGCGGCGCGCCGTGTGGCCGAGGACCGCGAGGGAGGAGAGGCAGATCGCCGTGCCGACGCCGAAGGCTCCGGCGTCCGCGAGGACCGCCGTGCTGTCGCGGGGACCGTCGGCCGGGAGGCCGGCGTCGTCCAGGTGGACGGGCACCGCCGTTCCGGCGGGGGTGCCCGCGGTCACCTCGATCGCGCCACCGCCCGGACCCGCCGGGTAGGTCCACCGGGCGGGCGCGTGCGCCCTGGTGCTCCCGGGCCGGAAGTCGTCCGACGACGCCGGCCCGACGGTCGTCGCCACGACGGCGTGCCGGTGGCGGGCCGTCTCCCGCTCGGCGCGGGTCTCGGTGCGGAACACCAGCACGGACACCGCCGCGCTCATCGCGAGCAGCGCGGCGAGCACGAGCGGCAGGGCGAGCGCCAGCCGGCTCCGGGCCCGGTCGACCGGGCGGCACAGCGGGTTGCGGTCCAGACCGGAGGCGCGGCGGAGCAGGGCAGGGAGCGGCGTGTGCGTGGCCGGGTGCTGCTGCGCGGTCATGGCGCACCTCCTCGGGGCGGGGCGGCGGTCCGTCGGCTCCGCCCCGAGTCTTCCGGCGCGGCGACGGCGGCCCCAGGGTCCGGCGGGCCCTTCGTCGGGGCCGTCCGGCCCTGCCGGACCCGGGTCGGCGGTGGTGCGATTGAGGTGCGGGACGCGGGCGCGTGCCGGCGACGCCCGCGGGCACCGCGCACCGCGCACCGTCCAGGGCCGGCCCCGGCCCGGTGCCGACGACCGGTGGGGACCGACGAGAGAAGGCAGCCATGCACACCGTGATCGTGTACGAGAGCCTGTACGGCAACACCCGCGAGATCGCCGAGGCCATCGCCGAGGGCGTCCACGGGGTCGACCCCTCCGCGTCCGTCGACTGCCTCCCGGTGGCCGGGGCCTCCGCCGAACTCACCAGGTCCGCGGACCTGCTGGTGGTCGGCGGCCCCACCCACATGCGCGGCATGTCCTCCGGTCTCAGCCGCCGGATGGCCGCCGGTGCGGAGGCGAGGAAGGAGGGCCACGAGGAGGCCGCCCGGGAGGCCCGCGAGGCCGCCGAGGGCGAGGGCCTGCGCACCTGGTTCCGCCACCTGCGCGACGCCGGGGCCGGCACCCACGCGGCGGCCTTCGACACCCGGGGCGCCGGCGCGGGCAGCGGCGGGGCCGCACCCGGCATCGCCCATCGTCTCGAACGCCACCACTACGATGTCGTCGCCGAGCCCGAGGGCTTCGTCGTCGAAGGCGTCGACGGCCCGCTCCGCCCGGGCGAGCTGGACCGCGCCCGCGCCTGGGGCGCCGCCCTCGTCCGGTAGGCACAGGGGTGACGGCCACCTGTCGGAGCGTGCTGCTCCGACAGGTGGCCGCGGTCGGACCGGCGTGGTGCCGGAGGGCCCGAGGTCGGTCAGACGTGGGCGACGAGCCGGTCGGCGAGCTCGGCGAGGCGGAGCCGCGAGCGTTCCTCCCGCGCGACCGCGGCGGTCGGGGCGAGGTCGCCGCCGTCGTAGTGCTCGCCGTTGATCGGCGCCGTCTCCGGGCCGTCCGGTGCAGGGCGGAGGACACGTTGACGATCCGGGCGCCGCCGGGCAAGGCGCGTCCGCCTGTCCTGACGAAACTCTGACGGCGTGCTGACGTCCGGACGGACATCCGCAGGTGCGATCCGCGAAGCCGCCCGACCTGGGTGGTGCGCGAAAGGGCAGAGCTCCGGGCCCCGCCGTATGAATGCCGTCAGGAATGACGGGGCGGCGGATTCCCGGGCCTATCGTCCTTCTTCGTCGAGACGAAGCAGATCTCGATCCGAGAAGAAAGACGATTCCGACGTGAAAACCGTGAAAGCCCTGTCCCGCGCGAAACGCGCATTCGCCTGCGGAATCACCGCGGTCGCTCTGGTCGGCGGCCTCACCACGCAGGCCCAGGCCGCGCCGGTGTCGGCGGCCCCGGTGGACAAGACCTGCGGTACCCCGGCCGTGCCGGGCGGCGGCAACTGCATGACCTCGCTGATCACCTCCGTCTTCGACACGATCAAGCTCATGCGCGGCGCCGCCAACGCCAACAAGCTGGACAACGCGCAGTTCACCCAGAACACCGCGTCGAAGCTGAGCGAGAAGTTCCCGGGGTTCAACGTCATGGTGTTCAAGACGGTCGGCACCGACCTGTACGACACCGAGTGGTTCACGAACGAGCACAAGGCCGACATGAAGGGCGTGCTGCTCGACACCACCTACAAACTCAACCACTTCATGGACAAGGAGCAGAAGGAGCCCTCCGGCTACGACAAATTCCGGATCTGGGTGTTCCAGGGCGAATCGACGTTCCGCAACCGGGGCGACGGCGGCTACATGAACTGGGCGTTCACCGGCAACGACGGCGACAGCGTCAAGAAGGAGCCGTGGACCTGCCGGATGGGCACCGCGCGGCCCTACAAGTGCGACGGCGACGTGCGCACCATCCACTTCCCCGCCCGCTCCGGATACGGCAGCAGGACCAGCAGTCTGACCCCGGACTCCGCGGCGCCGGGCTACCACGCCTGCCTGGACGTCAGCGGCAACGGCACCGCGAACGGCACCCCCGTGCAGCTGTGGGAGTGCAACGGCGGCGACGCCCAGAAGTGGACCTACAACGGCTACAAGCTCCGCGCGGCCAACGGCAAGTGCCTCGACCTGGCCGACAACAGGGCCGCGAACGGGAACAAGCTCCAGATCTGGGACTGCCTGGAGATCCCCGGCCAGCGCTGGCACATGTCGCCCAGCGGCGGCCTGCGGCACCTCACGGACCTGGACGACCGTTCCAAGGACGTCTGCGTCGACGACTACGACGGCCGCACCGCCAACGGCAGCACGGTCACGGCCTGGGCCTGCGGCTCCGAGGATCGCCGCGACGCGCCCAACCAGAACTGGGCCTGGGGCGGCACCCCGCCGACCACCAACCCGGGCACGCCCGGCAACGGCGCCGACATCACCCTGAAGCTCGACAACGGCCTGGGCGCCGTCCCGGTCAGCGGTTCGGCCGGCGCGTCCGTCGTTCCCGGGCTCCGGGGCGGCAACGAGTCCAAGTGGAAGCTCACCTCCGTCGGCGGCGGCCGCTACCGGATCACCAGCTCCTACGGGCTCGACCTCACCGAGAGCGGCGGCTACATGGCCGAACTCCAGCCGTGGAGCAACTCCTCCCGGCAGAAGTGGGAGCTCTACGCGGTCGGCAACGGCCGGTACCAGATCCGGATCTCCGACGACGACTGCCTCGCCCACGACTCCGACTTCAAGCAGCTCGGCGTCTGGACCTGCAAGCGCGGATGGCAGCAGGAGTGGGTGCTCGAATCCGCCTCCGGCGGCGTCGTCGTCCCCGGCGAACCGGGCACCCCGACGAAGCCTCCGACGGGCGGCGGAACCGGCGGCGGCAGCACCGTCCCGACCGAGCGGCCGCTGTTCCTGAAGCTCGACAACGGCCTCGGCGCGACGGCCCCGAACGAGACCGCGAGCTGGGGCGCGCCGGTCCTGGGCGGCATCCTCGGCTACAAGGGCTCCACCTGGACGATCAAGCCGCTCGGCGGCGACCGCTACCGGATCGTCAACGACCTCGGGTACAACCTCACCGAGAACCCGGAGACCTACGTCGCCGAGCAGCAGGCCTGGGGCGGCACCTCCAACCAGAAGTGGCAGTTCGTCGGCGTCGGCAACGGCAAGTACCGGATCCAGATCTCCGACGACGACTGCCTCACCCTCGACTCCGACCACAAGCAGCTCGGCGTGTGGACCTGCGAGGGCGGCTGGAAGCAGGAGTGGTCCCTCCAGCTCCGCTGACGGACGGCGCGCCGCGCCGCCCGGCCCCGGCCCCGGCCCCGGCCCCGGCCCGATCCGATCCGATCCGATCCGATCCGACGACGGAGGCTACGGCTCCGGTATGGCGGCCGCCGCCATCCGTCGCCCGGTCCGGTGTCGGCACGCCCCATGCCACGGGCGTGCTCCGGCGGAGCGGACCGGGGCCGGGGCGCTGTGGTGGTGACCACCACCATCCGGTGCGCAACTGTGGTACCGGAGGACGTGTGCCCGGCCCGGCCGGGTTCCTAGCGTGGCGGCCATGGAAAACATCGAGAGCACCGGCGGCCCGGCCGCCACGCCGGCCGGCCGCTTCCTGGCCGGACGGAAGGTCCTGGTGACGGGCGCGGCGAGCGGCATCGGCCGGGCGTGCGCCACCGCCTTCGCCGAGGCGGGCGCCCATGTGTACGTCGTCGACCTGGCGGAGGAGGCCGCCAAGGCCGTCGCCGAGGAGATCGGCGGCACGGCCCACGTGGTGGACCTGTCGGACGCGGAGGCGGTGGACGCCCTGCCGGACGACGCCGACGTCGTGGTGAACAACGCCGGGCTCCAGTACGTCGCGCCGATCCAGGACTTCCCCGTCGAACGCTTCGTGCTGATCCAGCGCGTGATGGTCGAGGCGCCGTTCCGGATCGTCCGGCGCACCCTGCCGCACATGTACGAGCGCGGGTGGGGGCGCATCGTCAACATCTCCTCGGTGCACGGGCTGCGGGCGAGCGCCTTCAAGTCGGCGTACGTGACGGCCAAGCACGCCCTGGAGGGGTTCAGCAAGGTCGCCGCCCTGGAGGGCGCTCCGCACGGTGTGACCAGCAACTGCATCAACCCCGGGTACGTGCGCACGCCCCTGGTGGAGAACCAGATCGCGGGGCAGGCCGCCGCGCACGGCATCTCGGCCGACGAGGTGGTGGAGCGGATCATGCTCGACCGCACCGCGATCAAGCGGCTCATCGAGCCCGAGGAGGTCGCGCGGGCCGCGCTCTTCCTCTGCGGCCCGCACACGGGCTTCATCACCGGCGCGTCCCTGCCGCTGGACGGGGGCTGGACCGCCCGCTGACGGGCCGGCGCCGGCGCCGCGCGGGGCGGGTTCGCCGCGGACCGCGTCCTGGCCAGGTGGTCGAGACCCATAGCGTGACGCCCGAGGTATGTGCCGCCGACATAGGGAGGACATTCCGGCCTTCATAGGGTGTCACGCACTGGACCTCGGCGTGGAGGAGTGAACGCGGCATGTGGGGAAGCGGACCTGGTAGGCGGAGGGGCTTCGGCTGGCTGCTCGCGAGCGTGCTGGCACTGATCGGCGCGGTCGTCCCGGCGGGGACGGCCTCGGCGGCGATACCGTCCCATCTGACGCTGGAGGCGACGTACAGCAGCGTCGCCAACGGCTGGGACCGCGTCGAGCGGTACCTCGACACCACCTCCGGCTTCAAGCAGGAGCAGTACCCGCCGGACGGCCGCGGGAACCAGGACGGCCAGCGGCTCACCTTCTTCGGCGGCGTCAAGCAGCCCTTCTCCGGCCGCTTCCTGCTCTACTCGGCCCCGGGCTGGAACACCGGCGCGCACCAGGTGCCGGTGCTGCTGGTGCACGGCGCCAACGACAACCCGGACCGGGCCTGGGCCAATCCCGGTGAGTCCGGCGGCTACGGCTGCGGTGCCCTCTCCTGCCCGAGCACCGGTCTGATGCAGAACCTGGCCGGGCGGGGCTACCGGGTCTTCGCGGTCGGCTTCGCACACAAGCAGGGCGACAACCTGATGCAGGCCCAGGCCGTGGGCGACGCCGTCGCGCTGATCCGCGCCAAGCTCGGCGTCCCCCAGGTGGACGTGGTGGGCTGGAGCAAGGGCGAGATGTCCGCCCGCTCCTACGTGTCCTCGGTCAAGCCCTCCTGGGGCCGCTCCTACGCGGGCGACGTGCGCAAGCTGATCACCATCGGCGGCCCGAACGGCGGGTACGACTACCCCTTCGCCCACGGCTGGGCGCACGACTTCTCCATCTGGCCGCAGTGCGGCGGCCAGGTCAACGCCCCCGCGCCGCACCTGCGGATGACCTGCTACGGCACCTACACCGCGCACCCGGAGTTCTCCTTCGCCCCCTCCGGCGGGTACGACGTCTACCCCGGGCAGCGGCAGATGCTGGCCCGCTGGGACGCGAAGGTCGGCGTCGACCAGACCCAGCAGGACTGGTACACCACCTACTACGGCGGACAGGGCTTCTACACCGAGGGCGGCGGCATCCAGGCCGCGATCGACGCCGGCTCGCTGATCGCCCCGCTGCACCAGGCCGGGGTGCCCGCCTCGGTGACGACCTACCTGATGGCGGGCGGCACGCCCAGTGTCGTCGGCATCTTCAACGAGAACCGCGCCCCCAGCGACGGCGTGGTCTTCGTGGCCAGCGCCCTGGACACCACCGGCATCGCGACCGTCGGCGGCACCGCGCTGATCACCCTCGCCAACCACCTGCAACTCGGCTGGGACAGCGCGGCGAGCGCGCAGGTCGCCGGCTGGCTGAACTGAGGACACGCCCGATGATCACCGACCGACTGACGGCCACCGACCGGCTGACCGTGAACCACGCCGAGATCGAGGGCCGCACGGGTGAGCCCGTGGTCCTGGTGCACGGCAACGTCTCCTCCGGCGTCTTCTGGCACCCGACGATGGCCGACCTGCCCGACCGCTACCGCCCGCTGGCGCCCGACCTGCGCGGCTTCGGCGGCACCGAGCCGCTGCCGGTGGACGCCACCCGGGGCCTGCGCGACCACAGCGAGGACCTGCTCTCCTACCTCCGGGCCCTGGACCTCGGCCCGGTGCACCTGGTCGGCTGGAGCATGGGCGGCGGCGTGGCGCTGCAACTGCTGCGCGACCACCCCGGGTCGGTCCGCTCGCTGACCCTGGTCAACCCGGTGTCGCCGTACGGCTTCGGCGGCACCCACGGGGTGGACGGGACGCTCAACTCGCCCGACGGCGCGGGCTCCGGCGCCGGCGGCGCGGCTCCCGAGTTCGTCCGGCTGCTGCGTGAGGGCGAGCTGGGCGCCGAGTCGCCGTTCGCGCCGCGTTCGGTGCTGGACGCCACCTACGTCAGCCAGCCGCTGGCCGAGCCGGACCGCTACGTGGCCGCCATGCTGACCACCCGGACCGGGGACGACCACTACCCCGGCGACAGCCGCACGAGCGAGGCCTGGCCGGGCTCCGCGCCCGGCGAGCGCGGCGTCCTCAACTCCATGGCGCCGACCCACTTCCGGATCGACGACCTGGAACTGGTCGAGCCCAAGCCGCCGATCCTGTGGATCCGCGGGTCGGCCGACGTGATCGTCTCCGACACCTCGCTCTTCGACCTGGCCCACCTGGGCGCCATCGGCGCGATTCCGGGCTGGCCCGGCGCGGACGTCTGCCCGGCGCAGCCGATGGTCGCGCAGACCCGCGCCGTCCTCGACCGCTACGCCGCCGCCGGCGGGCGGGTGCGCGAGGTGGTCGTCGAGGGCGCCGGGCACAGCGTCCACCTGGAGCGGCCGAAGGAGTTCCTGGCGGCGCTGGTGGAGACCCTCGACGGGGCCTGACAGCGGGGCGGTCCGGCGCTGGGGCACCCGGCGGTCACCGGTGGTGGCCACCGGGTGCCCCTGACGCGGCCCGGCGGCCGATGTGCCGCTCGGCGTCGTCCGCCGCCCGGTCCGTACCGGACAGCAGGACGCTGCTGAGCACCGCCACGGCCGATTCGTCGTGGGGGAAGTCCGTCCGGTGAGCACATCGGCAGGGCCGATCCCGCACGGTCCGGCCCGGCGGCGCACCGTCCGCTCGCGCCGGTGTCCGCGGCACGCGAGGGTGCGAGCACCGGCGGGGGGCGCAGAGCGAAGAGGTCGTCGGCGACGGCCTCCGGTTGCTCGACGCCACCGCCTCCGTCGAGGCCCGCCGCCTCGGCCGACGGGCCTACGGTCAGCGGGCGGTCAGCGGGCGGTCGGCTGGGCGGGGGCGCCGTGGGGGGCGAGGAGGTGGCGGGTGACGGCCCGGGCGCGGGCCGGGTTGCGCACCACGAGGTGGATCTCCCAGGGGGCCCCGCGGGAGAGCTCGGCCTCCACGGCGGCCCAGACCGCGGCGATGCTCACCTCGGGGGCCAGGCCGCCGCGGCCGGCGCCGAGGAGGGGGAAGCAGATGGAGCGCAGCGGCGGGTCGAAGCGGGTGTGCTCCTCGGCGAGGAGGGCGAGCGCGCGGGTGGTGGCCCGGGTGACGTCGGCCGACTGGACGTCGTAGTCGTTGGTGCCGGGGCGGGGGACGGCGACGGCGGCGTGGTAGATCCGGCGCAGGCCCTGCCGTTCGAGCGCGCCCGCGCCGGTGGGGGCGACCGTCGAGGCGAGGACCGGGCGGCCGAAGCTGCGGTACTGGTCGAGCCACTGGCGGAGTTCGGTGGAGATCCGGTCCTCGACGAGGTCGCCGGTGGGGCCGCGCACCGCGCCCGCCCGGCGCAGCACGGCGGACACCGAGTTCTTGTAGGCCTCGGCGAGGGCCAGGTAGACGTTGCTGGGCGAGACGACGACGTCCACGTCGCGGAGCAGGTCGACCGAGTGGGTGTGCAGGTGCACCGTGGCGGTCCGGCCCCGGAGCGGCAGGTGCAGCAGCTGGTGCTCGGCGGCGGGGTCCCGGCGGTCCGGCTCGTCGGGCTGCTCCGCGAGCCGGCCGATCTCGTCCACGACGGCGGCCAGGACGAGGAGTTCGTGGTGCCGGCGGAAGCGCTCGACGCTCAGGCCGTAGACGCCGGCGGCGCGCTTGCGGCGGTCGGCGGCCGGCCAGTCGCTGGTTCCGGGGGCCAGGCCGAGGCTGAACCGGGCGGCCTCCTGGAGGGTGCCGGCGTCGAGTCCGGTGACCGCGCGGCGCAGCAGGTCCTCCACGGTGCGCGGGTGGCGCGGCACGGACGCGGCGGCGAGGGCGTCGAGGAGGGGGAGGTCGAGTTCACGGAGCCGGACGGGGCCCGCCCGCCGGACGGCGCGCAGTTCGGCGAGCACCGCGTCGTGGTCGAATGCCGTTCGTTCGTCCCGAGTGCGGTTCGGCATGGCCCCAACGATGGCACGGGAAAGGGGTGTTCACAAGCTTGCCGATGCCGCGGGACGTTCGTCCGGATCCGCGGCGGAAGGGGCGCCGAGCGGGCGGACGGCGGCCGCGGCGGCCCGGGCCCGGGCGCGCGCCCGGCGGCCGTCGGCGAGGCACCAGTCGAGCAGCGGTGCGATGCTGGGGTGGACCGACCCGTCCGCGGTGAGCACGGCGGCGGTGAAGAAGAACCGCACCTCGCCGAACTCGTTGCGCATCGCCTGGACCAGGTTCCCCAGTCCGAGTTCCCGTTCGAGCCACCGCGCGGCGCGGTCGCTGTCGCGCCCGCCCCCGGTGCCGAGCAGCCGCGCCTCGTCCAGCAGGTCGGTCTTGCTGACGGCGACGGCCAGCCGCGAGCGGTGCAGCGGGACCCCCATCGCGACGACCGCCTGGACCGCCTGGTCGAAGACGGGCTGCGGCTGGACGCTGGAGGCGAGCGTGCGGTCCAGCCGGGCCTGCTGCCCTGGGTCGAGGAGGTCCCAGAACGCCGGGACGGCCAGCGGGTCGAGGACGAACAGGAAGGTGCGGGCGGCCCGCGCGTACCGGAGGGCGTCGGTGTCCTCGCGGTTGACGAAGTGTTCGCCGGCGGTGTCGAAGAGGTGCAGCAGGCGCGGGGGGCGGTCGCGGTCGAGGAGGACGGAGTGGGCCCGGTGCGGTGCCCGCGGGGTGCTCCGGGGGTGGCCGCGGATCTCCAGGACCTCGCGCTGCAGCCGGTAGCGCTCCGCCGTCTCCTCGTCGGCGAACCGGGCGTGCGCCCGGCCGTCGGGGTCGGGCCGCTGGAGGACGGCGAGCATCGCGGCCATCAGCTGGGTCTTGCCGGCGGCTCGGCCGCCGATGAGCGGCAGCGCGTGTTCGGCGAGCCGGCCGGTCTCGGTGCTCAGCAGCCGGCCGCAGTGCGCGTGGCCGCAGTAGCCGGGCAGCCGGTAGCGGCCGGCGAGCAGGGTGGTGGGCAGCCGCTCGTCGCACTGGCAGCGGCGGTGCAGGACGCCGTACCGGCCGGGCCGCAGGTCGCTGTGGCGCCGCCGGCAGGTGGGGCGGGAGCACTCGTACTCGGGCCGGCGCACCCGCTCGAAGCAGTGCGGGCAGAGCACCCCCTGGCGCAGGTGCCGCACGGTGAGGGCCGCGCGGTCGAGGCCGGCGAGGACGAGCGCGGCGAGCCGGGCGCCCGCCCCGAGGAGCAGGACGACCAGGGCGTGGACCAGCAGCGCGCCGGCCAGCAGCGGCACGGTGAGCAGGACGGCGGCCGCGACACCGGTGCAGCCGGCCAGCGCGAGCACGAGGTCCCGGTCGATCCGCAGCCCGTCGGTGACGGCCCGCAGGGCGTCGGCCGTCCGGCGGCGGTGGGTGCGCAGGCCGTGGGCGGCGACCAGCCGCAGGTCACGCCGCGCCGGGCCGAAGGCGTAGGCGCGGTGGGCGGGTTGCCGCTCGTCCTGGGGTCGGAGGAGGGGAAGGGTCTGGTACTGGGGATCGCTCCGGCGCAGCACGTCCACCAGCACGCGGCCGCAGGAGCGGAGCTGCTGCTCCAGCAGTCGCAGGGCGCGGGTGGCCGCGACCAGCGGGGCGAGCAGCAGGGAGACCGCGAGGCGGGCGAGGACGCGGACGAGGGGGACGAGCAGCTCGGCGAAGACCGTCAGGAGTTCCTCCAGCGCGTTCACTCCGCCGCCCCGGTCCGGCGCGGTTCGGGGTCGGCGGGCGGAGCCGGGGCGGGCCGGCCGCCGCTCCGTTCCGGCCGCCGGCCGGCCGTGAACAGGGCGGTCAGCCGGCGGCCGATCCGCTGCGGGGCGTTCGTCCGGCGCTGGGCGAGCCGCCGCTCCAGCCGGTCGGCCTCGGCCGGGGCGTACCGGCGCAGGACCCGGGCGAGCCGGGCCGCGTCGGCCGCCGGCCAGTGGTCCCGGGCGTGCCGCAGGGTGGCGACGACCACGTCCAGCTGGGCGCCGGACGGGTGGTGGTGCGCCAGGTAGGCGGCCACCGCCGCGAGGTGCCCGAGCAGGGGGTCCGAGGGCGGGTTCGACCGGCCGACCCGGGCGGCCTCGGCCCGGATCCGCCGCAGGTAGGCCTGCGCGCTCCGGTCCTCCAGCCGGGGCAGGCGGGCGGCCAGCAGCTCGGGCCTGGCCACCGGGCGGTCGGCCAGCCGCTCGGGGAGCCGGCGGCGCAGCACCGCCCGGGCGGGCTGCCAGCGGGCCGGCGGCGGATCGTCGAGCAGGTCGAGGAGCTGTTCCGCGCTCGCCGCCCGGTCCAGCCGGTCGCGCAGCCACAGGGTCCGGGCGACGCAGGCGGCGGTGTCGGGATCCGGCCAGGCGTCCCGGGGCGGGGCGGCGAACAGCTCGAACAGGCGCAGGCAGTCGTCGAGGGCGGCGTCGTCGGCGATCCCCTGGACCAGGGTCCGGCCCAGCCACTGCCGGGCGCCGTCCTCCCAGCGCAGCCCGGGCGGCAGCTGCGGGACGAGCGCGAGCGCCGCGGCGTGCGTCCAGTGCCGGTGCGGCGCCCAGAGGCGGCGCAGCAGGGGGAGGTCGAGCGGGGCCTCCGGGCCGCGCAGCGCGAGGACGCGCAGCAGGGTCGCGGCGGCGAGGTCCGGGCGGCGGTCGGCCCGGGCCACCAGGTAGTGCTCCAGGAGCCGGTCGCGGCCGGCCAGGTCCTCCTCCCCCAGCAGGCCGGGCGGCAGGTCGAGGAGGAGGTCGGGCAGCTGCGCCCGGCGCGACTCCTCCAGCCCGGCGAGAGTCTCCACCAGACCCTGCCGGAACTCCGGCCACTGCCGGGCGGCGGCGGTCATCAGCTCCTCCAGCCCGCCGAACGGACTCCCGGTGACGGTGGCCCCCAACAGGTCCCCGGTGATCTCGGCGCTGCGCCGGACGAGCTCGTCGGACGGCGGCCGCAGCGCGGCGGCGGCCGCCCAGCCGAGCAGGCGCAGCGCCCCGGCGGCGTCCGCCCGCCGGAACCGGGCGAGCCAGCGCCCGGTGATCCTCCCGCGCCGTACCGGGTCGGTGAGCCGGACCGGCGGCAGGGCCCGCTCGTCGCCCTCCTCGTGCCGGAGCATGTCGGCCTCGTGGACCTCGTCCAGCAGTTCCTCGGCGAGCTCCGGGTCGTCGCCGCGGGCGGCGGCCCGGCCGAGCGAGCTCAGCTGCTCCCGGTCCAGGCGGTGGCGGCGGTGGACGTCGCGGACCGCGGCGGTGAGTGCGGGGGGCGGCGGCGCGTCGGGGCCGGTCAGCCAGGCGGTCAGGGCGGTGAGGTCCTCTCGGGTGAGGGGTGTTCCGCCGGCGGCCGCCGCGGCCGCCGCCGGGCCGTGCCAGTCCCCCGCGGTGCGCTCACGTCCGCTCAGGCAGTCGGCGGCCCAGGACCAGAGGGCCCGGGCGGAGGCCGGGCCGACCCGGGCGAGCAGCCCGGACAGCGGGTGCACGGGCAGCTCCGGGGCCCGGCCGCGGACGAAGTCGAGCAGGTAGTAGGCGTCCTGGTCGTCGGGCCCCAGGTCGATCCGGTTCTCGGGGAGGCTCCCGATCAGGTGCAGCCGGCCGCGCCCGGGCCGGTGCAGGTAGGTGGCGAAGGAGAGCCGCCGGGCGAGCGGGGGCGGCAGCAGGAAGCAGACCGCGGCGAACCAGTGCGCGATCCGGTCGGTTCCGGTGTCCACCACCAGGACCGACCGGTCCTCGGCCACGGCGGACCGGGCGGCCTCCAGCAGGACCGGCAGCAGCGCGGCGTGCGGGTGGGAGGCCACGAAGCGGTCGACCGACCGCGGGGTGAGGGGGCCGGCGGCCGGCCGGGTCTCCAGCGCCGGGAGCCGGGTGCGGTCGGTCGGGCGGGACGACCAGACCGGCGATTCCCAGAGTTCGATGCCGAGCAGGCCGCCGCCGTCCCGGGCGAAGTCGGGGCTGGCCAGGGCGTGGGCGAAGTAGTTGCCGTAGCGCTGGGAGGAGTCCCGCCCGACGTACCGGACCCGGGCCGCCAGTGCCGTCGCCCCGGGGACGAAGAGCAGGTTGACCGGGCAGCGGGCCAGCTCCTCCGGGGTGTGGGCGTACAGCAGCGAGGGCGGCGGCTCGTAGGCGGTGAGCGCCTCCACCTCGCGCATGGTCCCGGCGGAGACGTCCGCGCTGACGGCGTTGAACTGGTAGCCGGCGAAGCCGCTCAGGCCCCGCTCGCACGAGGTGTAGTAGAGCTGCTGGAACGGCATGTCACCCCCGCCCCCGGCGGGGCACGGCCCCGAACTCGCTGAGCAGCCACAGCAGCGGGTCGGTGACCCGGTACGGCTGGATGCCGGTGGGCGCCACCAGGGCGTCCGGGGTCGGTCCGGCGCCCAGCGCGGAGACCCCGAAGTAGCGGTACCGCCGGTAGTGGGTCGCGAGGTCCTGGTCGATCCGCACGCCCTCCCACTCCTTCAGCAGGCGGCGGACCTCCTCGTGGACGTCCAGGCTGTCGGCCGTGTCGAAGCGGTCCCCGGCCGGCGGGTGGGCGCGCAGCGGGCTGCCGGGGTCGAGGGTGTCCCAGAAGGCGTCGAGCTTGGCGAAGACCACCGCCAGCGGGGTGCGGATCAGGCCGGAGGAGCCCTGCTGCCGGGCCATCAGCATGTTCGTCACCCGGCTGAGCACGTTGACCGGCTCGTCGACCCCCTCCGACCCCGGCAGCACGGTGCCCGGCCGGGCCAGCGGGCGGGCACCCGGCATCTGCAGCGGGTCGAGGATCAGGATCACGCCGTCGGCGTTGGCCAGGTAGCGGGTGTTCAGCTCGACGTTCTCCCGCGAGTTGAAGTCCTCGCCCGCCGTGTCGAAGAAGGAGAGCACGCTGTGCCGCGGCCGGGAGCGGTTCAGCCGGCCGCGGCTGCGGCTGAACCGGAACACCAGCGGCTCCACCCGTCCGTCGTTGGCGGCGGCGGTCCGCGTCCCGTGGAACAGCCGGCCGTGCCGGTAGAGCTGCTCCTCGTAGTCGCCGCCGAACCGGCGGATCGTCAGGTCGTCCGAGGCCATCAGGGCGGTACCGAGCCCGGCGCCGACCCGGTTCATCAGCTCGTGCAGCAGCACGGTCATGTAGACCGTCTTGCCGGAGGCCTTCGCGCCGACCATGGCGATCAGCCGGTGCCCGACCATGCCGAACTGGACCGGCAGGGTGCTGTGGCAGACCGGGCAGATCCGGTACGTCGTGTCGCCCTCGCAGTCCGGGCAGGCGGCGGCGGGCTTCCGCCCGTCGGCCCGGAAGGCCGGGCCGACCTCGCCGCGCCGGCCGGTCCGCTCGGCGAGCACCGGATCGCGCGCCAACGGGCACCGCCGGCCGGCCGGGCTGATCCGGCCGCTGCACCGGAACCCGATGTCGCGGGCGGTGAAGGTCTCGTAGCAGTAGGGGCAGACGAGGTCGGCGGCCATTCAGCTCACCTTCAGTCGGTGCAGGGAGGCCGGGCGCAGCTCGGCGGCGGCGTCGTCCGCGCCGAGCGGCAGGCAGATCAGCCAGGAGGGGCCCCGGGTGGCGGGGAAGGGGAGGTCGACGGTGAACGGGATCCGCGCCTCCAGCCGGCGGGCGGGCAGTTCGCGCAGCACCGTCCCGTCCGCGGCGCCGGCGGGGCAGATCCGGCCGAGGCCGTGCACCACCTGGAGGGCCGGCAGTTCGCAGGGGGTGTCCGCGACGAAGGTCAGCCGGGCCGTCCGGCCGCGCAGGCCGCGCAGGCCGCGCCGGACCACGGCCTCGTAGCGGACCAGCGGCGGCCGGGCGGGCAGGATCAGCGCCGAGGGTTCGGCGAGCGGTTCGGCGGGGTGGGGGGTGAGCGCGGCCACGGTGACGGCGAGGGCGCCGCGGCCGACCCGCAGATCGAGGCCGCCGTCGTGCTGGTAGGACCGGCGGCCGCAGCGGACGTCCCCGGTCCGGGGCAGGCCGCCGGGATCGGGGGCGTCCAGCGACCAGCGCACCCGGGCCTCGCGGCTGTCGGGGGGCCAGGCCCAGACGAGCAGGAGGTGGTCGTCCCGGCGGGTGGCGCGCAGCTGCTGGACGGGGACGGGGTGGAGGGCCGGGTCGGCGTCGGCAGGTGCGGCGGCGGGGGGAGCGGGAGCGGCGGGCGGGTCGGGCGGTTCGGGTGGGCCGGGCGTCCGAGGCGTTTCGGGTCCGTGCTTCGGGAAGGCGGTCCCGCCGTCGGGTGGCCGCTCGGACGGCCCGGGCCGGTCGCCCCACGATGCCTCCTGCCCCGCGCTGTCCTCCCCCGGTCGTGCCTCTCCGGGGGCGGTGCTCCCCGGGCCGGGATCCGTTCTCGTACGGGACGCGTTCGGCGCCGGCCGGCCGCCGTACCCGCCGGACCCGCCGGATCCGCCGTAGGAGCTGTCCCGCCCGCGCGGATCGGGGTCGTCGACCGCCGGCCGGGGCCGGGCCGCGGCGGGGCCGGTGAGCACCCTGAGCAGTCCGAAGTCCCCGGTGAGCGCGAGTCCGCCCGCCACCGCGGCCCCGGGGGTCCGCGAGCGCACGGTGAGTCCGAACCGCTCCTCCAGCCACTCGGCCGTCCCCGGCGTCTCGCTCAGGCCGCCCGCCAGCAGCAGGGTGCCCGGAACGTCCCCGCCGCGGTCCTGGACGGCCTCCAGCAGTGCGCCGACCGCCCCCGCGCCCAGCTCGCGCAGCGGCTCGACCAGCCCGCGGAGGGTCTCCCGGTCGAGCGAGACCTCGTGCTCCGCGCCCTCCCAGCGCACCCGCCGCCACGCCTCCGGGGCCTCGTCGAGGGCGAGCCGGAGCCGTTCGGCGACCGGGAGCAGCGGCCCGACCGGGCCGTCGGGAGAGCCGAGGCGGCGCAGCAGCTCCCGGGCGACGGCCTCGTCCCAGTGGTCGCCGCCGAGCGGTTGCGAGACCGTCTCCAGGACGCGGACGGTCCGGTCGCCGTCGACGGCGAGCAGGCTCAGGTCGGAGCCGGTGGCGCCCTGGTCGTACACCAGGACGGAGAGGCGGACACCGTCGCGGACCGCGCCGTAGTGCAGTGCCGCCGCCACCGACTCCGGCAGCACCCGGCCGACCCGCAGTCCGGCGGCGTGCTCGGCCGCCCGGCGCAGGGCCGGTTCGCTGCCCCCGGTGGCGGGCAGCGCGAGCGCCACCTCCTGCGGGGTGCCGCCGCCGCACTCCCGGCTGCGCCGGGCGAGGGCGGTCAGGACGAGGCCGGTGAGTGCCTCGGGCCGGAGCGCGCCGCCCCGCGGTCCGGCGGGGGACGGCGGGTCCGCGAGCGGGTCTGCGGCGGGCCGCTCGGCGGCGCCCGTGAAGAGCCCGGCGCGGGCCGACCGGGCACCCGCTCCCCGGGCGGGCCGGGGGCCGTCCGGGCCGGTGGCGTCGACGGTGGCCGGGACGTCGGTCGCGCCGGTCACCACCGGCGTGCCGTCGGGACCCGGCCAGGCGATGCGGGCGTAGCTGTCCCCCAGGTCGATGCCGTGCATCAGGATGTCCCCCCGTCCCCGTCGTCCCCGTGCCGGTCCTGGTCCCCGGCGCCGCCCTTGACCGCGACGGGGGTCACGCACACCGCGCCGTCGCCGTCGATCGTCAGGCGGATCGTGCTCCCCCTCGGCGGCGCGTGTCCGATGACGTACCGCACCACGGCGGCCAGGACGGGGTCGAACTCGTTGCGGATCTGCCGCCCGCCGTAGGCCTGCCGCTCGGGGTCGGCCATCCGGCGCGTGATCCAGGGATGGATGCTCTCCGCGTCGTGGACCAGGCCGATCCCGTGGCGTTCGCGCAGCGACCCGGCGAGCTGGTCGAGCAGCCGGTCCGCGATGCCGACCACGTGCTCGGTGCGCAGCATGTCGAAGACCACCACCCCGGGCTTCAGCCGGCCGTAGATCTCGGGGCGGCCGATCGCCCGGAACTTCTCCTCCACGGCTCCGGTGAAGTGGCGGCGCAGCACCTCGTACGGCAGGTCGCCGCCGTGCTCGGCCAGCAGCCCGGGCAGCCCGGCGGCGCCGGTGTTGGAGGTGAAGATGATCAGGCTCTGGGAGAAGTACGCCGTCCGGCCCTGCCCGTCGGTGAGCCGGCCGTCCTCCAGGATCTGCAGGAACTTGTCCAGGACCGCCGGGTGGGCCTTCTCGATCTCGTCGAAGAGCAGCACGCTGAACGGCCGTTCCCGCACCCGCCGGGTGAGTTCGCCGCCCTGGTCGTAGCCGATGAAGCCGGGCGGCGCCCCGGCCAGGCGCTCGGCCGCGTGCTCCTGCTGGTACTCGCTCATGTCGAAGCGCGCGTAGGCGCTCGGATCGCCGAAGATCAACTGGGCGACGGACTTCGCGAGTTCGGTCTTGCCGACGCCGGTCGGGCCGACGAAGAAGAACGAGCCGCGGGGTCGGGCCGCCCCGGATCCGCCGAAACCCACTCCGACGAAGGCGGTCTGGAGCGCGCCCACCACCGCGTCGACGGCGGCCCGCTGCCCGATCACCCGGGTGCCGAGTTCCCCGGCCGCCTCGGCGACGGTCCGGCGGTCGATCTGGCTCCAGGGGTCGACGTTGACGTTGATGCGGTGGCGCTCCAGCAGCCGGCCCGGCTCCCCCACCGGGGCGCGGCGGATGTGCGAGGTCCGGGCCAGCGCGTCCAGCTCCCAGCCGGCCATGCCGTCGGTGGCGCCGACCAGCGCCTCGAACCCGGCCGGGCCGGCCTCCGCGCCGCCGTTGAACTCGCCGCCGATCATGGCGAACCAGCGGCGGCGCTCCGCCTGGTCGGGCGGGCCGATGTGCAGCACCACCGTGCGCGGGTCCTCCCGGTACAGCCAGGCGGGCAGGCGGGCGAGGTCGCCGACGACGGCGAGCACCGCGTTGCGGGCGGGCGGCCGCGCCGCGGCGGCCGCCCCGGCCGGGCCGGTGCCGGTGTGCGGCAGCGGGGCGACGGCGTCCGACATGGCGGCGCGCAGGTGCAGGTAGCCCTGGACGGAGGAGGCCTCGTTCAGCGGCAGGGCGAGGTCGATGTCCTCGAAGACGAAGGCGACGGCCGCCTGCGGGGAGGCCGCCAGCCGGTGGGCCTCCGCCAGCGCGTCGTCCACCGAGGCCGTCCGGCGGGCCGGCCGGGCGGTGAACAGGTCTCCGGAGGCCGCCCGGCGCAGCTCGCCGCGCCTGGTCGCGGGGTCCCGGGCCGGGGCCTGCGCGGGATCCTCGGTGCTCCCCGGCTCCGGTGAGGGTCCCCGGCCCGGGTGCCCGAAGGCGCCCGGGCCGGGGTGCGCGGCCGAGTCCCCTGTGCCCGGCCGTGCGGAGGCGGCGGCCCTCGCGGGCGGCCGCCGGTCCAGTGCGGTGAAACGGTCCTGATCGCCGTCGAGCGGGAAGGCGAGGCCGCCCACCGGGTCCCACCAGGCCACCGTGCCGGCGCCGCACCCGTGCAGCGCGTGGGCCAGCACGGTGCGGAACGGGACCGGGCGGCCCCGCCACCACCAGCGGTCCCGGACCTGCCCGGTGAGGATCACCTGGCGGCCGCGCCACAGCTCCCAGCGCAGCGCGGCCACCCAGAGCGGCGCCTCCTCCCGGGCGACGCTCCGGCCGCCGGCCAGGCCCGCTCCGGCCTCGCCCGGGGCGCCCGCGGCGCTCACGCGGTGCCCCGCGCCGTGCTCCCGGGGGTGCCGGTCGCAGCGCTGCCGCCCGCCCGGGCGGCGCCGCCGCGCGGCGGCTTGCCGTCCCAGTCCAGCTCGCCCGGGTGGTAGCCGCTCTCCCCCATCGCCTCGTGCACCCGGTCCAGCAGCGCTTCCGTCCGGTCGCAGGCCACCTCGCGGCGCTCGGGCACCACGACGACGTCCGACTCGCCCTCCACCGTGTAGCTCAGGACCGGTGTGCCGTCGTTCGCCGTGCCGACGCTCGTCTCGTAGCGGGCACCGTTCGGCCGCTCGAAGACCAGCACGAACTCCTGTCCCAGGTCGCCTCCGCCGGTGAACGCCAGACCCTCGCCGGCCATCGCCTCCTTCAGCACCTCGGCCAGCTCGGTACGCCGTTCGAACGCCAGCAGCAGCTCGTCGAGCCGGGCCTCCGCCTCGGGCAGCAGCCGCTCCAGCTCCTCGACGGCGGTCAGCGCCGCCCGGCCCCGGGAGGCCTCGACCGCGTCGGTCGCCCGGTGCACGGCGGTGAGGAGGCGGCCCTGCAGATCGGTCTCCCCGAAGGCGGCGGCGTCACGGGCGGCGTCGCGCGCGGTCCCCGCGACGACGGCGAGCCGGTCGGCGGCCTCCGCCAGTTCGGCGGCGAGCTCCGCGGCCTGCCGCTCGGCCTCCGAGCGGAGCCGTTCGGCGGCCTCCTCCTGTGCCCGGCGCTGCCGTTCGGCAGCCTGTTCGTGGGCCCTGCGCTGCCGTTCGTCGGCCTGTTCCCGAGCCCTGCGGTGCCGTTCGTCGGCCTGCTGCCGGGCGGCTTCGGCGAGCGCGGCGGCGCGGGCGGTCTGCACGGCGGCCGCGTGGCGGGCCAGTTCGTGCTCGACCGTGCCCAGGAGTGCTTCCGCCCTGAGCGTCCGGTGCTCTGCCGTCGCCTGCCGCAGATCGCCCAGCAGCTCGGCGCACCGGCGCCGGCCGGCCGCGTCGACCTCGGCCCCGGTCGCGGCCAGGAGGGCGAACTGCCGTTCCAGTGCGGCGATCCGGTACTCGTGGCCGGCGTCGGCGGGCCGGTCGTGGTCGCGGCCGGCCGACCGCAGGGCGACGGCCCGGCCGCGCAGCTCCTCGACCTCCGCCGCGAGCCCGGCGTCCGGACGGTGCACGGCGCGGGACCGCAGATCCGCCAGCCGGTCGGCCAGCTCGCGCACGGCGGAGGGGTCGGCGGCCGTACGCGCCGCGTCGATCAGGACCTCCACCTCGTCCAGGCCGCGGGCCGCCGCCGCACCCTGGGCGGTCAGCGCCGCCGCGACCCGCCCGGCCCGTTCGGCCTCCTCCCGGTCCCTCCGCTCGGCGGCCCGGCGGTCGGCCTCGGCCAGGGCCTTCGCCCGGTGCTCCCGCTCGCGGCGCTCCGCCTCGGCGCGGGCCTTCGCCCGGGCGGCGGCGCGGCGCTCCGCCTCGGCGCGCGCCCGGGTCCTGGCCGCCGCGAGGCGCGCCCGCTCGCGGGCCCGGTCCTGCTCCAGCCGGCGCCGCTGCTCGGCCTGCCGCCGCCGCTGCTCGGCCTCGGCGGCGAGCCGCGAGGCGCCGACCGAGACGCTGCTGTACTTCGGTGATCCGCTCACCGTCCCCCTCCTTCGGTGTGCAGGCCCCCGTCGTGCGGGGCCTCGGTGCGTGGACCCGGTATGCGCGGGTCCGGCCTGTGCTGTTCCGGCCTGTGCTGTTCCGGGCTGTGCTGTTCCGGGCTGTGCTGTTCCGGAGTAGGCGCGTCCGGCGCCTACGGGCCCGGCACGTCCGGGTCCGGCACGTGCAGCGGCCCCCCGCCGCGCGGGGCGGGCGGCGGCGGGGCGGTGCGCAGGGCGAAGCCCCGGGCCTCCACCCGCCGCTCGATCTCCTCCCGGAAGCCCGGCACCGCCGGCACACCGGCCCAGGAGAGCGAACCGTCCAGCCCGACGGAGAACTCGATCCCCGCCCCGGTGTCGGGCTCCGCCGGCAGGTCCGCGTAGCGCCGCGACAGCCAGTGCAGGCGCTGGTTGGACGACCCCCGCCAGCGCAGGTCGGCGTGGAGCGGGGCCACGTACGGACCGTCGACGAGCAGGTCGAGCCGGTCCAGCAGTCCCCGCTGCGCCGGAGTGCCGCGCCGCAGGGTCTCCAGGCGGAAGCCGGAGTACGCCATCGCGGACAGCTCGGGCCGCGCCCTCCGCAGGCCGTCGAGCAGCGCGACCAGCGCCCCGGCCTGGGCGAACGGCTCGCCGCCGGAGACGGTGACCCCTTCGATCCCGGTCAACCCGGCCAGCCAGTCGACGAGTTCGGCGACCGGGCGGCCCGGCCCGTCGGTGAACGGCAGCGTCTCCGCCGCCACACAGCCCCGGCAGCGCAGCGGGCAGCCCTGCACCCAGAGCACCGCCCGGTGGCCGGGCCCCAGGACGGAGCACCGGTCGAGCGTGCGGGCCACCGAGAGCCGCGAATCCGTTCCGTTCACCTTGTCCTCCACGCGGTGTCCGCCGCCCGGGGCGCCCGCCGACCGGGCGCCATCCCGGCGGGCGCGGCCGGGTACTCCTCGCCGCCCCGCCGCGCCAGGTCGCACCACGGGCACCACGGCCGCTCCGCCGTGTACACGTGGCGGCCGTTCTCGGCGCAGTCGCGCAGGCGGCCGTCCGCCAGCTCCGCGCGCAGGGCCGCCGCCCACGCCGCCGCCTCCGGCCGGTCGCCGGGCGTGCTCCGCCCGGCCGGCCCGAGGGCGGCGCGCAGGAGTGCGGCGACCCGGCCGGGCAGCAGGTCGGCCGGTGGCAGCGGACCGGGCAGCGCGACGGACCGGTGGTCCGTCAGCCGGCAGCGCCCGTGCAGCAGGTTGTCGTCCAGCGAGACGTACCGGCTGCCGTCCCCGGGGTGCCCGGCGAACGGGTGCAGGCCCGCCATCAGCAGCCGGTGCACGACGACCGCCAGGACGAAGTCGTCGCCCGCCCGGGACGGGACGGCTCCCGGGACCGCCACCGCCTCCGGCGCCGTGTACCCGGCCGTGCGCACCCGGCAGCGGAACACCCGGCCGCCGTCGGCGAACTGCCAGGAGTCGACGTCCGCCATCCCGACCGCGCCGTGCCCGTCCACCCAGAGGTTGTCCGGCTTCAGGTCGCCGACCAGGTACTCCTCCGCGTGCAGGGCGGCCAGCAGCGCCGCCAGCCCGGCCGCCGCCCGCAGCGCGGTCGCCCAGGTGGCGCCCGGCAGGCGGTTGCGGCGGCCGTCCGACGAGAGCAGGTCCTCCAGCGGCCGGTACCGGCCGCGCAGATCGCTCATCAGGTACCCGTGCACGCCGCCGCGCACCGTGGTGACCGGGACCCTCGGCCAGGCCACCCCGCCGCCGGCCCCGCCGAGCAGCCGGACGGTGCGGGGCTCGTGCCGGCGGCGCGCCAGCCGCGCGATCCGGTCCCGGTAGGCGGCCGGGTCGGGAGGCCGCGGCACCAGCTTGGCCACCAGCGCCGGGACGTCCGCCACGGCGTGGACCACCCCTTCGCCTCCCCGGCCGACCTCCTCGGCCAGCCACCACTGCCGGCCGTCCTCGGCCGCCACCCTCAGGGCCATCGGGCACCGCCGGGCGGCAGGGCGGGGAGCACCGCCGGGTGGTCGCCGGGGGCCGCCGCCCGCCGGGCGGGGGCGCTCACCGGTGCTCCTCTTCCAGGCCGTCGAGGATGTCGGTGTTCGCCGCGTAGTCCTCGACCTCGGCGGAGACCTCCTCGGCCGTGCGGTCGCCCGCCCGTTCCGAGCTCAGGAACACGACGTCGAGGATCCGGCCGAAGTCCAGCCCCGCCAGCAGGTGGGTCGCCCGCGGCGCGAGGGCCTCCAGTACCTCCTGGTCGGCCCCCTCGACCCCGATCACGAAGAGGAGGCACTCACCGGCCCGCTCGGCCTGCCGCAGCTGTTCGGCGGTGGCCGCGATCTCCGCCGCGTCCAGCCGGGCGCCGGCCCCGTCGCTCGGCGCGCCGTCGGTGATCAGCCAGATCAGCGGCCGCAGCACCGGGACCCGGCGGGCGGCGAGCTCCCGGTAGCGGCGGCGGGCGAGGTCCAGGGCGAACCGCAGGGCCGGCACCATGCAGGTGAAGCCCTGCGCCGTCAGAGCGGGCGGCCGCAGCTCCTCCAGCGGGCTGAACAGCGCCTCGCCGTCGGCCTCCTCCGGCGCGCGGAAGGCTCCCGCGGAGGCGTCGAAGACCCGCACCCGCGAGTCGAACGCGACCAGGCAGACCCCCACCCTGGAGCGGAGCCGTTCCCGGGACCGGATGGAGTCGAGGCCGCGGGCGAGCGCCCGGTTGAGGTCGGCGATCGGCGGGGCGTCCGCGGGGCGGTTCATCGAGGCGGAGGTGTCCAGCAGCACGATGACCGGCTGCTGTTCGTCCCAGCCGCTCCCGGGACCGGCTCCGCGGGCCGTCCGGCCGGTGGCGGTCGTCATGGCGTGCCCACCGCCCCGGACGCCGCGGGGCCGGTCCGGAACGCCTCGCCGGGGCCGGCGCCGTCGGGGCCCGCGCCGTCGAGGGCTCCGCCGAAGCGGGCGCCGGCGCTGTCGACGGAGTCCCCGGTGCGCGGTCCGGGCGGTACGACCGCCGCCCGCAGCGGGGCGAACAGCCGGTTCACCTCCGCCACGCCGTCCGGTGTGTCCAACGCGCGGACGGTCCCGGGGTCGCTCTTGAGCACCCCCTCGCCGCAGCGGTCGCCGAACAGCACCAGGGCCTCCCGGGGCCGGTGCCGCCGGGACTGCCACACCAGCCCCTGCGCCTGCGGCACCCGGGAGCGCAGCTCGGCGGCCCAGCGCCGGGTCTGGGCGTACCCCGGGCCCTCGGTCTCCAGCAGCCAGGAGTCCTGGCAGACCGCGGCGAGGTCCTCCTCGGTGACCAGCTCGACGAGGCAGAGGTCGACGGCGGTGTGCAGCACCGTCAGCGAGCGCTGGGCGACCGCCCGGTAGGGGACCAGCCGCATGCCGGTGCCGGCGTCGAAGGGCATCGCGCGCAGCAGGACCTCGGCCAGCGCGGTGGCCGGCTCGGGCGCGGCGTAGAGGAAGGAGTAGGGGTCGGCCAGGGTGCCGTCGAAGCGGCTGCCGCCGAAGTGGGAGTCGGCCGGCACGGGGTTGAAGCCGGCGCCGGCGCGCCCGGTCCGGTGGCAGCGCCAGAGCTCGGTGCCGGCCGGCAGGCTCCGCAGGTGCGGGCGCATCCGGAAGCCGTCGGAGTCCTGGGGAGGCGGGTACGCGGGCATCAGTCCCCCTCCACCACGGACAGGGCGGCCGCGGTCAGCAGCTCGTCCGAGACCAGTCCGAGCAGTGCGGCCGGGGTGCCGCCCAGCCAGCTGTTGCCGGCGAGCCACCAGTCGGCGGCTCCCCAGGGGTCCTCCTCGGCCAGCAGCAGCCGGTTGATCCGCGCGACGACCGGCAGCAGGCCGCGGTCGGCGGCGGTGCCGGTACCGGAGCCGCCACCGGAACCGGTCGTCGCGTCGGCGAACTGGAAGGCGGGGTAGCGGTGTTCGCCCGCCCGGTCGACCAGCCGGATGATCAGGCCCGAGCCGTCCAGGGTGGCCGCGTCGAGGCCGCGCGCGTCGAGGTCGGCGCGGCCGAGCGAGGGGGCGGCCAGCAGTCGGCGCTGCACGGCGGCGATGATCCCGGCGGTGTCCGGCGCGGCTCCCGGAGGATCGGCGCCGTGTCGGTCGTCGGCGCGGTCGTCGGCGCCGCCGTCGGCGCGGCCTTCCGCACCGCCGGGGCCGGGCACGGAGGCGGCGAACGCGGACGCGGCGTCGGTCTCCGCCAGCCAGGCCAGCAGCTCCGCGGCCAGCTCGGCCGTCGGCCGCGGGTCGGCGGCGACCGCTCGCAGGCCGTTCAGCTCCTTGCGCACCGGGTGGTCCAGCGGCAGCGACATCAGCGTCAGCTTGACGCCGTGGAACGCCTTCCGCGTGGCCTCCCCGTCGCCCCGCGCCTCGGCGAGCGCAGCCACCCGGGCCGCCAGTTCCGTGCGCTTCTCGTCGGTCAGCGCCGCCCACACCCCGGCCCAGTGCTGCCGTACCAGCGCCATCAGCGCCTCCGGACTCATGCCGTCCCCTCCTGTCGTTCCACCGCGCCCGCAGGCCCGGCCGTCGCGGCCGGGGCCGCGGCCGCGGCCCCGGGGTGGCCCTGGTGGACGAAGGCCGCCCAGAGCGGCAGCCGGTCGAGACCGGGCTGCGAGGCCTCGCGCCGCAACTCCCCGCCGAGGCCCTCGGGCGCCTCGCGGTGCGGGTCCAGCATCCAGAGCTGGGCCGCGCGCAGCGCGTCGGCCGGGCTGAGCCCGGTCACCGCCACGTGGTGGTGGAAGACCGCCATCATCAGCGCGGACGCGCCGTCCCTCGTCGTCCAGCGCGAGCCGACGACGTCCTTCGCGCCGCTCGCCAGGAACGCCGTGGCCAGGGTCAGCGCCTCGTCGTGGTCGCGGTTGGAGAGGTCCGTCTCGCAGGCGCTCAGGACCACCAGCGGCCCGGCCCGGTCGACGCCGGCCTCGGCCGGACGGTCCAGCAGACGGGTGACGGTGAGCATCCCCGGGTCGGCGGCGCCGGCCGGCGGGCCCGCGTGCCCGGACGGCCGCGCCGGACCGGGGTGGGCCAGGCTGAGCGCGGACACCGTCGGACGGACGCCCGCCTCGCCGTGCGAGGCGATGTGCAGCAGCGAGAGCGGCGGCCGCGCGCCCGCGCCCGGGAGCAGCGCGAGCATCTCCTCCGGCGTCCCGGGACCGACCCGCTCGCCGTCCACCTGGTAGTACTCGCCGTAGAGTTCGGCGCCCGGGTAGTAGCCGTCGCGAAGCGCGAGGACCTCCAGCTCGGCCCGGGTCAGGTCCATCTGCGGGTCGGCCACCAGCACGGGGCGGGCCCCCGGCGCCAGCCGTTCGCGGGCCGCCGCCCGCAGGAACTCCCGGCCCGAGGCCGCGTACGACAGCACCGTGGTCTCGCACGCGTAGCGGTGCCGGCTCCCCTCCGGCAGCCGGGCGGCGTGCCACGGCACGGCGCCGAGGTTCCCGCAGGGCACCAGCAGGATCCGGGGCGGGCCGGGCCTGCCCCGGTGCCGGTCCGGGTTGGCCTCCAGGCGCTCGGCGATGCCGAGGAGGACCGGGCCGACGACGGCCGGCCAGGCCCAGTCGCACAGCTCCGCGAGGGCTTCCTCCCAGGGCTCCTCGATCGCCTCGGCGGCCGCGGCCCCGGCCGTCCCGGGCGCCGCCCGGCGCAGCCGTGAGCGCTCGGCCGACAGGTCGAGGAAGGCCTCCAGCGGCGCGCGCCCGGCCTCGGCGAGCAGCGGCAGGCCGAGCACCCCGGGCTCCAGGTCCGGACCCAGGACGATCGCCATGCCGGGCATCCCCTCCGCACCCGGCACGAGATACACCAGGGCGTCGGTCTCGCCCGGCCGAAGGCCCGCGTTCAGCTCCGCCAGGGTGGGCGGTTCGAAGAGGCCCGGCCCGCCCCGGAGCACGTCCAGGGCCCGCCGCCGCAGCAGGCTCGGGATCGGCTGGTCCGCGGCGCGGTCCCGGGCGGACGCCGCCTGCCGCCAGGCGTCCGCCAGCTCCGAGTGGCCGCGGGCCGCCAGCAGTTCCGGCACCTCGGCCGAGGCCGCGGCCGTCTGCAGCACCAGCGACCGGCCCAGCTCCAGCATGGTCACCGCGTGTTCGGCCAGCCCCTGGGCCCCTGCCCAGCGCGCCGCGTCCACGGCGCGCGAGGCTCCCTCCCGGGCCCTCAGCAGCCGGTGTTCGGCGCCGACCTCCAGCAGCACGTCGGTGGTCAGGACCTCGAAGGACTCGACCATCGCCCGCGCCGCGGCCGCCCGGTCGCCCGCGTCGACGTCGTCCCGCTCGCGGTAGGTGTCGGCGAGGGCCCAGAGCAGCGTGGCGTGCTGCCACGTACCGCCGTCCGCCGCGTCGCGCCGGGCCGCCTCCAGCTCCTCGACGGCACGGTCCTGATCGGCGCGGGAGCGGGTGAGCCAGGCCTGCAGGTGGCTGGCCATCGCCTGGGCCGGCAGCTTCCGGCCGGCGCCGACGAGCAGGTTGGGCGGCTGCTCGGAGGGCTGTGCGTCCAGCTGGGCCCGGAGCGCCTCCGGGTCGCCGTCCAGGACGGCGCGGACCGCGGTGAGGCTGAGGCTCAGCGGTTCCAGCAGTCCGCCGTAGCCCGTCGACCCCTCCATGAGGTCGAGGGCCTCCCGCAGGTGGCGCAGGCCGGTCCGCAGCACCGTCAGGTCGTGCGTCAGCTGCCAGAGGTCCTGGTGGACCAGACCGAGCATCATCAGCGCGGGCACGAGGGCCTGGTCGCCGTCGGACAGGCCCTCGCGCAGCACGCGGAGGTCCTCGATGCAGGACAGCACGCCGGCCCGGTCCTCGGCGCGCTGGAATCCCGCGCTGCGCTGACCGATGGCGATGATCCGCACCTGGAGCGCGAAGGGGTGGGAGGTGTCGCCCAGCTCATCCAGCGCCTCGGTGAAGTGCCGGTCCGCCTCCTCCTCGTCCTCCAGGTTCCCGCCGAGGAAGCGGGACATGGACAGGAGTGTGGGATCGACGGCGCTGAGCAGCCCGCGCCACTGGTCCCCGGGCGGCAGGCCGTCGGTGGCCTGCCGCATGACGCCGAGCGCGTCGGCGAGCAGGTCGTGGTCCCGCCCGGGCACCGCGAGGCCCAGCGTGGCCACCGCGTAGGTCAGCGCGTCGTACGCCGCGTCGGCGGGACCGTCGGTGCTGTGGGCCCGGCCGGCCCTGACCCGTCGGGCGATCTCGGCGAGCTGCCCGGGAGCGAGCGAGCCCGGTATCTCCATGTCGACCATGGCCAGCGCCATGGCCGTCATCCGGTCGACCTCCTCGCGTTCGGCCTCCGGGTCGAGCGGTGGTGCGGCGGGTCCGGGGGCGTCGGGTGGTCCGGACGGGGCCGGGTAGGAGTCGATCAGGCCCATCATCACGCGTATCTGCGGGAGACCGGGGAAGTCCGCCGGAAGATTGTCGACCAGCGGTCCGATGCCGGCGAGGAAGTCGGCGGCGCCGCCCTGGGCCAGGCCGAGCGCGGTGGCCATGGTGTCCACGTGCAGTCGCACGTCCGGCGGCAGCGGGGCGTCCCGCAGGTCGCCCAGCAGCTCCCGCAGCTCGGCGAGCTCCGGCCCGCCGGGGTCGAGCACGGCCGGGTTCGCCGCCTGCCAGGCGACCGCGGCCGCGAAGCCCTCCGCGCCGCCGTCGGGCCGGGGGACCAGCAGTGTCGCGAGGTACAGCGCGGCCCGCTGGGCCTCCCACCCCGTGAGCGGCACCTCGCAGGCCCGCGCCTCGCGCAGCAGCCGCTGGGCGCGGGGGCTGTCCGCGGGTTCCTCGCCGCGCCGCAGGTGGCGGACGGCGAGCAGTCCGCCGAGCCGGGCGGCCAGGACCGCCCTGATCGGCTCGTCCTCCCCCAGCAGCCCCTCCAGCTCCGTGAGTTCGCCGATCACCCGGTCGTGGGCCACCGGGTCGTCGATCCGCGGCCGGGGCGGCCCCGCCGGGTCGGGGAGCAGCAGCGCCTCGGCCCGGCCCGTCGCGTCCAGGGCCCAGGCCCGCACCCCGGACAGGCCACCCCCGTCCGTCAACTGAAGCTCTGGAAGATCGTTCTGACCAAGTGTCATCTTGCGGCTCCGTCATCCGTGCAGCTCGTGGCGTCCACATCATGACCCCGCGCGCAACCGGGCGAACCCCCTTCGGGACCCGCGACCCGATCTCAACCGGGAATCAACCGCGTTCCGCCCGCAGCCGCCCCCGGACCGGCCGTTCGGCGCCTCCGAGCGCCGCCCGCGCGGCCGTGTCGGGTCGGCCACCGTGGTTCGGCGGACGGCCGGTTGGTCTCCGTGCGATACATCTCGGTTCGGTCGACCCTTCCGAGTTCCGCTGTACCGGCTGACATCCGCCCGGCTACTGTCTGCCGCGGTGAACCGGTCCTGACCCGCCGGTCACCGCGAGGGGGAAGGGTCCGCCCCGCCTCAGGGCGGGGCCGGTGGTGCGGATCGAGCTGGGGGCGGACGGATGTTCAGTACGGACGGCGACGACTTCGAGGCCCGGGTCCTGGACCTGGTGTCCAGACTGGTCGAACAGAGCGTGCGGGGCGGTGACCGGGCCGTCCTCGAACGGCTCGACCGGGTCGAGGGCCTGCTGCGGAGGTCCAGCACCACCGCGGTGGTGCTCGGTGAGTTCAACAGCGGCAAGTCCTCGCTGCTCAACGCCCTGTTGGAGGAGGTGCCCGGCCTCTTCCCGGTCGACTCCTTCGTGGCGACCCGGGCGCTCACCTCGGCCGAGTGGGGCGAGGAGGAGACCGTCACCGTGTCGCTCTCCGCGCGTACCGGCCGGCCTGCCGAGGAACGCCGGATCGACCGGTCCGAGCTGCGCGCCCACCTCAGCGAGGCCGAGGTGCAGGACGGGACCGCCGCCATCGACGCCGACCGGGTCTCCCGGGTCTCCGTTCGCACGCCCAACCCGAAGCTTCGCGGCGGCGTCGTGCTGGTCGACACCCCCGGCATCGGCGGCGTGCACCGCGGCCACACCGCCGTCGCCCTCGGTGTGCTCCCGCAGGCCGACCTTGCGCTCTACGTCACCGACGCCGGACGGGCCCCGCTGCCCTCCGAGTTGGCCTTCGTCGAACGGGTCGCGCGCGCCGTCGATGCCCGGAACTGCCCCGAGCGGCTGCTGTTCGCCGTCACCAAGATCGAGGACGAGGACGACCCGGACGCCTCGCTCGCCGAACTGCAGACCAGGCTGGCGGCACTTCCCGGGGTCGGCCCGCACAGCGCGATCCTGCCGGTGTCGAGCAGGCGCCGCCTCCTGCAGCTGGCCGGCGACGAGGACGCGGACGCACCGACCGGGTTCGGCCCCTTCGAGGACCGGCTCTGGGCCGACATCGCACGCACCGGGCTTCGGACCGGCGCCGGCGCGGCCCTGGTCGAACTCGACCTGGCCGTCCAGAGCCTGCGCGCCCCCGTGGACGACGCCCTCGCCGCGCTCGCCGCTCACGACGCCGCCGCCCGCGCGGAACTCGCGGCGGCCGCCGCCGCCCGCGCGGCCGAGGCCGAACTGCTCGCCGAGGGCGCCGCCGAGTGGCCCGAGCAGCTGCGCACCGCCCTGGACGCCGTCACGGCCGGGCTGCGGACCCGCGCCGGGTCCGAACTCGCCGAACTGTGGCGGGCGGTGCGCTCCGGCTACCGCACCGACGAGGCCTGGCTCGCCGAGCCCCAGCTGGTCGTCGACGAGCTGGCCGCCCGCCTCGCCCTGCTGACCGGCGCGCTGGGGCGGTCCGCGGCCGAGCAGTCCGCCGCGGCCTGCCACCGGATCGCCGAACGCGCCGGACTCCGGGTGAGCGGCCCCGCCCTCGCGGGCCTGCCGGTGCCTCCGCTGCCCGACCCCTCGGTGATCACCGGCGGCGCCCCGACCACGCTGGACGGCCTCGTTCTGGCGTTCGACGCCTCCGTGCGGGGGGCCCGGCTGGGCGCCGAGAAGGGCGCCCAGGTCGGCGCCGTCGCCTGGGACCAGGCGCTCTCCCTCGCCCTGGCCGGCGGCAACCGGACCGTCACCGTGGTCAACGGCGTCATCAAGGCGGTCTCCGGCCCCGGCGCTACCCGCGAACGGTCGGTCGGTGCGGTCACCGGCAGCGTGGTCGGCGGTGTGGTCGGCGCGGTGCTCGCCTTCACCTGGCGCGTCCGGGAGATCCGCGCCCTGGCCCGCACCGAGCGCATCGCCGCCCTCGACCAGCTGCTCGACCCGTGGGAGGCCCAGCAGCGGGCCTACCTGGAGACCGCGATCCACGAGCTGGTCGCGGCCTGCGCGGTCGACGCCGAGGCCGAACTGCGCAGCCGGATCAAGCAGCGGCAGGCCGAGTGCCGGGCCACCGCCGCCACGGTGGCCGCCGCGGCCGGCGCCGCCGAACAGGACGCCACCGCGTCGGCCGCCGAGCTCACCGCTCTCCGGGACACCTTGGACGGTCTCGCCCGCGAGGTGGCCGACCTCGGCGCGGGTCTCCGTGCCCGGCTCGCCGGCCCGTCGTCCGACGACGGCGCGCCGACCGGGCGGTGACCGGGCGGTGACCGTCCGCGGGCAGGCCCGGCGAGCGCTGCGCGCGGCCCTGGAGCGGATGCCCTCCGGCCCGGCCGCCCGGGACGCCCGGGTCCTGCTGGAGCACCAGCTCGCCAAGCTGGCGGCACCGCTGCGGGTCGCGCTGGCCGGCCGGGTCAGCTCCGGCAAGTCCACGCTCGTGAACGCGCTGGTCGGGGCACCGGTCGCGGCCACCGGCCGGCATCCCGTGACCTTCGCGGTGAGCGTCCTGCGCTATGCCGACACCCCGTCCTGGACCGTCCACCGGGCCGACGGCACGAGCCGGTCCGTCGACACCGCGGAGCAGCTCGCCGCGTGGACCGCCCGAGCGGAGGACGGGCAGGCGCCCGCCCGGGTCGACCGCGTCGAGGGCCGCGGCCCCTATGCCTGCCTGCGGCAGTTCGAACTGGTCGACACACCCGGGTTCGACTCCCCGCACACCGAGGACACCGAGGAGGCGATGCGCGCCGTCGGAGCCACCCGGGCGTCGGTCGCGGCCGCCTCGGCGGACCGGCTGCGGACCGCCGACGCCGTGGTCCTGGTGCTCAACGGCGATGTCACCGGCGCCGATGCGGAGCTGCTGCGGCGGCTCCACGACCCCGACGGCGCCGGGTTCACCCCGAACCCGGCGACCTCGATGGCGGTGCTGACCAAGGTCGAGCGGCTCTGGCCCGGCGAGATCGGCGAGCCGGTCCGCGACCCGCGGGAGGTCGCGGAACGACACGCCCGGCGGATCATGCGCGCGGCCGAGAGCGGCCGGATGTTCCACGCTGTCCTCCCGGTGTGCGGCAAGGTGGCGGCGGCCGCGGCCGGCCTCACCGAGGAGGACCTGCACGACCTGTCCGCACTCGCCGGCGCCGGCCCGGCCCTGCTCGACCGCCGGCTGCGGCACCTCGCCGGATTCCTCGCCGCGGACGACCTGCCGATCGATCCGGACCGCCGCCGCGAACTGGCCGCCCGGCTCAGCCGCTACGGGATCTCGCTCGCCTGCCGGCTGATCCTGGAGGGAGCGGACCGCCCGGCCGCGCTCCGCCGCGAACTGGAGGAGCACAGCGGGCTGACCCGGCTGCGGACCGAGCTGGCCGAACGGTTCGCGGCCCGCAGCGGTCTGATCAAGACGGCCCGGATGATCGACGACGTCCGTGCCGCCCCCGACCTGCTGCTCGCCGACGCCTCCGACCGGGACCGCGACCTGACCACCCGGGCCGTCGAGTCGATCCTGAACCTGCGGCACACCGAGCCCGGGTTCGCCGAGTTCGACCTGCTGCGCCGGCACTACGCGGGCGCCCTGCCGCTCCCCGCGGGCGTCGCGGAGGAAGTGCGCCGGGCCGCCGGCGAGCACGGCACCTCCGCCGCGGCCCGCCTGGGCCTGCCCGCCGACGCCGGCCCCGAGCAGGTGCAGCGGACGGCGCTCGCCCGGCTCACCCACTGGTCCGACCCCCTCACCGGGGCCGTGCCGGGCGGCCGCGCGCCGGCCGCCGTCCTGCGCCGCCGCTACCAGGAGCTGTACGAGCGGGCCGGCCGCGCCCGGTCCGTCCTGGACGGGGACGCCGTCCTGGACGGGGACGCCGGGCCCGACGAGGACGCCGCCGACGGAGCCGGTGCGCCGACGGAGCCCGCCGACGGCTCCGGTCCCCTGCTGGTCGTGGACCTCGGCACCACCACCTCGTCCGCGCTGCTCCTGGCGGACGGCCCGCCGAGGCTGCTGAAGGAGCCCGGAACCGGCCGCGACTGGTGGCCCACCGCCGTCTACGACGACGGCGACCTGCACGTCGGCACGGCGGCCGAGGTCCGCCGGGCCGAGCACCCGCCCGCCTACCGCACCGAGTTCAAGCCTGAGATCGGCAGCAGCATCCCGGTGCTGCACGGCCCGACCGGCGGACGCACGGCCGAGGATCTGGCCGTCGCCGTGCTGGCCTCCTTCCGCGACCGCGCCGCCGAGTTCGGCCCCGCGCCGGTCCGACTCCTCGTCACGGTGCCCGTCGGCACCGTCGGCAGTCGGCGCGAGGCGATGCTGCGCGCCGGCGCGCGGGCCGGCTTCACCGACGTCGAGCTGCTCCCCGAGCCGCTCGCCGCGGCCTTCGCGCCGACCGCAGGCGATCCGTGGCCGCCCGGCAGCACGGTGCTCGTCTACGACCTCGGCGGCGGCACCTTCGACGCGGCCCTGGTCCGGATCGACGCCGACGGCTGCGAGGTCCTCGGCACGTCCGGACTGCCCGAGGGCGGCCGGGACGTGGACGCCGCGATCGCCGCCGAGCTGTGGCCGCCCGTCGAGTCCTGGCTGAACGCCGTGCCCGACCGCGCCCGGTACCGGGACACCGTCGCCCGCCGCACCCTGGCCGCGGCCGCGGAACTCAAGCAGCGGCTGGCCGCCCATCGGAGGCCGTCCGTGGAGATCGTCCTCGGCCTGCCGCCGCAGGGCCTCGACCACGAGCGGCTCACCGAGCTCACCTCCGCCCTGATGGCCGGCACCGTCGACCGCTGCCACGCCCTGATGGCGGAGGCCGGCCTGGAGCCGGAGCAGATCGACGGCGTCCTGCTCGCCGGAGGAAGCAGCCAACTCCCGGTCGTCCTGCCCTACTTGGAGAAGAATCTGGGCGTCGCCGGGCCGATCCGGCGGGCCGCCGACCCGGTGCTCGCCGTGGTGACGGGCGCCGCCGCCTGGGCGGCCGGCGCCGGTGCCCGGCGGGCCGCCGACGACGAACCGTCGCCGCAGCGCGTCCCGCTGGCCTGGACCCTTCCCGGCGGCCACGCCACCCTGGTGCGCTGGCTGGTCGAACCCGCGCAGACCTACCCGGCCGGCGCGGTGCTCACCCGGGTACGGCTCGCCGACGACAGCCTGTTCGACCTGACGGCCCGTACGGACGGCCGCCTGTTGCAGCAGCACGTGTGGCCCGGCGGCCGGATCTACTCGGGCACCTGGCTCGCCACCGCCCTGCGTTCTGCCGCGCCGGCCGACCTGCTCGCCGGGCCCGTGCTGCGACAGCACATCTCCGGCCGGGCCACGGCGCTGGCGGTCGGCGCGGACGGTCGCCGGATCGCCGTCGTGTTCCGGGACTCCCCGGACCACTCGGTGCTCGCCCTGTTCGAGGCCGACACCTGTGCCGAACTCCACCGGTCCACGATCGACGGCCGGGTCACCGCCCTGGCCTGGCCGGTGTCGGACCGGCGGCTGGTCCTGGCCGTCTCCGGCCCGGCCGAAGGGGCGCACACCGTCCAGGTGCTCGACCCGCTCGCGCCGCTCGCGCCGCACGGCCCGAGCGTGCTTCGCCGGCCCCGGACCGAGCAGCCCGCCGCGGTGCTCGCCCTCGCCCCGCTGCCCGGGGACCCCCGGGTCGCCCTGCTCCGCGGCGACGGCATGCTGATGACCTTCGACACCCGGACCGGCGCGATCCGGCCGCTCGCCGAGCTGCGGGGCGGCCGGCCCGCCGCACTCGCCGCCGACCCGGCCGGGCGGTGGGCCGCGGTCGGCGGCGGCGACGACGTGTCCGGCACGCTGGTCCTGGTGGACACCGCCACCGGCGCGCGGTCCGACCTGCCGTGCCCGCAGTCCCGGGTCCGGGCGGTGGCCTTCGCCCCCGGCCGCTCGGCGGTCCTGGCCGGCGGCGGGGTGCCCGGCGAGGGCGTGCTCGCCTTCTGCCACCCGGACCGCCGGCCGGTCCCCGTCGACCGGGTACCGGAGCACCAGGTGCGCGCCGTGCAGGTCTCGGCGAACGGAGAGCTGTTCGCCGCCGCGACGCCGGACGGCGAGGTCCGGATCGGGGCGGTGCGGACCGGCGAGGTCCTGGCCGCCGCCCGGTACGAGGGCGCCGCCGCCTCGGTGGCGTTCTCGCCGGACGGCCACCTCCTGTTCGTCGCCGGCGACACCGGAGTGGCGCAGTGGGCGCTGACCGATCACGATCCGCCGGGTCCTCCGTCCCCCTCCGTCGGCCACGTCAAGGCTCCCGCTGCGGAGCAGGAAGCCGGTTCCCATGACACCTGATCAGCCACCACCGTCCACCCGGTCCGACCGGACCGCCCCCGGCGAGGGCCCGCCCATCCGCCCCGGCACGCTCACCGACCTGTTCCGCGCCGCGTGCTCCCGGATCGAACCGCGCCCCGGCCTGAACACGGGTTCCCAGGTCGGCGCGGCCGTCGGCGACGCGTTCGACCACCTCAGGGCCGCGTGGGACGAAGCCGAGTGGGACGAGTACACCCGGCACCAGCTCACCCACATCCTCGACGCGCTGCACGTGGCCGTGAACGACGCGATCCGTACGGGCACCGCGTCCGCCCCGGTGCCCGCGACCGTCCGGGAGGGCAGGAGGGCCGACACCGGAAGGCGGAGGCTCCTCCCCGGACGGGCCGCCGATCGCGCGGCCGGGGCCAAGCCACTGCCCGTGTCCGCCCCGCTGCCGGCGTCCGCCGCCATCGGCCAGGTGCTGGAGGCCGTGGCGACGGCCCTCGGCCACGTCGAGCAGGCCTTCGACCGCCGACCGGTGCGCGCCGCACCCGCCGCTCCCCCGTGGTACGAGCACCGGGTGCTGCCGGACGTGGTCCGGAGCCTGGTCACGGTGGACCGCGAACGTCCGGACCGGATCCGGGACGACATCGAACGCCTGCGCGGCGTGCTGCGGGCGGACGGCGTCGAACTCGTCGACTACGAGCCCGACGTCCCCCCGGAACAGCAGGCCGACGCCTTCCGGCTGGAGATGCGGACCAGGGACGCGGCCTGCCGGTTCGTCACCCGCGTCCCGGCGCTGGTGCGGCGCGGCGCCGACCGGGAGCAGGTGCTGCTCAAGGGCTGGGCGGTCCGGCTGCCCCTGGACCCGGTCCCGGCGGCGGAGAACGAGCGGACGGCGGCGCCGGGCCGGGCCGGCGAACCGGTGCGGGAGGAAGGGGACACCCCGTGAGCGAAGAGACCTTTCAGAGTGTCGGGTTCGACCTGGGCCACGGCGAGACGGCCGTGGCGATCGCCCGGACCGTCACCGGCGCGGAGCCGCACCTCGCGGACCTGCCCGGCACCTCCGACCGGGTGCACCCGACGGCGGTGGCACGCTGCGTCGGGCCGGCCGGCCGGCCCGACGCCGTCGTGCTCGGCGGAGCCTGTTTCGGCCTGTTGCGGGAGCGTCTGAGCCGTCACTCGCCCTCGGGCGGGGCGGTGGAGGGCGACGAACTGGAGGAGCTCTACCTGGCCTTCAAGGAGCAGGGCCTGGGTCCGCGGGCCCGGCGGGCCACCGCCCTGTTCGTCGGCGAGATCGTCCGGGGCCTGACCGGCGCCGACCACGGGGACGGCCCGGGGAAGGTGCCGCAGGTCCTGCCCGAGACACCCTCGCACTGGGTGTTCGGCGTACCGTCCGGTTGGAGCCCGGAGGTCTGCGCCGAGTACGGGAAGCTGCTGCACGGCATCATCACCGAACACTGCCCGCGGCACACGGTCGAGCTGATCCCGGAGTCGCGGGCCGCGCTGCTGTACGCGCGGGAGTCCCAGGACCTTCCCGAGCAGGGGCGCAGGGCCATGCGGTCCGCAGCCGGCTCCTCGGGCGTCCTGGTCGTCGACATGGGATCGCTGACCACCGACTACACGCTGGTCTCGGGTCTGCGGGAGCATCCGGTCGCCGACTGGAACTCCCCGCTCGGCGCCGCCCTGATCGAACAGCAGATCCTGCGCCGGACCGTGGCCCGCCACCCCGACCGCGCACAGTTGGAGGCGGCCCTCTCCGAGGGCGACCCGCGACGCACTCAGGTGGAGTTCGCCTGCCGCAGGTCGAAGGAGATCTTCTTCGGCCTGTCCGAGGACGACCTCGCGCTGAACCCGCGGCCCCGGGCGATGATGGCCGCCGAGGTGGAGGCCGGCGAGGGCGAGATCATCGACCTCACCATCCGTCTGTCACCCGCGATCATGGACGAGGTGCTCGACGCCGAACTGGCCGCGCTGAAGGGGAGCAGCTGGCGGGACGCCTTCCGCCAGGAGATGGAAGCCGTCCGGGAGCGCGTGCTGGACCGCCTGGACGAGCTGCCGGACGTGGTGCTGCTGACCGGCGGCGCCTCCCGGATGCCCTTCGCCCAGCAGATCGTCCGGGCGGTGTTCGACGCCGGGGAGCCCGAGGGCAGCCAGGTCCTGCTGGGCAGTCAGCCCGAGTTCTCGATCGCCAAGGGCCTGGCCATCGCGGGCCGGACCCGGTACCGCACCGCGGCGTTCCTGGCCGACGTCGACGCCTTCGCCCGGGAGACCGTCCCCGCGCTGATCGCCGAGAACCTGGACGCGCTCGGTGCGGAAGTCGGCCGGGTCGCCTTCGAGGGCATCGTCGACGAGCAGGTCTGCCCGGCCGTGCTGCGCTGGCGCCGCAACGAGCTGCGGCTGCTCACGGACATCGGCACCGAGGTCGGCACGCGCAGGACGGACTACCTCGGCAGCCCGATCGGCCAGCAGAAGCTCCGCGAGGTCACCCATGCCTGGTACCGGCAGCTCACCGGGGTGATCGACCAGCAGGCGGCCGCACTCGCGCGCCGCCGCGGGATCCCGACCGAGGCGCTGCGGATCTCGCCGCACCAGGGCCGGGTGAGCGTCGGGAACCTCGACGGCCTCCAGGTCGGGGCGGCGCTGGACACCTTGAACAGCATCTCCGGCACGGTCACCACGATGATGAGCGCGGCGACGGCCGGGGCGGCGGCTTCGGTCATCATCGCGGTGACCACCGCGGCCGAGGGCGCCGCGGCGGCGACCGGTGCGGCGGTGGCGGTGTCCAACCCGATCGGCTGGGTCATCGGCGCGGCCGTCGGGGCGGCGGCGCTGATCATCGGCTTCCGGATCGGCCGGGACGCGCTGATGAAGTGGGCCGAAGGTGCCGACCTCGCCGGCCCGGTGCGCAGGCTCGGCCGGGAGTCGACGCTGCTGCGAAAGATCAAGGAGCAGGCGGAGCAGGACGACGTGGAGGCGAAGGCGATCTCCGGCTTCGCCGAAGAGTTCGTCCTGACCGAGGGACCGCAGATCTCCCGGGCGCTCGCCGGGGCCGTCGGCGAGCAGTTGCGGGCGGCGGCCCGCGAGGCCGCCCTGCTGATCGAGCGCGCCCAGTGACCTGAGTCGGAGATTCGTCGTCAGTCGGGAATGAGTCGTCCTGGTCCGAAGATTCCGCCGTTGTCGGTCACCGATGGGCAGCGGGAGGTGCTGCGGTCCTGGGTGCGTCGTCGCTCGACCTCGCAGGCGCCGGCGTTGCGGTCGCGGATCGTCCTGGAGTGCGCCGAGGGCCACTCGATCATGGAGGTGTCCCGGCGACCGGGCATCGCGCCGGACACGGTCCGCACCTGGCGCCGGCGCTTCATCGCTCGGGGCCTGGACGGTCTGGGCGATCTCCGACAGGTGGGAGATGGGCGTCCAGGAAGGCCCGGACGCCCGCCCCGTCGGTCGCCTCCGTCGTGGTGGCCACCGCTTCGCCGTCCCGGAGGAGCACGAAGGTGGGCGCACCCAGCACCTCGTACCGCTTGGTGGCCTCCGGGCAGCGCACGATGTCGGTGCGGACGACGGCGACGCGGCCCGCGTACGCGCGGGCCACGTCCTTGACCACCGGTTCCAGGTCCTTGCAGGCGGCGGCCCACACGCCCCAGAAGTACGCGAGTACCGCGCCGCCGACGTGCGCGAGTACGAAGTCGAACTCCGCGTCCTCCTGGGGATGGTGCACCCCGACTGCTGCCATGCGGCCTACTCCTTCGTCCTCGCGACCCGGTTGGCTCGCCGCCCCCATTCTCCCTGGTCGGCGGGCTGTCGGTCACACCCGGAGACGCGTCTCGGCTGCCGCCCGCGTCGCTGACGAGCCACTCACCGCTCTCGCGAGTCAGCCGACCGCCACGCCCCGGCCCGACGCTGCGACGGGCGAGTCGACCTGGACGTGGCTGTCCTGGCCCGAGGCCACCACGTGCACGTTCCGGTCCACGGCCCGGACCGCCTCGCCCAGCGGTCCCGCGAAGGCCGGGTCCTGGGCCAGGACCTCCCCTTCGTGGGCGAGCGACCCCGGCCCGGCACAGGCACCGGCTCCGGCTCCGGCTCCGACACGCGGGCGGCACGGCTGCGCGCCAGTGATTGAAGGTGATCGAGCACGACCATAGAGTGGCCGCGCCTTCTCCCACGGAGAAGTGACGACGACTCACGGTGACTTCCCACCGGGTGCGAACCGGCGGACGCCGATCGGACCCATGGCGCCGCCCTCCCACATCAAGGGGCTGCCATGACCATGCTGCTGGTCCTCGGCGAGTACCGGATCATCGGTACCGAACCGGACGGCGACACCATCCACTTCGCCCCCACCGACCCGCTCGCCTTCGACAAGCTCAAGGACGCCCCGGTCGAGGTCAAGAACGGCGTCGCCAGGGCCAGGCTCGACGGCGTCGACGCCCTGGAGACCCACTACGACCGGACCGGGCCACGGATCCGCCAACCCACCGAGTTCGGCGACAAGGCCGCGCAGGGGCTCCTGGACTTCCTCGGGTTCGGCAACGTCCGGCGCGTCGGACAGAAGGTCGTCTCCGCCGACCCGCCGCAGGCCCCCGGGTGGATCCTCACCCAGGGCGGGGACCCGTTCAAGCGCTGCGTCGCCCTGCTCGGCACCGGCACCCCGCCCGGCGCCGACGGCGCCCAGATCCAGGTCGACGTGCCGCTGCTGCAGACCACCGCCAACCACCACCTGCTCAGGACCGGCCTGGTCTACCCCGCCTTCTACGGCAAGCTCCCCCGCGAGCTCCGGGACGAGCTGGCCACTGTCACCCGCCAGGCCCGCGAGGCCGGCCTGGGGCTGTGGCCGCTCGACGCCACCACGGCACCGGCCGGCGCCTCCGTCACCGGCCTGTCCTCCCTCACCGAGGTGGTCATCCTCCCGAAGCTGTTCCGGCGGCTGGTCGACCACTTCAACCTGGTCGAGCAGTCGCTGGCCTGCTTCCCCGCCTACCTGGCGGGGAAGGAGGACAACGTCGAGGTCCTGTCGACGAGGACGAAGCAGCTGACCCTCGCGCCCCTGGTCCAGATCATCGACGGCTCGGCCGTGCGGATGCTCGCACAACCCGAGGACACCGTCTTCGCCGAGAACTGAGCGGACGGCGAGCGGACGGCCGTCGCCGGGCCCGCGTCCGACCGCGCCGGCCGTCCGGATCAGGTCCCCGCCACCGCCGATCCGGTCACCGGCGCCCGGCCGGGCAGGGCCCGGTCGGCCGCGGCCTGCACGGTGTCCAGGTCCTCGTCGGTCTCCGCACCGGCGACGGCGTCCGGCAGCTCGTCCTCCATGTACCGCAGGGGGCGGTGGCGCAGGCCCAGGACGCCCCAGACGATCAGCAGCACCCCGCAGGTGACGAGGAGCAGGCCGGTGCCGCGTCCGGGCCCGGTGCCGACCACCCGGCCCACGGTGCCCGCCAGCGCCCCTCCCCGGTCCAGCAGGCCCGAGAAGGACGCGGCGAGGGGCTGCGCGGTGAAGAAGGCCAGCGGGGTCATGGCGACGGCGAGCATCTGGTTGGTGGCGAGCACCCGGCCCTGGAGGTCCGGGCCGACCTTGAGCTGGATGATCGCCAGCCAGTGGGCGTTGAGGATGCTCATCGACGCCCACCAGACGAGTGCGCCCACGGCCGCCAGCGCCACCGACGGACGCAGGCCGACCAGGACGACCCCCAGGCCGACGCCGCTCACGAACCCCACCATGCCGGTCGCCCGCCGCGCCGTGCCGCCCCAGAGCGCCACGACCAGGCTGCCCGCCACGGCGCCCGCGCCGCCGACCGCGGTGACCACGCCCACCGCGGTGGTGCCGCTGAAGGAGAGCACGCTCGGGACCGTCAGCGTCACCGCGAGCGTGCCCAGGTAGTTCTCCACCATGAAGAACCCGATCATGACCAGCAGCGGACGCCGCCGGACCAGGAACCGCCAGCCGCCGACGACGGTCCGGGCGAAGGACTCCTCCCGCCGGCGGAAGAGCCGGTCGGGGAAGCGCACCCACAGCAGCGCGGCCAGGCCGACGAGGAACGACGCGACGTCCACGGCCACCACCCAGGGCAGGCCGACCAGCCCGATCAGCGCGCCGCCGGCCAGCGGGGCGATCAGCGTCCCCAGGCCGGCGCCGAGGTTGGCCAGCCCGTTGGCCTGCACCAGGTACGGCTTGGGGACGAGCTGGGCGACGGCCGCCAGGTAGGCCGGCCGCCGGAAGGCGGTCACCAGCGACATGACGCCCACGATCAGGCCGACCTGCCAGAGCGCCAGGCTGCCGCTCCACAGCGCGGCCACCAGGGACACCGTGGCGGTCGCGGAGACGGCGTCACAGGTGAGCATCACCCGGCGGCGGTCGATCCGGTCCGCCACCGCGCCGCCCAGCGGCCCCGCGACGATCGCCGGGAGCATGGCGAGCATGCTGATCAGCGCGTAGTCGAGGACCCGCCCGCTGCGCTGGTAGGCCCAGACGCCGAGGGCGAAGGAGGTCAGCGCACTGCCGATCAGGGAGACCGTCTGGCCGGCGGCGACGAGGTAGAAGTCCCTGAGGTCGCGCCGCGCCCGCCGGCCGACGACCGTGACCTCGGCGACCGGCTCCGGCAGCCGGCCGCCGGCCCAGGCACCGAGCCGCTCGCCGACCAGCGCGGCGAGCCGGCCGGCCTGGTGCTTGAGGAAGTAGTGGCCCGCTCGGGGGATGGTGGCCAGCTCCACCCGGTCGGCGAAGGCTCCCCACTCCGCGAACCGCTCCTCGTAGAGCTCCGTGGACCGGTCGCGTTCACCGATCACGCAGAGCACCGGGGCCCGCAGCCTGCGGGCGTCCGGCCTGGTCAGTTCACCGGTGAACCAGCCCTGTGCCTGGTCCACGTCGTGCCGCAGAGCGCGCAGCATGGTCCGCTGCGCCCCCTCGGACGCCTCCCCGTCCCCGTCGCCGTCGTCGTCCAGGCCGCCGAGGGTGCGCAGGAAGTCCCGGTAGGCCCGGTCCGAGGTCCAGCGGGTGGCCGGGAACCTGTCGCGCAGCCAGGTCGACAGACGCCCCGGCAGCCGCGCGCCGGGAAAGCTCCCGCCGACCAGCAGGCCCGTCACCTCGACGCCCTCGGCCTCCAGGCGCAGCGCCAGTTCGGTGGCCGCGGCCGAGCCGACGCAGTGGCCGTACACCGCCACCGGGCCGCACCGGCCGCCCGGGACCGCTGCGGCGGCCTCGGCCAGCTCGGCGACGACCCGGTCGATCAGCGCGGTCAGCGGGAGCAGCGGCTCGTCGGGCCGGGCCGGATCGTGTCCCGGCAGCTCCACGGCCAGCACGGCCGCGCCGGGCAGCGCCGCTGCGAGTTCCGTGGCGAGCGGGCCGTAGGCGGCCGCCGAACCGCCGCCGTAGGGGACGCAGACCACGGTGACGGTCGGGAGACGGCCGGGCGGGGGGCCCGCCAGCCGGTGCAGCAGGCGGCGCTCGCCGTCGGACCCGCCCGCCTCGACCGCGTCGAGGAACGCGGCCAGCTCGCGCACCGTCGGCCGGGTGAACAGGTCGATCACCCGGAGCGCCGGGTCGATCGCCCGGACCGCGCGCACCGCCCGGAAGGAGTCGCCACCCAGGGCGAAGAAGTCGTCGTCGATGCCGATGCCGTCGGCCGCGCCCGGTTCGAGGACCTGGGCCCAGGCCCGGGCGACGCGCAGCTCGGTCGGCGTGCTCGGGGCGGTGTGCCCGGTGCTCGCGGCCGGCTCGGGGGCGGGCAGGGCCGACCGGTCCACCTTGCCGTTGGGGGTGAGCGGCAGCGCGGGGAGCACGACGACCGCCGAGGGCACCATGTAGTCGGGCAGTCGCCCGCGCAGGGCCGTGCGCACCCGGGCGACGTCCACGGGGGCCCCGGGCACCGCCGGGGTCACCCAGGCGGCGAGCCGTCCGGCGTGGGCCTCGCCGACCGGCAGCACCACCGCCTCGCCCAGCTCGGGCAGGTCGCGCAGCGCGGCGGCCACCTCGCCGAGCTCCACCCGGAAGCCGCGGATCTTGACCTGGTCGTCGATCCGGCCGAGGAACTCGAACAGGCCGGCCGCGGTCAGCCGGACCCGGTCCCCGGAGCGGTAGCACCGCGCGGTGCCGGTCACCGGATCGGGGACGAAGCGCTCGTCGGTCAGGTCGGGGCGGCCGACGTACCCGCGCGCCACGCTCGGCCCGCCGATCCACAGCTCGCCGGGGACCCCGGCGGGCAGCGGCCGGCCGTCGGCGTCGACCACCCAGCAGTCGACGTCGGCCAGGGGCCGGCCGATCGGAACCGTCCCCGACCGCCGGTCCGGCGAGGTCTCCTCCACGGCGCAGCCGAGCACGGACACCGTGGTCTCGGTGGGCCCGTAGTGGACCTGCACGGCCAGTTCGGGCCGCGCGGTCCGGATTCTGGCCACCAGGTCCCAGGAGCACGCCTCTCCGGCGAGGACGAGCAGCCTGCGGGGCAGCACCCGGCCGAGGTCCCCGTGGGCGGCGAGCAGTTCCAGGTGGCTCGGCACCATCTTGACCGCGTCGACCGGGTGCGCCGCCAGGTACGCCCCGTACGCCTCCGGGTCGGTCGCCACCTCGCGGTCCACCAGGTGCACCGTGCCGCCGGTGGTCAGCGCCCCGAACAGGTTGGTCATGCCGAGGTCCGCCGCGTGGGTCGACACCAGGGCGAACGAGCCCCCCGCGACACCGCTGCCGGCCAGTCGCTCCGCCACCGCGTGCAGATAGTGCACGATCTGCCGGTGCTCGACCGTGACGCCCTTGGGGCGGCCGGTCGAGCCCGAGGTGAAGATCAGGTAGGCCGGCGCGGCCGGATCGACGGCCACGCCCGGTGCTCCGCCGGGCCGTTCCGGCGGCGAGCCCGCGGGGGACGGGTCGTCGAGGATCAGCGGCTCCGCGAAGGTGCCCGCGGGGTCCGCACCGCGCCCCGGGAGGCGCTGCGCGAACTCGCGCTCCGCGAGGACGACCCGCGCGCCCGCCGTCGACAGGATGTCGGCAAGCCGGTCGTCCGGATACGCCGGGTCGAGCGGCAGGTAGACCGCGCCGGCCTTGAGGACGGCGAGCAGGGCGACCACGAGCGGGGTCCGGCGGTCGGCCAGGACGGCGACCGGGTCCCGCGGTCCGACTCCGGCCGCGAGCAGCCGGTGCGCGAGCCGGTTCGCCCGCCGGTCCAGCTGTCCGTAGGTGAGTGCGCCGTCGGGGCCCACGACCGCCGTCGCGCCGGGCCGTTCGGCCGCCCAGCGCTCGACCGGGGCGTGCAGCGGCCGGGTGAGGTCGAAGCGCCGGCGCGGCCCGGACAGCAGCGGTCCGTCCACCGGTTCCAGCGCCACCTCGCGCACGGGGCGGTCGAGATCGGACAGCACGCCGTCGAGCAGGACGGCGTACCACTCGGTGATCCGCCGCGCGGTGTGCTGCTCGAAGAGGTCGGTGCGGTAGATCAGCGACCCCTCGTAGGTGTCGCCGGTGCCGCTCGCGGAGGTGGCCGTGAACGCCAGGTTCAGGTCGAACTTGGCCGTTGTCGCCGGCGGTGCGAAGACCTTCGCCGCCAGGCCCGGGAAGCGCGGCGGCGCCGCCGGGGTGTCGATCACGTTGAGGAGGACCTGGAAGATCGGCGTGGTGGAGAGGTCCCGAGCCGGGCGCAGCCGGTCCACGATCCGCTCGAACGGGACCTCGGTGCGGGCGAAGGCCTCCAGCGCCACGCCGCGCACCCGGGCCAGCAGCTCCCGGCCGCTCGGCCCGCCCGACAGGTCGGTCCGCAGGGTCAGGGTGTTGATGAAGAAGCCGATCGTGCGCTCGGTGTCGGGGTGCCGCCGTCCCGCCTCGGGCACGCCGACCGGCACGTCGTCGACGCCCGACAGCCGGGCCAGCAGCTCCTGCCACACGGCGAGCAGCACCATGAACGGCGTGCAGCCGAGCTCGGCGGCCCGCCCGCGCACCTTGGCGGTCAGGGCGGCCGGCAGGACCACCGGCAGTTCCGCGCCCGTCCGGTCCGCGACCGGCGGGCGGGGCCGGTCGGTGGGCAGGTCCAGGACCGGCTCCATACCGGACAGCGCACCGGCCCACCAGGCCAGGTCGGCCTCCGCGCGGGCCTCGTCCTCCGGCCGCCGGGCGAGCCAGTGCGCGTAGTCCGCGTACTGGACCGGCGGCGGTGCGGGAGGCTCGGCCAGCCCGAGCCGTGCCGCGTAGAGGGCCGCCAGTTCCGCCACCGCCACGGTCCTCGACCAGGCGTCGAAGGCGATGTGGTGGACGGTCAGGGCCAGCACGTGCTCCTCGGTGCCGAGCCGGAGCAGCGTCGCCCGCAGGGGCGGTTCCACGGCCAGGTCGAACGGCCTGCGCAGGTCCGCCAGCAGGCGGCGCTCCAGCGACTCCCGCTCCCCCGGCCCGGTCAGGTCGGCCTCGGCCAGCGGCACCGCGTCCGCCGGGCCCGCCACGGAGACCGGCTCGCCGTCGGTCTCGACGATCAGGCTCCGGAGGACCTGGTGCCGCTCGGCGAGATCCCGCACCGCCCCCAGCAGCGCCGCGGGGTCCAGCGGGCCGCGCAGGTGCAGCGCGACCGGGATGTGGTAGGCGGTGCTCTCCGGGTCCAGCTGGGTGAGGAACCGGAGCCGCGCCTGTGCGGCCGACAGCGGGGCCGGGCCGTCCCCGTCGGGTCGGGCGGGTATCGCCGGGGTGCTGCCGGCCGCGGTGCGGCGGGCCGAGGCCAGCCGGGCCCGCAGCGCGTCGGCGAGCCGGGGATCACGCCGCTCGGCGGACACCTCGGTCATGCGGCACCGCCGGCGGTGGTGACGGCGGCGGTGGTGGCGAGTGCGGCCTCGTCCGCCCGGTCGGCCGATCCGGCTTCCGCCGCTTCGACTTCGGCCGTTTCGACTTCGGCCGCTTCGGCGAGGTCGGCCAGCAGCAGGGCCTCCAGCCCGGCGGCGAAGTCGGCCAGGACCGGGTGCTCGAACAGCAGGCGCACCGGCACCGCGAAGTCCAGCGCCGCCACCAGCCGGCCCGCGACCCGGGTGGCCGCCAGCGAATGCCCGCCGAGCGCGAAGAAGTCGTCGTGGGCGCCGACCTCGGCGACGCCGAGCACGATCTCCCACACCTCGGCCACCAACAGCTCGGCATCGGTCCGCGGGGCGATCCGGTCCCGTCCGGATTCGCGGCCGGGCGCCGGGAGGGCGCCCCGGTCGACCTTGCCCGAGGCCGTCCGGGGCAGGGCGTCGAGCACGACCCACCGCCGGGGCACCATGTGGTCCGGGACGCGGGTCTGCAGGCGCTCCTCCACCGCGGGAGTGCCGAACGCGGCCGCCGCCGGGGCGCCCACCGCGAGGTAGCCGACCAGGTGGGCGTCCGCTCCGTCGCCGAGGACCACGACGGCCGCGTCCGCGACCGCCGGCTCCGCGCGCAGGGCGGTCTCGATCTCGCCGAGTTCGACCCGGTGGCCGCGCAACTTCACCTGCTGGTCGCGGCGGCCCCGGAAGTCGAGGGTGCCCGGCCCGGAGGACCCCGACGGCCGCCAGCGGGCCAGATCACCGGTGCGGTAGCGCCGTCCGCCCGGTGCGAACGGATCCGCGGTGAACGCCGCCGCGGTCGCGTCGGGCCGGTTCCGGTAGCCCCGGGCGACGCCCGCACCGCCGATCCACAGCTCTCCGGTCACTCCCGGCGGCACCAGCCGGCCCAGGGCGTCCAGCACGTAGGCCGTCTCCCCGGCCAGCGGCCGGCCGATCGGCACCGCCTCGCCGACGGGAGCCTCCACCCGCGCCATGGTCGAGTAGACCGTGCTCTCGGTGGGCCCGTAGGCGTTCCACAACTCGCCGGTCCGCGCCAGGAGTTCGCCAGCCAGCCCGGAGTCCATCGGCTCGCCGATGCTGACGACGCGCACCCCCGGTCCGGACCACTGGGCGGCGACCAGCATCCGGAGCGTGGTCGGCGTGGCGGTCAGCAGCGTCACCCCGGCCCGGTCGATGAACCGCGCGACGGCGTACCCGTCCACCGCGGCCTCGCGGTCCAGCATCGCCAGCCGCAGCCCGCAGGTCAGGCCGACCCAGAGTTCGAACCCGAACACGTCGAAGGCCGGGGACGTGAGACCCAGCATCACGTCGTCGGGCCGGATGCCCGGCGTGATCCGCATCGCGGCCACGAAGGCCGCCAGGTTCGCGTGGGTGACCTCCACGCCCTTGGGCAGGCCGGTCGAACCGGAGGTGTACAGCACGTAGGCCAGGCCCTCGGGCACCACGTCGGGCAGCCGCGCGGGTCCGGGGTCGGCCGGGCTGCCCAGGTCGAGGACGCCGACGCCGACCGCTTCGCCCAGCTCACCGGCGAGCGCGAGGGTCTCCCCGGCGGCGACGAGCACGGTCGCCCCGGAGTCGGCGAGTCGGCCGCGCAGCCGTTCGACGGGCTGGTCCGGTTCCAGGGGGACGTAGGCCGCGCCGGCGCGCAGGACGCCGAGCAGGGCCGCGGGCAGGTACCGGTCACGGGGAAGGCAGACGCCGACGGTGAAGGCCGGCGCAGGACCTGCCGCGGGCCCGGACGCTCTCGTCGCGAGCAGGGCTGCGGCCACGCGCCGGGACCGTTCGGCCAGGTCCGCGTAGCTGAGTTCGCCGGCCGCGTCGGAGGTGGCCACCGAGGCCGGCCGCCGCTCGGCCTGGTCGAGGACGGCCGCCACCACGGTCCGCGGACCGCCGGCCGGCAGCGGGGCTCCGGTGCCGGCGGCGAGCAGCGCGGCCCGCTCCGCGTCGCTCACCACCTCGACGGCCGACAGCGGAAGGTCCGGATCGGCCGCCGCGGCCCGCAGGACCCGGAGCAGCCGGTCGGCGAACGCCTCGGCGTCGGCCGGGCCGAACCGGTCCGCGTCGTACGCGATCTGGAGCTCGGGCCCCCGCACCGTCTCGTTGACGAACACGGTCAGCGCTGCCTGCGTCCCCCCGCCGGTCGCCTCGCCGAGCAGTTCCAGACGGACGCCGTCGCGCTCCACCGCGACCGGGAGGCCGGCCGGCTGGAGCGAGAGCACGACCGGGGTGCCCAGCGTTCCCCGGGGGTGTTCGATGCCCGCCGCCTCGAAGGCCTCCTGCACGGTGAACCCCGGATGGTCCAGCACCCGGGCGGTCGTGGCGGAGGCGCGGGCGACGGCGCTGCGGAACGACTCCCCCTCCCCCAGCCTCAGCCTGATCGGCCTGATGCCGACCAGCGGCCCGACGACCGCCTCCAGCTCGGGGTCCGCCCGGTGCGCCACGGCCGCGCCCAGGAGGACGTCGGACCGGCCGGTGAAGGCGGCGACCAGCACGCCGAGCGCGGTCAGGAACACCGGGAACGGCGTGGATCCGCAGTCGGCCGCGAGCTCGCGCAGCAGGGCCGCCGTCCCGGCGTCGAGGGGGCGGACCAGCCGTTCGCCGACCGTTCGACCGGGACCGGCGGGCACGGCGGGGAAGAGGTCGTGCGGCGGGACGGCGTCCGCCAGCTCCCGGGCCCAGAAGGCCCGCGACTCCGCCACCCGGTCGGGCCCGGCGGCCAGCGCGCGCTCGTGCAGCGCGATGTCGCCGACCTGGACGGGCGGCGGCGTGCCGCCCGGGCCGCCGCCGGCCCGGTGGTCCGCCCCGCCGCCCAGGCCGTCGGCCAGCTCCGCCATCAGGACGCCGATCGACCAGCCGTCGAACGCCACGTGGTCGGTCACGACGACCAGTTCGGCGTCGTCCTCGCCGAGCCGGAGCAGCGTGGCCCGCAGCAGCGGTGTCTCGGTGGCGAGGTCGAACGCGTGGCTCGCGGCCGCGCGTCTCAGCTCGGCCGCCCGGCTCGCCCGCTCCGCCCCGGACGCGCCCCCGAGATCGTGCTCCTCGAACGGCACCGGGGCCGGCGGGCGGACCGACGCCACCGGTTCGCCGTCGACCGCCCGGCCGGAGGCGTCCACCGCGGCGCCGGCCAGCACGACGCTGCGCAACACCTCGTGCCGCTCGACCACCGCGTCCAGCGCGGCCCGCAGCCGCGCCGTGCCCGGCAGTCCGCGCAGCCGCAGCCGGAAGGCGATGGTGGTGGCCCGCTCGCCGCCACCGAGCTGCCGCAGCAGCCACATCCCCTGCTGCGCGGACGTCAGCGGGTAGCTGTCCCGCCCGGTATGACGGACCAGCGCGGGCTCCGGCGCGGTGCCCGGGCGGTCGGCCGACCCGGCGTGCAGCAGCGCGGCGAGTCCGGCGACGGTCGGCGCGGCGAGGAAGCCCGCCAGGGAGACGGCCGTCCCGAACGCGCGGCCCAGGAGGGCGCAGACGCGAGCGGCCGCCAGCGAGTGCCCGCCGAGCGCGCCGAAGTCGTCGTGGACGCCGACCTCCGCCAGACCGAGGACACCGGCGACGATCTCCGCGATCCGCCGCTCGGTGTCGGTGCGCGGGGCGGCGTACGCGGTGTCGGCCGCGCGGCCGAACTCCACCGCGGCCAGCGCGGTGCGATCGGCCTTGCCGGTCGGTCCGACGGGCAGGCGTTCGAGGACGGCGATCCGGGAGGGGACCAGGTGGTCCGGCAGCCTGTCCCGCAGCCAGGCGCGCAGCCGCGCCTCGGTGAGCGCCCGGTCGGCCGACTCCGCGTAGGCCAGCAGGCGCCGGGTGCCGTCCTCGTCGGCCGGCGCGAGCACCACGGCGTGCCGGACGGCCGGATGCCCCGCGAGCACCGCCTCGACCTCGCCCAGCTCGATCCGGAAGCCGCGGACCTTCACCTGGTCGTCGATCCGTCCGGCGAAGCGGTGGAGCCCGTCCACCCGCCGCACCAGGTCGCCGGTCCGGTAGTGCCGGACTCCGGCGGCGTCCGTGACGAAGCGTTCGGCGGTCAGCTCCGGCCTGGCCAGATAGCCCCGGCCGACCAGCGGACCGGACACCCAGAGCTCCCCGGTCTCGCCGTCGCCCAGCGGGTTTCCGGCGCTGTCCCGGATCGAGAGCCCGCTCTCCGCGTAGGGCGATCCGATCGGCGGCTCCGCCCGCCCGGCTCTGGGGACCTCGTGCGTCACGCAGCTGACGGTGCACTCGGTCGGGCCGTAGCTCTGGACGACCCGTCGTACGCCGGTGTTGGCGTAGATCCGGTCCGCCAGGGCGCGGGTGAGCGGTTCGCCGCCCGCGCGGACGGTGCGCACGCCCGGCGGCAGCGGCTCGCGCACCAGCGCGGCCAGCGCGGACGGCGTCCCGTAGACCATCGTGACCCGGTCCCGCGCGGGAAGGGCGGGCAGCGCGAGCAGGTTCTCGGCCAGGATCACCGTCCCGCCGCAGAGCAGCGGGAGGAACAGCTGGGTCACCGACGGGTCGAAACAGACCGAGGTCGCGGCCAGCATCCCGCGGAGTTCGCCGGCCGAGTACACGCCCGCCTCCCACCGCAGCAGGGCCGCCACGTTGCGGTGCTCGACCACCACGCCCTTGGGCCGGCCGGTCGAGCCCGAGGTGTACATCACGTACGCGGCGTCCGTCGGCTCGCCGGCGAGGTCGGGGCCGGCGAGGTCCTCGCCGTCCTGGCCCACCGTCTCGACGAGCATCGGGTCGGCGCCAGCGGCCCGGAGGACGTCGCCCCGGCGCCGCAGGACGGCCGCCGAGGAGACCAGGTGGGAGATCCCGGCGTCCGCGGCGATGAACTCCAGGCGGTTCGCCGGGTAGGCCGGGTCCAGCGGCACGTAGGCCGCACCGGCCTTCCAGACCCCCAGCAGCGCGGGGATCAGCCACTCGTCGCGGTCCAGGCAGACGCCCACCAGCGAGCCCCGCCCGGCCCCCCGGCGGCGCAGCTCGCGGGCCACGGCGGCGGCCCGGCGGTCGAGGTCCGCGTAGGTCGTCCGGACCGACCCCGCCACCACGGCGATGTCGTCCGGAGCCCGTCCCGCCCTCTCCTCGAAGGCCCGGTGGACCCGGCCGATCCCGAACGTGCTCGCCGACGTCATGGTCGATCCCCCCTCGTGAACCCGCCATGACACGCACATCGGGCGTGTCAGGCGTTCCGGTGCAGAACGGATGGTGGGCGCTGGTCGGTCGCCGTCGCTGCAGCGTGCGGTCGGGCAACCCGGGAAGGTCGGCTCAAGGTCGTTCAGGACGGGGCTTCCAGCGGCGCGCCCACCGTACTTTGCCGTCTCCGGCGGGTCCAGGGTTGTGATCGTCAGGAAGCGGACCTTGAGTACGGCGGCCCGGTGCGGTAGGCGGCCTGCCGCTCAGGCCTCGTGGACGAAATGCGCGCAGTCCGGACAGTCGTCGAGATACCGGTGCCGACACTCAACAGTGTGCTGCAGGAAGGTGATGGCCTGTTGTGTGCGGGCGACCTCGCGTTCGAGTGCGGCGATCTTCGCCCTCACCACCGCCTGCGCCGCCGGCTTCCTCGGTGCCGTCGCGGCGATGACCTCCGGCAACGAGAGGCCGACGCGCCGCAGCTTCAGCACCGTGCGCGCCTGCTCCAGCGCGCTGTCGTCGTAGATGCGGTAGCCGTTGCCGTCGCGGCGCACGGTGAGTGCGCCCACGTCCTCCCAGTGCCGCAGGACGTGGGCTTCGATGCCGAGCTCTGCGGCTGCTTGTCCGATCGTCCGCATCACACACGCCTTGCCTTCATGTCGACCTGAACCCCTAGCGTCTCGATCATGCCTGACACCAACCGGCCCACGGGCACCCATCACAGGCCGTCGATCCTGGTCACCGGCGCGGCCGGCAACCTCGGCCGCGAGGTCGTCGACCTCCTCCGGACACACGGCGCGCTCGTGCGGCGCCTCGTCCGCCACCCGACCGGCCCCTGCTCCGGAACCGGGACCGTGGTCGGCGACCTCACGGACCCCGCGGTCCTCCGAGCCGCGCTTCCGGGCGTCGACGCCGTCCTCCTCATCTGGCCACTGCTCGATACGGCCCCGGCCCACGACGTGGTCGCGGAACTCGCCGCAGCGGCGCCCCGGGTCGCCTACGTGTCCTCGACGGCCGTGGACGACCAAGCCACCCGCCAGAGCGATCCCATCGTCCAGGTGCACGCCGACATGGAAGCCCTCCTGCTCGATGCCGGACTTCGACCCGCGGTGCTGCGCAGCGACACGCTGTCCTCCAACGCTCGTGGATGGGCGGCCCAGTTGCGGGCGGGCAACGTGATCGCGGGCCCGGACGTCGCGCGCACGGCCGTCGTCGACGAACGCGATGTCGCCGCCGCGGCGGCAGCCGTACTGCTCGCGCCGGACCGTGCCCGACCGAACCCCGGCCCGTACGTGTTGACCGGACCCGAGGTGCTCGGTCGCGCCGACCAGGTCGCGCGACTCGGTGCCGCACTCGGGCGCCGTCTGAGCTTTCGGCCGCTTCCCGCTGATCTCGCTCGGTCGCGCATGCTCGCGGACGGTCGTCCCGAGCGACTGGTGGAGGCGCTGTTGGCCGCTTCGGTGGACCGACCGGAGTCGCACCGCATCACCGATCATGTCGAGCGCCTCACCGGCCGGCCGGCCCGCACCTTCGCCAGGTGGGCGGTCGACCACGCGGCCGAGTTCGGCTGACGGGAGAGCCGCGGCCGTGGCCCTGCTCGCACGGGGACCGCTACCGGGCCCCGGTTCGGACTGCCCGCATGACCCGGCCGGGAACCGGCCGCCTGCTCGCGGGCCTTCCTCCGGAGCCCGGCGCCGCGGGTGCGACCCGCGTTGCTCCGCACCGGCCGCGGAGCAACGCGCCGCCGCACCTCCGCAGTTGACAGCCCACGACGATCAGGGTCAGTCCGTCCGAATTCGACCGGGGTCGAAGGGCCTTGGCCCGGCGCGGCCCGCGCGACGAGTCTGGGGGCGCCGAACCGGCACACCGCTCGCACCAGCACCGAGGAGTTCCCATGAACCGTCCGACCGCCCTCCGTCTGCGCGTCACCGCCGCGGCCCTCGCCGTCTCGGCCTGTCTCCTCGGCGGGGTGGGCTCCGCCCAGGCCGCGTCGGCCGGTGCCGCGAGCAGCCCGAGCCGGTCGGCCGCCGCGACCGAGTCGGCGACCTTCACCGGCAGCGGGACCGGCGGCTCGATGGACTCGGCCATCACGAGCGCCACCAACGTGGCCCTCTCGTTCGCCCAGATCGCCGGCTGGCAGCGCAGCCAGTGCTACCGCTACGGCTCCGACCTGCGGCAGTCCATGGGGTGGTGGACCGCGACCTCCACGGTGATGTGCATCCGCTGAACCGCCGCGCACGCGGACGGCGCCGCCGGTGCCCACCGCGCCGTCCTCCCGGTGCCGGAGCGTGCACCACCCGGCGAGGACGGACCGCGGCTCGGCGGCGATCCGCACTCCCCGTAAGGTTGCCCGAGGCACACCCGAGGACGGGCGGGCGGTGCACCGCCCCGCCGCACCCGCGCGGGCGGCCCCCGCCTCCGGCCGGTGCCGGCGTCGGGGTGTGCCGGGCGAACGCATCGGGACAGGGAGAGAGATGGCGAGGGACGACCAGGAGGCCAGGCGTCCGCACGGCGAGTTGGTCGCGGACGTGATGGCGGTGCTGTGGGCGGCCGGTGAGCCGATGACCGCCCGGCAGGTCAAGGGCGCGCTGCACCAGGACCTCGCCCGGACCACCGTGGCGACGATCCTCGCCCGCCTGCACGAGAAGGGGACCCTGGACCGCACCCGTCCGGGGCGCTCCTTCGCGTACGCGCCGGTCTCGGACGCCGCCGGCCTGGCGGCCTCGCGGATGCGCCGGGAACTGGAGAAGGAGCCGCAGCGGGACCTCGTCCTGAAGCGGTTCGTGTCCTCGCTGTCCACGGGCGACGGGGACGTCCTGCGGCGCCTGCTGATCGAGGCGGAGGCCGAACCGGCTCCGGCCGCGGGCGCCGCGGGCGAGGCCGTCCCGGAGCGCGAGGCGTGACGCTGTTCCTGGTGGTCGTCGCCCTCGCCGTCGCCCTTCCGTGGGGAGCGGCGCCCGCGGCCCGCCGGCTGGCCGGGCTGCTCCCGCCCCGCGCGGCCTCGCTGGCTCTCGCGGGAGCCGCCGTGCTGCTGGCGGGCGGCACGATCGCGGCGCTGGCAGGGCTCTTCCACGTGCCGTTCCTGGCGGGACTGGAGCGCCTGCGGTTCACCCAGGTGACCGCGGCCTGGCCGGCGGTGGTTCCGGTGTCCTGTGCCGCCGGGGCCCTGCTCGCCGTGCAGGCGGTCCGGCTGGCGCTGGCCGCGCGCCGACAGCGCGCGCTGCTGTCCCGTGCGTGGGACCTGACCGGCGAGGGGGCGGCCGAGGGCGACGTGCTCGTCGTCCCGGGAGAGGAGGCGGAGGCCTTCGCCCTGCCGCGCCACCGTGGGCGCGCCGCTCGGGTCGTCGTGTCGGAGGGCATGCTCGGGGCCCTCGGTCCGGCGGAGCGCACGGCGCTGTTCGCCCATGAGCGGGCTCATCTCCGCGGGCGGCACCATGTGTTCTCGGCCGTCGTCGACCTGGCCGCCGCCGCGCACCCGGCGCTCGCGCGGTTGGGGCCCGCTCTGGAGTTCCACCTGGAGCGGTGGGCGGACGAGACCGCGGCGGCGGCGGTGGGGGACCGGAGGATCGCCGCGACCGCCATCGCCCGCGCCGCGCTGGCCGGCCCGGCCGGGACGGGGGTGCGCGGCGGCCGGTTCCTGTCCGTCAGCACGGGGCCGGTCCCCCGGCGGGTTCAGGCCCTGCTGGAGCCGGAGCCCGTCGGGCCCGAGGGGCGGGGGCCGCGTGCGGCCGCGGCCGGCCTCGTCGCCGCGGTGGTGGTGTCGTCCCTGCTGGCGCTCGGTCTCGCCTACGGCCTGCACGAGTACGTGGAGCACGCGGCCCGGAGGATCGTCGGCCCCTGAGCGATCTGACGACATCAATGTAGACCGATGATCGCGGGCGTGGGTAGGGTGGGCCCAGGCTTGCTTCTCCGACGCCGCGGGCGTCGCGCTCTTCCGATGATGGGGACAGGGTTTGTACGACGGACGGCAGGGATCGTCGAGTCCGTTCGAGCAGTCCGTCTACCTCCTGTCGCAGGCCGGGCGGGCCGTCGACCGCCTGCTGGCGGAGCGGCTGGAACACCGGGGGCTGACCCCGGTCCACCACGCGCTGCTGTCGGCGCTGGCGCGGCTGGGCCCGCACGGCCGGCAGGACCTCACCACCCGGGTCATGGCGCCCGCGGCCGAGGTGGACCAGGCGCTCGACGACCTCCTGTCGGCACGTCTGCTGCGGTCGACGGTCGTCCACGTCGGCGGTCGGCAGGAGGTACTGGCGATCACGCCCGCGGGCGAGTCCGCCCTGGAGGTGCTCCACACCGACGCGTCCGCGACGCAGGACGAGGTGCTGGCGTCCTTGACGAAGGGCCAGCGCGTCGAGCTCAACTCCCTGCTCCGGCGCGTGTGCGCGGCCACCGCCCGCGGAGCCGGGCAGGGACCGCCGCCCCGCGAGGAGGGCGGCTGGACACTGACCCGCGGATCCCGGCGCACCTGGGCGAGAGTTCGGGAGGGCGCCGGCCCGGCCGAGCGGCCGGACGTCGAACGGCCGGCCTGACTCCCCCGCCCCGCCCCCGCGTGCAGCGCTCAGTCGGGCACCGGGCTCGGGACCGCGTGGTGCTTCGTGAGCGGCGTCCGGTCGGCGCCGTCGAGGGTGAGGACGACGTCCGCGTGGGCCGCGAGCAGCGGCAGGTCGTGGCTGACGAGGACAACGGCGAGGCCCCGGTCGGTCCGCAGGCCACGGAGGAGTCCCATGATGTCCTCGGCGGTGTCGGCGTCGAGCGCGGAGGTCACCTCGTCGCAGAGCAGGACGTCGGGCTCGGCGGCCAGGGCGCGGGCGACGGAGACGCGCTGGCGCTGCCCGCCGGAGAGCTCGTGGGGGTAGCGGTCGGCGTGGCCGGGGGTGAGGCCGACCTCGGTGAGCAGTTCGGCGACACGGGCCCCGCACCGGTCGGCGGGTTCCGCGCGATGGAGCTTCAGCGGGCGTGCGAGGGTGGCGCCGACCGTGTGGGCGGGGTTCAGGGCGCCGAGCGGGTTCTGCGGGACGAGCTGGATGCGGCGGCGCTGCTCGCGGGTACGCCGCCGGTAGGAGGAGGCCAGGGGTTCGCCGCCGAGGGTGATCCGGCCGGCCTCGGGGCGGTGGAGGCCCGCGAGGGTGCGCAGCAGCGTGGTCTTGCCGCACCCCGACGGGCCGGTGATCCCGGTCAGCGTGCCGGGTTGCAGGGCGAGGTCGAGTCCGCCGAAGACCTGGTGGCGGATCCGGCCGGCGCCGACCCGGGCGCCGAGTCCCCGCACCTCGACGACGGGCACCGTACCGGCGGCGGAGGAGGCCGGTACGGGCACCGGGGGTGCGACGGTCGTCCCCGGGGCCGCGACCGGATCATCGGGCCGCAGGGCGAGGACGTCGTCGGCGCAGCGGGCGACGAAGTCGGGGTCGTGGCTGGTGAGCGCGATGGCGATGGCCTCGCGCTCGGCGATGTCGCGCAGCAGGGCGGCGATGTCGTCGCGCAGGGCGGCGTCCAGGCCGGCGGTGGGTTCGTCGAGGAGGAGGATCGCGGGGCGGCGGGCGAGGGCGCGGGCGAGGGCGACGCGCCGCTGCTGCCCGCCGGAGAGGTCCGCCGTCCGCCGGCGTTCGAGGCCCTCGCCGACCGGCAGGCGGACGGCGCGCAGCAGGTCCGGCACCGGGGTCCGGCGGCGCTGCGGGGAGGTCTCGCTGATCAGCCGCTCGACCCGCATGCGGGGGTTGAGTCCCGATCCGGGGTCCTGGCCGACGAAGGCGAGCTTGTGGCGGCGCAGCCGGCGCAGTTCCTCGGGCGGGAGGGCGAGGATGTCCTGTCCGAGGACGGTGAGGCTTCCGGCGGTGACGCGCGCGCCCGGCGGGAGGGCGCCGGCGAGGGCGCGCAGCAGGGTGGTCTTGCCGGCGCCGGAGGGCCCGGTGACGGCGGTGACGCGGCCCGGGGTGAGGGTGAGCGTGGCCCCGGTGAGCAGCGGGGTGTCCCCGAGGGCGACGGACAGGGCGGCGGCCCGGGCGGCGGGCTCGGTGGTGCTCACAGCGGGGTCTCCGGGGTGGGCCGGGCGGGGGCGAGGGCTTCGGCGGCGAGGTTGACGCTGATGGCGAGCAGGCCGATGGCGAGGCAGGGCGCTCCGACGGCCCAGGGGTTGAGGGTGATGCCGGCGGCGTTCTCGCGGATCATCAGCGCCCAGTCGGCTTTCGGGGGTTGGGGGCCGAGCTGGAGGAAGGCGGCGACGGAGACGATGTAGACGCCCTCGACGAAGCGCAGGCCGAACAGGGCGAGGACGGTGGAGCGCAGGTTGGGGAGGACCTCGTGGACGGTGAGGTGCCAGAGGTTCTCGCCGCCCGCGGCCGCGGCTTCGACGAAGCCGGCGGTGGCGAGGGGAGCCGCGGCGGCGGCGACGATCCGGACCGCGTAGGGGATGCCGAGCAGGGTGGCCGCGGCGGCGACGGCGAGGCGTCCGCCGTCCGGCCAGGCCAGGGCGATCAGCAGGATGGCGAGGACGGCGGGAAGCAGGATCGTCAGGTCCGCGGCGCGTTCGATCCACCGGCCGAGGGCCGGGCGCAGGACGGCGAGGATGCCGATGGCGGTCGCCGCCGCGGTGACGAGGAGGGCGATGGCCAGCGCGGTGGCGATCAGGGGTGCGCCGCCGGTCAGCAGGCGGCTGAGGACGTCCCGGCCGAGCTGGTCGCCGCCGAGCGGCGCGTCGCCGCCCGCCCCGGCGTAGGGGAAGGTGACCGGGGCGTCGATCGGATGCGGGGCGAGCAGCGGCCCGAGGAGGGCGAGGACGACGAGGGCGAGGGCGGGAACCGCGCGCAGGAGCACCCGTCGTTTCCGTCGGGCGACGGGCGCGGGGCCCGCTGTCGGGGCGGCGGCGGTCATCGTCGCTCCTCTCCGAGGGTGGTGGTGCGGACGAGGTCGGCGAGCAGCAGGAGCAGGGAGATGGCGGCGCCGGCCGCGGCCACGACTCCGGCGACGAGCGGGGTGTCGCGGTCGGTGATGGCGCCGGCCAGGATGGCGCCGACGCCGGGATAGTTGAACAGGGTCTCGACGACGACCGTGCCCCCGAGGAGCATGCCGGCGGAGGTGGCGATGCCGACGGCGACGGCGGGCAGGGCGCCGGGCAGCATGTGGTGGCTGAGGACGCGTCGGCGGGGCAGGCCGTCGAGGACGGCGGCCTGGACGTGCGGCAGGGCGGCCTGGTCGGCGAGCGCGCCGCGCACGATGCGGGTGTTCCAGCCGATCTGGGGGACCGCCAGGGAGAGCAGCGGCAGGACGATCATGGTCCACGACTCGGGCCTGCCGTCCGGGCCGGTGAGGGTGACGGCGGGCAGCCAGCCGGTCCACTGGGACAGCAGCAGGAGCAGGGCGACGGAGACGACGAACTCCGGGAGGGCGAACGCGGCGGTGGACAGGGCGTCGACGGCGCGGTCGACGCGCCCGCCCGGGCGCAGTGCGGCCCAGCCGCCGACGGCAAGGGCTCCGGCGGCGCTGAGGGCGAGGGCGAGGGTGCCGAGCAGGAGGGTGTTGGGGAAGGGACCGGCCAGGACGTCGGTGACGTGCTGGCCGCGCGCGGTGGTGCCGAGGTCGCCGGTGGGCAGGCCGGTCATCCAGTCCAGGAAGCGTTCGGCGACCGGGCGGTCGAGGCCCATGGCGGCGCGGCGGGCGGCGAGGTCCGCGGCGGTGACGCCCCGGTCGGTGCTCGCGCCGGCGGCGTCGCCCGGGAGGAGCTCGACGGCCGCGAACACGGCGGCGAGCAGGACGACGAGCAGGACCAGCCGCCGCGCGGCCTGCCGGGCGACCCGGCCCGCACCGGGGAGGATGCGGGCCGGGAGGCTCCGGGGCGCTCGCGCGCCCACCGGGTGGAGGGTGGTCAACGCGCCAGCCAGGTCTTTTCGAGCTGCACGCGGCCGTAGCCGGGGAGCTTGGGCAGGTCGCGCACGGCCGCGCCGGCCAGGTCGATGCCGTCGGCCATGCCCCACAGCAGGTAGCCGGACTTCGCGTACTCGATCTCCTGGAGCTGCTGGAGCAGCTTGTCCCGCTCGGCGGTGTCGGTGGTGCCCATCGCCTTGCGGTAGGCCTCGTCGAAGGCCGGCTCGTTCCAGCCGGACTCGTTCTGCCCGGCGTCCGAGAGCATCGTCTTGGAGGCGAAGAAGACGACCGAGTCGTTGGTGCCCCAGTAGGTCGTGTACAGCGTGCCCTTGAGCCAGGTGGCGTCCCAGAACGCCTTGGAGTCCTGCTTCACGACGTTGATCCTCACGCCGGCCTCGCGGACCTGGGTGGCGAAGAGGGTCGCGGACTCGGCGAGTCCGGGGATGTCCTCGGTGGTGACCAGGTCGTAGGTCCGGGAGGCATCGAAGCCGGCGTCGGCGAGCAGCTGCTTGGCCTTGGCGAGGTCGCGGGTGCGCTGCGGGAGGTTCTTGGCGAAGGCCGGGTCGCCGGTGCCGAGGACGTCGTTGGCGACGCTGCCGTAGCCGGAGAGGACCTGCTTGACCATGGCGTCGCGGTCGACGGCGAGCTTGAGGGCCTCGCGCACCCGCGCGTCGGCGAACGGGCCGTCGGCGGTGCGCATGACGACGGGCATCGCCATGTCGTTGGGCCGGCGGACGATCTGGACGTCCTTGCGGGCCTCGGCGGTGCGGGCGGCGATGGCGCCGACGTTGGAGGCGACGTCGATCTGCCCGGCGAGCAGGGCGTTCGCCATGGCCTGGGGGCTCTCGAACAGCCGGACCTCGATGGCGTCGAGGAGGACCTTGCCGCCGTACCAGTGGTCGTTGCGCACCAGGCGGGCGTTGCCGTCGCGGTACCAGTCGAGTTTGAAGGGCCCGGTGCCCGGGGCGCCGGCGACCGCGTCGTCGGCGGTGTCCTTCTTGAGGACGAAGGTGGTCAGGCGGGTCAGCAGCGGCAGGTCGGCGTTGGCGTAGTCGGAGACCAGGACGACGGTCCTCGGGTCCTCGGCCGTGATGCCCTCGGGCTGGATGCCGGGCAGCCGGCTCCTGCCCGCCGGGGTGTTGCGCAGCCGCTTCAGCGACCAGACGACGTCGTCGGCGGTGACCGGGGTGCCGTCGTGGAAGGTGGCGCCGTCGGCCAGGGTGAAGCGCCAGGTCTTCAGGTCGTCCGACGGCTTCCAGGAGGCGGCCAGGCGCGGGGCGGTGTTGGTCCTGTCCCCGGGTATCGCGAGCGTGTCGTGGATCAGGCTGATGATGAGGTAGTCGCTCTCGTTGGCCTGGGTCCCGTGCGGGTCACGGGTGACCGCCGAGGCCTTGCCGAGCGCGCCGACCTTCAACGTCCCTCCGGAGCGGGGCTGCTGCCCGGTCGCGCCGGTGGGGCCGGTGTCCTTGCCGCTGCGCTCGCCACCGCCGCAGGCGGCGAGCACACCGATCGCTCCGGCTCCGGCTCCGGCCCACAGCAACTGTCGTCTGGTGACGTGCACGTTCGGTCCTCGTCTCGGGTTCACGCTCGAACTTACTTAGGTTTACCTACCCTAATTTTGAGACACCTGGCAAGCCGACCAACGGGGCGCACTCGACGCGCGAGCGCGCGCCCCCTGTCGCCAAAAGGCGTTCTGACCAGGGGATCTGACACTGCGCCGAGCGTGCGCCGCCACCCGACATCGGGACTACGTGAATGTAGACATCCAGCTCGCTAAGGCTTGCCTTACCTCGGAGACGTTGTTACGTTCCCTGTCGTCCGGCCGTTCGAGCCGCCCCGGATCCACACCCCACGCGCAGCTCCCGCCGCCGTCCCGCACCGGCGCGGTGATGCCACGTGCCCGCGCCCTTTCCCCTCCCGCCACCGGAGAGTCGATCGTGCCCACCCGCCCTGCCCCGGTACGCCATCTCGACGCCGACGCCGTCGCGGAACTCACCGCCGCCGCCGCGGAACTGCTCGCCCGCCACGGCGACCCGACCAGCCCCGCCCTGCTGGCCGACCTGCCCGCGGTGTGCGCCCGGCTCAGCGGACCACTGCGCCGCCACCTGCGCCCGGTCGACACCCCCGACGGCCTCTTCGTGCTGCGCGGGCTGGAGGTCGACGACACCGGCCTCGGCCCCACGCCCGCCCACTGGTCGGCCGTCGGCCGGGCCGGCGCGCTCTGGGACGCGGTCCTGCTGCTCGTCTCGGCGGCCATGGGCACCCCGATCGCGTGGGACGGCCAGCAGGACGGCCGGTTCGTGCACAACATCGTTCCCTCGCCGGGCCACGAGAGCGAGCAGACCGGGGCCTCCAGCTCCGTCCTGCTCACCCCGCACACCGAGGACGCCTTCCACCCCGGCCGCGCGCACCTGCTGCTGCTGTGCTGCATGCGCAACCACGACGCCGTCGCCACCACCGCGGCCAGCGTGCGGCTGACCGACCTGTCCGACGCCGATGTCGCACAGCTCAAGCGGCCGGTCGCGCCGATCCTGCCCGACGACGCCTACGAACAGGCCCGGAGGTTCGCCGGACGGCCCGCACCGGTCCCGACCCTGTTCGAGACGCCCGAGGGCCTGACCATGCGCTACGACCCCGCCTACACGCCGCTGGACGACGCCGACCGGGCCTGGCGCGAGGCGTACGGACGCCTCGGCGAGGAGCTGGCCCGCGTCTCCGTCGCGGTCAGCCTGGAGCCCGGCGACATCCTGGTCGTCGACAACGACCTCGTCGTCCACGGCCGCGTCCCGTTCCGGGCCCGCTACGACGGCACGGACCGCTGGCTCAAGCGCGCCTCCGCCCGGGTCGAGGGCCGTCCCACCCGCCCGCTCGCCGAGCACGGCGAACACGGCTACGGACAGGCCGCCCTCACCGCCTGGACCGTCTGACCCTCCGCCCCGACGCCGCCTCACCACCTCGAAAGGGCACACCCCATGGACCGGGACGACACCACCCTGCGCGTACTGTCCACCAGCGACCTCGCGGGCCTGGACATCACCCTCGCCGACGTCCTCGACACCGTCGAACAGGCCTACCGCACCCTGGCCGCCGGCCAGTCCGACAACCCGCGCAAACTCACCGTCAAGCCCGCCGACGGCCACTCCGTCTCCTACGCCATGCTCGGCCGCGACGGCGTCCGCGAGGTCGTCGCCGTCAAGACCTCCTACAAGCACGGTCTGCACGAGAGCCGCGAGAACCAGCACTACTACACGACGCTGACCATCTACGACGACGTCACCGGCCTGCCCGTCGCCATGATGGACTGCTCCCGGATCGGCTCCCTGCGCACCCCCGCCGTCTCCGCCCTGCTGGCCCGCGAGTGCGCCGCCCCCGACGCGTCGACCGCGCTGGTGATCGGCACCGGCACCCAGGGCCGCCTGGCCCTGCCGTTCCTGCTCACCGCCCTGCCGAAGCTGGAGCGCCTGCTGCTGTCCGGCACCCACCCCGACGGCATCGCCGCCGTCGGCGCCGAACTCGCCCGGCACTTCCCCGACCGCGAGATCGAGCTGGTCACCGACCTCAAGGCCGCCGCCCGCGACGCCGACGTGATCGTCGCGACCGCCGGCGGGCACACCCCCGCCGCCGTCGAGGCCGACTGGCTCAAGCCCGGCGCGGTCTCGATCCTGGTCGGCCACGGCCTCGCCCCCTCCACCCTCCACCGGGCGGACCGGGTGATCGCCACCAGCGAGGCCCAGATGCGCGTCACCGGCACCGACATGGCCGACGCCGACGGCAACCTCCCGGCCGTCGACCTGGAACTTCCCGTCGTCATCTCCGGCGCCTCCAGCGCCCGCACCGCCCCCGAGCAGCGGATCTTCGCCTACAACAGCGGACTCGTCGTCACCGACATCGCCCTCGGCCACCGCTTCGCCCAGCTCGCCGGCGAGCAGGGCCTCGGCACCGAGGTGGCCCTGTGGCGCTGACCCTGCCCGCCCGTCCCGACCCGCTCGCCGACCGGATCCACGCCGGCGGACTGCTCCACGAACTCGCCCACGGCCTCCGCGGCCCCTTCCACTACCTCCTGCCCGAACGCTTCGACGCCAACCTCGCCGCGTTCCGCGCCGCGCTGGCCGGCGCCGGGGTCGAAGGCCGCGTCCACTACGCGAAGAAGGCCAACAAGGCCTCCGTGTTCATGGAGCGCTGCGCGGCGGCCGGCGCCGGAGCCGACGTCGCCTCCCTCGGCGAACTGCGCGACGCCCTCGGCCACGGCGTGCGCGGCGATGACCTCGTCGTCACCGGCCCCGCCAAGAACGAGCAACTGCTGCGCGTCGCCGCCCGGCAGGGCGCGCTGATCGCCGTCGACGCCCCCGACGAACTGGAGCGCCTGCTCGTCCTCGACGCCGGCCGTCCCGTCCGCGTCCTGTTGCGCCGGCACCCGCCAGCCCAGCCGCGCAGCCGGTTCGGCCTGGACGACGCGCAGTTGCAGGAGGCCCTGCGGCGCTGCGCCGGGGCCGGGGACGCCGTACGGATGGAGGGCTTCAGCTTCCACCTCTCCGGCTACGCGGTCCAGCCGCGCGCCGACCTCGCCGGAGAGCTCGTCGAACTCTGCCTCCGGGCCCGGGCGCTGGGCCTGCCCGCGGACCGGATCAGCATCGGCGGCGGCTTCCCCGTCGACTACGTCGCCGCCGACGCCTGGGACGCCTTCCTCACCGAGCAGGGCCCCGGGCACTACCACGGTGAGAAGGCCTTCGCCGCGGACGACTTCTACCCGTACCACTCCCCCGTCGCCGGCGCGGACGCCCTGCGCGCGATCCTCGCCGCCCGCCCCGGCGGTACCGGTCCGAGCCTCGCCGAGCGGCTGCGGCAGGCCGGTGTGACGCTCCTGCTGGAGCCCGGCCGCGCCCTGCTGGACCGCGCCGGGTCCTCGGTGTTCCCCGTCCAGGGCGTCAAGGACCGCGCCGGGTACGGCATCGTCACCGTCGACGGCACCAGCCTCAGCCTGTCCGAACAGTGGTTCAACAGCGAGTACCTGCCCGACCCGGTCCTGCTCCGCGACCGCGGCGACCGCACCGGGCCCGCCGACCGCACCGACCGCACCGGGCCCGCCGGGCAGCCGTACCGGGCGTGCGTGGGCGGGGCCAGCTGCCTGGACTCCGATCTGCTGACCTGGCGCAAGATCGCCTTCCCCGCCCGGCCCCGCGTCGGCGACCTGCTCGTCTACCCCAACACGGCGGGCTACCAGATGGACTCCAACGAGTCGCCCTTCCACGAGCTCCCGCTGCCGCCGAAGGTCGTCATCGACCACCACGGCGGCCGCCCGCGCTGGCACCTCGACCGCTGACCCCCGCCCCGCCGTCCCCACGGAGCCCCACCATGACCGACGCCCTGAACCGCCCCCCGGTGGTCAGCCGGATGTCCGACCTCATCGGCTGCACCCCGCTGTTCGAACTCGCCCGCACCGACAACGGCGCCCGGCTGCTCCTGAAACTGGAGATGTTCAACCCCACCGGCAGCGCCAAGATCCGCATGGCCCGCCAGATGGTCCTCGACGCCGAGGAACGCGGCGAGCTGCGCGAGGGCGGCCACATCATCGAGTCCACCTCCGGCAACACCGGCCTCGGTCTGGCCGTCATCGCCGCCGAACGCGGCTACCGCTTCACCGCCGTCGTCGACAACCACGCCGCCGCCGACAAGCTGCGCGGCATGCGGGCCCTGGGCACCGAGCTGGTGTACGTCGACGCCGACACCGACGGCGAGGAACTCCACACCGCGGCCCGCGAGGAGCTCGCCGAGGAGATGGCCCGCGGCAAGGACAACACCTTCTTCACCGAGCAGCACAACAACCCCAGCAACGCGGTCGGCTACTACGCCGTCGGCCGCGAGATCGCCGAAGCCCTGGACAACCGGGTCGACGTGCTGATCGGCGCGGTCGGTACCGGCGGCGGCCTGTGCGGCACCGCCCGCGAGCTCAAGCACGCCGTCCCCGGCGTCGCCGTCGTGGGCGTCGAGCCGAAGGGCTCGATCGCCTTCGGGCCGCCCGCCCACGACTACTACCAGTCCGGCACCGGCACGCCCGAGGGCGCCACCATCGGCCTGCTGGTGGACTACGACCTGATCGACGAGGGGGTGAAGGTCGGCGACGTCGAGGCCTTCGCCACCGCCCGCGTCGTCGCCCGGCGTACCGGACTGCTCATCGGCGGCTCCGCCGGAGGCGTCGTCCACGAGGCCCTGAACCGGCTGCCGGCCCTGGCTCCGGATGCCGTTATGGTCGCCTTCATCAACGACGGTGGCGAGAAGTACCTGGACACCGTCTTCAACGACGACTGGATGAACGCCCGCGCACTGCTCGACGAGGCCGTGGAGGCCGACATCGACGAAGCGCTCACCAAACTCCGCAGGCCCTGACTTCCGAGAAACGTGACACCCACGATGCAGCAGCCAGCCACCCTCGCCCGCGACAGCCGCGCCCTCGCCGCCCTCGCCGTCCCGCTCGCCCTCACCCAGCTCGCCCAGGTCGCCCTCACCACCACCGACACCATCATGATGGGCGTGCTCGGCACCGAGGCCCTGGCGGCCGGCGGCCTCGCCCTGGTCGTCTTCAACCAGCTGCGCACCATGGGCGTCGGCCTCGTCACCTCCGTCGGCAACCAGGTCGCGGCCGCCGCCGCCCGCGCCGAACGGCACGAGGACGCGGCCGACGACGGCGGCGAGGTGCGCGGCCTGGTCCGGGCGGCGATGGCCGTCGCCACCCTGGCCGGCCTCGCGGGTGCCGTCCTGATGGTGCTCATAGGCCAGGCCGCCACCTGGCTCGGACAGGACGCGGACGTCGCCCACCGCGCCCAGGGCATGCTCGCCGCCCTCGCCCCCGGTCTGGTGCCCTGCCTCTGGTTCCAGGCGATCCGCCAGTTCACCGTCGGCATGCGCCGCCCGCAGGCCCTGCTGCGGATCACCATCGCCTCCGTCGCCGTCAACGCCGGACTCAACTGGATGTTCATCCACGGCACTTGGGGCCTGCCCGAGCTCGGCCTCACCGGCATCGGCGTCGCCACCAGCAGCGTCCACCTACTCTCCTTCCTCGCCCTCTACGCCTCCGCCCGCCGCGACCCGCAGCTCGCACCGCTGCTGAGGCCGGACTTCTGGCGCGCCGACGCCCCCACCGTGCGCCGGCTGCTCGGCCTCGGCACCCCGATCGCCGCCACCTACGGCTCCGAGGCCGGCTTCTTCTCCGTCACCGCCCTGCTCGCGGGCAGCTTCGGCGCCGCCGCTCTCGCCGCCCACACCGCCGTCAACCAGCTGATCTACATCGTCTTCCAGGTCGCCGTCGGCCTCTCCCACGCCGCCTCGATCAACGTCAGCCGCGAACTCGCCCTCGGCGACCACGCCGCCGCCCGGCGGATCAAGAACACCGCACTCGCCTGCGGAGCCGCCGTCACCTCGCTCGTCGGCATCGCCTACCTCACCGTGCCCGAGCTCGTCCTGCGGCCCTACTTCGACCCCGGCGCGGCCGCCGACCAGCAGGGCCTGCGGATCGCCACCGGACTCCTGGCCGTCGTCGCCGTGCTGCAGTTCTTCGACTGCGCCCAGAACATCGGCGTCGGCCTGCTCCGCGGCCTCGACGACACCGGGAGCGGCTTCCGCATCACCCTCGTCGGCTACTGGCTCGTCGGCCTGCCCGCCGCCTGGCTCCTCGCCTTCCCCCTCGGCGGGGAGACCCGCGGCCTCTGGCTCGGCCTGCTCGTCGGACTCGCCACCACGGCGGTCCTGCTGCTGCGCCGCTACACCGTCGCCCTTGCCGCCAGGGCCTCCGCCACTCCGGCGCCGGCGGAGCCGGGGCGGACCAGTCCGGTCGCGTAGGCGGCGACGGCGTGTGCGGCCCGGCCGTCCGCGGCCGATCGGGGGCAGCACGTCGCGCTCCCGGTCGGTCGGGGAACGGCGGAAGCCGTCGGGGCGCCTCACCCACGAGGCGCCGGACAGCTCGCTCAGGCGGTGAGGGCTCCGTCCAGCAGCCCGGACTTCGCCTGGGCGACGAGGTCGCGGAACTGCTCCACGCTCATCTGGATCCGTTGCCCGAAGTCGTCGGTGATGCGCACCCGCCGGTCACCGGTTTCGGCGGGGTCGACGAACAGCCGGGGGCAACCGCAGTCGCAGTCGCCGCAGAACGTCGCGATCGGTTCGGGGCCGGATTCGGGCATCGGAACCACCTTGGCTGCCGGGGGCGGCGCGATCCGCGCCGTTCGTCCCTTACCCGGTCGGCGGAGCGCCCCAACCGGCCGCGTGCGCGGCCGCCGCCGTGCTCCGCACGCGGATCACACCGGCACGGCCCTCCTTGTTGCCCCTATGATGCAGTTGCAATATATAGGCAAGAAGGAGCTGTGGCCGATGGCGGGATCGCCGGTGGTACTGGGCATCGAGTCGTCCTGCGACGAGACCGGCGCGGGCCTGGTCCGCGACGGCGTCCTGCTCGGACAGGCCGTCGCGTCCTCGATGGACGAGCACGCCCGCTACGGCGGCGTGGTGCCGGAGATCGCCGCCCGGGCCCATGTGCACGCGATGGCACCGGTGGTGCGCGAGGCACTCGACCGCGCCGGGCTCACCCTCGCCGACGTCGGTGCCGTCGCGGTGACCGCGGGCCCCGGGCTCTCCGGCGCACTGCAGGTCGGCGTGGCGGCGGCGAAGTCCTACGCCTTCTCGCTCGGCGTCCCGCTCTACGGGGTGCACCACCTGGCGGGGCACGTGGCCGCCGCGACGCTCGACGGCGGACCGCTGCCGAACCCGTGCGTCGTCCTCATCGTCTCCGGCGGGCACACCTCACTGCTCCTGGTCCGCGACCTCGCCCGCGACCCGATCGTCCACCTCGGCGACACCCTCGACGACGCGGCCGGCGAGTGCTTCGACAAGGTCGCCCGCATCCTGCGCCTGCCCTACCCCGGCGGACCCGCCATCGACCGCGCCGCCCGCGACGGCGACCCGAAGGCCGTCCGACTCCCCCGCCCGCTCAGCGGGCCCAACGACCCCCCGTACGCCTTCTCCTTCTCCGGCCTCAAGACCGCCGCCGCCCGCTGGGTCGAGGCCCAGCGCGCCGCCGGCGCCGAACCGCACGTCCCCGACGCCGCCGCCTCCCTCCAGGAGGCGATCGCCGACACCCTCACCCGCAAGGCCGTCCGCGCCTGCACCGACCACGGCATCGACACCCTCGTCGTGGTCGGCGGAGTCGCCGCGAACTCCCGCATCCGCGCCCTCACCGAGCAGCGCTGCGCCGCCGCCGGCATCACCCTGCGGGTCCCCGCGCTGCGGCTGTGCACCGACAACGGCGCCATGGTCGCCGCCATCGGCGACCTGCTCGTGCGCTCCGGCGCCGCCCCCTCCCCGATGGACCTCTCGATCGACCCCTCCGCCCCGCTGGAGTACGCGGCGCTCTCCCCGCGCGCCGCGGCCCGCGCCGCCTGACCGCGGCGCGGGGGGGGGTGAGGGCGGCCTCGCCCGAGCCGGGCGCGCCGGGTGTCGGCCCCGGTGGCGGCGGCCGCGTGCACGGACGGCCGCTCGCCGGAGGGCGCGAAGCTCCGGCGGCGGGTCGCCGGTGCGCCAGCTGGCCGTTTATCCGGCGTCCAGCGACGGGGTGCACCATCGGCGGCCACGGCGGAGAGGGGACGAGAGGGGATCGCATGGATCGCCAGGGCGGGTTCACGCCCTCGGGACGCGCACGGCCCCGGCCTCCCGGCACCTCCCCAGCGGTATCGCACCGGAGCCTGCCGCCGGCCCTGCGACGGGCGGTGCACGCCGCCCGCCGGGCCGCCGACTCGGTGGCGGTGTTCGAGGACGCCGTCCCCGCGCTGGCCCGGGCCCTGCCGTTCGACCTGTGGGCCGGCGTGCTGCTGGATCCGGCCACCCTGCTCAACATCGGCGGCAGCTTCCGGCACGGCGTCGGCGCCGAGTGGATGCCCCGGATGCTGGACATCGAGTACCGGGTGGGCGACGCCAACCAGATGCCGCACCTGTCACGGATGAGCACGCCCGTGGGCAGTCTGATGTCCGAACTGGACGGGCGCCTCGACCGCAGCGTGCGCTACCGGGACATCTACCGCCCACTGGGGCTGGCGGACGAGATGCGGGTCCTGCTGCGGGACGCGGGCCGGGTGTGGGGCGCGCTGGTCCTGGTCCGCACGGCGGACCGGCCGCCGTTCTCCCCGGCCGAACTGGCGCTCGGCGGCGCCCTGTCCATGCCCCTGGGACGCGCGCTGCGGCGCTCGCTCGCGGCCCCGGCGGGCCCGCCCGCCGTCGGCCCGGCCACCACCGGGCCGACCGCGCTGACACTCCTGTCGGACGAGTACTCGGTCGTGTCCCAGAGTCCGGGCGCCGAGGCCCGGTACGGCGAGCTCACCGAGGCCCGCGCGCACGGGACGGGCCTGCCGGCCTCGGCCTACGGCGTGGCCGCCGCCACCCTGCGGAGCGGGACCGGGGGCAGCCGGGTCTGCGTGCCGACCCGCGGTGGCGGCCTGGCCGCCATCGAGGGCTGGCGGCTCGACACCGCCGACGGCACCCGGGTGGCCCTGAACATCGGCCCGGCCATGCCGTCGGACCGGATCTCCTCCTTGATCCACGCCTACGGCCTGACCCCGCGCGAGTGCGACATCCTCGCCCACGTGCTGCGGGGCAGCTCCACCGCCGAGATCGCCGGCCACCTCGCGCTGTCCCCCTACACCGTGCAGGACCACCTCAAGGCGGTCTTCGACAAGACCGGGGTGCGCTCCCGCAAGGAGCTCGCGGGCCAGGTCTTCTTCCGGCACTACCTCCCGGGGCTCTCCCTCACCGACGGCCTCCGGTGACCCGCCCGGGGCCGCCGGCGCCCGTCGCGCGGGCCGGGCGGGTCACCGGTGCGGGCGTCCCGAAGGGCGGGCGCCCGCACCGGAGCCGGGATCAGACGGTGTTCGTGAAGGTCAGGTTGAGGGTGGCCCAGTCCTTGCCGCCGTTCTCCCGGTTCTTCAGGTACACGGTGTAGGGCACCGACTGGCCGGCCGGGACGTGGAAGCGCAGGCCGACGACCTCGTCGTCCAGGTCGGTGGTCCGGTCGTTGGTGCCCTCGAAGAACAGGGCGTCGAGGCCGAACTCCAGGGTGCCCGCGGCGTCGATCACGGTCGCGTAGGCGTGCAGCTCGACCCGGATCTCGCCGCCGCAGTACGTGCGCCACCATTCGTAGGCGCCCGTCGAGTTCTCCGTGGAGTTCACGGCCTCGATGTCACCGCGGCAGTACGTGCCCGCCGACCACCCCTCGTCGTCACGGATCGTGAACGGCCCGCTGATGACCGCCTTGCGCTGGACCCCGGCGACGGAGGTCCGCCCGTCGGCGGACGCGGGCGCCGCGACCGCGGAGACCGACGGTGCGACAACCGCCCCCGCCAGCAGGGCCGCCACCGCCGAGGCGCGTGCCAGAGAACCGAAGTACTGAGTGAAGCCCATGAGTTGGTCCCTCCCCGAGTAGCTGGACACCGGGCCCGGGAGAACCCCGGGCCGGTGCGTCCCACAGTGGCCGCGCGGCATGGCGGCGACCATCCCAGAAGTCTGGTGGGATGCCTCCGGGGCTCCGCGGAGCCGATACGGGGGCTCGTTCGCCGCCGTCAACGCCGTCGCGGTCCGACCCACGACTTCGAGTGATCCTCACCGGGTCCCGGCGTGGCATCCGGACGGGCGCGGCACGCGCTTCGGTAGACATGGCGCGGGTCGGTGCCCGTGAGCGGTTCCCGCTCCCTCCGGCCCGTCAGGTCACCTACTCCCGGAAAGATTTGATCACCATGAGCCTGGCACGACGCATCGCTGCCGCCGGCGGCACCCTCTCCCTCGCCGTGGGCGGTCTCGTCGCCGCCGCACCGACCGCGAGCGCCACCGTGCAGGGGTGTACCCGCCACGTCCTGGAGAAGGCACCCAACTCCGCCACCGAGCTCGTGGAGGATGCCTGCAAGACCGGCGCCGACGGCGGCGAGGAAGCCTTCAAGGACTGCTACCACCTCCTGAGGGGCGACTACGTCCCCGCCGTCGTCGCGGCGGACTCCTGCCGCAAGGCGCCGAAGTAGCGCGAACGCCGGGGTCCGGCGCGGCAGTCCGCGCCGGACCGCCACCGCGCGCCGGGCCGTCGCCGGGAGGGGGTTCCGCACCGGAGCCGGAAGAGTACTGTGTCACATGTCATATGCCGTGAGGGCCCGGGGAGATGTGACCGGGACCGACGAGGACGACCTGGCGGCGCTGGAGTACCAGGACACCCCGTTCGAACGGCTGGTCGGCCTGGTCAATCCGCCCCGGACCACGGACCGCCGGCCGGCGTTCCAGGTGCTGCTGGCCTTCCAGGTGGAGCCGGAGCCGCTGCCCCCCTCCGTACCGGGTCTGGCCGTCTCGGCCTCGGGACGGGGCACCGGCACCGCCACGTTCGACCTGACCTTCTCGCTCACCGAACACCGCGGCCCCGGGCCGGAACCGCTCGGGCCGGCCGGTGAACTGGAGTACCGGGCCGGCCTCTTCCAGCCGGAGACGGCCCGCGGGCCGGCCGTGGAGCTGGTGGAGCTGCTGCGGACGGCCGTCCGCGAGCCGCGGCGGCGGATCGGGGCGTGACGACAGCGGGGCCCGTCCGGTGCGGTACCGGACGGGCCCCGCTGCCGTGCCCGGCGGCCGTGCGCGGCGGTCAGTCCACCTCCACCGGCCGCGCCACCCGCACGGCCCCGACGGCCAGCGAGCTCTGCCGCAGGAAGCACCAGCCCTGCGCCGCGACCAGGACCAGGTTGGCCACCGCCAGGGTGGCCCAGAGCGCGGTGAGGCCGCCCAGCGCTCCGGCCGGACCGGCCGCGAGGGCGAGCACGCCGTAGCAGAGCGCGAAGCAGACCATGCTCGGGAAGGTCCGCTTCACACCGATCATCCCGAAGCCCAGGAGCGCCTGCAGCGCGTCCGCGAGCACCGCGAGCAGGATCAGCGGCAGCAGGTCGGCCACCCGGGTGTGGATCACCGGGTCGGAGCTGAAGATCCCGAGCACCGGGCCCTGCACCGCGACGAGCAGACCGCCGAGCACCGCCACGGCCAGCGCGGAGACCACCAGACCGGCCCGGACCCGCAGCCGCAGGCCCGCGAGGTCGGCGGCCTGGTGCCGTTCCGCGACCAGCGGGATGGTCGCCTGGCCCACCGCGACGGCTGCCGTGAACATCAGGTTGACCAGCGAGAGCGCCACCGAATGGGCCGCCGCCGCCTGGGTGCTGACCCGCGCCGCGACGAAGGCGAGCACGCCCAGCACCGCGAACTTGATCAGCACGGTGGCGGCCAGCGGGAGCCCGACCTTGGCCAGCTCGACCACCTCGCGCACCCGCACCGGCCCGCCGGCGGGCTGCCGCAGCTTCGGCATCCGGCGCAGCGCCCACTGGGCGACACCCGCGTTGATGCCGGTGGAGGCGGCCATCGCCACACCGGCTCCGGCCAGGCCGAAGGAGGGGACCGGGCCGACCCCGATCACCAGCAGCGGGGAGAGCACCAGCGCGGCCGCGGTGCCCGCCAGGCCCGCCCGCATCACCACCTTGGCCTGGTCGAGCCCGATCAGCGTCGCGGAGGCCGCGCAGTCGATCGCGGTGAAGAGGGCGCTGAGCGCCAGCAGCCACGGGAGTGCGCCGAGCTGGTCCAGTGTCGTCCGGGGCACCCCGCCGACCCGCCCGATCAGCGGCACCAGCGCCACCACGACGGCGCCAAGCACACCGGTCGCCATGCCCAGCCAGAAGCCGTTGCGCACCACCCGCTTCAGCTCGGCCGGCCGGTCCGCGTGGGTGGTCACGAAGGGCATCACCCCGCGCATGCTGCCCGCGATGGCCGCGGTGGCCGGGCCGTAGACGGCCATGGTGACGCCGAACGCGGCCAGCGTGGCCGTGTCGTGGCGGCCCAGCACGGCGGTGTCGACGAGAGCGGCCGCGGAGGAGACGATCATCGAGACGTAGAGGGGTGCCGCGGTATTGGCGATCTTGACCAGATGACCGACGAACCCGGGTGCGGGGCCGGTGTCGGTTGCCGTGTCAGTCACGGGGTGGCTCCTGTGGCGAGTGTGCGGACGGGACGTGGAAGGGCGAAACGGGAGAGGCGGATCGGGTGGAACGGCGGAGCGGGTTCAGAGTGCGGCGCAGGCCCGGTCGAGCGCGGCCGGCGACCGGAGGCCCGCCGGCATCTGGTCGGTCGGCAGGCCGGAGTCGATCAGGCAGGCGATCTCGTCCACACCCGGTCCGGCGGCGGCGCGGTGACCTGCCAGGGCCCTTCCCCGACGGACGCCGGCCCGGCCGCACCCTCCAAGGGTTCCTCGACCACCCGCGCGCGCGGCACGGAGCGGGCGAGAGCAAGGTGCCGCAACGCACTGTCCAGCGCCTCCGGATCCACCTCTCCGCACAGCCGGAAGGCCATCGGCATGTGAGAGGAATCGCCCCCCATGGTCGAGCAACTGAGCTATCCAGACAGCTTCTTGTTGTCTCGTCAGCCGATTGACGGCAGGCATGACACTGCCCATCCCCCACCTCCTTCTATACAATGTCACACGTCAGATTTTCTATCTCCCCCCTTCTCGGCCCCGGGAAATACCACCGCGACCACCAGGCCCAGCCCTTGCGAACAGGAGCACGCACACGATGGGCTCCGTCCGATCCGCCCCGAGCGCCCCGAGACCCTGCACTCCGCCGTCCGCGACGCCTGGGCGACCGTGCTCCAGCACGGCGACTTCGCCGACACCGATCCGTTCTTCTCCGTGGGCGGCACCTCGCTGCTCGGCGCCCGGCTGACCGCCGCGCTCGGCGCCGAACCGGGCCGCCGGGTGCGGCTCTCCCGGAGAGCGGCCGGGCGCGGGGCGGCTCCCGGACGCAGGCCCAGGCACGGGCGGAACCGCGGCCGCAGCGGGGCCGCCCGACCGGATCTGACGAGGCATCGGCCCGTGTCCGACCGCGGCGACCGCCCGGCATTCGGGTCCCGCGTCAGATCCTCACGACGCCGCCGTGACCGCCGGGGACCGCCGCCGGCCGGGCGCCGCCCGAGACCCTCCGGACCGTCAGCCGCCGCCGAGCGCCGCCGCGGCCCCGGCCGCGAGGCTGACGGTGCGCCGCTCCACCGCTCCGTACGCGTCACCCGACTCGATCAGTTCGGTCGCGGCGTTCACCAGCCCCTGCAACAGCCGGGCCGTGCGTGTGGGGTCCGTGTCGCCGAGGGCGGCCAGCGCCTCGACCAGCGGCCTCAGGATCTCGGCGTGCGCCTCGGCCGCCCCACGCCGCAGCGCCGCCGCGTCGCGGTCGCGGGCCAGGGCGCGGGCGATACGGTGCTCGCCGTCGCGCACCAGCGCCAGCTGCGCCCGGACGTACGCGGCGACCTGTCCGGCGGGATCCGGTCCGGCGGCGGCCATCTCGGCGTGGATGCGCTCGGTCCAGCGCGGGGTCACCTCGCGAACCACCGCCTCCAGCAGCTCGGCACGGTCGGCGAAGTACTTGTAGACGCTGTTGCGGGCCAGGCCGAGCCGCGCGGCGACCGCGCCGAAGGTCACGGCGCCGGCGTCCCCCTCCTCCAGAAGCTCGCGCGCGGCGACCACCAGCGCCGCTCGTTGCTGCGCGCGGTGGTCGGCAACGGTGGCGGCACTGATCCTGGGCACGCAGGCCAGTCTACGGAGCCCGCCGCCGATGCCCCGATCGGCCCCGATCGGCCCTGATCGGACCCTGGCCGGACGAGCCGGCCACCCCACTTGGGGACGCAGTGTCGCCATCTTCTATCTTGGGGACACCAAGTCCCCAAGAAGTGGAAAGGGCACCCCTCGTGCTTCTCGCCCTGCTCGAACTCAAAGCGGCCCGGGGCCGCTTCCTCCTGATGGGCAGCGTCGTCGTCCTGGTCGCCGCCCTCGTCGGCGTGGTCTCCGGCTTCACCACCGGCCTCGGCGACGACACCGTCTCCGCGCTGCGCCGCCTCCCCGCCACCCACCTCGCCTTCGCCCCCGGCGTCGGCACCGACCAGTTCGCCCGCAGCCTCGTCGACGACACCGCGCTCGACGGCTGGCGTGACCGGCCCGGCGTCCGGGCAACCCCGCTCGGCACCACCATCACCCGCGGCACCACCGGTAGCGGCACCGAGGTCGACTTCGCCGCCTTCGGCATCGAGCCCGGCTCCTTCCTCGACCCCGTCCCCGGCAGCCTCGACCGGCCCGACACCGTCGTCATCTCCCGGCAGCTCGCCGACCAGGGCGTCCGCCCCGGCGACACCCTCACCGTCGACCGGCTCGGCATCACCCTCACCGTCACCGCCACGACCGCCCGCTCCTCCTACGGACACGTCGCCGCCGCCTACCTGCCCATCGTCACCTGGCAGCGCATCCGCTTCACCGCCCCCGGCACCACCGCCACCTCACAGCTCCCCGCCCAGTACACCGCCATCGCCCTCCAGGCCGGACCCGACGCCGACCTCACCACCGCCGACCAGGCCCTGCACACCCGCACCCTGACCGTCGAGGAGGCGTACCCCGCCGCCCCCGGCTACACCGGCGAACGCGTCACCATGACCTCCATCCAGGCCTTCCTCTACGTCATCGCCCCACTCGTCGTCGGCGCCTTCTTCGCCGTCTGGACCGTCCAGCGCCGGCCCGAGCTCGCCCTGCTGCGCGCCATGGGCGCCTCCCGCCGGCGCCTGCTCGCCCACACCCTCGGCCAGGCCGCCGTCGTCGTCACCGCCGGCGCCCTCCTCGGTGCCGCCCTGGCCGGCGCGGTCGGCCTGCTCGTCGGCGCCAAGGTGCCCTTCAGCCTGCCCGGCACCACCCTCGCCACGACCATGGCGACCGTCGTCCTCACCGCCCTGGCCGGCGCCGCCGTCACCCTGCGCCGCGTCGCCACCGTCGACCCCATGACCATGCTCGGAGCCGGACGATGAGCCTCACCCTCCACGACATCACCGTCACCCTCGGCCGCGGCGACTCCCGGACCACCCCGCTGCGCGCGCTGGACGCCGAGTTCCCCGCCGGCCGTCTCACCGCCCTCACCGGCCCCTCCGGTTCCGGCAAGTCCACCCTCCTCGCCGTCGCCGGCACCCTCCTGCGGCCCGACTCCGGCCGGGTCCTCCTCGACGGTGCCGACCTCACCGCCCTCGCCCCCTCCGCCCGGGCCCGGCTGCGCCGCGAACAGATCGGCTACGTCTTCCAGAGCGGCAACCTGCTCACCGGCCTCACCGCCCTCGAACAGCTCCTCTCCGCCGCCTCGATCGCCGGATGGCCCGCCCGCACCGTGCGCGGGCGCGCCCGGCAACTCCTGACCGACGTCGGCCTCGAACACCGTGTGCACCACCGCGCGGACACCCTCTCCGGCGGCGAGCGCCAGCGCATCGCCATCGCCCGCGCCCTGCTGCTGGAACCCGCCCTGCTGCTCGTCGACGAACCCACCGCCGCCGTCGACCGCACCCAGGCCGCCGCACTGGCCGCGCTCCTCGCCGACACCACCCGCCGCCAGGGCTGCGTCACCGTCGTCGCCACCCACGACCCGGTCGCGGAAGCGGCCGCCGACCGCGTCCTCGACCTCGCCGCCCTCCGGGCGGAGGCGCCGGCCACCCCCTGACCGGGCCGCGGCCGGGTGAACGCACCCCGCCGGAACGGACACCGGTCCGGCGCGGGGTGAACACCCGATCACGGACGGACAGGCGGCCGCGCCGGCGGCGGCCGCCGGCGCAGCACCTCCGCGGTGCGCGCCCGCTCGTCACGCCCCTTCCGGGGGCTCCCGGTCGCCCTGCCGCTCCGGCCCGCTCGCGCCGCCCGGCCCTGCTCCCGGGCCCCTCGCCCTCGGGCGGGGGCGGCCAGGAGACCGCGCCCGGTGCGCTGCGGCGCCTCCCGCGCTCACCCGAACGACGCAAGCCGGCCGACGCGGCCCACGCCGGTGCGGACGCGGCCGGTGCGGAGGGCCGGGCGGCGCGCTCCGGCGGGGCCCTGGCTCCCGGCCGGTCGCCGCCCGCGCCCGTGGTCCGCGCGCCGCGCCCGCCGACTTGCGGGGTGCCCGACCGGACGCGGTGATGGGAGGACAGGAGCACCGACCCCGCCGACCGGCCGTAGGACCGAGGAGGATTCCATGGCACACCACAAGTCGAACAAGGACGTCGAGGGCGATCCCGACACCGGCCACGGCCGCGGCCTGCCGCGGCGCCCCGACGAGGCCGAGCTGGAGGAGCGCACCGAGGAGGACCGCGAGGAGGTCGGTCTGGCGGCCGACGGCGAGGAGGCCGACGAGGGCGACCGGTAGACCGGGGCGCCCGCCCCCGCGGACCGGCCCGTCGCGCAGTCCCCGCAGGTGGGCGTGGCCGGGACGGCCGGGATGGCCGGGCCGGACTGGTATACAGCGGGGTATGCCCCCTTCCCGTCCCGTGTCCCGTACCCGCCACCTGCCCGCCGAGCGGGCTCGGCGGTGGGCGCGGGGCGCGGGACAGGCGCTGTCCCCGCGGGGGGCGCTGGCGCTGGGCCGGGTGGACGGGGCGCTGTGGTTCGCGGTCCGCGCGGCACTGGCGATGGCGCTGCCGGCGCTGCCGCTGGTCGCGGCCGGGCAGCCGGAGCTCGCGGTGTACGCGATGCTCGGCGCGTTCACCACGACGTTCGGGCGCAATCTCCCCTACCGGCGGCGGGCGAGGGTGCTGGCCGTGGTGGCGCTGGCGATGACCGGCGCGGTGGCCTGCGGTTCGGCGCTCGCGGTGGCCGCCCGGCCGGCGGAGGGCGGGACCGGGGCCCTGGTGGTGATCGCGGCCACCGCGCTGGTGGCCGGGGTGGCGAAGTTCTGCTGCGACCGCGCCAAGCTGGGCGGGCTGGGCGCGGTGCTGCTGCTGTTCGCCTTCGCCGCGGCGGCGAACGGCGCCGCCACGGCGGCGGACGTCGGGCCGCGGACCGCGGCCGCGGCGGTGGGCGCGGTATCGGCCTGGGCGTGGTCGCTGTCGGGTCGGCTCTGGCACCCGGACCGGCCGCAGCGCCTGGTGACGGCGGCCGCGCTGCACGCGGTGGCCGATCTGGTGGAGAGCCCGGAGCCCGGCGGCGCGGCCCACGGCCGGGTCCGGCACCGGGCGGGCGCCGCAGTGCTGCTGGCCTACTCCTCGCTCGGCGCCGAACCGCCGCCCGGACCGCTCGGCGGGGTCCGCGGCGGGGTGTGCCTGCGGCTGACCGACGTGTGCTGGTCGGTCCTGGTCCGCTCGGCGCTGCGGCCGCCCGGGGACGCCACCGGCCTGGCCGGGCGACTGCGCGGCCAGGCCGGGCTGCTGGCCGGGGGCCGCTACCGCTCGCCCGTGCTGCTGGGCCCGCTCGCGGACGACCCGGGCCGGGGGCGGCCGCCCGCTCCGCACTCGGCGGTGCGCGGCCGGGAGTCCGCCGTCGACGCCGCCGGCCGGCGGGTCGCCGAGCTGCGGGAGCGCAGCGGGACGGCCTGGCAGCGGTCGGCCGTGCACCTGGTCCCGGCCGCGCGGATGGCGCTCGGCACCGGGGCGGCCGGCTTCCTGGCGCTGGCGCTCGGGCTCGGCCACGGCTACTGGGCGGCGGTCTCGGCGGCGGCGGTGCTGCACTCGGTCAGCGTCCGCACCACCGTGCACCGCGCGGTGCAGCGGACCCTGGGCACCATGGCCGGCCTGCTGCTCGCCCTCGCCGTGCTGACCGCCGGGCCCGGGCCGACCGGGCTCGTGCTGGTGATCGTGGTGCTGGAGTTCGCGCTGGAGTACCTGGTGGTGCGCAACTACGGCCTGGGCGTGGTGTTCGTGACGCCGCTGGCCCTGCTGATGAGCGACCTGGTCGCGCCGGCCGCGACGGCGGGGCTGTTGCGTGACCGGGCCCTGGGCAGCCTGCTGGGGATCGGCGTCGGCCTGCTGTGCGCGCTGCTGGTGGTGCACGACCGGGCCGCGGTGCGGGTCGAGCGGGCCCTGGCCGCCTGCACCGCCGCCGCCGAGGAGGCCGAGCGGGCACCGGAGCCGGCCGCCGGTCCGGTGGGCCCGGCGCGGCTGGCGGCCGCGGTCGTGGAACTGCACGAGGCCGCCGACGCCGCGGCGGGCGAGCTGTGGGAGGCGGACCTGGACCCGGCCGTGCTGGCCGCCGCGGAGCAGCGCGCCTACCTGCTGCTGGGGCGTCTGCTCCGCGGCTGACGGCGGCTCAGCCGACGCGGGCCGGGGTCACCGTGACCTTGAGGTGCTTCATGATCGGCTGGTCGCTCTGGGTGGAGTGGTCGCCGATGGCGCAGAGCACGTTCATCTCCGGCATGTAGCCGGCCGCGCAGCCGCGGGGCAGGTCGTAGGGGACGGCGAGGTAGCCGTGCAGGGAGCGGGTGGAGCCGTCGCGGGCGGTGGCGGTGATGTCGACCGGGTCGAACTCGGCCAGGCGGCGTTCGCGCATGTCGTCGGGGTTCAGGAAGACGAGGGTGCGCAGGTTCTTGACGCCCCGGTAGCGGTCGTTGTCGGAGTAGACGGTGGTGTTCCACTGGTCGTGCGAGCGCATCGTGCCGAGCACCAGGGTGCCGGGGGCGGGGATCACGTCGGGCAGCGGGGCGGCGGAGAACCCGGCCTTGCCGGACGGGGTGAGGAAGACCAGCTCGCGGGCGGGCTGCTTGATCCTGAAGCCCAGCGGCAGGCGGACCCGCCGGTTGAAGTCCTCGAAGCCGTCGAGCACCTTCGCCATGGTGTCGCGGATGCGGTCGTAGTCCTCGACGTACCACTCCCACGGGGTGCTGCTGGCGGGCAGCGCGGCCCGGGCCAGGCCGGCAATGATGGCCGGCTCGGACAGCAGGTGCGGGGAGGCGGGCTTCTTCCTCATCCCGACCGACAGGTGGACCATGCTCATCGAGTCCTCGACCGAGGTGGCCTGCAGGCCGCCGCGCTGGTGGTCCTGCTCGGTGCGGCCGAGGCACGGCAGGATCAGCGCCCGGCGCCCGTGCACCAGGTGGCTTCGGTTCAGCTTGGTGGAGACGTGCACCGTCAGCTCGCAGCGGCGCAGCGCCTCGTACGTGTAGGCGGTGTCGGGCGCGGCGAGCGCGAAGTTGCCGCCCATGCCGACGAACACCGTCACCTCGCCGCGGGCCATCGCCTCGATGGTCGCCACCGTGTCCTTGCCGTGTGCGGGCGGCGCGTCGATCCCGCAGACCTCCGAGAGGCGGTCCAGGAACTCCCGCGTCGGGCGGTGGTCGATGCCGCAGGTGCGGTTGCCCTGCACGTTGGAGTGCCCGCGCACCGGGGACGGGCCGGCACCCTCGCGGCCCAGGTTGCCGCGCAGCAGCAGCACGTTGACGATCTCGCGGATCGCGTCGACGCCGTGCTCGTGCTGGGTGACGCCCAGGCACCAGGAGAAGATCGACCGGTCCGCCTCCCGGTAGACCCGGGCGGCGCGCAGGATCTGCTCACGGCTCAGGCCGCTCTGCCGCTCCAGCTCCTCCCACGGCGTCCTCGCGCACAGCTCGCGGTAGGCGTCGAAACCGTCGGTGTGCCGCTCGATGAACTCCTCGTCCAGGGCCTTGGGGTCGGACGCGGCCTGCTCCAGGACGGCCTTGGCGATGCCGCGCAGCAGCGCCATGTCGCCGCCGATCCGGACCTGGAGGTTGAGCGTGCTGGTCCTGGTGGACTTGTTCAGCGCCATGTCGGTGAACTCGTGCGGCACGATGGTGCGGGTCGCGGCCGCCTCCACCAGCGGGTTGACGTGCACGATCTGCGCGCCGCGCCGGTGGGCGTCGGCCAGCGCGGTGAGCATCCGGGGCGCGTTGGAGGCCGCGTTGACGCCCATGATGAACAGGGCGTCGGCCGCTTCCCAGTCCTTCAGGTCGGCCGTGCCCTTTCCGGTGCCCAGCGCGGCCTGCAGGGCCCGCCCGGACGCCTCGTGGCACATGTTGGAGCAGTCGGGCAGGTTGTTGGTGCCCAGCTCGCGGGCCATCAGCTGGTACAGGAACGTCGCCTCGTTGCCGAGCCGGCCGGAGGTGTAGAACGCCGCCCGGTCCGGATCGTCCAGGGCGCGCACCGCCTCGCCGAACAGGTCGAACGCCTGCTGCCAGGCGATCGGCAGGTACCGGTCGGAGGCCGGGTCGTACACCATCGGCTCGGTGAGCCGGCCCTGGTCCTCCAGCGCGAAGTCGCTCCACCCGGAGAGCTCGGTGACGGTGTGCGCGGCGAAGAACTCCCGGCCCACCCGCTTGCGGGTCATCTCCCAGGTGACGTGCTTGATGCCGTTCTCGCAGATGTCCAGGTGCAGGCCCTTGTAGTCGTCCGGCCAGGCGCACCCGGGGCAGTCGAAGCCGCCGTTCTCGTGGTTCATCCGCAGGATCGCCCGCGGCCCGTCCACCAGTGCCCGTTCCTTGAGCAGGAGCTCCGTCACGCTCCTGGCCGCGCCCCAGCCGGCGGCCGGATGGCGGTACGGCGCGAACCGCGGCGGCCGCGACGGCTCCGCGCCGACGCCCGGTTCCCGCTCCGCCGCCGGGCCGCCGCCGTCCGGCCCCTTCCCCGCATTGTCAGCAGTGTCCACGGCACTCACCTTCCGCACTCGAGCGACGACGCCACGACCGGCGGCCCGTTTCACCGGATCCGCCGGCCTGCGCCTCACTCCAGGAAGCCAGGTGCGAGGGCATCGTGCCTGCTGCGACACCCGGACGGACCACATGTCCCGCCCCCCACCCTGGCGCGCCGGCCCTGGGCGGCCGACGTGCGGTGACGGAGCATAGCTGTCCGGGTGGCGTACAGCTTGCCGCGCCGCTCGTCGAACCGCTCGATCGCGGTGCCGTCCGGGGTCACGGACACCTGGCCGGCCGGGCTCGGCCCTGTGGCGGTCGTCCCGTCGGCGTTCCGCCGGGAGGCGGGCCCGCCACTCGGGCCCGGCAGCGGGCACCGGTCCCGGGAGGCGCGGGGTTGCACTCGGGCCACCCCACGCCTTCCTCCTCCTCGTGGGCCCCGGCGCGCCGGACGCTCACCCGGTGCGCGGTGGGACGGGTGGTCGGACAGGCCTCAGCACGACAGGACGGGCGACTCCGGCTTCGCGCCGGCCGCGCTCAGCCTGGCGAATCCCTTCAGACTGGGCGAGAACGCCAGGGTGGCCTGGACGGTGGCCCGCAGGGCGGTGGCCCGGTCGAAGCCGGTCGAGTCGTACGGGACGGCGCCGCGCTGCTCGGGAGCGGCGCCGCAGCGCAGCTGGCGCGGCTCCAGCCAGTTGAGGGCGCGGTAGCCGCCGCTGGAGCCGACGGTGAAGAGGGTGTGGGAGGCCCGGCCGGTGGTCGCGGCGTTCGGCTCGGTGGCGCCGGGGGACACGAAACCGCCGTCCGGGCGCTGCTGGTTGACCAGCCAGCCCATGGCGCGCCCGGAGGAGCCGGCGGGGTTGCCGGCGTTGTAGCCCTGGATGCCGAGCGCGGTGGCGTCGGGGTCGCCGGTGCAGGTGGCCGGGCCGAAGGCGGTGGGGTAGCCGCCGGTCGGGCACTGGCCGGCGCTCAGGAAGCTGCGGGCTTTCGCCGGGGCGCCCGCCGCGGTGCGCGACAGGGCGATCAGGGCGAACGACTGGCCGGCGATGTCGCTGCGGTCGCCGGCCCGGGAGCGGTCGACGAAGCGGCCGTTGGGGGCCAGCAGGGAGAGGAGCCGGGCGACGAGGTCGACGCCGCCGAAGCTCGCCGGGTCCAGCCCGCGGACCTGGGCGAGCAGCAGCAGCTTCGCCGTGGGGCCCGCGTAGGCCTCGGTGGTGCCGTCGCCGAGGTAGTCGGCGAGGATGTCGGGGCGAGCCAGCCAGGCGGTGGCCCGGGCACCGGCGTCGTCCGCGGTGGCCGCGGCGGCGAAGGCGAGGACGGCGTCGACGGTGAGGTCCTGGTCCGGGCGGACGGTGCCGTCGACGACCTTCTCGAAGTGGTCGCCGTCCACCAGTTGCCGGGCCAGCCAGCCGGCCGAGGCCTCCCGCGATGTGACGGTCGCGACCGGCGCCGCCGAACCGCCGCCCGCCGCGGGGGCGGCGGTCGCGGGGGCGGTCGCGAGGGGCAGGACGGCGGCGGCCAGCGCCGGTAGCGCGAGCAGGCGGACGAGCCGGTGGCGCAGGGGCATGAGGGTGCCTTTCCGGGCCCGGGCACGGAAGGTCCGCCGGGCGAGGCACGGCCCCGGGGACCCCGGTCCCGCGACCACGCCGGGAGGAGGGGCGACACACTCCGTCGACGAGCCCCGGCCCCGCCGCCGACCGGGGGCCGACGGCCCCACCGCGGCGGACCGGCACCGGTTTCGGACCGGACTCCCCCGTCGACGGAATCGCTCTATGACGATCCATCATGTCCACGCGGCCGCAAGGGGGTCAAGACTCCTCCGGGTCCGGATGAGGCCGCCCCGAAGGGTCTCCTCCGCAGGCGACGCCGGTGCTACGCGACGGTTGCGGCGCGCCTGGGCGCCCGGCCTCGGCCGGAGGAGCCCTGGCCGTCGCGGCCGGAGGCGGCCCGGGTGTTGTCGGCGGTGCGGGCGGGACGTCCGCGGCGGCCCCGGCTCGCGGACGGACCGCGGCGCGGCCGCTCGACGACGGGGTTGGGGATCACGGTGGGAATGCCGGTGGGCACCCGGGCACCGGTGATCCGGACCAGGTCCTCGCCGCCGGCGCTGACCCTGGTGACGACGGGGGTGATGGCGGCCGCGGTCATCATGTGGGCCGTCCCGCGGCGCTGGCTGGGCAGCACCAGTGTGACGACGGTGCCGGACTCACCGGCCCGGGCGGTACGGCCGCCCCGGTGGAGGTAGTCCTTGTGATCGCCCGGCGGGTCCACGTTGACGACGAGGTCGAGCCCGTCGACGTGGATGCCGCGGGCGGCGACGTTGGTCGCGATCAGCGCGGTCACCTCACCGGTGCGGAACTGCTCCAGCGTGCGGGTGCGCTGCGGCTGGGACTTGCCGCCGTGCAGGGCCGCGGCCTTCACCCCGTTCGCGAGCAGGTCGTCCACCAGACGGTCCGCGCCGTGCTTGGTGTCGATGAACATGATCACCCTGCCGTCGCGGGACGCGATGTGGGCGATCGTGGCGTTCTTGTCGGAGTTCTGCACGTGCAGCACGTGGTGCTCCATGGTGCTGACCGCGCCTGCGGACGGGTCCACCGAGTGCGTGACCGGATCCTTGAGGAAGCGCCGCACCAGGCGGTCGACGTTGCGGTCCAGGGTGGCGGAGAACAGCATGGTCTGGCCGCCTTCGGCGACCTGGTCGAGGAGCTCGGTCACCTGGGGAAGGAAACCCATGTCGGCCATCTGGTCGGCCTCGTCGAGCACCGTGATGCCGACCCGGTCCAGCCGGCAGTCGCCGCGCTGGACCAGGTCCTTGAGCCGGCCCGGCGTGGCCACCACGATCTCCGCCCCGCGGTTCAGCATCCACGCCTGGCGGCTGATCGACGTGCCGCCCACCACGGAGACCATCCGCAGGTGCACGGCGCGGGCGTAGGGGGTGAGCGCCTCGGTGACCTGCTGCGCGAGCTCGCGGGTGGGAACCAGCACCACGGCCAGCGGGTGACGCGGCTCGGCCCGCTGCCCGGCGGTGCGCGCCAGCACGGCGAGGCCGAACGCGATGGTCTTGCCGGAGCCGGTCCGGCCCCGTCCGAGGAGGTCGCGGCCGGCCAGCGAGTTCGGCAGCGTCGCGGCCTGGATCGGGAACGGCGCGGTGACACCCTGCCGGGTCAGCACCGACAGCAGCGCCTTCGGCATGTCCAGTTCGTCGAAGGACGCGACGGCCGGCAGAGCCGGGGTGGTGCTCACCGGCATCGCGAACTCCCTCTGCGCGGAGGACCCCCGGGGGGCGCTCCGGCCGGAGGGGCGTCGGCCACCGGCGGGCCGGTCGCCGCGGGAGCGGCCGCCACCGGAGCGGGAGTCGGCGTCGTGGAACGAGGAGCGGCTGGAGCGGGCCATGCGGAGGACCTTCCTCGGGGCGGCACGTCACGAGGAAGGCCCCGAGGCGCGGGGCGCCGGACGGAGGCCGCAAGGAAACGGGCCGGAAGTGTGACGAGCGGGGCGTAGCCGGTGGAACCGTGCGGCACGTCACCTGCGGTCGGTGCTCACCGCGGAGGGCGGGAGCGGAGAACCTCGGACCGCGAGCTGGCACGGCGGGGCGCCGATCGGGGACGCGGCGCTGTGCGTCTCGCGTGGGAAATGGCCGCCGACGGCGGGGCCAGGAGCCTCAACGGTCGGGGGATGCGCCGTGGCGCGACGGCCGAGGGGCCCGCACCGGGCATGTGCGCGGTGCGGGCCCCTCGTTGCCGGGCGGGTGCCGTGGCGGAAGAACTACAGCGGGCGAATGTTCTCGGCCTGCGGGCCCTTCTGGCCCTGCGTGACGTCGAACTCGACCTTCTGGCCCTCAAGCAGCTCACGGAAGCCGTTGGCGTTGATGTTCGAGAAGTGGGCGAAGACGTCGGGGCCGCCACCCTCCTGCTCGATGAAGCCGAAGCCCTTCTCCGAGTTGAACCACTTCACAGTGCCATTAGCCATCAAAAATCTCCTTCAAGGGACTGTCCGAAACACGCACAGCGCGGGCTTCGAGTCACCGCATGGAGCGCCCACCGGGGAAGAGCCGGGGAACAAAAAATGCGCCTGCAACACATCAGCAGGCGCACACAAAGTTCATGGGAACCACTACTGCAACTGAACCGACTGTAGCAGGCCGCCACCGGCTGCGGCGGGACGCCTCGCTCCCGGTTCCGCGCCCGCCGCCCCGTCGAGCGGCTGATCCGAGCCGAGAGGACCGCCAACACGCCTGGAGCGCACGCCCCTTGAGCACCCGGCCGCCCCGCCGTCCGGGCCGAGGACTCCCCGGGAATCGCGGGCACGGCGCGCCCGCCCACCGCCGACGGCCGCGAGGACGAACCGGGCGATGTGTGCGGTATTCCGGCCAGGCCCGGACTCCTGCGCGCCGGAAAGTCCCACGCCCGCACTTCCAGGCGCATACTGGCCGGAATGACGAATTTTGCAGCAGGTCGCCGCCCACTGCCCACCAGCCCCTTCAAACCCCGCGTGAAGGCGCCGCCCAAGCACTTCACCGTCGGTGACCGGGTCACCCATGACGCGTACGGCCTCGGTCGAGTCGTCGACGTCGAAGGTGACGGCGACACCGCGGTGCTCGTCGACTTCGGATCACGGCAGGAACGCATCACCCACCCGTACACCGCGATGTTCAAACTCTGAGCCCTACCGGTCAACCGCCACAGCCACCGGTGTCCTCGCCGTACCGCGAGGACGCCGGCCACCGCCACCCGCGGGCTGCGGCCGGCCGTCGGAGCGGAGGGCGTTCACGCCCGGCCGCCGGGTCGTCGATCGCGCTCCCGGGCCGAGCGAGGAGGCCCGACCCGTCGGGCCCGCCGACGAGGCACCCGCCCGCCATCGCCGGGCTCGCCCCCGACCGCACCGCCACCACCTGAACAAGGCCCCGCCCCAGGCCGACACGTCCCCGCCGCCATCACGCACCGGCTCGCCACAGCCGTGACGCCACCCGGCCCGAAGGCGCGGACCGGTATCCCCGGACACCTGCGGGACTCGGCCGTAGGCGATGCATATCGGCCAACCTTGCTGCGCACAGTAACCGGCCGCGCACGCTACGGATACGCTGTGTCAGTCCCGTGCTGAACCTGTGCGCGCCGGGACAGGTGTTCCGACGCTGCTCGCGCACAGGGCCATCGCGCCCGTCGCCGGGCCGTCGGCGCGGACCGCCGCGGCCCGTTCCGGAGGACGGATCGGGCGACAGGGGAGCCGGAACCGGACGGCACACGATCAGGACGGGAGGCCGATCGGCTGATGACACTGAGCATCGACGACCTGCGGCAGCGGCTGACGGAGAGCTCGGGCGGCACCTTCACGATCACCGGCGCGGAGCTCGGCGCCGCCGGGCTGATCTCGCGCCACCTCGGCGACGCGCTGACGGTCGACAAGGCGACCACCAGCGCCGAGAACCTCACGGTCACGGGCACCTCCTCGCTGTCGGACCCGACCGGCCTGCCGGTCTCGGTGACCTTCACGGCCGACGCCGACGGCAAGCAACTCGCGGACTTCGACATCACGTTCACCCTCACCGGGTGGACCTTCAGGACGGTCTCGGCGGCCGAGGACTTCAGCCACCTGCCCGCCTTCGGCTTCGCCCGGCCCCGGTTCGCCCTGCGCGGCGGCGACGTCGGCGCGGTCCTGGGCTGCACGCTCGACGACACCGCCTACCGACTGCCGATCGACACCGACGGCCCACTGGTCGTGGACGGCGACGGCAGCGGCGACCTGCACGGCGTCACGCAGTCCTTCGGCTGCGCGCTGGCCGGAGACCTGGACATCAGCCTCACCGACGTCTGGGCCCGCTACGACCCGGACCGGAAGACCCTGGTGCTGTCCGGGGGCGTCGCCCTGACCGACGGGAGCCCGCCCGCCACCGTGGCCTGGGCACTGCTGGTCCAGGACCGGGGCAGCGGAGTCCGGCGCTACGTCGGCGTGGTCCAGGTCGCCCTCGGGCTGGAGCTGTCCTCGGTGCCGGTCCTCTCGGCGCTGGTGCCACCGGCCGACGACCTGGTGATGCAGCACGTGGCCCTGCTGTTCAGCCCCGACCAGCTCGACACGTCCGACGTGAAGGACCTCAACGCGGTCCTCGCGGGGGTCAGGAGCGACTTCCCCGCGGGGAACGCGCCGACCGTTCCGGACGGCCCGCTGGACAGCGGAGTGACGGCGTCCCTGGCCTACGACCTGGGCGGCAAGCCCCGGGACGCCGTGACGGTCCGGCTGGGCGGGGCCTCGCAGGCCTGGGACGTCCCGCAGCAGGGCGCGGGGCCGAGCGGCGCGGCCGACAAGCCGGCGAAGGCGGAGTCCAGCGGCCGGTTCCGGCTGGCGAGGATCAACCTCGGCTACGCCAAGGGCGCGATCCAGGTCTCCGCCGACTTCAGCGTCACCGTCAACGCGCTGACGTTCGAGGCCGGCGGCTTCGGGGTCAGCGTGCCACCGGCCGGCCCCGCCGGCACGACCGTGGTGCTCGGCGGCCTGGGCATCGGCACGAAGACGGACCCCCTCGCACTGTCCGGCGCGCTGCGCTCGAACCCGAGCCCGGACTGGCCGGTGCGGTTCGACGGCGACGGCATGCTGACGGCGCCCGTGATCAGCGTCGGGATCGCCGGCTCCTACGCCCGCAAGGCGGACGGCACGCTCTCGCTCTTCCTCTTCGGCCAGCTCGGCACGGGCAGCAAACCGGAATCGGGCTTCGGCCCGCCGCCCTTCCGGGTCAAGGACATCTCCCTGGGCTTCGGCTACCACAGCGAGGTCCGCGTCCCGGCACTGACCGAGGTGGACGGCTTCCCCCTGCTGAACCTGACCGGGGGCGACGACTCGACCCCGATGAAGGTGCTGGACAGGCTCACCGGTGGAACCAAGCCCTGGGTCGCGCCCAAGGACGGCGAGATCTGGGTGGCGGCGGGCCTGCACTGGACGTCCTTCGAGTTCATCGACTTCCGTTCCATGGCGCTGGTCGAGTTCGGCGAGTCCCTGGTGATCGCCCTGCTGGGGCTGGGGGAGTTCGACTTCCCCACGCTGACGGCGAAGGAGAAGGAGGAGGGGAAGGACCCGAAGCTCGCGCGGATCGAGATCGCGGCCGAGGCGCTGTACAAGCAGAGCGAGGGGCTGCTCTCGCTGACGGCCCAACTGACCAACAACTCGTACATCCTCGACAAGGACTGCAAGCCCACCGGCGGCCTCGCGCTCTGCGTCTGGGTGGACCCGAGCCCGTACGCCGGGGACTTCGTGGTGACCGTCGGCGGCTACCACCCGGCGTTCGCCAAGCCTGGCCACTACCCCGCCGTGCCCCGGCTCGGGATCAGGTGGTCGATCAGCAACACGCTCACGCTGACGGCCGAGGCCTACGCGGCCGTCACCCCGCATGCGGTGATGGTGGGCGGCGCGCTGGCGCTGGTCTTCGACACCGGCGTGCTGCGCGCCTGGTTCACCGCGCACCTGGACGCGCTGGTCCAGTGGTCGCCGTTCTTCTTCGACCTCGCCATGGGCGTCAGCATCGGGGTGCGGTTCTCCCTCAAGATCTGGTTCGTCCACATCACGATCAGCCTGGAGCTCGGGGTGGACGTGGAACTGTGGGGGCCGCCGATCGGCGGTAGCGCCACCGTCCACCTGTGGTTCATCAGCTTCCGGATCGGTTTCGGCAAGAGCCGTCCGGACGGGCTGCCGGCCGTCCCCTGGACCGATTTCCAGCAGCAGCTGCCGCCCAGGAAGCAGAGCGTGCAGGCCCATCCGGTGAACGGACTGTCCTGGCAGCCGGCCGACCCCGCCTCCATCGCCCGGACGGGTGACGACGGACCGGAGACCGGGCCCTGGTACACCTCCACCCACGGGTTCAGCTTCGTCACCTCCTCGGCGGTGCCCGCCAGCCGGGTGCTCTTCGGCGGTACCGCCGTGACGCCGGACGAGGACCCGCTGCACATCCGCCCGATGCGGCAGGGCGGCCTGACGTCCGCCCACACGGTCACCATCACCCGGGACGGCACGGAGATCGACCACTCCGGCTGGACCGTCGAACCGGTGCGCTCCAACGTCCCGGAGTCACTGTGGGGCCCGGGCGAGACCTCCCTGAACGGCACCGGCCTGCTGAGCGGCCGGCTGACGGGCCTGTCGGTCACCGTCCCGGCCCCGGCCTTCGCCGGGCAGCTGCTGGTCGCGCCGGGTGTCCTGGACCTGGACCCGCTGGTGCCCCCGGGCGCGCTCCCGCTCGACCCGGGTGCGGCGCCGGTCGGCCCGGTGCCGGAGAGCGGCACGTCGGCCGTGGCGGCCATCACCGCGTCCGGGACCGGCATCGCCGCTTCGTTGACCGCCGCGAGGCGCGAGGCGCTGCGCGCGCAGCTGGGCTCGCTCGGGTACGTGCTCGACGCCACCGACCCGCTGACCGGCTACGCCGACCTGGCCCGCACCGACCTGGCCGCCGAACCGCTCCTCGTCCCGACCGGAAAGTGAGTGGCCGATGATCCGTCACGATCCTGACACCGCAAGCGGTCTGGAGTTCCACGACTGCCTGGTCCCGGCCCTGGAGGCCGGCACCTACCAGGTCGCCGTCGGCCACACCATCGAGGGTCTGGACACCGGCGACTACTTCGACACGCCGGTGCGCACCCTTGAGGTGCAGGCCGCGCGGTTCGCGCTGCCCGTCGGCGCGGTGCACGGGGTGTACCCCGTCGACGGCGCCACCGGAACCTTCGACCAGCTGCTGCCGCACATCACCCTGGACACCCCGCCGCTGCCCTGGGAGCGCACCCTCACCGGTGCGGCACCCGCCCCGGGGCGGGGGGCCGTACCGTGGCTGGCGGTGCTGCTCTTCGCCGAGGGCGAGCTGCCGGACGACCCATCCGCCCTGGGACACACGACGGCGATGTCCGTCGCCGACCTGCTGGCGACCCCGGCCGACGAGGCCGTCGCCCCCGCGCTGACCGACGTCACGCCACAGGACCTGGCCGCCGCGTGCCGGACGATCGACGTGCCCGCCCAGCGGTTCGCCGATGTCGCGCCGCGGTCCGCGGAGCTGGGCCGGCTGGTCCACCTGCGGCGCGGCGAGGACGAGCCCAGCGGGGTGCGCTCGCGCGGCGACCGCACCCGGGCCCGCTCGCTGCGCGGCGTCCTGCGCTCCGCCCCGCCCCGCTGGTGGCACACGCTGCGCGACGACGCCTCCTACGAGGGGCTGCACGCCGTCGTCGTCGGCAACCGCTTCCCCGACCCCGCCGGCGGCCAGTACGTGGCCCACCTGGTCTCGTTGGAAGGCTTCGCCGCGTACCTCGACGGCAGCACGGTGGCGAGCGCGCCGCTGCGCCTGGTCTCACTGCGGGCCTGGAGGTTCCGGTCCCTGCCGGACTCCGGGGCGCACTTCGGCACGCTCGTCGAGAACCTGGCCGCGCCCGGCCGCGACGACCCCGACGGCGCCGCCGCGCTGGGCCTGCGACTGCCGCCGAACGGCGCCACCGGCGAGGCCGGCGACCGGCTGGCCCAGGGCTACACGCCGCTGGCCCACCAGCTCGACTCCGGCGAGCAGAGCTACGCCTGGTACCGGGGCCCGCTCACCCCGCTGCCCGCCCAGGCGCTCCCGCCGACCGTGGAGCACAGCGCGAACGCGGACGCGCGGCTGATCTACCTGGAGGAGCACGGCCTCTTCGACGTCAGCTACGCCGCGGCCTGGAACCTCGGCCGTTCCCTGGCGCTGGCCGACCCCCGGTTCCCGTCCACGCTGATGGCCTGGCGCACCGCGGCCCGAGCCGGTGCGGGCCGGCTGCTCGCCGCGCGCGGCCGGGCCGGCCGGGGCAGCCTCGTCGGAACCGGCGCCGCGACCGGCCGGCTGAGCGCGAGCGCGGCGATCGGCGCCCGCCCGGCCCGGCAGGCCTTCGAGGCGAGCGTCCTGGGCGGGCTGTCCGGCACCCTCACCACCGCACTGGCACGCCCGTTGGACCGGGCCGCCGCCGACCGCCGGCCGGCCGAAGCGCGGCCGACCCCGCCACCGCAGGCCGCCGCGCCGTGGCTGCGCGCCCAGTTGGTGCAGCCCGAGGCCCGCGAAGCCCTGCGCGCGGCCACCGCCGACGCGGCGGTCCCGGTGCTGGACTGGCTGGACCGCCTGGCCCTGCTCCACCCGGTGCCGCTGGAGCAGCTGGTGCCGCGTCAGGAGCTGCTGCCCAACGAGAGCCTGCGCTTCTGCTACGTCGACCGCGCCTGGCAGCAGGCCCTGGTCGACGGGGCGTTGAGCATCGGCGTCGCCGGGAGCCTGGACAGCGACCTCACCACCCTGCTGCACGAGGTCTTCACCGACCTGCCCGACCGCATCTCGGGCTTCCTGGTCCGCTCCTCCCTGGTGCCCGGCTGGCCGGCGCTGCGGATGCACCTGTACGGCGGGGAGGACGAACTGACGGTGCTGCGCGCCGACGTCCTGGGCGAGGACGTGCTGCTGGTGCTGGCCGACGGCATCGTGGACCGGCTCGTGGTGGCGGAGCCGCCGCAGGGGCTGCACTTCGGCATCCAGGACGGCGACGTCCTGCACCTGCGCGACCTCAAGGACGACATCGGCGCCACCCTTCCGGGAGTCCGGCTGACCGACGTCAGCGGCACCTACCTGCGCCCGCGCTCGCGGGTGCTGGACGTCACCGGGATCGGCGAGGCGATCACCACCGCCCTCGGCGGCCACGCCCAGGACGGCGGGCTGAGCTCGGCCGGCTGGGCGGTCCAGATGGTCAAGGCGGCCCAGCAGATGACCTTCCGGCGAACCTGACGAAGCCGGCGATCCCGACGAAAGCGAGCACCATGCCGAACAGCGACACCGGGCCGCTGATCGTCCCGGTCCAGGTCGACGCCCTGGCGGTCAACGACGAGGTCCGCTCCAGCGTCCCGTTCCTGCGCTGGCAGGCCAACTTCAACCTGCTGGCGCAGAACCTCCCGCCCGAGGGCGGGCCCTTCGACAACAACCAGGCCGCGCACTGGGACACCGACGCCACGGCGGGCGGCGTCTACCTGCAGTGGCAGCTGCCCCAGGCCCTGCGCAGCGGCGAGCACGACCCCGGGACCGGCGGGACCGCCTTCCCGCTGGTGCCCAACCGCTGGCTGGTCGTCCGCTACAGCGGCCCGGCCGCCGACCGCGCCGCCACCGGCTGGGTGGTCGAGAGCGACTGGATCCCGCCGGACGGCGCCGGGACCGGCACCACCCCCTACCTGAGGCCGGGCACCACCAGCAGCGTCCACATCGGCCGGCGCCTGGCCGCGGGCGACTGGCCGGGCGAGAGCGGCGGGACGGACCCGTACGTCACCGCCGCAGGTCCCGGCCTGCTCACCTTCTCCACCTTCCAGCCGTTCAACGAGGACGTGCTCTCCCTGCACGACGACCTCGCGGGCGTCGCGGACCAGGACACCCTCAGCTACCTGGTGGCCGGCTGGTACTCCGCCCCCGGTGCCGACCCCCTGGACCAGGCGACCAGCCTGGCCCGGCTCGGCTGGCAGCTGGCCGCCGACCCCGACACCGACACCCCGCCCAGCGACCGGTCCCTCTACACCGGCCAGGTGCTGGGCCTGAGGTGGGACAGGACGGGCGGCGTCCCCGCCTCGGACCGGCCGCAGGGCGTGGACGTGGACGTGGCCGTCGGCAACAGCTCCATCGACGCGCTCACCGCCCTGCTGGTCGCCAAGGGCACCGACGCCGGCGACGCCGCCCGGTTGGAGGCACTGGCCCACGGCCTGCTCGACGCGCTGGACGACTCGGGCACCGAAGCCGTGGACCAGTCCATCCACCGCGCCTGGTTCGGCGCCACGCAGGGTGGTGACGTCTGGGACCTGGTCGAGAGCGGGACCGGGGGTGGCGTCGACGGCACCGGCAGCGCCCTTGCCGAACTCCGCGCCCGGCTCAACGCCGACCAGGCCGACCACGACGCGGCGGTCCGCGACCTGGCCGACGCCCAGTGGAAGTTGTACGGCGCCTGGTGGCTCAACAACGCGGACCAGGTCCCCGACGCCTACGCCGACGCGCTCCCCGCGGCCCTGAAGCCCACCGTGGACGGCAGCCTCGCCGCCCGGGTCACGGCACTGGCCGCCGACATCGCCGCCCGCCGCGACCCCGGCTCGGGGCATGCGCACCCGATCCCCTGGGGCGCCACCGACGAGGACCTGGCCGCCGCCGCCCGGGCCTATCTGACCGCGCACGGCGCCGATCCCGCGACCTGCACGCTCAAGCGCTCCCCCCTCGGCGAGTTCCACCACGCCCAGGACCCGGTGGTCCTGCTGAACGGGATCGGGACACCGGCCCCTGCCGACCTCGGCGCCGCGCTCCCCTGCCGCATGCCGCACCAGCTGCTCACCGGCATCGACCTGGGCAGCGGCATCACCCCCGCCCCGGCCACCGCGCCCGGACCGCCGCTGACCCGGCTGTCCGAGGCCGCCACCGTCGGCACCCTGCTCGGCGAGTTCTGGCTGCTCGACCAGGCCCAGGCCGCCCGTACCCTGGACGACGCCGTCGCCGACCCGGCCGGAAGGGTCACCGGCACCCTCCCCGCCCTGGGCACCAGCAGCTGGCGGCAGCCGTGGAAGCCGCTCTACCTGCTCTACGAACTGTTCTACTACCCCATCCCGCACGACGCCGAGGGCAGCGACTGCTGGGAGTTCGACGGCACCCGCTACCACTGGAAGCGGACCGGACCGGCCGACCCGCCGGTCCACCGTTCCTACACCGGGCGGATCTACCTCACCCCGCACGCCACCTTCAACCTCGCCGCCCGGATCGGGCAGTACCGCGCAACCCACCCCGACGCGCCCCAGGACGAACTCCAGCAGCTGGCCGACCAGGTCGCCGGCTGGGACCTGCTCAGCCAGTCCCTCGACGGACTCACCTCGCGCATCACCCTGCGCGACCCGGACCTGAGCGCCCACCCCGACGACACCAAGGGCCTCGCCGCCCTCATCGGCCCCCAGTGCCAGACCACGCCCGTCCCCGGCGGGCTGCCCTCCCGCGGCGGCACCTGGCCCGCCTCCCGGTTCCCGCACCTTCGGGCCGGCCAGTTCTACTTCGACCGCATCGCGGTCGTCGACCAGTTCGGCCAGGTCACCGATCCGATCAATCCGCAGGGCAGCGGCAGCTCCACCGACAACGACAAGAAGCCGCTGGTGCTGGCCGACAGCGTCCGACCCGACGAGGGCGCGACGATCCTGCCGGAGTTCCCGTACCGGTGGGCCGAGCTGCGCCCCCGCCTGCTCCAGGGTGCCCGGCTGCGCTTCGACGCCGTCTCCGCCACCGACGACAGCCAGGTGCTCGACCTGCACGCGGGCGTCAACCCCGTCTGCGGCTGGCTGCTGCCCAACCACCTCGACGCCGCCCTGGCCGCCTTCGACCCCGCCGGCGGCGCGCTCGGCCAGTGCCGGACCGTCCGCACCGACGGAGACCGGCAGGAGGTCGTCTGGGACCCGGCACCGGGCTCGGCCTACCCCACCCTGGAGAGCCTCTCCCCCGGGCTCCCGCACCTGGCCGGCTTCCTGACCGGCCTGCGGGAGGCCGGGCCCGAGGCCCTCGCCGCCGCCCTGACCGCCATCGACGAGACCCTCTGCACCGTCAACCCGCTCGGCGGCTGGGACGACACCACCATGACGGTGCTCGCGGGGCGGCCGCTCGCCCTGCTGCGCACCCGCCTCGCCCTCGAACTCGACGGGCCGGTGGCCATGGACCCGAGCTGGGAGCAGTGGCAGTACGTGCTGGACCCGAGCAGCACGGCGCCCCGGCCGGCCTCGCTGGACTTCGGGTGGAGTGTTCGGCTCGGTGCCCTGGAGAACCTCGCAGACGGCCTGATCGGCTACGCGAGCGGCGACGACTACACCACGCTGCGCACCGTCCACCTGCCGGACTCCGCCCCGTCGTACCTGGCCGCCATCGGCACCGGGTTCCCGCTCACCACGGCCGGCACCCCGCAGTACCTGACCCTGCTCGCCGACCCGCGGGCCACCGTCCACGCGGTCAGCGACATCCTGCCGGTCTCCGTCTTCGACGTCCCCGCCGAGTTCGTCACCCCCGCGCTGGCCCGGATGGAGGTCTCCTTCCGCCTCGGCCCGCTCCTGACCGGCCCCCGGGCCGTCACCGGCGCCGACGGCCGGCCCGCCACCGGCTGGGTGCTGCCCCGTCCCTCCGTCCGCCACGGCGACTGGAGCTGGGCCGAACCCACCACCACCGGCTGGCAGGACATCCCCCTGGCACCGGCCGGCACCCCGGGCCACGTCCCGGCCACTCCCCTCAGCGCCCGCACCGGCCGCCTGCGCCTGCGCGGCGCGGTCACCGACAACCGGTAGCAGCAGCGCGACCCGGTGGCGGCCCGCACGGTGCGGGCCGCCACCGGCCCGACACCCCGAACCCCCAAGGAGCATGACCAGTGTTCATCCGCGCCGCGGCCCCGGCCGGCACGTCCCTGATCTACCTCGTCACCACCACCCCCTCACCCCTGGAGATCACCCCGGCCGACACCACGCCCACCCCCGCCAAGATCTCCATCACCGCCGCCAACCCGGGCGCCGACCCGGTCCGCGTCACCTCCATCAAGTTCACGCTCGTCGGCGGCGCGGGCGCCGGTGCCCTCACCGAACACCTCGACCGGATCGACACCACCGTGAGCCCCGCCGCCGACTGGACCTTCACCAACGGCAACGACGGCACCTTCACCGCGACCCCCACCAGCGACAGCGGCTACGTCGACGTCACCGACAAGGGCCTGCTCCTCGAGCTCACCGGCATCGCCGTCAACGGCGAACTCGGCGTCACCACCCTCGACGTCCTGGAGCGGACCCGGGACGAGGACGGCGACACCGTGAAGGGCACCGCCGAGTTCGACCTCGGCAAGTGCCTGCCCGGCTTCCGGTTCAGCGACCTGCTCCCCACGTTCCTCGACGACGGCCGGACCACCCTGGCCAACGGCGACACGGTCACCCTGACCTGGACCGCCTCCCACGGCGCCACCTACACCATGCTCCACGAGAACACGTCCTACGACGTCACCAACGTCCGCACCTGGACCACCCCGGCCCCCCTCCACCGCGACGCCACCTTCCACCTGCGCGCCGGCCTCACCACCGACGGCCACACGGTGACCCACTACCTGCACACCAGCGTGACGGTCGACAAGCCCGACCTGGCACTCGGCACCGTGACGGTCGACGGGCTGCTGACGGCGAACGGGGACATCGACGCCGTCGGCAGCGACGCGATCGTCCGGATTCGCGAACTGCGAGGCCCGTCGGGCGTGGAGCTGCAGATCAACAGCCACACCCACATCCTCACCGACAACAACGGCCTCACCGTCACCGGCCCCGTCGACATCGCCGGCAACCTCACCGCTTCCGGCAGCGGCGCTTTCGGCAGCGACCTCAGCACCACCGGCGGCCTCGCCGTCGATGACGCCGCCACCCTCAACGGCGGGCTTCAGGTGACCGGGGACTTCACGGCCAAGCAGGGGGACAACATCTGTCTGACCACCGTGAACCGCACCAGCGACGTGCTCTTTCCGGACGGATTCAGTGCCAAGGGGATCTGCGGCTTCTACGCCGACGTCCATGTCGATGACGCCGCCCTCACCGTCGGCGGTGAGAACGTGATCTGCAACAACGACAGCATCGGCCTGCAGAACTTCCACTATTCCGGCTGGCTCTACGCGAGCAGCCTGATCACGGACAACCGGCGCGAGACATCCGTCTGGGTCCCGGGAAACCGGGTGAACTCGGACAGCTGGAAAGTCGTTCAGGTCCCCACCGGCGGCTGAACGTCGAACAGCCACCTGTGACGGAGCTGTCCGGCACCGTGTCGCGGCCATGCGTCGGCCCGACGCCTGAACGCGCGTCACGGTCGCGAAGGCGGACACCGAGACCGTCGACCCGTCAGCAGATGGCATCACGTGAGCTCGACGGCCGCACCGGCGATCCGCCGGCCGAGCCGGTGCGGGTGCGGGCGCGGGTGCGGCCGTGCCGGTCGGGGAGCCGGGTCAGCCGCTCGTGGCGCGGGCGTGCCGCAGGACCAGGAGCGCGGCCGCGCCGGCCGCGACGGCCAGGGCGAGCAGCGCAGCGCCGGTCGGCACGTCGGGAGCGGTGACCGGCTGGGCGCGGCGCGCCTGCCAGGTCAGGACGAGCACCAGGCCCAGATAGGTCAGCGCGGCGATCCACATCAGCGCGGCCCGGTGTCTGGGAGCCACCCGGCGCGGCCGGCGGGCGAGGAGAAGGCCGATCAGCGGCAGTACCTGGAGGGCGTGCAGGCCGACGAAGTGCGGAATCCGCAGATCGCCGCCGAGCGTGCTCCAGTCCGTGACCGGCAGTCCCGGGCCGCCGTCGGCGAGCCCGACGGTGTGCGCGCCGATGATGGGCATGCCACGGCCCCGGGCAGCGGCCTCGCGCTGCGAGGCGGTGGGCAGGGTCATCAGGAACGCGACGGCCATGCCCAGAGCGCAGACACCCGCGCCCAGGCGCAGCCCCCACGCGAACGCGGGCGGTTCCACCCGCTGGACCAGCAGCAGGCCGACGGTCACCAGGGTCATCACCCACGTGGCCACGATGAACACGGCCATCGTCAGCCACACCCCCGTCGCGGTCGCGGTGGTGAAGTTGAAGTGGCTGGTGGTCCCGGCCGCGGCCGCGCCGGCGATCAGGGCCATCTCCACGCTCAGCGCCACGGCGGTCACCAGGGAGACCGCCCGCACGAGGCGTTCGTGGCCGCGCACGAAGGTCAGCAGCCACATCAGGGTGAGGGAGTAGAGGCAGATCGACAGCGCGAACCGGGCCGGTTTCGCCCAGGCCGGCTGCCCGGTGATCGACTGCCGGCCCACGACCAGGCCCACCAGGGCGGCGGCCAGCACCGCGACCATCACGGCACAGGTGACGGCCAGCGGCCGGTTCACCGCCCACATCCGCCGCACCAGGTCCCCGGCCTCGCGCACCCGTGTCATACCGGTTCCTTTCGTACGGCCTCTCCGGCGCACCGCTCGGAAACCACCCTGTCCCGCGCCCGGCGGCCGGGCACGCCGACGGGCCGCACCGGACGGCCCCGTTCACCCCGTCCGCTCCCGCCGCGGGGGCGGACGGGGCCGGGCCGTCGGCTGCCGAGGGCGGGGCTACGAGCGGGTGGTCGGCCGCGCCCAGTCCTCCAGCTCGTCGAACGCCGCGACGAAGGACGGCAGCATCGGCTTGCACTCCTTGTCGATCCTCACCAGGCCGTCGGGTGGGTACCGCCGGGGACGTGGACGTAGCGGTGCAGGGGCGCCTTCCCGGCGGCGGTGACCATCCGGTCGTACACGTCACCGAAGGTCGCCGGCGGGGTCAGCGCGTCGAGCGTGCCCTGGATGCTGATCAGCGGGCGGTTGATGTTCCCGGTCACCGAGATCCGCTCGACCGCCCGGTGCACCGACTCCGGGCGCGAGGCGTCATGATGCTGACGACGTTCGACGACGACGCGTACGTCACCCAGGCGCTGCGGGCCGGAGCGGTGGGCCACCTGCTCAAGAACCTGCCCGCCGCCGAGCTGGCGCGCGCCGTACGACTCGCCCACGCGGGGGTGGCCCGGTTCGACCAGTCGTCAGCCCTCCGGCTGCTCGGCGTCGATCTCGGCGATCAGGTTCTCGACGAGGGTCTTGATCTCGTCGCGGATCGGGCGCACCGCTTCCACCCCCTGGCCGGCCGGGTCCTCCAGCTTCCAGTCGAGGTACTTCTTGCCGGGGAAGTACGGGCAGGCGTCGCCGCAGCCCATGGTGATCACGTAGTCGGATGCCTGGACGGCCTCGGTGGTGAGGACCTTCGGCGTCCGGTCCGAGATGTCGATGCCCAGTTCGGCCATGGCGGCGACGGCGGCCGGGTTGACCCGGTCACCCGGCACGGAGCCGGCGGAGCGGACCTCGACGCGGTCGCCCGCGAGGTGGCCGAGGAAGCCGGCGGCCATCTGGGAGCGGCCGGCGTTGTGGACGCAGACGAACAGCACGGAGGCTGCGGGGGAGGTGGTCATCTCACTCTTCCTCGGAGACGGGGTGCCGCACGACGCGACGGGGACGGTCCGCGCCTGCGGCACGGTCTTGCGGCCGTTGCGGTGCCCGCAGACCCTTCGCGCCGGTGGACCCGGTGGTCGGTTTCGAGCAGCCGCCGACCTCGACAAACGTATCACTGCACAGTGATGTCAGTCGACAGTGATGCAATCGGGCGGCACGACCAGCAGGGCGGCGGGGCGACGCACCGGGGCCTGCGAGCGGCGCTTCCGCGGCCGTGACCTGCATCGGCGCCATCGCCATAGGATTCGAGGCATGGACAGGATCACGCTGCCACTCGGAAAGCCCCTACCGACGACGACGCGGCGAACCCGCTGGGAGGAGGCGGGGCAGAGCGGGAGCTTCGGCAAGCGGTTCGCCGAGCTCATCTCCGCCGGCGAGGACGTCGACGGCGAGGCCCGACTCGCCGACACGCTCCTCCCGCGCGGCGCCCGGGTGCTCGACGCCGGCGCCGGCATGGGCCGGGTCACCGCGGCACTCCTGCGGCGGGGGCACGACGTGGTCGCGATCGAGCCCGACGAGAACCTGGTGCGCCAGGCCCGCGAAACCTACCCCGGGCTGCCGATCGAGGAACGCGACATCCTCGATCTCGGCCCCGACGACGGTCCGTTCGACCTGGTGGTCTGCGTGGGCAACGTGATCGTCTACCTGGCCGAGGGCACGGAGCGCAGGGCACTGGGCGCAATGCGCGACGTGCTCGGCGAGAACGGCCGGATCCTGGTCGGCTTCCACCTGCAGGACCCACCGCCGCACGCCCGGACCTACGCCGCGGCGGAGTTCGAGGCGGACCTGGCCGCCGCCGGACTGCGCGTCGACCTGCGGGCGGGCACCTACCAGCTGCACCCCGCGAACGACGCCTACGGCGTCTGGATCCTGAGCCGCGCCCAGGGCCGACCCGCCCTCCGGGACTGACACTCCGGCACCCGCGGGCCGCTCGGCCGGCGGGCGCCGCGACGGGGTTGGAACTGCCGCCGACATCGACTAACGTATCACCACATGGTGATGTCAGCGGAGAGTGATACCAAGAGCGCGGTGGACGTGCTGAAGGCCGTGGCCGATCCGCTGAGGATGCGGATCCTCACGCTGCTCGCCCGCGAGGCCCTGTGCACCAGCCACCTGGTCGAGGAGACCGGCGCCCGGCAGACCAACCTGTCCAACCACCTCAAGATCCTCCGCGAGGCCGGACTGGTCGACACCGAGCCCTGCGGCCGCTTCACCTACTACAAGCTCCGCCCCGATGCCCTGGACAGCGTCGTGGGCCTCCTCGGCGACCTCGCCTCCACCGCCCGCGCCACCGCGTGCGCCGACACGAAGAGGGCCTGCCCGTGACCCCGACCAGGACCACCGCGCCTCCGGACTCCCCCGAGGCCGGGCTGGTCGGCAAGCTCTCCTTCCTGGACCGCTTCCTCGCGGTGTGGATCCTGATCGCCATGGGCCTGGGCATCGGTCTCGGCCGCCTGATCCCCGGCCTGAACGACGTCCTCGCGAAGGTCGAGATCGGGGGCGTCTCCCTGCCGATCGCCGTCGGCCTGCTGGTCATGATGTACCCGGTGCTCGCGAAGGTCCGCTACGACCGCCTGCACACCGTCACCGGCGACCGGAAGCTGATGGCCTCCTCGCTGGTGATCAACTGGCTGGTCGGTCCGGCGGTGATGTTCGCGCTGGCCTGGATCTTCCTGCCCGACCTGCCCGAGTACCGCACCGGCCTGATCATCGTCGGCCTCGCCCGCTGCATCGCCATGGTCATCATCTGGAACGACCTCGCCTGCGGCGACCGCGAGGCCGCCGCCGTCCTGGTCGCGCTCAACTCCGTCTTCCAGGTCGTCGCGTTCGGCCTGCTCGGCTGGTTCTACCTCGACCTCCTGCCCGGCTGGCTGGGCCTGGCCCAGGACGACCTGCACTTCTCCGTCGGCAAGATCGTCGTCAACGTGCTGATCTTCCTCGGCATCCCGCTGCTGGCCGGGTTCCTCACCCGACGTCTGGGTGAGAAGAAGCTCGGCCGCGAGACCTACGAGCGGACGTTCCTGCCGAGGATCGGCCCCTGGGCGCTGTACGGACTTCTCTTCACGATCGTGATCCTCTTCGCCCTCCAGGGAAGAACCATCACCGACCGGCCTGGCGACGTCGCCCGCATCGCCCTGCCGCTGCTGGTCTACTTCGCGATCATGTGGTTCGGCACCTTCGCCCTCGGCAAGGCCATCGGCCTCGCCTACGACCGCACCGTCACCCTCGCCTTCACGGCCGCCGGCAACAACTTCGAACTCGCCATCGCCGTCGCCATCGCCACCTTCGGCGTCACCTCCGGCCAGGCCCTGTCCGGAGTCGTCGGCCCCCTCATCGAGGTCCCCGTCCTCATCGGCCTCGTGTACGTCTCCCTGGCCTGGCGGCGGCAGTTCACCACCCGGATCACCCCGGCGGTGGAGCCCTCCCGGTGACCTGCCTCCACCGCACACCCGCGCCCGCTGCCGGTGCCGGCCGGCAGCACGGCGCGGGCGTACCCGCAGCACACCGCAACGGCCGCCCGCCGATCGCCGGGGCGGGCCGGTGACCGGCCCCGACCGCAGCGTCCAGGTCCTCGTGATCGGCGGCGGTCAGGCCGGACTGGCCGCCGGCTACTACCTGCGGCGCGCCGGGCTCGACTTCGCGATCCTCGACTCCGCCCAGGCGCCGGGCGGCGCCTGGCGGCACTACTGGGAGAGCCTGCGGCTGTTCTCCCCCGCCGCCTACGCCTCACTGCCCGGCCGCCCGATGCCCCACCAGAGCGGGCACGACCACCCGGACGCGGCACACGTCGTCGACTACCTCACCGCGTACGAGAAGCGCTACGAGCTGCCCGTCCACCGCCCCGTCCATGTCCGCGCCGTGGAGGACACCGGCGACGGCGGCCTGCTGGCCCGCACCGACGACGGCACCTGGCACACCCGGGCGCTCATCAGCGCCACCGGCTCCTGGTCACGCCCGTTCGTCCCCGCCGTCCCCGGCCGGAAGACGTTCACCGGCCGGCAGCTGCACGCCCGCGACTACCGCCGCGCCGAGGACTTCACCGGGCAGCGGGTCGTCGTGGTCGGCGGCGGCAACTCCGGCGCCCAGATCGCCGCCGACCTCACCCCGCACGCCGATGCCGTGCGCTGGGTGACCCGCCGCCCCGCCCGCCTGCTGCCCGAGGAGATCGACGGCAGCGCCCTGTTCGAGATCGCCACCGGCCGCGTCCGGAACGGCGGCCCGCGCATCTCCGACCTCGGCGACATCGTCGCCGTCGAACCCGTCCGCCGGGCCCGCGCCGCCGCGCTGCTCCCCGACCACCGGATGTTCACCGCCCTCACCCCGCAGGGGCCGCTCCTCGCCGACGCCACCGTGTGGCCCGCGGACGCCGTCATCTGGTGCACCGGATTCCGCGCCGCCCTCCACCACCTGGCCCCGCTCGGCCTGCGCACGGGCGAGCGCGGCCGTATCGCCACCGACGGCACCCGAGCCGCCGCCGATCCGCGCGTGCACCTGCTCGGCTACGGCGACTGGACCGGCCCCGCCTCCGCCACCCTCATCGGTGTCGGCCGCACCGCCCGCGCAGCTGTGGCGCAGATCGGCGAGGCCCTGGGCGCGACCCCGACGCCGGACCGTCTCCCCGCATAGGCGGCGCCGGTCACGGCAGCGGTCCAGTGCGTGCGTGCCCCTCAGGGCGACGCGGGCAGCAGGGCAAAGGGCAGGAAGGCAGCAGTTCTTCCGCACGAGGCCCGAGAGAAGGGTGAGCACGAAGGAGCGGACCGTGGCACGCGGTCGCACCTGCTTGAACGGGCCCGCGATCCGGACCACGGCCTGGTCGAACACCGCCGGCCAACGGACGGCGTCAATGCTGCGGCCCGCGGCCACCGCGTGATCTTCAGGAGTTTGTACAACCCGGTGATCACGAGGTGGCCGTTGCCGTTCCCGCCCGGCCCCGGCGACACCCGTACAGCAGCCCGCCGCACACCGATCGGCGGGCTGCTGTACGGGCAGTGGAGCCCTGGGGGCATCAGCCCAGCGGCAGCTCCAACCGGGCCTCGCTCCCGCTCACGGAGCTGACCGTGGTGGTGGTGAGGGCGGGAAGGTCGGAGCCCGCGTAGGAGTACAGCGGGTCACGGCTGTTGACCACCAGGGCGAGCCGGTGGCCGGTCGGCAGGTCGTAGGAGGCGGCCTGGAGGGTCCAGCCGGCGGTGGTGTTGACGTTCGGGGTCAGGCCGGTGACCGTCAACGGCTCGTGGGTGATGATCCGGGCGGTGCCGTCCGGGGCGACGTCGTACAGGTAGGCGATCACGGTGGCGGCGTCGGTGCTGCTGCGCACGGTGAGCCGCACGGTGGCGGCGCCCCGGATCCGGCGGGCCACCTCGCCGGATCCGGTCAGCGGCTCGGTCGACCAGACCAGCAGCTGGCCGCGCTCGAAATTCGCCGGCTCGTACGACCTGGGGTTGCCGAACCACTCCTGCTGCCCGGTCTTGAGCAGCTCGCCCGCGACCGAGGAGGTCAGGGCGCCGGCCTCGAACTCCCGCGACCACCCGACGGTCGGCTTGTCGGTGAGCTTGCCGTCACCGGTGCCGTCGGCGCCGGTGAGGTACCAGGCCTCGCTGCCGGTGGTGACCTCGTCCCAGGACGCGTACGTCTCGCGGCGCGCGGGGACGGTGATCAGCTTGGTGCCGCCGGGGATGGCGACGGTCTGGTAGGTGAACATGCTCTGGCTGTTCACGGGCGTCCAGTTCGGCACGTCGTTGTCCGCACCGAGCAGGAAGTGGTCCAGCCACTCGTAGGCCTCCCGCGTCGGCACCGCCAGCCCGGGGAACGGCAGGCCGGTCACCAGCCCGGCCAGACCGGGGCCCTCGGGGGCGCCGTGATCGCCGATCCACAGGTTCAGCCGCTTCGGGACGGTGAGCCGCTCGAAGAGGTCGAGCACCGGGTTGACCGGGAACAGCGTCTCGTGCCAGGTGTTCGAGAGGAACGTCGGGATGCCCTGCGCGTTGGTCCGGTCGACGTGGGCCTCCGGGGAGCGCTCGGTGCCCCACTCGACCACCTCGTCGAGGTCCCGGCCGTTGAGGAAGTTCTTGAGGAGCCGCTGGGTTTCCTCGTCGAACTTCTCCTCCAGCGGGCCGCCGGTGAAGTCGATCAGCGCCTGCACGGCCGCCAGGTGCCGAGTGCCGTTGTTGTACAGGCTGGTGGCGAGGTTCCCCCAGGTGCTCAGCGCGACCACGGCGGAGACGCGACCGGCCGGGTCGTTCGCGGCGACCAACTGGCTGATCCCGGAACCGTAGGACTCGCCGAGGAAGCCGATCCGGCTGGGGTCGAGGGCCTCCTGCACGTAGTCGATCACCGACGAGCCGTCGGCCCAGTCGTTGGGCCCGGCCACGTCGACGAAGCCCTCGGAGGTCGACAGCCAGCCCTTGATGCCGATACCGCGCGGGGAGTAGGCCAGCACGTGGTAGCCGCGCTGCGCCAGCTTGAGGTAGGCGTGGAGGAAAGGCAGCCAGCCGTACGGGTTCCACCCGGCGGGCACGATCACCACGGGGTGCGGGGCGCCGTCCTTCAGCTTGATGCTGAACGCCGACAGCCGGACACCGTCGTTCGCGGTGATGCGGGGCAGTGCGACGGTGGCGATCCGCTGCACCTCGGCCACCAGCTCCGAGAGCTCCGGCGGGAGTTCGACGCCCTCCTGGCCCTGAAGAGAGGCGAGCAATGCCTGGGATACGTCAACGACAGCCTGGCTGACGCTGTGGCCCGGGCCCCAGATGCCGTTGGTGGCGATGTCGGTGAGCGTCGCTTCGGTGACCGACGGAGTCGTGTCACTGGTCATTCGGAACCACCTTCTCTGTGAACGGATGCCGATCGACATCATGATCAGATCAGAAGGTGAAGAGCTGACGTAGCGTCAATATTCACCAGAACCAGTGATGTTGCTGCGATATCTCCTCGCGCCGGTGTCACCTGCGCTATGCACTACGGGAACACGGCGCCCCACCGCTCCGCTCGCATCATTCTGGGCGGTCGGAGACCCGGCTCGCGGCCACCCGGCCCAGAACCCGCCCGTCGTCCTCGACGGCGACGAAGCGGTGCTCGGGCAGCCTCGCCGCGTCGAACGCCGTCCACGACGGGGCGACGGTCTCGAACGCGGCGTCTCCCCCGTCGGTCCCGGCCCGGCAGACCTCCAGCACCTGGTCGCCGCGGCCGGGCGCCATCGGCACCACGGCCAGTCCCCCACCCGCGCCCCGCACGCTTCCTCGCCCGGAGAGCGGAGGCGTCAGCCCGCCGCGGCGGCGAGCATGCCGGCCATGGCGGCCAGGACCCCGGGCTCGACCCGGTAGTAGACCCAGGTGCCTCGCCGCTCGCTGCTCAGCAGTCCGGCCTCGCGCAGCTTCTTGAGGTGGTGCGAGACGGTGGACTGCGAGACGCCGACGTCCTGGATGTCGCACACGCACGCCTCGCCGCCCTCGTGCGCCGCGACCCGGGAGAACAGCCGCAGCCGCACCGGATCGGCGAGCGCCTTGAACATCACGGCCATCCGGGCGGCGTCGGCCTCCGACAGGCCGGCCGAGGTGATCGGCGGGCAGCAGGGCGCGTCCTGAACCGGCTCCGCGAGGGGAAGCGTCTGCACGTTCGACATGCGTCAATATTGACATGCGTTGAATCAATGGGGAAGCCGGCCCGCCCAGGCCCCGGCAGGGCCGCGACGCGTCCCGATGCGGCCGGGGCGACCGACCGCACTGCCGCACCTGGACAACCCTCCGATCTATTTCGATGAATACCTATGTTGACGCTCATCAAAGCAAGTGCCATGCTGGCGACGCGAACAGGTCATCGACAAACGTCGAAGCAAAGGAGATCCTCGTGAACGCCTCGGCCGCCGGACAGCCCCTCCCCGTCGTCGTGATCGGTGCCGGCCCGATCGGCCTGGCCGCCGCCGCCCATCTGCTGGAGCGCGGCATCGAGCCACTGGTCCTGGAGGCGGGCCCGTCGGCCGCCACGGCGGTGCGCGGCTGGGCACACGTGCGCCTGTTCTCGCCGTGGGCCGAGGTCGTCGACCCGGCCGCCGAGAAGCTGCTCGCGCCGACCGGGTGGCTCCGCCCCGACGGCGCCGCCTACCCGTCCGGCCGCGACTGGGTGGAGCGGTACCTCCAGCCGCTCGCCGACGTGCTCGGCGAGCGCGTCCGCTACGGAGCGACGGTGACCGGGGTGGCCCGCGCCGGACGCGACCGCATCGTCGACTCCGGCCGCGAGGAGCAGCCCTTCACCGTCCACGTCGAGTCGGCGGACGGCCGGGAGGAGCGCGTCATCGCCCGCGCCGTCGTCGACGCCTCGGGCACCTGGGCCACCCCGAACCCGCTCGGCGCGAACGGCCTGCCCGCCCTCGGCGAGCGCGCGGCCGGCGGCCCCATCTCCTACCGCATCCCCGACCTGCGCGACCCCGCCGTGCGGGAGCGCTTCGCGGGCAAGCGCACCGCCGTGGTCGGCACCGGCGCCTCCGCGTTCACCGCCCTCGCCCACCTCGCCGACCTGGCCCAGGAGGAGGCCGGCACGCATGCCGTGTGGGTGCTGCGGCGCGGTATCACCGGCTCCACCTACGGCGGCGGCGAGGCCGACCAGCTGCCCGCCCGGGGCGCGCTCGGCCTGCGGGCCAAGAAGGCCGTCGACGACGGGCACGCCTCCGCCCTCACCGGATTCCGCACCGCCGCCGTCGAGACGGCCGGCGAGCAGCTGCTGCTGGTCGCCGAGGACGGACGCCGCAGCGAGCCCGTCGACCGGGTCGTCGTCCTCACCGGCCTGCGCCCCGACCTCTCCTTCCTCTCCGAGGTCCGCCTCGGCCTCGACGACCGCCTCCAGGCCCCCATCGCCCTCGCCCCGCTGATCGACCCCAACCAGCACTCCTGCGGCACCGTCTACCCGCACGGCGCGCACGAGCTCTCGCACCCCGAGAAGGACGCCTACCTGGTCGGCATGAAGAGCTACGGCCGCGCCCCGACCTTCCTCGCGATGACCGGCTACGAGCAGGTCCGCTCCGTCGCCGCCGCCCTCGCCGGGGACCACGAGGCCGCCGCCCGGGTCGAACTCACCCTCCCCGAGACCGGGGTGTGCGGCGGAGCCGGCCTCTTCGACGAGCCGGACGCCGCCCAGGGCGGCGCCGGCTGCTGCTCGACGACCCCGGCCGAGCCGCAGCTGATCACCCTGGGCACCACCGCGCCCGGAGCCTCGTGCTCCACCAGCGGCGGCGGGTGCTGACCACCCCCGGCGAGCACCGTGCGTGAGCTCTGCCCTGCCCGCCCTGTGCGTCGCCCGGATCACCGGCCGGGGCCTCCGCTACACGCCGGCCGATGTCCCCGCCGGCCGTCGGCACGGCGACTGGTCGTCACGGCGGCTGGTCGTCACGGCGCCTCGGGCGGTGTCCGGTTCCGGCGGCCCGCGATCAGCAGTGTCACGCGGGTGCGGGCGGCGGTCGCGGGTGTCATGGCGTCCGGACGGGGGTGGCGGCGGCCGCGGCGGGCACGGGGCCCTCGGGACGGTCGGCCCCGAGCCCGTCGGCGAGGTGGCGGGCCGTCGCGTTCCCCGGACGGGAACGGCCCGCCGCCGGCTCGCGCTACGTCAGCAGGAAGTCGTGGACCGCCTGCCGCCCGGCCGGGTTCTCGGCCCGGTTCTGCACCGAGTGGGCGGCCCCGGGGACGATCACGATCTGCGGGTGGTGCGCGAACTCCTCGTACTCGTCCATCAGTTCGCACGGTGTGGCGAGGTCCCGGTCGCCGCCGAGCAGCAGGACCGGCACGTCGGGCAGCCTGAGGTGGTCCGGCGGCGTCGGCGGGACCGGTTGGCGCGGCCAGTCGAGGCAGACCAGGAGGCTGCCGAGTCCGGTCGCGGTCGCCGGGTCGTAGGGCCAGGTCTGTTCGGCCGTCAGCCGCTTGCGGGTTCGCTCCAGGGCCGCCGGTCGGCCTTCGACGGGGGTGTCGGTGGTGCCCCAGGGGAAGTGCGAGTCGGCGCACACGGTGGCGGAGTGCAGGCCCTGGCTGAGTTCCTCGGCCGTGGCGGTGTCGACCTCCCGGTGGACGAGGTCGAAGAACTCCTGGAGCTTCGCGGGCCGCCCGGCGGCGGCCTCATGGAGGATCTCCGGGACCGGACCGTAGTCGGGGTCCACGAACTCGTAGCCGGTGAGCGCGCTGAGGATCTGCGCCCCGTTGCCGTAGCGGCGGACGGTGGCGGCGAGGTCTTCGGCCGGGTCGGTGGTGCAGCCGGTGGCCCGGCAGGCGGTGCGCAGGATCCGGGCGGTGGCGGGCAGCGCGGCCAGGTCGAGGGGGTCCATGCCCTGTCGGGGCGTCACCGAGTCGAGGACCAGCCGGGCCACGCGGGTGGGGTGGGCGAGGGCGTAGCGTTGGGCGGTGAAGGTGCCGTAGGAGACGCCGTCCAGGGTGAGGCGGCGAGCGCCGAGGGCGCGGCGGAGTAGGTCGATGTCGGCGACGGTGTCGGCGGTGCTGTAGTGGCGGGCGTCGGGGCCGAGGGCGGTGGCGCAGTCGGCGATCGACGGCCGGCGGGGGACGGCGAGGTCGGAGGAGCCCATGTCCTCCTGGAGGTCGGGGCACTGGAGGGCGCCTTCGCCGGTGCCGCGCTGGTCGAACATGACGAGGCGGTAGTCCTTGAGGACGGGTTCCAGGCTGCTTGCCGTCCGTTTCATTGCCGGGACGCCGGGCTGGCCGGGGCCGCCGGTGAGGAACAGCAGGTCGCCCCTGGGCGCCGCGGTGTTGCCGGTGACGGCGACCCGGAGGTCGAGGGTGCCGGGGGTGGCGCCGCTGTGGTCGAGAGGGACGGTGAGGGTCCCGCAGAGGAACTCGGGCGCGTCCGGGCAGGGCGCCTGCCCGGTGATCCCACCGCCGGCCCCGGCTGCTTCGGCCGCTGCGGTCGGGGCGGCGAGGGTGGTGGCGGCGATCACCGCAGCGGCACCGGCCAGAGCGGCGGCGCGGCCGCGTGTGCGCGTGCGTGTCATGTTCGTCCTCCCGATCGCGCCGCGCCCGTACCGGCGCGGCCACGGAAGCAGCGTGCGCCCCGGGACCCGTCGACGGCGCACGTACGGGACGGGACTCGGCCGGGGACCACCCGACGGAACCCGGACGGCCCGCACGGCGGACGGAACCGTCCTCGCTGGACGGGCGACTGGACGCGGGCTTCGCCTGGTACCAGCTGCTGACGACCGGCAGCCGCCTCGGGACCACGTCGTCCTGAACCAGCACCGCCTCATGCGGGCCCGGCGATCCGGGCGCGCAGGAGGCGACCCGGCCCGTGCCCGAGGAACAGGACGGCCGGACCACGTCTCCCCCGCCGTCGCAGCCCGGACGGGGCTAGTGTGGATCACCCCAGGCAACGGAGCCCACCACGCAGGAACTCGTCGGGCGGCTCACCGCTCTCGACCCCGAGGTGAGCAGATCGTCTCGCGCTGGCTCAAGCCGCAGGTAGCAGGAACCGGAGACCGGAGCATGAAGATCTACGTCGCCCACGTGTTCGTCGACGACCAGGCCAAGGCCGAGCGCTTCTACACCGAGGTGCTGGGCTTCGTGAAGAAGAACGACATCCCGCTCGGCGGCGGCGCCCGGTGGCTGACCGTGGTCTCGCCCGAGAACCCCGAGGGCGCCGAGCTGCTGCTGGAGCCCTCCGGCCACCCCGCGGTCCCCCCGTACAAGGAGGCGCTGGTCAAGGACGGCATCCCGGCCACCTCCTTCGAGGTCGAGGACGTCCATGAGGAGGCCGCCCGGCTCCGCGAGCGGGGTGTCGTCTTCACGCAGGAGCCGGCCGTCATGGGTCCGGTCACCACGGCCGTGTTCGACGACACCTGCGGCAACCTCGTCCAGATCGTCCACCACAACCGCCCGTAGCGCTTTCGCGCGACTCCCCCGACCCGCCGGGAGGCCCTGCCGCCGTTGCGGCGGCCGGACCGCCGGCCCGGCGGTGTCACTGCCGTCTGCTTCGATGACCGGGACAGACGGCGACACCGTTCGAAGGAGACCTTGTGGGCACGTGGGGCAGCGGGAACTTCGAGAGCGACACGGCTCTCGACCACCTGTCGATCGTCATCGACCGGCTCGTCACCGAGGTCGCCCAGGCGATGGCGGGCGATCCCGTCGAGCTCGAACCCGACGAGTACTGGGGCGTCGCCGTGCCGTGCAACCTGGAGCTGCTGTACACCCTCGTCCAGTCCGGCCACAGCGCCCACCACCTGCCGGAGGCCCACGTGATCACGCAGTGGAAGGCGGCGTTCATGGCCGTCTGGGAGCGGACCATCGACGGCCTGGAGCCCGTCCCGGGGTTCAAGGAGGAACGCCGGTCGGTGCTGAACCGCACGTTCGACCAGCTGGCCGAGGCCTCCGCCCGGGACGCGGCGGCCGATTGAGCGAGCCCGGGCGGTAGCGGACCGCCCCGGACAGCAGGGAGACCGGGCCGGCGGCGACACCTTCCGCCGGCCTCGGCCCGGCTCCCCGGAATAGGGGACGGCGGCTCCCTCGTTCCCAACAGTCGATCAGAAACACGGCGGACCGCGTTCTGTCGGCCCCGTGCCGCAGACTGAGGCCGAACACCCGGCAGACCGAAGGATGAGCCCCATGACCGACCGGCCCCTGACCCTGATGGCCGTGCACGCCCACCCCGACGACGAGGCCACCGGTACGGGTGGTGTGCTCGCCCGCTACGCGGCCGAGGGCATCCGGACGGTGCTCGTCACCTGTACCGACGGCGCCTGCGGAGACGGCCCGGGAGGAGTCAAGCCCGGCGAGGCCGGACACGATCCGGCGGCCGTCGCCGCGATGCGCCGTCAGGAGCTGCAGGCCAGCTGCGAGGTCCTCGATGTCGGCCACCTCGAAATGCTCGACTACGGGGACTCCGGGATGATGGGCTGGGCCACCAACGACGCCCCCGGCTCGTTCTGGACGACACCGGTGGACGAGGCGGCCGCCCGCCTCGCCGACCTGATACGGCAGTACCGGCCCGACGTCGTCGTGACCTACGACGAGAACGGCTTCTACGGCCACCCCGACCACATCCAGGCCAACCGCATCACGTCGAGGGCGCTGGAGCTGGCCGGCACGGCGCCGAAGCTGTACTGGACGACAGCCCCTCGCTCGATGATGGCGCGGTTCGGGGAGGTCATGCGCGAGCTCGGCGCGGACTGGGAGGAGCCGGGCGCCGAGGAGGCGGGCGCCGAGGCGTCGGGCGCCGAGGCGTCGGAGATGCCCGAGATCGGCCTCCCCGACGAGGAGATCACCACCTGGGTGGACACCACCGGGTTCGGCGGCCAGAAGTTCGACGCCCTGGCCGCGCACGCCAGCCAGGGCGAGAACATCTTCTTCCTGAAGATGGGCAAGGAGAAGTTCACCGAGCTGATGGGTGTGGAGACCTTCGTCCGGGTCCACGACACCACCGGCGCGGAGCTTCCCGAGAACGATCTCTTCGCCGGCCTGCGCTGAGCAGCCCCGCCCGCCCGGCCCGCCCCGCGGGCCGGGCGGGTGAGCACCCGGCCTTCCGGGCGAGCCGGTCGGGAGCGCGGGTCTCGGTGGGGACGCTGTCGTCGTAGCCGTGCAGGCGCACGTCCTCCTCGCCGAGGACGAGGTACTCCTCCCCCTCTAGGCTGCCGCCACCGACTGGGGGAAGGCGAAGACGCCGTCGGGGTCGTAGCGGCCGGCCACCGCCTGGAGCCGGGGCAGGTTCCGGCCGTAGTAGGCGCGGCCCCAGCGGGGCAGTGTGGCGTCGATGTAGTTGACGTAGGCGCCGAGCGCGCCGAGGTCGGCGAGCCCGTCGCGGATCGCGTCCACGGTGGCGCGGGCCCGGTCCTCGGTCGCCGGGGTGGCGCCGGCGTAGACCTGGGCGCTGGCGAGCGACTCGCGGTGCGGGAAGGCGGTGGCGCTGGGGGCGAGCTCGCCGATCGCGCCGCCCAGCGAGTCGAGCAGCAGGTCGACCCCGGTGCGGCCGGCCATCAGTTCGGTGACCCTCGCCGGGTCCAGTGGCACCGGGCCCAGCATCCGGGAGACCGCGACGAAGCCGGCCCGAGGGAGCCTGCCGCCCTCCGAGACGGGGTGGCACTGGGCGATGGTGTCGTTCGAGCAGCCCGCCATGAACTTCATGGCGCCGAGGTAGTCCCTCGGGGAGACGGTGCGCGAGGTCGGGGCGGTACCGGCGGCCTCCACCAGTTGGTCGATCAAGGGGGCAGCGCCGCCCGGGCCGCCCACGTAGCAGCCGACGACCCGGCAGCTGGGCGGGGTGCCACCCGATATCTGGCAGCTGGCCCACAGCTCGTCCGGCGCCCCGTCCACCCACTCCTGCCAGGCCCCGAGCACCTCGGTCACCGAGCCGGCCGGGAAGCGGAGCACGAAGACGGTCAGATCGGGCGCGGGGGCGGTGTCGAAGCTGAACCGCGTGACCACGCCGAAGTTGCCGCCGCCCCCGCCGCGCAGCGCCCAGTACAGGTCGGGCTCCTCGACGGGCGAGGCGGTGAGCAGGGACGAGTCGGCGGTCACCACCTCGGCGGCGACGAGCCGGTCGCAGGTGAGCCCGTACTTGCGGGCCAACACGCCGATGCCGCCGCCGAGGGTCAGCCCGGCGACCCCGACGGTGGGGCAGCTGCCGGCCGGGAGCAGCCGGCCGGCCTGGGCGAGCGCCGCGTACACCTCGATCAGGCGGGCACCGGCGCCGACCTCGGCGGTGCCGTCGGGGTGCACCACGACGTCGGCCATCCCCCGCAGGTCGATCACCAGGCCCCGGTCGGGGATGCTGTAGCCCAGGTAGCCGTGGCCGCCGCTGCGGGCCGCGATCGGGAGCCCGTGCCCGCGCGCCACGTCCAGGCAGGCCCGCACGTCGTCGGCCGACACGCACTGGGCCACGGCGGCGGGGAACTGGCCGTCGTTCAGCTCGTTGTACCCGAGGCGGGCGGTCCCGTAGCCGGGGTCGGGCGGGAGCACCAGCCGGCTGCCCAGGCGATCGCGCAGCGCCTGCCAGTCGGGGGGCGCCGCCGCCCAGCCGCGATGGCGGGCCGGGAAGGCGGTGAGTGCGCGGGCGGGGGTGCCGGCGACGGCCGTCGCCGTGGCGGCGGCGCCGAGGGTGGTGAGGAAGCGTCGGCGGTCGATGGTCATGGGTGCTGCGCCCTTCTCCCGGCGGCCGGATGCCGTGTGCGGACGACGCACGGCACGCGGCGGTCGGCGTGCAGGTTGTGCTGTCCCGCCGATCGTCACGCGGTCGCGGCCCCCGGGCCTGCGGGGCTGCGCCTTCCGGCGGAGCGGCGAGCCGGGGGTGGACGGGGCGCGGCGGGCGTCGGTGGACCGGCCGGGTCCGCCGGCACCGCGAACACCGACCCGCGTCGGCCGCCGGGGTGCACTCGGCGGGCACCGGGGATTCGGCGGCTGGGTGCGGTCGTCGAGGACGACGTACGGCCCGGGCGGGACTCCGGCGGAGTCGGCCGGTGGTGCCGTTGCCGGGCTCCCACCCGACAGAAGCCGGTCGGCGTCGGCGAAAGCCGCGCTCAGTGCTCTTTCGGCGGGTGCGACTTGGTCGGCCGACGCCGACGGGGACCCTGCTCCTGCACGGTCCGCCAATGCGATCTGACCTGCTCGACCAGGTCGTGCCACTCCCGGCGGACTTCGTCGTCGGGCGGGCGCTCACCACGGCGGATGCGGCCCAGCTCGTCGTGGACCTCGCGTCCGAGTGCCGCGGATCCGACGACGGCGACCATCGCCCCGAACAATCCCGAGAGCATCGCGAAGACCGCGCCCACCGCACCGTACCGGCCGGCGTAGGAACTGAACAGACGCGGCAGGTAGACGGCCGCACCGACCGAGTAGAGCGCCGTCACCACAGCGGCGGTGGCACCGAACGGCACCAGGTCACGCGGGGCGATCCGCTTCGCGGACAGCACCCGCCCGCTCCACACCAGGAAGGCCCCGGTCAGCGGTGCCACCAGGAGGTCCGCCGCCCAGTCGTGCCATCGGCGGCCGACGGCCGCGTGCACCCAACCGCTTCCCACCGCGTAGGCCGCCAGGCCGAGGATCCACCGCAGCCCGTTCGGCGTGTTGCGGACGCTGAGCGGTCTGAGCTCCCAGGTCTGCTCGAACAGCCGTTGCGCGGCCCGGGCGAAGCCCAGCGTCGAGATCAGCAGGAACAGAGCACTGAAGACGTCCCCGCCCACGTCCGTGTCGGCCGACGGCGACAGGACCTCCTGGACCGCCTCCGCGCCGCCCCCGGTGAGTCCGTACCGCTCGACGACGCGATCGGCGACGTTGGTGTCCCCGAGGCCCGCCAGCAGGGTGCCGCAGAGGAGCGCCAGCGGGATCGCCGCGGTCAGCGCGGCGGAGGCCAGCGCCATGGCGCGGTCGAACCCCACGATCGTCTGGAACCGCTTGGCGACGCGCAGCCCGAAGGCCGGACGTAGCCAGAACGTCATCGATCCGATGACGAGCTCACGGCTGAGCCGAGCCGTCTCGACCTCCGGTTCCTCGACACTGACGACCCCGGGAGCCTAGCCCGACGCGCCGTCACCGCCCGGCTCCGACACGACCCCCGTCGGTCGGCCACGAGCGTCCCGCGCGAAACCCCTACCCGTTCGCCGGGACCACGCGACCGATGGGCGGATGCCCGCTTGCGCGGCGGACACGGTCGGACCCGACTGGTGTCAATGGCGCTCGGCGGACGACGCGCGAGTGTCGCCGCCGTTCTCCTTCCGCCGGCGAAGGCGAAGGCGAAGGGGGCGGTGCGGGGCACGCACCGCCGTGTACGCGGGTCCTGTCCCTCCCCGGGTGCGGGGAGGGACAGGACCGGTGGGCGGGGTCAGGGGGTGGTGAGGCCGAACCAGTACTGGAAGGTGTCGAGGAGGGTGTTGAGCGTGTTGAGGGGGTCGATGGTGCCGCTGGTGACGGTGAGGGAGCCGTCGGCGAGGAGCTGGTCGGGGGTGGCGGCGGCGATGGCGAGCCGGTTGAGTCCCTCGCGGGTGATGTCGTAGACGGCGTCGGCGGTGGCGGGTTCGAGGGTGCCGGGGTACTGGACGAGGACGCCGTTGCGCACACGCAGGGTGTAGGTGGTGGGGTCGTCCGGGATGCCGTCGGTGACGGTGAGGCCGATGGTCAGGGGCCGGCCGGCGGCGTTCGGTCCGTTGAGGCGGATGCCGAGGTAGTCGAAGAGCATGTCCAGCGGCATCGCGGCGAGGACCGGCGGGGTGATGATCTGCGGGGAGGGCAGCGTGACGGGGCTGTCCGCCGGGCGAACGCGCAGCTCGTTGGCGGCCGCGAGGTAGAAGTTGCGCCAGGGGCCGCTCTCGGCCTGGTAGCCGAGCTGTTCGAGGATGTCGGCCTGGAGGCCGCGGGCGCCGGTGTTCGTGGGGTCGGCGAAGACCACGTGGGTGAGGAGTTCGGCGGCGAACCGGTAGTCCTGGGCGGTCTTGGCGTTGTCGAAGGTCGCCCGGGCGATGTCCACGACCTTGTCCGCGCCGCCGAAGGCGTCGACGTACCGGGCTCCGGCCTCCTCGGGCGGCAGGGTGTGCAGGTGCGCGGCGTTGCCGTCGTACCAGCCGAGGTAGCGCTGGTAGACGGCCTTGGAGTCGTGGTTGACGGTGCCGTAGTAGCCCCGGTTGAACCACTGCCCGGCCAGCGAGTCCGGTACGGCGCCGTCGAGCTCCTCGCCGATCTCCGTCATGGTCCGGCCGTGGTTGGCCAACCGCAGCGACTGGTCGTGCAGGTAGCGGTACAGGTCGGCCTGCGAGGTGAGGAACGAGCGGACCGTCTGCGGCTGCTCCTCGCTGTTCCAGCGGGGCCAGAAGTGGGAGGCGAACAGGGAGTCGGAGCGGTCGGCGTACCAGTCCGCGGACTGGATCAGGAACTCCGACCACGCCTTGGCGTCGCGGACCTGGGCGCCGCGCAGGCTGTAGAGGTTGTGGAGGGTGGGAGTGGCGTTCTCGGCCATGCACAGGGAGCGGATGTCGGGGAGGTAGAAGTTGAGTTCGGCCGGGGCCTCGGTGCCGGGGGTGAGCTGGAACTCGATGTTCACCGGTCCGAAGGTGTGGACGGTGCCAGGGGCGGCGAGGTCGGAGGTGACCGTGAAGGTCGGGGCGAGCAGTCCCGAGGTGCCCAGGGAGTTGGCCTTGCCGAGGCCGGCGTCCACCTGGCCCTGCGCGGAGCGCTCCAGCAGGGAGCCGTACATGAACTGGGCGCGGCGCTGCATGGCGTTGCCCGCGTAGACGTTCTCACTGACGGCGTGCTCCAGGAAGCCGTCGGGGGCGATGATCTCGACGCCGGCAGGCGGGGTCCGGTCGTCCCACAGGCCCAGCACGCCGCCGTAGTGGTCGAGGTGGGAGTGGGTGAAGATCACCGCGCGGATCACCCGGTCGTCGCCCCGGTGCTCGCGGTAGAGGGCGAGCGCGGCGGCGGCGGTCTCCTCGCTGATGAGGGGGTCGACGACGACGATCTCCCGGGAGGTTCCGCTGGGGTCCTCCAGGAAGGTGATGTTGGACAGGTCCAGGCCCCGGACCTGGTAGACGGCGTTCTCGACGACCTCGAACAGGCCCGCGTTCATGTTCAGCAGGGCGTTGCGCCACAGGCTCGGGTTGACGGTGTCCGGGGCCTGGCCGGTCAGGAACTGGAACGGTGCCAGCGACCAGGCGGGCACCGGGCCACCGCCCTCCTTCTCGACGGTGAAGTCGGCGGGCAGCGCGGCGACCAGGCCCCGGGAGGCGAACGCGGCCTCGGCGTCGGCGTCCGGGTCGGGCACCACGACGGCGGCGTTCAAGTCCCTCGTCAGGGAAGTGGCGGGCTGGGTCTGGGCGCGGTCGGGAAGAGCCACGGGCTTTCCACACCTTTCGTCGACTGGACGGGGCGGCCGGTACGGCACGGGGGTGAGGGGTGAGGGGCAGGCGGTTCGACGTCGCAGCACGACGGACGAACCGGCCTCACCCTCGACCCGTGAACACGTTACGTAGCGGTCCGGGTACACACGGTACGGACGGGGTGGCGGCTCCTGAAGTCCTGTTCCGGACAACCGGCCGACGAAATCGGCCGACCGGGCCTCGGCCGGCGCACCGTCCGCCCGCATCTCACCGACGGGAACACCCTCCCGTCATCCACGCAGCGGCTCCGGCAGGAGCGGGATCCGGGCAGGTCGCGGGAGATACGGCCAGGACGCCCCGGCCTCACGGGACGGCGGACGGTCAGCTGTGGCCGACGATGACGGAGATGCCCCACCCGATCGACGCGAGCACCACCGCGAAGAGCAGTCCGGCCAGGGTGCGGGCGGCCGGTCCGGCGGTGGCCCGCCCGCCCGCCGAGCCGCCGGCGGGGCCGGGCGGGTTGAGCAGCCGCAGGCCTACGGCGAACAGCGCCGGCAGGCCGGCGCCGGTGAGCAGGCCCACCACGACGATCCTCCACACCGCGTCCAGGTTGATCCAGGAGTTCACGGGGCCACCTCGTCCCTGACAGGCTCCGGGACCACCGAACCCGTCCACGCGGCATTGACGTTGTCCGCGGTCACCGCCGCATAGCGGGAGGCGGCGAAGAAGGCTCCCGACGCGAGTACGAGCACCACGAAGATCACCACCACGCCGGCCGTCCCGCCGATCCCGTTCGCGACCCGGTACGCCGCCGCACCGACCAGCGCGGCGGCCGGCAGGGTGAGCAGCCAGGCCGTCACCATCCGGCGGGCGAGCTGCCAGCGCACCTCGGCGCCCTTCCACCCGACCCCCGAGCCCAGGATCGATCCGGTGGCCACGTGCGTGGTGGAGAGCGAGTAGCCGAAGTCGGTGGAACAGAGGATCACGGCGGCCGAGGCCGACTCCGCGGCCATGCCCTGCGGCGGCGCGATCTCCACCAGCCCCTTGCCCAGGGCACGGATCACCCGCCAGCCGCCGGCGTACGTGCCCAGGGCGATGGCCAGCGCGCAGGAGACGATCACCCAGTCCGGGGCCTTCGCCCCGGGCTGGAGGTTGCCGTTGGCGATCAGGGCGAGGGTGATGACGCCCATCGTCTTCTGCGCGTCGTTGGTGCCGTGGGCGAGCGACACCATGGAGGCCGAGCCGATCTGGCCCAGCCGGAACCCGCGCTCGCGCGGGCGTTCGGACACGTCCTGGGTGATGCGGGCGACCAGCAGGGTGCCGACCACGGCCACCATGCCGGCGATGAACGGCGACAGCGCCGCCGGCACGATCACCTTGGAGACCAGGCCCTGCCACTTGACGGCCGAGGAACCCGCCGCGGCCACGGTCGCCCCGATCATCCCGCCGATCAGCGCGTGCGAGGAGCTGGAGGGGATCCCGAGGTACCAGGTGGCCAGGTTCCACAGGATGCTCCCCGTCAGACCGGCGCAGACCACGGTCAGCGTCACCTCGCCGCTGGAGACCAGGCCGTTGGCGATGGTCGCCGCCACGGCGGTCGACAGGAAGGCGCCGACCAGGTTCAGCACCGCCGAAACGGCGACCGCGACGCGCGGCGGCAGGGCCCCGGTGACGATCGAGGTCGCCATCGCGTTGCCGGTGTCGTGGAAGCCGTTGGTGAAGTCGAAGCCCAGCGCCGTGACGACCATCAGCACCAGGACCGCGTCGTTGCCGGTCACGCACCGAACCTAGCCCGCACGCCGAGGCCTTCCCGGTCCCGCGACGCCCCGGCACACCGAACGACGAAGGCCCGCCATCCGATCGGCCCAACACCGCGCACACGTCACGGCCCCGAGCAGAGCGCGGGAGGCGTGCGCGCCCACTTCCCGGACCGGTCGAGCGGTCCGCCCGTGGACGACGCCGCCGGGGCCGCGCTCCGCCGGATCCGGGCGCTTCACGCCGCACCGCCCGGCCACCGCCCGGCGCACGATCTGCGTACTGCCGCCGGATTCGTCGGCGGGCCCGGCCCGCCGGGGAAGTCAGGTGAGCGGCAGCAGCATGAGGGGCTGCCCGGTGGGGCGGTCCGAGCCTCCGGACGGTTCCTCGGTCACGCCGACCCCGACGGCGCCGGCGATGCTCCCGGTGAGCAGCAACTGCCCGTTGCCCGCGGGCAGCAGACCGGCCGGCCGCATCGTGCCGGCGTCGTCGAACCACAGCTCGTAGGCGCGTCCCTGGGGCAGGGCGGGCATGCCGGTGACGAGGAACGCCGCCTGCCCGCGGCCGGGCGACCACACCACGGTGGCGGCGGCCGGGCCGGCGGCCGAAGTGGCGGTGCGCGCGTCCGGAGCGGACAGCAGGCTCGCGACGGCCGCCTGCTGGTCGCGCAGCCGGCTCGCCTGGGCCAGGGCCCGGTTCGCCCGTTCGTGCTGCTGCACCGCGAGCGCTCCGGACCCTGCGGCCAGGGCCAGGCACGCTGCCAGCGCCACTTTGGGCCACTGCCGTCCCGGGCGCGACGAACGCCGCGGTGGCACGACGGGCGTGGTCGTCGGCGGGAGCTGCCGGACGTGGCCGATGCCCCGCAGCACCCGTGCCCTGAGCTCGGGCGACGGCTCCACCGTCTCCGCGGCTCCCAGCCGGGCCAGGGCCGCCCGGAACTCGGCGACCTCCTGTGCGCAGGCCGGGCACTGGACGAGGTGGCCTTCGAACGCGGCGCGCTCCCCTTCCGGCAGCGCGTGCGCCGCGTACGCGCCGGTGAGGGTGTGCAGATCGGGTGCCGCGTTCATGATCCCGCTCCCAGGCAGTCGCGCAGGCGGATCAGGCCGTCCCGCATCCGGGTCTTGACGGTGCCGAGCGGGGTTCCCAGCAGCTCGGCGACCTCGGGGTAGGTGTACCCCCGGTAGTACGCCAGGGTCACGGATTCGCGCTGGAGTTCCGTCAGCGACCGCAGGCACCGGCGGACCTGCTCGCGCTCCAGCCGGCCCTCGACCTGCTCGGCGACCTCGTCGAACGCGGGGACGTGCGACCGGGCGGCCGCCATGTGGTCCCGGTCGGCGGCGGCCTGCGCGGCCCGGACCCGGTCCACCGCGCGCCGATGGGCCATGGTCAGCACCCAGGCCATCACCTCACCGCGCTGCGGCTCGTACCGGGCCGCGGTGCGCCACAGCTCGAACATCACCTCCTGGGTGACCTCCTCCGACTGCGCCGGATCCCGCAGCACCCGCAGCACGAGTCCCAGCACCGGGCCGGCCACCGCGTCGTACAGCCGGGCGAACGCGTCCTGGTCGCCGAGCGCCGTCCTGGCCACCAGCTCCTGCAGGTCCGGACCGCGGAACCGGGGAGCGGGCAGCCGCACGACGCCGTTCACCCGCGCCGCCTTCCCCGGCCGGTGCCGGATCCGGACGGCCGCGGCCGTCCGAGCCTGCCGTACGGACGGCAGCAACGCATGAGAACCTCCTGGTTCGGGTAGCGGGCACGGACCGGCCGATCGGGATTCACCACAGCCGGCCGTACGGACCGCACGTCGAGCCCGGTCCGGGGACCGGCACCGGCCGTCGCGGTCCGGGGGGAAGGCACGGCGCGGTCTCCTGATCGGTGTGGGGCGCGCGCCCGGCGGGACCCGGGGGGTGTCGGTTTCCGTACCGCCGGGCGCGCGCCTGTCCAGGGGGTCAGACCATGAGCAGAGCGGGGCCGGCGGCCTTGTCGACGGGCAGGAAGTCGTCGGGGACGGGGTACCGACCGAGCACGTAGGTGAGGATCGCGGCGTGCATGGCCTCGACCGGAGCGATACTGGCCGCGGTGGCGATGCCGGCGGCGCCGGTGACGCTGTAGGTCGCGAAGAGGTACGTCTGGGCGGCCTGCTCCTCCAACCGGAGCGCGAGCTCGGCGACGTCGCCGACGGAGGCGGCCCTGCCGAGCGCGGCCAGGGTGTCCGGCTGGTTGGACAGCGGCACGTCGGTGATCGCGGGCACGCCTGCGCCGGTGAGGACGGCGTTCCAGGCCTTGGCGTGGTCGGCGTGCTGGGCCATCGCGGTGGTCACGAATGTCGCGACCGCCGGGGGAACGGAACCGAGCCTGCCGGCCTGCGCAGCGTCGAGCGCGGCCCGGTAGGCGCCGACCGCCTGGTTCTCCAGCGCGGTGGCCAGCGCCACCACCCGCAGGTCTCCGGTGTACTGCCCGGCCGCCGGGGCCGGGCCCGGCGCGGTGGCGGCGGGACTTCCGGGGGCGGGGTTGGTGCGGCTCCTGCTGCTGGAGCACGCGGTGAGGACGAGACCGGCGGCGGCCCCGCCCGCGCCGAGCAGGAAGCGGCGCCGCCCGGCGTCGGCCGGCCCGGTGGCGCGGATCTCCGGGACCAGGTCGCGGGCGGTGGCCCGCATGACCGGAAGGGTGGTTCGGTGGGCCTCGTCCATCTCGCGAGTCAGACGGGTGAGTTCGGCCTCGCCGATGGCGGGCTCCCAGCTGCGGTCGGTGGTCACTGTACGGCCCCTTCGGCGATCGGGGAGGCGTTGTCGGTCCGGTGGAAGGCGTCGGGGAAGCCCACGCCGCCGGCCGCGGCGGGCAGCTTCGCCGGGTCGACCGGGATGGCGACCAGGTCGGCGGCGTTGCCCGCCAGCAGCGCCTGTACGGCCAGCAGGACGGCGCGGTGCTGGGCCTCGACCGGGGCGACGGAGGCGAACAGCCTGCGCAGGTCCGCGTTGCCCACCTGGCCGACGTTCCTGGTGTAGGTCTGGGCGGCGACGTCCTCCAGCGTGATGGCGAGCGCCACCACGTCCGCCGAAGTCTTGACGGTGGGCAGTGCCTGGTCGACGACGGCCTTGTACTTCGGGTCGGGGTCGTGCTGCGCCGTGCCGCCGGCGGCGGTCGCGGCGGCGTTGAAGGCCTTGGCGTGGGCCTGGTGCTGCTCGGTGGTCCTGGCGATGAACGCGGCGACCGTCCTGTTGCCGTCCTTGATGAACGGCAGTCCGGCGGCGGTCCGGTAGACGGCCACCGCCAGGTTCTCGATCGACGCGGCGGTCTGCAGCGCCCGGATGTCGTCCCCGGACGCCGTCGCCGACGGGGAGGCCACCGCCCGGGTCCGACCGGCCAGGCCGACCGCTCCCGCCAGGCCGGCGGGCGCGGTGCCGCGCTGCCACCAGCGGCGCGCCGGCGCGGCGCCCTGCCCGAAGTCGGTCAGCGCGGCGCGGGTGACCCGCAGCGCGTCGCTGTTCAAGTCCTCTGACTGCTCGGTGAGTTCTTCCAGCAGCCGGGTGTCGATGTGCTCGCTGGCCATCATGTCCCGTCTCGGCTCCTCGGCCCGGCCGAACGCCGGACCGCTTCCTCCCGGCCTTCGGCACCCTCCCCGCCCCGGCTTGGTCACCGGGCCCGAACGGACGGCGATTCGCCCGCGAGGGTGAGTTCACCGCGACACGGTTGACGGCAGGCCCCGGTTCCCCGCCCCGCCCACGCCGGCACGCCTCCCCGAACGGCACCCGCAGCAGGGGAGGAGACTCCCGGGGCCGGTCCGGAGGGATTCCCCCCGGACCGGCACCCGCCGGAATCCCTCAACGCCATCCCGTCTCGGATCCGTGCAGGCCGTCAGTGGCGCCACCTGCCCCGTGATCTCCCCATCACCCTCCGACCACCGCTCCTCGGGGACCGACCTGTTTTCGCCGGTGCTTCCCGGCACCCGGGTGATAGAAACTCAAGCAGTTCTCATCGCCGCGGCAGTTGACTGGAGCCGTAACCGCGATCCGGTCAACTCCCCCTCCCCGCAAAGGAAGCGATCACATGATACGTCCGTTGCGCGCCCTCGGCCTGGCCGTCCTCCTCACGGCCGTGTCCCTCACCGCGGCTCCGTCCGCAGGCGCCGCCCCCGCTCAGGCCCCCGCCGCGGGCACGCGGTCGCTCACGCCCGTCGGGGGCGGCACGGGGATCATCTTCCGGCTGAACCCGACGCCCGAGGCCCCCACGAGCTGGTACCTCTGTACCCTCACCGCCGTCGGCCGCGACGCGGCGGGCAACCTGGTGGGCCTGACCAACGCCCACTGCCTCATCGACGCGCAGGGCACCAAGCTGGTCGGCGAGCAGATCTACCGGGACACCTCGCCGGCGGGGACGGCCCTCGCCCCGGCCGACGTCAACGCCAGCCGCCCCGACCTGGAGACGGGGGCGATCGGCACGGTGACGTACGTCAGTACGCCCAACAACCTGCTCAGCACCGGACCCAAGGGCCTGGACTACGCGGTGATCAAGCTGGACGAGAGCCGGGTCGCCCCCACCGCCACCGTGGGCTCGGTGACCATCACGTCGATCGGGGCGCCGCCCGCCAACGGGACCCGGATGTGCAAGCAGGGCCACCGGACCGGCCTCACCTGCGGCATCAAGCTGGGCACCAACGGAATCTGGTTCACCCACCTCGTCTTCACCAACTCCGGCGACTCCGGCTCCCCCGTCGTGGACGGCCAGACCCTGGTCGGCAACGCGTTCGGCGCCCAGCACAGTTCGCCGATCCTGAGCATCATCGACGAAATGAACGCCGTCGGCGGAGTCGGGGCCGGCTTCCACCTCGCGACGACCTGAACCACGCCGGAGTCCACCGGCCGGCCCGTGTCCCGCGAGCACCGCAGCTGTCGCGATCGGCCGGCGCCGCGGCGACAAGCGCGGGCAGCGGGCAGCGGGCAGCACGCCACGCACGCCAGGGCCGCCAAGGCGTCCGGAGGAGCCCGAACGATCCCGACGATCATCCCAGGTGCCGGCCAGCACCGACCCGACCACGCCTGATACCTTGCAATCGCCGTGGTGTTCGGGAAACCGGTCTGAGTCCGGTGCGGCCCTCGCCACTGTTGCCGCGGAGTACCGCGGCCCTCGCTGACCGGCTTCGCCAGCGGTCAGGGCCACTGGGCGGGCCTGAAGATCCGCCCGGGAAGGTCGGCTGCGGTGTGTCGATGCGGAAGCCAGGAGACCGGCCACGGCGCGACATGTTCCACGAGGGTTTTGGAGAACACGTGCCCAGCGGTATTCCGCATCCGTACCGATCCATGCGTTCCGCACGTCCCGGAGGTCCGACACGCGTCGGCCGGGCGGTCGCGGCCGTCCTGTTCACCGGCCTGCTCGGCGCTTGTGCGGGCGCCCCCGCGCCCGTCGCGTCCGGCGGGACGACCGGAAGCGCCGAGCCGGTCAGCGTGGACAACTGCGGGACCACCGTGACGGTCGGCGCGCCGCCCGAGCGGCTGGTGACGCTCAACCAGGGTGCCACCGAGGTGGCCCTGGCCCTCGGCCTGCAGTCCCGCATGGCCGGTACCGCCTTCCTCGACAACTCCGTCCCGGAGAAGTGGAAGGCGGCCTACGACTCCGTTCCGGTGCTCTCCAAGGACTACCCGACGAAGGAGAAGCTGCTCGCGGCCCGTCCCGACTTCCTGTACGCCTCCTACTCCAGCGCGTTCACCGACAAGGTCGCGGGCACCCGGGAGGAACTGCGCGGCCAGGGCGTCCCGTCGTACCTCTCCCCGTTCGGCTGCTCGGACAAGAGCCAGGTGCCGCCGACGACCTGGCAGGCGATGTGGGGCGAACTGAACGACGTCGCCAGGGTCTTCGGCGTCACGGAGCGGGCCGCCGCGATCCAGCGGGAGCAGGAGCAGCAGCTGGCCCGGTTCACGGCGACGGCCGCGGGCAAGGGACTGAAGGTCCTGTGGTTCGACTCGGACACCAAGGCGCCCTACGTCGGTTCCGGCCACGGCGGACCGCAGCTCGTACTCGACGCCGTGGGTGCCCGCAACGTCTTCGGGGACCTGCCCGGAGCCTGGCAGAGCGTCAGCTGGGAGAAGGTCGTCGCCGCGGACCCGGACGCCATCGTGCTCGCGGACGCCGACTGGGACACGGCCCAGTCCAAGATCGACTACTTGCAGGGCGACCCGGTGCTGAGCAAGCTCACCGCCGTGCAGCGCAAGGCCTTCGTGGTGGTGCCGTTCTCCGAGTCGACCCCCGGCGTGCTGCTCGCCGACGGTGCCGCCCGGGTGTCGGCGGGACTGGGCGAACTGCGCACGCGGTCATGACCACCGCACCCCGTCCCGCCCTGCGGCCCGCTGGTCCGGGCCGCAGGGCGGCGGTCCTGGCCGTCGCCGCGGCCCTGCTCCTGGCCACCGCGCTCCTCGGCCTGGCCGTGGGCTCGCAGCACGAGCCGGTCCGGACGGTGATCGAGGTCGTGGTGCGCCGTCTCGGGCTGGGCGACCCGCACGTGACGCTGCTGGACGACCAGATCGTCTGGCAGTTGCGGCTGCCCCGGGTTCTGGGAGCGGCTGCCACCGGCGCCGGCCTCGCGGTCTGCGGTGCGGTGCTGCAGACACTGACCGGCAACGACCTGGCCGATCCCTTCCTGCTCGGGATCTCGGACGGAGCCGCCGCCGGCGCGGTCACCGTGATCGTCCTCGGTGTCGGCGTGTCCGGCGCCGTGGGCACCGGTGCGGTGGCGACGGCGGCCTTCGCCGGTGCCCTGCTCGCGGCCGTCGTCGTCCTGGCCCTGGCCGGCGCGCGCACCCGGACGCTGCCGACCACCCGGACCGTACTCGCCGGCATCGCCGTGGGACAGCTGTGCGGGGCCTACACCTCGTTCGCCGTGCTGGTCCTCGGGGACCGCAACGCGGCGCGCGGTGTCATGGAGTGGACGCTGGGCTCGGTCGCCGGCCTGCGGTGGCCCACCGCCGTCTTCCTGACCGCGGTCGCGCTGGCCGGCATCACGGTCCTGGCCTCCTCGGCCCGCGACCTGGACGCCTTCGCCTTCGGCGAGACCGCCGCCCGCTCCCTCGGCGTCCACGTCGAGCGCACCCGCTGGGTCCTCGTCGCCACCGCCGCGCTGGTGACCGCGTGCCTGGTCGCCAACACCGGCGTCATCGGGTTCCTCGGCCTGGTCGTGCCGCACGTGGTCCGGCTCGTCTGCGGCCCGCGCCACGCCCTCCTGCTGCCCGTGTCGGCACTGGTGGGCGCGTCCCTCCTGGTGGGCAGCGACATCGTGGCGCGCTCGGTCCTCCCCGACCGGGAGATCCCCGTCGGCGTCGTCACGGCCGGGCTCGGAGCACCCTTCTTCGCCTGGCTGCTGTGGCGCCAGGGCCGGGCCGACGGGAGGGAGCAGTGACGGTGACGCCCCCCGTCGAGCTGCGCGCCGAGGGGCTCCGGGTGCGCATCGGCGGAGCCACGCTGCTCGATGACGTCTCGATCGCGTTCAGCCCCGGCCGGATCACGGGCCTGCTCGGGCCCAACGGCGCCGGGAAGACCACCTTGCTGCGCGCGATCGCCGGGCTGACCCGGCCGAGCGCCGGGCGGGTCCTCCTGGGAGGGGAGGATCTCCACGCGCTCACGGCCCGCCGGCGGGCGCGACAGGTGGCCTTCATGGAGCAGCAGGCGGACACCCGGCTGTCGCTGCCGGTCCGCCAGGTCATCGAGCTCGGACGCACTCCGCACCGCAGCCGCTGGCCGGTGCCGGCGAACTCCGCCGCCGACGCCCACGAGCGGTCCGTGTTCGCCGACGCCGTGGCCGCGGCCGACGTCGGCCACCTGCTCGACCGGTCCTGGCCGACACTGTCGGGCGGCGAGCGGCAACGGGTCCAGCTCGCGCGGGCGCTGGTGCAGGAGCCGGGCCTGCTCCTGCTCGACGAGCCCACCAACCACCTCGACCTGCGCCACCAGCTCGGCTTCCTCGGCACCGTCCGCGGGCTGGGCATCACCACGGTGGCGGCGCTGCACGACCTCGAACTCGCCGCCGCCTACTGCGACGAGGTCGCCGTCCTGCTCGACGGCCGACTGGTCGCCCACGGGCCCGGCTCCGAGGTGCTCACCTCGCCCATGATCGCGCACGTCTACGGCGTCGACGCCACCGTGGAACGGCACCCCCGGCACGACCGACCGCACATCCGGTGGAACGGACTGCTCCAGGAAAGGACGACGCCATGACCTCCCCGGTCCTGGAAGCCCACGCCCGCCGCAGCGCCGTGCTCCTGGTCGGCATGTCGATCGCGGAAGCCGTCCGCCGCGACGAACTCCTCCGGACGGCGGCCTCGCACCGGGCCTCGATCGCGTTCCTGCAGCAGGCCGACCCCTCGCTGTCGGCCGAGCTGACCAGGCTGGCCGACGCGGGCGCCGAGACCGTGGTCGTGATCGGCGTCCGCCTCGCGGCTTCCGGCCCGGCCCATTCCTGGCTGCGGCGGATCGCCGCGTACTGGTGGCGCGAGCGCGCGGGCCACCGCCCCGAACTCCTCGTCGCGACCCGCCTGGCCGACTCGCCGGACGCGGTAGCCGCCGTGGCCGCGGCGACGAAGGCCGTCACCGGCGGGGAACCCGGCCTCACATCCGCGGCCTGGGAGGACGTCCCCGGCCACCGGCACCAGGTCCTGGTGTGCCGCGGCCCGCGTTGCGCGGCCAAGGGCGCGGAGGAGGGACTGCGCGCCCTGGTACGGATGCTGGCCGAGCAGGGCCTCGGCGACGACGACGTGCTCGTCACCCAGACCGGGTGCCAGTTCCCCTGCAACCAGGCCCCCGTCGTCAGCGTGCAGCCGGACGACGTCTGGTACGGGAAGGTCGACCCGGCGGTCGCAGACCGCATCGTCACCGAGCACCTCGCCGGCGGACGACCGGTGGAGTCCAACCGGCTCGCCCGCCGCAAGAACGGGCACGCGGGCGACGTGGAACCCCACGACCGGCCGTGACCGGGTGTCCGCCGGCGGCGAGTCGGGCCCGGGGCGCCGCCCGACGGAGACCCTGACGGGGTGCTGGTGATCGCGCACTCGGACGAGGAGGACGCCGCAGCGGCGTGGAAGCGAATCTGCGGGCCCCACCGGGCTCCACCGGGTGCGGACGGCCCGGTGGAGTCCGGCCGCTACCGTGTCAGCAGGTTCTCCAGGACGTCCGCCCCCCTGGACGCGCCGCCCGCCCCGCGCACGATCCGGCTCAGGGCCGCCGCCCGGGGGCGGCAGGACCGGACGGCCTGGACGGCGTCGCGCAGGCCCTGCACGGTCGGCTCGGCGAGCGTCCTGCCGACCCGGAGCTCCTCCGCCCGCCGGGCGATCGCCCGCTGTTCCGGGATCTGCGGCACCGCCACGAAGGGCACCCCGTGGTAGAGGGACTCCATCACCGAGTTCATCCCGGCGTGGCTCAGGAACACCTCGGCATGCCGCAGCACCGCCACCTGCGGCACGTGCGCGTGCACCTCGACGTTCGCCGGGATCGGGCCCAGCGACTGCCGGTCCAGCCCGCCCACCGCCATGACGACCTGCCAGTCGCCGCCGCCGAACGCCTCGACGCAGGTCCGGTAGAACTCGGGCCGGTCGTTGAAGACGGTTCCCAGTGAGATCAGCAGCACCGGGGCCTGCGACCGGGGTCTCCACTCGCCGGCGGTCTGCCGGCTGCTCAGCGACGGCCCGACGAAGTGGAAGCGCTCGTCGAAGGTGTCCCCCGACAACTGGAACTCGCGGGGGATGAACACCAGGCTCGTCGGGGCCACGTGGCCGAACATCAGGTTCGGGTCGTCGAGGAAGGTGTGGCCCTGTGCGAACTTCCCCATGTCCTGGATCGCGGCCACCAGCCGGGGGTCGGTGTGGTCGAAGTCGGCCGGCAGGTACACCTGCGCCGCCGAGAAGGACTCGTTCTCCGCGAAGGTCGGCACCAGGGAGACCTCCGGCACCCCGAGCAGGTTCGCCAGCATCCTCCCGGTGAAGGTCACCGAGTCGTAGCACACCGCGTCCGGCGGGTCGGCCGCGAAGTGCTCGGCCAGGACGGGGAAGGAGGCACGCGCGTCGTCGAGGTAGTACTCCATCGTCACGGCGAGCTGTTCCGCCGTGAACCCGCCCCGCGCCGCCATGTCGGGCGGCAGGTGCGAGGGCAGGGTCACCGGCGACGCCCCGGCGGCGGAGGCGGCGTCCATGGTGGCCGGTCCCGTGGCGTAGCTGACCCGGTGGCCGCGCCGGACCAGCTCCTCGACCAGCGGCAGGGTCGGGTTCACGTGCCCGGACGCGGGCGCGCTCACGAAGGCGAAATGGGCCATCAGCTCTCCTCCAGGATGACCGGAAGAGTCTTGTGCCCGTTGGTGAAGAAGGAACCCAGCGGCTCGAGTTCGGACGACGGGACGGCCAGCCGCAGCCGGGGGAACCGGGAGAACAGCGCGGACAGCGCCGTCGTCGCCTCCAGCTTCGCCAGGGGGGTGCCGAGGCAGTAGTGCACGCCGTGCCCGAAGGTGAGGTGGTCGGCCCGCGACGGCCGGGTGACGGAGAAGTCCTCCGCGTCGGCCCCGTGCTGCGCCGGGTCGCGGCCGGCCGCGCCGTAGGACAGCAGGATCGCCTCGCCCTTGCGGATCTGCACGCCGTCCGCGGAGATGTCCTCCACGGCGTACCGCAGCGGCAGGTTCGGCACCGGCGCCTGCCAGCGCAGGGTCTCGTCCACCACGTCCTCCCACGTGCTGGTCCCGGACCGGACCAGGGCGAGCTGATCCGGGTGCGTGGCCAGCGCGTGGACGGCGTGGTCGAGCAGGTTGACCGTCGTCTCGAAGCCGGCGGAGATGGTCAGCAGCAGGGTGTCCAGCAGTTCCCGCTCGGACAGCCGGGTGCCGTCCGCCTCCCGCGCGGCGATCAGGTCGCTGGTCATGTCGTCGCCGGGGTCGCGCCGCTTGGCGGCCACGAGTTCCTTGAGCAGCATGTACAGCTCGCCGGAGGCGGCCTGCACGCCCGCCGGGTCCGCGTCGAGGCTGAACACCGCGTCCACCAGCCGCCGCAGGTCCTCGCCCGTCTGCGGGGTCACCCCGAACAGTCCGGTGATGACCTGGATCGGCAGCGGGAACGCGAACCGTGCGCGCAGGTCGACCGGCTGCCCCGGCGGCACCGCGGCCAGGTCGGCGATCAGGCCGGCCGTGATCTCCTCGACGCGCGGCCGTGTCGCCTCGATGCGGCGCGGGGTGAACGCCTTGGCCACCAGGCTGCGCAGCCGGGTGTGGTCGTCCCCGTAGGCGGTGAACATGTTCTGCATCGCGACCCACATGATCAGCGGCCAGTCCGGCGGGATGTCGCCGTCGCGCCACATGGGCCAGTGCTTGTTCGCGTCCTTGGAGACCTTCGGGTCGAGCAGCAGCTTCTTCGTCAGGTCGTGCCCGGTGACGGCCCAGGCCGACACGCCACCGGGCAGTTCGACGGGCGTGGCCGGTCCGCGCTCGCGCAGGGCGGCGGCCTCGCCGAAGATGTCGCCGCCCGAGGGGTCGATGACGTACGCGTCGGCCGGCGGGGCCTGCACGCGCACCGGCGCGGTGAAGGTGGTGGCCGTACGGGGCTCGGGCTGCTCGGTGACCTCCAGCAGGGACGCGGTGAACCGCGAGCCCATGCCGAGGCCGATCGACATGATGGTGTCGCCGGGCTTGAGGGTCTCGTCGTGCAGCAGGTGGTCGATGCCGAGCAGTTGGTCGCACGGCCCGACGTGGCCGAGCTCGCGCAGCATCGGCCAGGTGGTGCGGCCCAGGTCGATGCCGAGCGGCTCCAGTACGACGACCTCCAGTTGGGCCAGGCCCAGACCGGTGACGACGAACCTGGTGATGTCGGCGACGCCGACGCCGGCCTCCTTGGCGGCCTGCTCGACCGCGGTGACCAGTGCCCCGCTCATCAGCGTCAGGTACGGGGCCAGGCCGGTGACCTCGATCGGCGTACGGTTGCGGTGGCCCTCGGGGTCCGGGATCGTCGGGGTGGCGAGGACCTCCATCTGGGTCGCGGAGCTGTTGGCGGTCGCGACCAGCCGCGCCCGGCCGCCCTCGCGGTTGAGCACGGCCGCGACCGCGCCGTCGGCCAGGAAGATCCCGATGGTGGGCTGCCAGCGTTCCCACCGCGGCGGGAGGAACCGGGCGGTGGCCGTGACCAGGGTCGCGGTCGCGGCCGGGTCGGCCACCAGGTGCGCGGCGGCGGACTGCAGCGCGGCCGAGCCGCCGTTGCTGGTCGCCTCGACCTCGTAGACGAGGGCGTGGCCGAGGCCGAGGACGCGCTGCAGGTGGCAGGAGGACGCCATGTGGTCCTGGTGGTCCATCTGGGCGTAGGCGGCCATGGAGATGTCGGCGCCGCTGAGGCCGGACTCGCGCAGGGCTCCGATCGCCGCGTGCACGGCCATCGCGTGCTCGGTGACGTCGTCGGAGCGGGTGAACGACACGAAGTCCGACAGCGCGAGCAGCCGCCGCATGGTGTCGGTGTCCGGCACGGCCTGCGTCGCGGGCGTGCGGGGCGGCAGATACCGCCCCGTTCCGCCGATGTAGACGTTGTCCCAGATCATGCAGAGTCCTTTCCCCTGAGTGCGGACAACCCGGCCCCGTATCCGCTGAAGTCGAGGAGCCATGTGCTGATGGCCAGCGCCGTGGCCGCGGAGTGCTCCTCCAGTACGGTGAAGTGGTCGCCCGGGACGGTGAGCACCTCCTGGGCGGTGGTCGACAGCCGGGGCCACGAGCGCTTCCCGGTGCCCACCAGCAGCACCGGCGCGGTGACGGGCTCCGGGGCGCCGGCCAGATCGAGGTAGCGGCCCATGGCCACCAGCCGGTCGTCGTCGACCGGCTGGACCTGGTGGCCGGCGTCGAGCATGCCGGTGAGCACACCCGGCAGGTCCTCGGGGTAGCCGTCGATGAGCACCACGGCGCTGGGCCGGGCCCCCCGCCGTTCCAGTTCCCCGGCGGTCGCCAGCGCCAGCCACGCGCCCACCGAACGGCCGACCAGCACCGGCGCGGCGACGGCCGACGCGGCCTCGGCGAGTGCCTGGACCAGGACGTCGGCGTCCGCGGGCAGCGGGTCGCCGGCGAAGCCCGGCAGGGTGACCGCCGTGACGTCGCGGGCGGCCTCCAGCGCCGCGGCGAACCGCCCGTACTCCTCGATGCCGCCGGACGCCAGCGCGGACGGCAGGCAGACCAGCGACGGCTGGAGGAAGCCGGCCGCGAGGGCGACCGCCTCGGCCTTGGGCGCGTCGGTGGCCGGGCTCAGCCGGGACGCCGTGGCCAGCAGGTCGAGGCCGTCCTGCGCGCGGCCGACGTCGACGGCCTTTCGCAGCAGGCGCTCCATCGGCCCGGCGACCCGGTTCTCCGGCGAGCACAGCTGCCCGTAGAGGTGGTTGACGAGCTGTTCGGGCGTCGGGAAGTCGAAGACGAGGGTCGCCGGGAGCCGGAGCCCGGTGGCCGCGTTGAGCCGGTTGCGCAGCTCGATGGCGGTCAGCGAGTCGACGCCGTGGTCGCGGAACAGCTGACGCGGGTCGTCGATCCCGCCGGGGGCCATCCCGAGGATGCTCGCGCTGTGCGTGACGACCAGGTCGAACAGCAGGGCGCGCTGCTCGGGCTCGGGCAGCGCTTCGAGCCCGGCCCGCAGGTCGCCGGGGCCGGCCGCCGGGGCGGGCGCGCGCCGCGGCCGGGCGAGTCCGCGCAGCAGCGCGGGCGGGGTGTCGATCGCCGCGAGGTCGAGGCGGACCGGCACCAGCGCCGGACGTTCGCCGGCCAGGGCGGTGTCGAACAGGGCGGTGTCGAACAGGGCGAGGGCCTGCTCGGTGGCCAGCGGCAGCATCCCGGTCCTCGCCAGCCGGCGGTGGCCGGCCGCAGTCAGGTTCCCGGTGATGCCGCTGGACTCGGCCCACTGGCCCCAGGCCAGGGAGGTGACCGGCAGACCGCGCGCGTGCCGGTGCTCGGCGAGCGCGTCGAGGAACGCGTTCGCGGCGGCGTAGTTGGCCTGCCCGGGAGCGCCGAACACCCCGGACGCCGAGGAGAACAGCACGAACGCCCGCAGGTCCAGGTGCGCGGTGGCCTCGTGCAGGTGCCACGCGGCATCGGCCTTCGAGCGCAGCACCGTGTCGATCTGCTCCGGTGTCATCGATCCCACCACGGCGTCGTCGACGACCCCGGCGGCGTGCACGACGACCCGCAGGTCGGGGATCGAGGCGACGAGGTCCCTCAGCGCCCCTCGGTCACCGGCGTCGCAGGCGACCACGGTGAGGACGGCGCCCAGCTCCTGCCGGAGCCCGGGCGGCTCGACGCCGCGGCGGCCGGCGAGCACCACGTGCCGGGCGCCGTGCCGCGCGACCAGGTGCCGGGCGACCAGGACGCCGAGGGTCCCGGTGCCGCCGGTGATCAGCACGGTGCCGTCCAGGGGCCCGGCCAGGGCGGTCGGGCCGGTCGGGGCGGTCGGGGCGGCCCTCACCAGCCTCGGCACGAGGGCGGTTCCGTCGCGCAACCGGATCTCGGGCTCACCGTCGCTCACGGCGGCGCGCACCGCGGCGGGGATCGCCCGTCGTGAGGCGGCCGTGCCGTCGTGCCGGACGGTCAGGATCCGCCCGGGGTTCTCGCTGTGCGCGCTGCGCAGGAAGCCGCGGGCGGCGGCCGAGGCCAGGTCGTCGCCGGTGAGGACCACGAGCCGGGCCGGCGTGTCGGTGGCCAGGAACTCCCGGACCCTGCCGAGCAGTTCCCGGGTCACCGCGTGAACGGCCGCGACCGGTTCGCCCTCGCCGACGACCTCGCCGACGACCTCGTGGAGGACCGTCTCGGTGTCCGGGCCGTCCGGTGCCGCCATCGGGGTCCAGTCAACGGCGAACAGGGTGTTCGGCCGGCGCCCGGCTCCGAGACCGGCCGCTTCGACGGGCCGCAGGACGATCTCGTCGATGCTCACGACCGGCATCCCGGCGGTGTCGGTGATCCGCACCGCGCAGGTGTCCGGCCCGGTCGGGTGCAGCACCACGCGGACCGTCGCGGCCGACCCGGTGACCGACACACCGGAGAACGAGAAGGGCAGCCGTGCCGGGCTGCCGCCGGCGCCGTCGTCCTCGGCCGCGAGGCCGGCGAGCAGGGTCAGCGGCTGTACGGCGGCGTCCAGGAGCGCGGGGTGGACGCGGTAACCGGTGAGCTGCGCGGGGTCCGCCGGGAAGCTCACCTCGGCGTGCAGGTCCTCGCCGTGCCACCGGAGGCCGGTGAGCCCCTGGAAGGTCGGCCCGTAGTCGTAGCCGGCTTCGGCGAGCCGGTCGTAGAGCGAGCCGATGTCGATCGGCGCGGCCTCACTGTCGTCCGCCCCGGGCACGGCCGTCCGGTCGGCCTCTGCTGCCCGGTCCGCCCGGTCCGCCGTCGGACTGAGCACGCCGGTCGCGTGGCGGGTCCACTCGTCGGGCTCGGCGGAGGTGCGGGAGTGGACGGTGACGGGCCGGCGTCCGGTGTCGTCGGGCGCGCCGACGGTGACCTGCACGTGCACACCGTCGCGCTCGGACAGCACGAGCGGCGCCTCCAGGACCAGTTCGGACAGGACGGGGCTGGCCGTGTGCTCGCCGGCGTGGACGGCCATGTCCACGAACGCCATGGCGGGCAGCAGCGTCGCACCGAGCACGGTGTGCTCGGCCAGCCACGGGTGGACGGACGCGGAGAGCTTCCCGGTCAGCACCACGCCCTGCCCGTCGGGGAGCTTCACCAGCGACCGCAGCAGCGGGTGGTCGGGCGTGTCGGGGCCCTCCGACGGGGTGGTGGGCTGGAGCCAGTAGTGCTGGTGCTGGAAGGCGTACGACGGCACGCGCCCGCCCGACGTCTCCGCCGTTGCCGTCGCGGGTGGCATCCAGCGCACGGCGCCGTCCGCCCACAGCCGCCCCAACGCCGCGAACAACCGCTCCGGAGAATCCTTACCGCGCCGCATCAGCCCGTTCCCCACCAGCAACGGGTGCGGACCCACCTCCACGAACCCTGTCACGCCCTGGCCCGTCAGCCACTCCAGCGCGTCCGCGAACCGCACCGGCTCCCGCACCTGCCGCACCCAGTACCCGGACTCCCCCATGTCCTCCACCGGACGCCCCGCCACCGTGGACACCACCGGAATCACCGGCACACCGAACGACAGCCCCGCCGCCACCCGGCCCAACTCCTCCAACACCGGATCCATCCGCGCCGAATGGAACGCGTGGCTCACCTCCAGCTGCTTCACCCGACGCCCCCGACCGCGCCACACCTCACCCACCGCCACCACCGCGGCCTCGTCCCCCGACACCACCACCGCGTCCCGCGCGTTGACCGCCGCCACCTCAACACCCGGCACCAGCGACCCCGCCACCTCCTCCACCGATGCCTGGAGCGAGACCATCGCCCCACCACCGGGCAACGCCTGCATCAGCCGGCCCCGCGCGCCCACCAGCACACACGCGTCCTCCAGGCTCAGAACCCCCGCCACATGGGCCGCCGCCACCTCACCCACCGAATGCCCCACCACGAAATCCGGCCGCACCCCCAACCACTCCACCAACCGGAACAACGCCACCTCCAACGCGAACACGCCACCCTGCGTGAACCCCGTCTCCCCCAGCACCCCCTCCGCGTCCTCGAACAGCACCTCCACCGGCAACCCCAACAACCCGCACACCTCGTCCAACACCCGCGCGAACACCGGGAACTCGCGGTACAAGCCCCGCCCCATCCCCGCCCACTGACCACCCTGACCGGAGAACACGAACGCCGACCTGCCCGAGTCGCGGGCCTCGCCGGTCACCAGCCCGGGATGCGCCTCCCCGCGCACCAGGGCCGCCAGTGCCTCCGGTCCGGTCACCACGGCCCGGTGGGCGAACCGGGTCCGCGCGGCGAGCGCGGCGCCGATTCCGTCCGCGTCGGGGGCCTTGGCCGCGTACGCCTGCAGCCTGCGGGCCTGGGCCCGGAGCGCCTGCTCGGACTTCGCCGACAGCAGCCACGGCACCGGCACGACGGCGGGGGGCGCGGGCGTGGAAGCGGCAAGGGACTCGGACGATGTCTCCTCGGCCGGGTCCGGGGCCGGTGCCTCCAGGATCACGTGCGCGTTCGTGCCGCTGATGCCGAACGCCGACACGCCGGCACGGCGAGGACGCCCCGTCTCCGGCCACGGCCGGGCCTCGGCGAGCAGGGAGACCTGGCCCGCCGACCAGTCGACGTGCGAGGTCGGCGCGTCGACATGCAGCGTCGGCGGCAGTTCACCGTGCCGCATCGCCATCACCATCTTGATCACACCCGCCACACCGGCGGCGGCCTGCGTGTGCCCGATGTTCGACTTCACCGACCCCAGCCACAACGGCTCCACCCGGTCCCGGCCGTAGGTCGCCAGGAGCGCCTGCGCCTCGATGGGATCGCCGAGGGTGGTCCCGGTGCCGTGCGCCTCCACCGCGTCCACCTCGGACGGCTCCAACCCGGCGTTCGCCAGCGCCTGACGGATCACCCGCTCCTGCGACGGACCGTTCGGCGCGGTCAACCCGTTCGACGCCCCGTCCTGGTTCACCGCCGAACCCCGTACCACCGCCAGCACCCGGTGACCGTTGCGACGGGCGTCGGAGAGGCGCTCCAGCAGCACCAGCCCCGCACCCTCACCCCAGGCCGTACCGTCCGCGGCCTCGGCAAACGCCTTCACCCGCCCGTCGGCCGCAAGCCCCCGCTGGCGGGAGAAGTCGATGAAGGCGGCGGGTGTCGCCATCACCGTCACCCCGCCGGCCAGCGCCAGCGAGCACTCCCCCGAGCGCAGCGCCTGCGCCGCCAGATGGATCGCCACCAGCGACGACGAGCACGCCGTGTCCACCGACACCGCCGGACCCTCCAGCCCCAGCAGGTACGACACCCGCCCGGAGGTCACACTCGTCGCCGTACCGGTGGCCACATAGCCGTCCGCATCGCGCGAGATCTGGTCCACGCCACCCGCGTAGCCGGATGCCCAGATGCCGGTGAACACGCCCGTCCGGCTGCCCCGCAACGACGTCGGATCGATCCCCGCGTCCTCGAACGTCTCCCACACCGTCTCCAGCAGCACCCGCTGCTGCGGATCCATCGCCAAGGCCTCACGCGGCGAGATCCCGAAGAACGCGGCATCGAAACCACCCGCGTCCCCCAGAAAGCCGCCCCACCGCGTGTACGACGTCCCCGGTCCACCGGCCGGATCATAGAGACGGCCCACATCCCACCCGCGGTCCGACGGGAACTCCCCGACCGCATCACCCCCACCCGCCACCAGAGCCCACAACTCCTCCGCCGACCCCACCCCACCCGGATACCGGGCCCCAAGCCCCACCACCACCACCGGATCACCCGACACCGCAACCCCCACCGGCACGGGCACGACCGTCCGGCGCTCCCTGCCGAGGACCACCTCACGCAGGTATTCGGCCAGCCGGACCGGGGTCGGGTGGTCGAAGATCATCGTCGCCGGCAGCCGGGTCCCGACCGCCGTGGACAGCCGGTTGCGCAGTTCCACGCCGGTCAGCGAGTCGAAGCCCAGGTCCTTGAAGGCCCGGTCGCCGGCGATCTCGTCGCTGCGGCCCAGCACGGCCGAGGCGTGGGTGCGGACCAGGTCGAGCAGGATCTCGCGTTGCCGGGCCTCGGGGAGCGATCCCAGCTCGCCCGCCAGTCCGGTGGTCCGCACCGGTTTGCGGGCGTGTGCCAGCGCGCGCAGCACCGGCCGGTCGCCCAGTGCCGACACCTTGAGTCGGGCCGCGACCACCGCCGGTTCCGCGGTGTCCAGGCCCCCGTCGAACAGCCCGAGTCCGTAGTCGGTCGCCATCGGCAGCAGCCCCGCGCGGGCGAGGCGTTCGCCATCGGCCTCGGACATCCGCCCGGTCAGCCCGCTGGCCTCGGCCCACCGGCCCCAGGCCAGCGACACCCCCGGCAGGCCCTGGGCGCGCCGGTACGCGGCCAGGCCGTCGAGGTAGGCGTTGGCCGCGGCGTAGTTGGCCTGTCCGGGGCTGCCGAGCGTTCCGGCCGCCGAGGAGAAGAGGACGAACGCCGTCAGGTCCCGTCCCCGGGTGAGTTCGTGCAGGTGCCAGGCCGCCCGGGCCTTGGGCTCCCAGACCGCGGCGAGGCGTTCGGGGGTCAGGGACTCCACCACGGCGTCGTCGAGCACACCGGCCGCGTGCACGACGGCGGTGAGCGGGTGCGCGGCCGGGATCGCGTCCAGGACGGCCGCCAGCGCGTCCCGGTCCGCCACATCGCAGGCGGCCACGGTCACCTCCGCGCCCAGCCCCGCCAGCTCCTCGCGCAACGCCGCCCCGCCACCACCGCGGCTGACCAGCACCAGATGCCGCACACCCCGCTCGGCCACCAGATGCCGGGCCACATGGCCCCCCAGCGTCCCCGTACCACCGGTGATCAGCACCGTACCGGCCACATCGAGACCCACCGGAACAGTCAGGACGATCTTCCCGATGTGAGCGGCCCGACTCATGAACCGGAAGGCGTCCCGGGCGCGGCGGACGTCCCAGGTGGTGACCGGTGGCAGACGCAGCTCGCCCGCGCCGAGCAGCCGGACGGCCTCGGCCAGGATCTCCCCCAGCCGCTCCGGTCCCGCGTCGGCCAGGTCGAAGGCCAGCACGCCGGGCCGGACGTCGGCCTTGCCCATCTCCACGAACCGCCCGCCGGGCGCGAGCAGCCGCAGGGAGGCGTCCAGGAACTCACCGGACAGCGAGTTCAGCACCACGTCGAAGGGTCCGAACCGGTCGGCGAACTCCAGGGTCCGGGACGAGGCGATGTGGTCCTCGTCCAGCCCCAGGGCGCGCAGCGCGTCCCACTTGCCCGGGGAGGCGGTCGCGTGGACGTCCGCGCCCCAGAGCCGCGCCAGCTGGACCGCCGCCATGCCGACGCCGCCGGCCCCGGCGTGGATCAGCACCCGGTCGCCGGCCTTCAGCCCGCCCAGGTCGCGCAGGCCGTACCAGGCGGTCAGGAACGCGACCGGCACGGTGGCGGCCTGGGTGAACGTCCACGCGTCGGGGATGCGCACCAGTGCCCTGTGATCGGCGACGGCCACCCGGCCGAACGCACCGGGCAGCAGCCCGGCGACCCGGTCGCCCGGCCGCAGCCCGGTGACCTCGGCGCCGACCTCGGTGACGACGCCCGCGCCCTCGCTGCCGAGCAGCGCCGGGTCCGGGTAGACGCCGAGGGCGATCAGCACGTCCCGGAGGTTCAGGCCGGCCGCCCGCACGGCGACGCGCACCTCCCGGGGCCCGGGCGGGGCCTGCTCGTACGGCAGGAAAGCGAGGTCGTCCAGGCTGCCCGTGCCCGTCTGCGTCAGCCGTCCGTCGAACGCCTCCGGTGCGGAGCGCACGAGCCGGGGCACGTAGACGGCCCCCCGGCGCACCGCCACCTGGTCCTCGTCGCCGACCGACAGGCCGTCGGGCAGTTCGTCGGCGTCCACGAGCACGAAGCGGCCGGGGTGCTCGGACTGCGCGGACCGGACCAGGCCCCAGACGGCCGAGGCTTCCGGGTCGCTCACCCCGTCACCGGGAACGACGGCGACCGCGCCCCGGGTGCGCACCACGAGCCGTTCGCCGGGCCCGGCCAGGAAGTCCTGGACGGCCGTCAGCGCCTCGGCGACCGAGCCGGGCGAGACGACGGCGTCGCCGAGCGCGCCTTCGCCGGGGGTCAGCGGAATCCAGTCGAGGGCGTACAGCGGGCCGCGCTCGGCCATCGGACGGGTGGTCAGCGCCTCGACGGTCGCCACGGGCTCGCCGGACCGGTCCGCCAGGTGGACGGCGTACGTGCCGGGGCGCACCACCGTCAGCCGCACGCGCGCGGAGGTCACGCCGGTGCGGTGGACCGCGATCCCGCCCAGCGAGAACGGCAGCCGCACGTCGCCTTCCGTGCCGGACAGCAGCGCCAGCGGTTGCAGGGCGGCGTCCAGCAGGGCCGGATGGACGGAGAACCGGGCCGCGTCCGGCACGGTGACCTCGGCGAACACCTCATCGCCGCGGCGCCACACCGCCTGCACGGCCTGGAAGGCCGGCCCGTACTCGTAGCCCGCCGCGGCGAGCGTGTCGTAGAGCCCGGTGACCGGTTCCGCGCCGGCCGGCGGCCACTGCGTCAGCTCCTGCCCGACCACGGGTTCCCCGCTCACCGTGCCGGTGGCGTGCCGCACCCAACCGTCCGTACGGGACCGGACGTCGACCGTGCGGCGGCCGGTCCCGTCCGGCTCGCCCACGACGACCTGCACGTCCACCGCACCGTCCGCGGGCAGCACCAGCGGCGCCTCCAGGACCAGTTCCTCCACTGCCGCCCCGGCCGCGTGCACCACCAGTTCCACGAAGGCCGCCGCGGGCAGCAGCACCGTCCCCAGGACGGAGTGGTCCGCGAGCCAGGGGTGGGTGGCCAGGGAGAGCCGACCCGTCAGGACCCGCTGCTCGCCCACCTCGACAGCGGCGCCGAGCAGCGGGTGGTCCACCGATTCGAGCCCGGCGGCGGACACGTCTCCCGCGCCTGCGGCGAGCCAGAACCGCGTCCGCTGGAAGGGGTAGGTGGGCAGCGCCACCGGCTGCCCTTCGGGGAACGGCCACCGCACCGGCACACCCGCGACGAACAGCCGCGCCGCGGCGGCCAGGAACTCGGCCGGGGTGCCGTGGTCGCGGCGCAGTGTCCCGGTCACCACACCCGCCTCGTGCTCCTCCAGCGCCGGCGTGAGCACCGGGTGCGGGCTGATCTCGACGAAGACGGGGTCGCCACCCGAGGCGAGCAGCAACCGGGTGGTCCGGTCGAACAGCACGGGTTCGCGGAGGTTGCGGTACCAGTAGTCGGCGTCGAGGGCGGAGGTGTCGAGGGGCTCCGCGGTGACGGTGGACCAGAAGGGGACGTCCGCGCTCCTCGGCTCGATCCCGGCGAGGTCGGTGAGCAGTTGCTCGCGGATCGCCTCGACCTGCGCGGAGTGCGCGGCGTAGTTGACAGGCAGTCGGCGGGCGCGGATGCCGTCGGCCTCGCAGGCCGCCAGCAGCTCGTCCAGCGCGTCCAGATCACCCGACACGACGACCGAACCGGGGGCGTTGACCACCGCGACGGTGATCCGGTCGTCCCAGCGGGCCGCGAACTCGACGGCCCGCTCGTGCCCGAGCCCGACCGACACCATCCCGCCCCGGTCCGCCAGGGCGACCAGGGCCCTGCTGCGCAGCGCGACCACCTTGGCCGCGTCGTCCAACGACAACGCGCCGGTCACACAGGCGGCGGCGATCTCGCCCTGGGAGTGCCCGACGACGGCACCGGGTTCCACGCCGTGGGCACGCCACAGCGCGGCCAGCGCCACCATCACCGCGAACAGCGCGGGCTGCACCACATCCACCCGCTCCAACGAGCCACCGCCCGTCAGCACCTCCACCAACGACCAATCGGTGTACGGCGCCAACGCCGCTTCACACGCGTCGACCGCCTCCCGGAACACCGGCTCCGAGCGGTACAACTCCCCTCCCATCCCGACCCACTGCGCCCCCTGCCCCGGGAACACGAACACCGGCCGACCTGCCGGACGGGCGGTCCCGGTCACCAGACCCGGCGCCGACCGGCCCTCCGCCAGGGCGTCCAGGGCCTCGGCACCACCCAGCACCACGGCCCGGTGCTCGAACACCGTGCGCGCCGCCAGGGCACCCCCGACCGCCGCCGCACCCACCTCGGGACGCACCGCGGTGAAGGCGCCCAGCCTGCGCGCCTGCTCCCGCAACGCCGTCTCCGACTTCCCCGACAGCACCCACGGCACGACTCCGCCCGCGGACCCCTCCGGGACCCGGACCGGCTCCTCGTCGGCCGCCTCGATCACCACGTGCGCGTTCGTACCGCTGATGCCGAACGCCGAGATGCCCGCGCGACGCAGGTGGCCGTTGCCGGGCCAGGGCCGGGCCTCGGTGAGCAGCCGGATGTTTCCGGACTCCCAGTCGACGTGCGAGGTCGGCGCGTCGACGTGCAGCGTCGGCGGCAACTGCCCGTGCCGCATCGCCATGACCATCTTGATCACACCGGCCACACCGGCCGCCGCCTGGGTGTGCCCGATGTTCGACTTCACCGACCCCAGCCACAACGGCTCCACCCGGTCCCGGCCGTACGTCGCCAACAGCGCCTGCGCCTCGATGGGATCGCCGAGCGTCGTCCCCGTACCGTGCGCCTCCACCGCGTCCACGTCCGCCGTCGACAGTCCGGCGTTCGCCAGCGCCTGCCGGATCACCCGCTCCTGCGACGGGCCGTTCGGCGCCCCGAGGCCGTTGGAGGTGCCGTCCTGGTTCACCGCCGAACCCCGCACCACCGCCAGCACCCTGTGACCATTGCGACGGGCGTCGGACAGGCGCTCCAGCAGCACCAGCCCCGCACCCTCACCCCACGCCGTACCATCCGCCGCCTCGGCAAACGCCTTCGCCCTGCCGTCGGGAGCCAGGCCGCGCTGGCGCGAGAACTCCGTGAACCCCAGCGGGGTCGCCATCACGGTCACCCCGCCGGCCAGCGCCAGCGAGCACTCCCCCGAGCGGAGCGCCTGTGCCGCCAGGTGGATCGCCACCAGCGAGGACGAGCAGGCGGTGTCCAGCGAGACCGCCGCGCCCTCCAGCCCCAGCAGGTAGGCGATCCGGCCGGAGGTCACGCTCGTCGCGGCGCCCGTACCGAGATAGCCCTCGGCGTCGGCGGGTGCCTGGCCGCCGTAGCCGGAGGACCAGATACCGGTGAAGACGCCCGTCCGGCTGCCCCGCAACGACGTCGGATCGATCCCCGCGTCCTCGAACGTCTCCCACGCCGTCTCCAGCAGCACCCGCTGCTGCGGATCCATCGCCAACGCCTCACGCGGCGAGATCCCGAAGAAGTCCGCATCGAACCCGGCGGCGTCGTCGAGGAAACCACCCGACCGCGTGTACGACGTCCCGGGATGATCCGCATCCGGATGGAACAACCCCTCCACATCCCACCCGCGATCCCCCGGAAACCCCCCGATCGCATCCACCCCACCCGCCACCACACCCCACAACTCCTCCGGCGACCCCACCCCACCCGGCAACCGGCACCCCATCCCCACGATCACCACCGGATCACCCGCCACCGGAAGCCCCACCGGCACCAACGGCACCACCGACGCCACACCCCCGCCGAGGATCCCGCTCAGCAGGTGCTCGGCGAGTTGCCGCGGGGTGGGGTGGTCGAAGGTGACGGTGGCGGGCAGGCGCAGGCCGGTGGCGGTGTTGAGCCGGTTGCGCAGTTCGACGGAGGTCAGGGAATCGAAGCCGAGGTCCTTGAACGGCTGCCGGTCCCCTACGGCCCCCGGTTCGCGGTGACCGAGCACGGCGGCGGTGTGGGCGGTGACCAGGTCGAGTGCTGCTCGCAGCCGTTCGGCCTCCGGCAGTGACCGCAGGCGGTCGGCGATCGCGCCGTGCCGCGCCGGGCGCCGGGCCGCCTTGCGGGAGACGAGGCCCTTGAGGGCCGCCGGGGCAGTCGGGGCGCCCGCCATCACGGACAGGTCGAGGCGTACCGGCACCAGCGCGGCCCGGTCCGTGGCCAGGGCCGCGTCGAACAGCGACAGGGCGTGGTCGGTGGCCAGCGGCACGACCCCGGCTCGCGTCAGCCGGTCCTGGTCGGCACCGGTCAGGTGCCCGGTCATGCCGCTCGGCTCGGCCCAGTAGCCCCAGGCCAGCGAGGTCGCCGGCAGTCCGAGGGCGCGCCGGTGCACGGCGAGGGCGTCGAGGAAGGTGTTGGCCGCGGCGTAGTTGGCCTGTCCGGGGCTGCCGAGCGTTCCGGCCGCCGAGGAGAAGAGGACGAACGCCGTCAGGTCCCGTCCCCGGGTGAGTTCGTGCAGGTGCCAGGCCGCCCGCGCCTTGGGCTCCCAGACCGCGGCGAGGCGTTCGGGGGTCAGGGACTCCACCACGGCGTCGTCGAGCACACCGGCCGCGTGCACGACCGCCGTCAGCGGGTGCGCGGCCGGGATCGAATCCAGGACGGCCGCCAGCGCGTCCCGGTCCGCCACGTCGCACGCGGCCACGGTCACCTCCGCGCCCAGCCCCGCCAGCTCCTCGCGCAACGCCGCCCCGCCACCACCGCGGCTGACCAGCACCAGATGCCGCACACCCCGCTCGGCCACCAGATGCCGGGCCACACGACCCCCCAGCGTCCCCGTACCACCGGTGATCAGCACCGTACCGGCCACATCGAGACCCACCGGAACAGTCAGGACGATCTTCCCGATGTGAGCGGCCCGACTCATGAACCGGAACACCTCGACGGCGTCCCGGACCTCGCGTACGTCCAACGGCAGCGGTGCGAACCCGCCGTCCGTGAAGGCCCGTACGACGGCGTCCAGGATCTCGCCGAGCCGTTCCGGCCCCGCGTCGGCGATGTCGAACGCCCGGTAGACGATGCCGGGGTGGTCGGCCGCGTCGCGGATGTCGGTCTTGCCCATCTCGACGAACCGGCCGCCGGGCGCGAGCAGCCGCAGGGAGGCGTCGACGAACTCGCCGGACAGCGAGTCCAGCACCACGTCCATGGGCGGGAACTTCTGCTCGAACTCCAGGGTGCGCGACGAGGCGATGTGGTCCTCGTCCAGTCCCAGGGCGCGCAGGGTGGGCCATTTGGCCGGGCCGGCGGTGGCGAACACCTCCGCCCCGAGCCGCCGGGCCAGTTGGATCGCCGCCATGCCGACGCCGCCGGTGCCGGCGTGGATCAGGACCCGGTCACCGGCCTTCAGCCCGCCCAGGTCGCGCAGGCCGTACCAGGCGGTCAGGAACGCCACGGGCACGGACGCGGCCCTGGCGAACGACCAGTCGTCGGGCATCCGGACCAGCAGCCGCTGGTCGGCGACGGTGACCGGGCCGAAGGCGCCGGGGACCAGGCCCATGACGCGGTCGCCGGGCCGGAACCGGGTGTCCGGACCGGTTTCGAGGACGACGCCCGCGCCTTCGCCGCCCATCAGGGCCTCGCCGGGGTAGACGCCGAGGGCGATCAGCACGTCCCGGAAGTTGAGTCCGGCCGCCCGCACGGCGATCCGGACCCGCCCGGGCCCCAACGGCTCCATGAGCTCCGGGCGGGGCACCAGCGCCAGGTCGTCGATGCTGCCGGTGCCCGTGTCCTCCAGCCGCCAGGTCCCGTCCGGCGGGGTGAGGCCCGCGCCGACGCGAACCAGGCGGGGGACGCGCAGCGCCCCTCGGCGGACCGCCAGTTCCGGCTCGTCCGTGCCGGCGATCAGCGCGGGGTCCCAGGTGTGGTCGGCGTCGACCAGGACGAACCGGTCGGGGTGCTCGGCCCGCGCGCCGCGGACCAGGCCCCAGACCATCGAGTGGTGGAGGCCGACCACGTCACCGGGTGCGGCGGCGACGGCGTTGCGGGTGACGACCGCCAGCCGCGTCCGCTCGCCCGCCAAGTGGTCCCGGATCACGGCGAGTACGCTCCGCGCGCTCTCGTACGCCGCCTCGACGGTGTCCGCCTCGGGCTCCGGCCCGGGCACCTCGTGGACGACCAGGTCGGCGGGGTCGCCGCCCGTCGGTGCCGATTCGACGGGGACCCAGTCGAGTGCGTACAGGCTGTCCGGGACGGCGGTGGCGTCCCGGACGGTCAGCGACGTGATGACCGCGACCGGGGTGCCGTCCGGATCGGCCACGGCCACGGTGTACGTGTCCGGCCCGGTGGCGGACAGGCGCACGCGCAGCGTCCGGCCGCCCGCGGGCCGGATCGCCACTCCGGTGAACGCGAACGGCAGGCCGGTGCGGTCGGTGAGGAACGCCATGGGGTGCAGTGCGGCGTCGAGCAGCGCGGGGTGCAGGGCGAACGGTTCCTCGGCGGGAAGCTCCACCTCGGCGTAGACGGTGTCGCCGACCCGCCGGGCCGACGTGACGCCCTGGAACGCCGGCCCGTACTCGTAGCCGAGCACGGACAGCGCGTCGTAGAGCCCGTCGACGTCGAGGGGCTCACCGGCCGGCGGCCAGTCCCAGGCGCTCAGCACCGGCTCCCCGCCCAGGGTCCCGGTGGCGTGCCGCACCCACGCGTCGCCGTCACGCGAGTACACCGTGAGCGGGTTGCGGCCGTCCTCCTCGGGGCCCACGACGACCTGGAGGTGCACCGGGGTGTCGTCGAGGACGAGCGGCGTTTCGAGCACCAGCTCCTCGACCGCGCGGCCGAGCCGGCCGGCCGCGTAGGCCGCCATTTCCGCGAACGCGGTGCCGGGCAGGAGGACGGAGCCCCGCACGGCGTGGTCGGCCAGCCACGGGTGGGTGGCGAGCGAGATCCGTCCGCTGAGCACCGCGCCGTCGGGCAGTTCCACGAACGTGCTGAGCAGGGGGTGGTCGCCCGACGCCGTCGGGACGGGCCGCAGCCAGTACGGCCGGCGCTGGAAGGCGTACGTCGGCAGGCTGACGGGCTCGGTGTCGTCCGGGAACCGCCAGTCGACCGGGACACCGTGGACGTGCAGGCGGCCGAGCGAGGTGGGGAAGTCGTCCTGGTCGCGCCGGAGCGTGCCGGTGGCGAGGAGGTCGGAGCCGTGGTGGTGACCGGTCTCCTCGACGGCGGAGACCAGGACCGGGTGCGGGCTGACCTCGACGAAGACGGTGTGGCCGTGGTCGAGCAGCGCACGGGTGGTCCGGTCGAACAGCACGGGTTCGCGGAGGTTGCGGTACCAGTAGCCGGCGTCGAGGGCGGAGGTGTCGACCGGTTCCGCGGTGACCGTGGAGTAGAACGGGATCGTCGCCGGGCGCGGTGCGATGCCGGCCAGGTCGGTGAGCAGCTGCTCGCGGATCGCCTCGACCTGGACGGAGTGGGCGGCGTAGTCGACGGGCAGGCGGCGGGCACGGATGCCGTCGGCCTCGCAGGCCGCCAGCAGGTCGCCCAGCGCGTCCAGGTCACCCGACACCACCACGCTGTCCGCCGAGTTGACCACCGCCACGGTCAGCCGGCCGTCCCAGCGGGCCACGAACTCGGCGGCCCGCTCGTGCCCGAGGCCGACCGACACCATCCCACCCCGGTCCGCCAGAGCGACCAGGGCCCTGCTCCGTAACGCCACCACCTTGGCGGCGTCGTCCAGGGACAACGCGCCGGCCACGTACGCCGCCGCGATCTCGCCCTGCGAATGCCCGACGACCGCATCGGGTTCCACACCATGGGCACGCCACAACGCCGCCAGCGCCACCATCACCCCGAACAGCGCGGGCTGCACCACATCCACCCGCTCCAGCGACCCACCGCCGACCAGCACCTCCACCAACGACCAGCCGGTGTACGGCGCCAACGCGGCGTCACACGCATCGACCGCCTCCCGGAACACCGGCTCCGAGGCGTACAACTCCCCGCCCATACCGACCCACTGCGCACCCTGCCCCGGAAACACGAACACCGACCGACCCAGCGGACGGACGGTCCCGGTGACCAGACCCGGCGCCGACCGGCCCTCCGCCAGGGCCTCCAACGCCTCCGCACCGCTCAGCACCGCGCGGTGCTCGAAACGCGACCGCCCCGCCAACGCCCGACCCACCGCAACCGCGCCGACCCCCGGATGCCCGGCCAGGAACGCCGCCAGCCGACGCGCCTGCTCCCGCAACGCCACATCCGACTTCCCCGACAACACCCACGGCACCACCCCGCCCGCGGACCTTGCCGGAACCCCGACCGGCTCGTCCGCAGCCGCCTCGATCACCACATGCGCGTTGGTGCCGCTGATGCCGAACGCCGACACGCCGGCACGGCGGGGACGCCCCGTCTCCGGCCACGGCCGCGCCTCGGTGAGCAGGGAGACACGGCCCGCCGACCAGTCGACGTGCGAGGTCGGCGCGTCCACGTGGAGGGTCCGCGGCAGTTGCCCGTGCCGCATCGCCATGACCATCTTGATCACACCCGCCACGCCGGCGGCGGCCTGCGTGTGCCCGATGTTGGACTTCACCGACCCCAGCCACAACGGCTCGTCCCGCCCCTGGCCGTAGGTCGCCAACAGCGCCTGCGCCTCGATGGGATCGCCGAGGGTGGTCCCGGTGCCGTGGGCCTCCGCCGCGTCCACGTCCGCCGTCGACAGTCCGGCGTTCGCCAACGCCTGCCGGATGACGCGTTCCTGGGACGGACCGTTCGGCGCCGCAAGCCCGTTCGACGCGCCGTCCTGGTTCACCGCCGAGCCCCGGACGACCGCCAGCACCCGGTGGCCGTTGCGGCGGGCGTCGGACAGGCGTTCCAGCAGCACCAGGCCGGCGCCCTCGGCCCAGCTGGTGCCGTCGGCCGCCTCGGCGAACGCCTTCACCCGGCCGTCGGCGGCAAGCCCCCGCTGCCGGGAGAACTCCACGAACCCCGCCGGCGTCGCCATCACCGTCACACCACCGGCCAGCGCCAGCGAGCACTCCCCCGCCCGCAGGGCCTGCGCCGCCAGATGGATCGCCACCAGCGAGGACGAGCACGCCGTGTCCACCGACACCGCCGGACCCTCCAGCCCCAGCTGGTACGACACCCGCCCGGACGTGGCGCTGGTGGCTGTTCCGGTGGCGAGAAAGCCTTCGAGGTCCGGCGGCGGCTGGTTGCCGTAGCCGGAGGACCACACGCCGGTGAACACGGCTGTGCGGCTGCCGCCGAGTGTGGTCGGGTCGATGCCGGCGCACTCGAAGGTCTCCCAGGCGGTTTCCAGCAGCACCCGCTGCTGCGGGTCCATCGCCAGTGCCTCGCGCGGCGAGATCCCGAAGAACCCGGCGTCGAAGCCGGCGCCGTCGGCGAGGAAGCCGCCCGATCGGCTGTAGGTCGTGCCCGGCCGGTCCGGGTCGGGGTCGTGGACGACGTCCCATCCGCGGTCCGGCGGGAATGCGGTGATCGCGTCGGCACCGTCCGAGACGAGCCGCCACAGGCCGTCCGGGGACTCCACTCCGCCCGGGTAGCGGCAGCCCATGCCGATGATCGCAATCGGCTCGCGCGCGGCCTCCTCCAGATCGGCGAGGCGCTTACCGAGCACTCCTAGGTCGGCCGTGGCGCGCTTGAGGTAAGTGCGGAGCTTCTCTTCGTCGGACATCGCTACTCCTCAGCGTTGCGGGACTCGCCCGAGCGGATGACCTCGGTCCTGCGGTGCGCATCGTCCAAAAGGCTGAACAGTTCGTCGTCGCTGGCCTCGTCGACACCGGCCGCGGAGCCGGTGCGCTTGGCGGTCCAGGCCGCGAGAAGTGCTTCGAGGCGGGCCGCGACGGTCTCGTAGTCGGCGTCGGCGGCTGCCGCGTCCAGGGTGGACTTGAGCCGGTCGAGGTCGGCGAGCAGGGGGTCCGGTCCGGTGCCGTGCAGCCGCGTGTGCACGAAGGCGGCGAGGCGGGCCGGTGTCGGATGGTCGAAGACGAGCGTGGCGGGCAGGCGCAGGCCGGTGTCCGCGTCGAGCTGGTTGCGCAGCTCCACGGCGGTGAGCGAGTCGAACCCGATGTCGGTGAACGCCCGGTCGGGGTTGACCGCCTCCCGTGACGAGTGCCCCAGGACGAGGGCGACCTGGCCCACGACGAGGTGCAGTACGTCGGCCTGCGTCCACACGCGGTCGACGGCCTGCCTGCGCCGGGGCCGTACCAGCTCCCGCAGCAGGGCGGGCGGGTCGCCGGCGCGACGCAGCGCCGGCAGGTCGAACCTGACGGGGGCGAGGGTGGGGGTGCCCGCGGTCAGCGCGGCGTCGAACAGGGCCAGCGCGTCCGTCGTCGGCAGCGGCCGTACGCCGGCCCTGGCCAGGCGGTGCCGGTCGGTGGCGGTCAGGCCTCCGGTCATGCCGCTGTCCTCCGCCCAGTAGCCCCAGGCGAGCGACACGGCCGGCTGTCCCTGGGCGTGCCGGTGTGCGGCGAGGCCGTCGAGGTACGCGTTCGCCGCCGCGTAGTTCGCCTGGCCCGCACCGCCCAGCACACCGGCCGCCGACGAGAACAGCACGAACGCCTCCAGGTCCGAGGTCAGTTCGTGGAGGTGCCGCGCCGCGAGGGCCTTCGGCTCCCACACGCGCGCGAACTGCTGCGGGGTGAGGGATTCCACGACGGTGTCGGCCAGCGTGCCCGCGGCGTGGACCACCGAGGTGACCGGGTGTTCGGCGAGCAGCCGCGCCACCGCCTCGCGGTCGGACACGTCGCACGCCACGAGGTCGGCGGTCGCGCCCAGCGCGGCCAGGTCGGCGCTCAGCGCGGCCGCGCCGGGGGCGTCCGGGCCGCTCCGGCTGACCAGCAGCAGGTGCCGCACGCCGTGCCGTTCGGCGAGGTGGCGGGCGATCGTGCCGCCCAGCGTGCCGGTGCCGCCGGTGACGAGCACCGTGCCCTCGGGGCCGAGCGGCGAGGGCAGCGGTTCGGTCCGCGCCCGTTCGAGGCGGGGGACGTGAACGGCGCCGACGCGGATCGCGAGTTGGGGTTCGTCGCCGGCCAGCCGGACCTCGTCGCCGTCGTCACCGTCGACCAGCACGAACCGGCCGGGGTGCTCGGTGGCGGCCGACCGGACCAGGCCCCAGACGGCGGCGGCCTGCGGGTCGACGTCCTCGCCCGGCCGAACCGGCACGGCGTTGCGCGTGGCGACCACCATGCGCGGGGTGTCCGTGGTGAGGAAGTCCTGGATCACCCTCAGGGTCTCGACGGGCGACGTGGCGTGGTGGACCGGGATGTCCGGCGCGGTGGTCGCCGTGTCCAGGACCGGCCACACCACCTGGTACGGCACGTCCTGCGTGGTGGCCCCGGCCGGCCGGCGCAGGGTCAACGAGGCGATCTCGGCGACCGGCGCGCCCGACCGGTCGGCGAGGCCGATCGCGCAGGTGTCCCGGCCGGTCAGGGTCAGCCGCACCCTGGCGTCCTCGGCGCCGCGCCACCGGGAGATCCCGGCGAAGGAGAACGGCATCTTCGCCCGGTCGTCGGCGACGGTCACGATCTGGATCGCGGCATCGAGCAGGGCGGGGTGCAGGGCGAACCGGGTGTCGCCGGGGGATACGGCCACCTCCGCGTAGAGGGTGTCGCCGTCGCGCCAGGCCGCTCGCAGCCCCTGGAAGGCCGTGCCGTAGGCGAATCCGGCGTCGGCCAGGTCGTCGTAGAAGGTGTCGAGGTCGACGGCTTCGGCGTGCGGCGGCCACTGCCGTGCCCAGGGCTCCCGTGGTGCGACGGGTACGGCGCCCAGGGTCCCGGTGGCGTGCCGGACCCACGCGCCGTCCGTGCGCGAGTGGATCGAGACGCTGCGCCGGCCCGCCCGGTCGGGGCCGACGGTCGCGGACACCTGCACGCCGTCCGCGACCACCAGCGGTGTCTCCAGCGTCAGGTCCTCGACCGCCGGGCAGCCGACGTGTTCGCCGGCCCGGAGCGCCAGGTCCACGAACGCCGCGGCGGGCAGCAGGGGCGAGCCCGAGACGACGTGTTCGGTGAGCCACGGCTGCGCGGCGGTGGCGAGTTGTCCCGTCAGCACCACGCCGTTGTCGTCGGGGAGTTCCATGGCGTCCCGCAGCAGCGGGTGGTCGATCCCCCCGTCACCGGTCGGTGCCGGGGTGGTGGGGTGGAGCCAGTAGTGCTGGTGCTGGAAGGCGTACGACGGCACGCGCACCGCCGTTGCGGTCGTGGGTGGCGTCCAGTCGACGGCGCCGTCGGCCCAGAGCCGCCCGAGTCCCGCGAACAGCCGCTCCGGGGAGTCACCACCACGGCGCATCAGCCCGTTGCCCACCAGCAACGGGTGCGGACCCACCTCCAGCAGCCCCGTCACGCCCTGGCCCGTCAGCCACTCCAGCGCGTCCGCGAACCGGACCGGCTCCCGCACCTGCCGCACCCAGTACCCCGCCTCCCCCATCTCCTCCACCGGACGCCCCGCCACCGTGGACACCACCGGAATCACCGGCACACCGAACGACAACCCCGCCGCCACCCGGCCCAACTCCTCCAACACCGGATCCATCCGCGCCGAATGGAACGCGTGACTCACCTCCAACCGCCGCACCCAACGCCCCCGACCGCGCCACACCTCACCCACCGCCACCACCGCGGCCTCGTCCCCCGACACCACCACCGCGTCCGCGCCGTTGACCGCCGCCACCTCAACACCCGGCACCAGCGACCCCGCCACCTCCTGCGGCGACGCCTGGAGCGAGACCATCGCCCCACCACCGGGCAACGCCTGCATCAACCGGCCCCGCGCACCCACCAGCACACACGCGTCCTCCAGGCTCAGAACCCCCGCCACATGGGCCGCCGCCACCTCACCCACCGAATGCCCCACCACGAAATCCGGCCGCACCCCCAACCACTCCACCAACCGGAACAACGCCACCTCCAACGCGAACACCGCACCCTGCGTGAACCCCGTCTCCCCCAGCACCCCCTCCGCGTCCTCGAACAGCACCTCCACCGGCAACCCCAACAACCCGCACACCTCGTCCAACACCCGCGCGAACACCGGAAACCCCCGGTACAAGCCCCGCCCCATCCCCGCCCACTGACCACCCTGACCGGAGAACACGAACGCCGACCTGCCCGGGGAGGCGGTGCCCGTGACGCTTCCGGGCTCTCCGCCGATCAGCGCGTCCAGGCCGGCCGGGTCCGTCAGCACCGCACGGTGCGGAAGACGAGCCCGCGCGGCCAGGTCCGCGGCGACCTCGGCGGGTGCGACCTCGGGGTGTTCGGCGAGGAAGCGGCGCAGCCTGCGAGCCTGGTCGCGCAGGGCCGCGTCCGACTTCGCCGACAGCAGCCACGGCACCGGCACGACGGGCGCGGGCGACGTCTCCTCGGTCGGGGCCGGTGCCTCCAGGATCACGTGCGCGTTCGTGCCGCTGATGCCGAACGCCGAGATGCCCGCGCGACGCAGGTGGCCGTTGTCGGGCCAGGGCCGGGCCTCGGTGAGCAGCCGGACGCTCCCGGACTCCCAGTCGACGTGGGAGGTCGGCGCGTCCACGTGGAGGGTCCGCGGCAGTTCACCGTGCCGCATCGCCATCACCATCTTGATCACACCCGCCACACCGGCGGCGGCCTGCGTGTGCCCGATGTTCGACTTCACCGACCCCAGCCACAACGGCTCCACCCGGTCCCGGCCGTACGTCGCCAACAGCGCCTGCGCCTCGATGGGATCGCCGAGCGTCGTCCCCGTACCGTGCGCCTCCACCGCGTCCACCTCGGACGGCTCCAACCCCGCATTCGCCAGCGCCTGCCGGATCACCCGCTCCTGGGAGGGGCCGTTCGGCGCGGTCAACCCGTTCGACGCCCCGTCCTGGTTCACCGCCGAACCCCGCACCACCGCCAGCACCCGATGACCGTTGCGACGGGCGTCGGACAGGCGCTCCAGCAGCACCAGCCCCGCACCCTCACCCCACGCCGTACCGTCGGCCGCCTCGGCAAACGCCTTCACCCGCCCGTCGGCCGCAAGCCCCCGCTGCCGCGAGAACTCCACGAACCCCGCCGGCGTCGCCATCACCGTCACACCACCGGCCAGCGCCAGCGAGCACTCCCCCGAGCGCAGCGCCTGCGCCGCCAGATGGATCGCCACCAGCGACGACGAACACGCCGTGTCCACCGACACCGCCGGACCCTCCAGCCCCAGCAGATACGACACCCGCCCGGAGGTCACACTCGTCGCCGTGCCCGTCGAGAGGTAGCCCTCCAGGTCGGGCGGCTGTGCCCCGGCGCCGTAGCCCGAGGACCAGATACCGGTGAAGACTCCCGTCCGGCTGCCCCGCAACGACGTCGGATCGATCCCCGCGTCCTCGAACGTCTCCCACACCGTCTCCAACAGCACCCGCTGCTGCGGATCCATCGCCAGTGCCTCACGCGGCGAAATCCCGAAGAAGGCGGCGTCGAAGCCGGTGGCGGAGTCGAGGAAGCCGCCCCACCGGGTGTACGACCTCCCCGGACCACCCGCCGGGTCGTAGAGACGGCCCACGTCCCACCCGCGGTCCGACGGGAACTCCCCCACCGCGTCCACCCCGCCCGAGACCACAGCCCACAACTCCTGCGCCGACCCCACCCCACCCGGGTACCGGGCCCCCAACCCGACCACCACCACCGGATCACCCGCCACCGCAACCCCCACCGGCACGGGCGCGGCAGGGGCCTGGCGCCGGGCGCCGAGCAGGAGGTCCCGCAGGTGGCCGGCCAGCGCATCGGGGGTCGGGTAGTCGAAGACCATCGTCGCGGGCAGCCGTACCCCGGCGAGCGCGGACAGGCGGTTGCGCAGTTCCACCGCGGTGAGCGAATCGAAGCCCAGGTCCTTGAAGGCCCGCTCGGCGCCGACGACCGCGGTGTCGGTGTGGCCGAGGACCGCGGCCGTCTGGCCGGTGACCAGTTCCAGGACGCGGCTGTGCTGCTCCGTCTCGGTCAGGGCCGCCAGTTCCCTGCCCAGGCCCGGCCGGTCCGTACGCCGGGCGGGCCTGGTACGGGTGAGGCGGCTGAGCAGGGGGCGGGTGGACGCCGCCGACAGGTCGAGGTGTGCGGGGACCAGTACGGGATCGGCGGCGCCCAGGGCCAGGTCGAACAGTGCCAGCGCCTCGTCCGTGGGCATCGGCAGCACGCCGGCGCGGGCGAGGCGCCTGCGGTCGGTGTCGGTGAGGTGTTCGGTCAGCCCGCTGGTCTCGGCCCACTGCCCCCAGGCCAGCGACACGCCCGGCAGGCCCTGGGCACGCCGGTGCACGGCGAGGGCGTCCAGGAAGGCGTTCGCTGCGGCGTAGTTCGCCTGGCCCGGGCCGCCCAGCACACCGGCGGCGGACGAGAACAGCACGAAGGCGCTCAGGCCGAGGTCCTTCGTCAGCTCGTGCAGGTGCCAGGCGGCGTCGGCCTTGGGCCGCAGCACCTGGTCGATCCGGTCGGGTGTGAGGGATTCGACGACGCCGTCGTCGAGGACGCCGGCCGCGTGCACGACCGCGGTCAGCGGGTGCGCGGCCGGGACCGCGTCCAGTACGGCCGCCAGCGCGTCCCGGTCGGCGACGTCGCAGGCCACCACCTCGGCGTCGAAGTCCACCTCCGCCGCGGTCCTGCCGAGCAGGAGCAGGTGTCGGATGCCGTGCCGGTCGCGCAGGTGCCGGGCGACGAGGCGGCCCAGTGTTCCGGTGCCTCCGGTGATCAGCACGGTGCCGTTCGGGTCGAGCGGGCCGGGTGCCGGGGCCGCTTCGGCCCGTACCAGGCGGGCGGCGCGGGCGGCGCCGTCGCGGACGACGAGCTGCGGTTCGTCCCCCGCGACGAGGACGCGGTCGTCGGTGTCGACGAGCACGAACCGGTCGGGGTGTTCCTCCTGGGCCGCGCGGACCAGGCCCCAGACGACGCTGGACGGCAGGTCGACGGGGTCCGGCCCGACCGCCCCGCGGGTCACGACGGCCAGCCGGCCGTCCCCGTCGCGCAGGAAGTCCTGGAGCACACCCAACGTCTCGGCGGCGACGGTGTGCGCGGCCGCCACGGGGTCTCCCGCCGGGGGCGTGACGTGGTGGACGGCCGGGGGTTCGCCGGTGCTCTCGACGGGCACCCAGTCGAGGCGGAAGAGCTGGTTGGTCCCGGCGGCTGCCATGCCCGGCGGCCGGTGGCGCACGGTCAGCGCGTCGATCACCGCCAGCGGCCCGGATTCGTCGGCGAGCGCGACCCGGAAGGTGTCGGGGCCGGTGGGTGTGAGGCGGACCCGGGCCGTGGAGCCGGCCTTCCGCATCGACACCCCGGCGAAGGAGAACGGCAGGCGTCCGGCCGCCAGCAGGGTCAGCGGCTGGAGTGCGGCGTCGAGCAGCGCGGGGTGGAGACCGAAGCGGTCGCGGGTGTCGGCGGGCAGCGCCACCTCGGCGTAGAGCTCGTCGCCCTGCCGCCGGATCTCGCGCACGCCCGCGAACACCGGCCCGTACTCGTAGCCCTGGGCGGCGAGGGTGTCGTAGAAGTCGGTCAGGTCGACGGGCTCACCGGCCGGCTGCCAGGGCTCGCCGGTGTCGTACGGGTGGGGGCGGTCGCCGGTCGACAGCGTGCCGGTGGCGTGCCGCAGCCAGCTGCCGCCCGTCCGGGAGTGCACGGTGACGGGGCGTCGGCCCGTCCCGTCCGGTGCGCCGACGACGACCTGCACCGGCACGGAACCGTCGTCCGGCAGGATCATGGGGGCTTCCAGGACCAGTTCGTCCAGGACGTCGCAGCCGGCCTGCCGTCCGGCGTGCACGGCGAGTTCGACGAACACGGTGCCGGGCAGCAGCACGGAGCCCAGGACGACGTGGTCGGCCAGCCACGGCCGGGTGGCCGTCGAGAGCCGTCCTGTGAGCAGGACGCTCTGCTCCCCGGCCAGTTCGACGACGGCGCCGAGCAGCGGGTGCCCGGCCGATTCGAGTCCCGCCGCCGACACGTCGCCCTTCCCGGCGGTGGGGTTCAGCCAGTACGGCCGGTGCTGGAAGGCGTACGTCGGCAGCGGGACGTGGTGGGGCTCGCCGGGGAAGAGCGGCGTCCAGTCGACGGCCACGCCTTGCGTGTGCAGGCGCGCCAGGGCGAGGTGGAACTCCTGCCGGCCGCTGCCGCGGCGCAGCGTGCCGGTCGCGACGCCGTCCATCACCGGCACCAGGACGGGGTGCGGGCTGACCTCCACGAACACGCCGTGCCGGTCCTGCGTGAGGGCCTCGACGGCGAGGTCGAAGCGGACGGGTTCCCGGAGGTTGCGGTACCAGTAATCGGCGTCGAGGGCGGAGGTGTCGATCTCCTCGCCGGTCACCGTGGAGTAGAACGGGATCACCGCCGGGTGCGGTGTGATGCCGGCCAGGTCGGTGAGCAGCTGCTCGCGGATCGCCTCGACCTGGACGGAGTGGGCGGCGTAGTCGACGGGCAGGCGGCGGGCGCGGACGCCGTCGGCCTCGCAGGACGCCAGCAGTCCGTCCAGCGCGTCCAGATCACCCGACACCACGACCGAACCAGGGGCGTTGACCACCGCCACCGTCAGCCGGCCGTCCCAGCGGGCCGCGAACTCGACGGCCCGCTCGTGCCCGAGGCCGACCGACACCATCCCACCCCGGTCCGCCAGAGCGACCAGGGCCCTGCTCCGTAACGCCACCACCTTGGCGGCGTCGTCCAACGACAACGCGCCGGCCACGTACGCCGCCGCGATCTCCCCCTGCGAATGCCCCACGACCGCATCGGGTTCCACACCATGGGCACGCCACAACGCCGCCAGCGCCACCATCACCCCGAACAGCGCGGGCTGCACCACATCCACCCGCTCCAACGAACCACCGCCCGTCAGCACCTCCACCAACGACCAGCCGGTGTACGGCGCCAACGCCGCTTCACACGCATCGACCGCCTCCCGGAACACCGGCTCCGAGGCGTACAACTCCCCACCCATCCCGACCCACTGCGCACCCTGCCCCGGAAACACGAACACCGACCGACCCAGCGAACCGGCCACACCCGTGATGACGCGGGGGTCTCCGTCGGCGAGGGCGGCGAGTTCCGCCACGAGGTCGGTCCGGGCGCTGCCCGCCAGGGCCGCCCGGTGGGCGAGCATGGTGCGGGTGGTGGCGAGGGCCCGGCCGATCGCGGCCGGCCGGAGTCCGGGGTGGGCGGTGAGGTGGTCCGCGAGCCGTCGGGCCTGGGCGCGGAGGGCGTCGTCCGTCGTGCCGGACAGCAGCCACACGGTGGGCTCCGCGGAGTCGTCCGCGGCGGACCGTTCGGGGGTTTCCTCCGGGAAGTGTTCGATGACGACGTGGGCGTTGGTGCCGCTGGCCCCGAAGGCCGAGATGCCCGCGCGGCGGGGACGCCCCGTCTCCGGCCACGGCCGGGCCTCGGTCAGCAGCCGGATGTCACCGGTGTCCCACTCGACATGCGGCGTGGGCTCCTGGACGTGCAGCGTCGGCGGCAGTTCGGCGTGCCGCATCGCCATGACCATCTTGATCACACCGGCCACACCCGCCGCCGCCTGGGTGTGGCCGATGTTCGACTTCACCGACCCCAGCCACAACGGCTCCACCCGGTCCCGGCCGTACGTCGCCAGCAGCGCCTGCGCCTCGATGGGATCACCGAGCGTGGTGCCGGTGCCGTGCGCCTCCACCGCGTCCACCTCGGACGGCTCCAACCCGGCGTTCGCCAGCGCCTGGCGGATGACGCGTTCCTGGGAGCGGCCGTTGGGGGCGGTCAGCCCATTGGACGCCCCGTCCTGATTGACCGCCGAACCCCGCACCACCGCCAGCACCCGGTGGCCGTTGCGACGGGCGTCCGACAACCGCTCCAGCAGCACCAGCCCCGCACCCTCACCCCACGCCGTACCGTCGGCCGTCGACGAGAAGGGCTTGCACCGGCCGTCCGGGGCCAGGGCCCGCTGGCGGGAGAACTCCGTGAACTGCAGGGGGGTCACGCTCACGGTCACCCCGCCGGCCAGGGCGAGTGTGCACTCCCCCGAGCGAAGTGCCTGCGCGGCGAGGTGGATCGCCATCAGTGACGAGGAGCAGGCGGAGTCGACGGACACGGCCTGGCCCTGGAGGCCCAGCAGGTAGGAGACCCGGCCGGAGGTGATGCTCGGCGCGATGCCGGTGGCGAGGTAGCCCTCGGTGTCGGGCGGCGCCTGGTCGGGGCTGCCGACGTAGCCGGACGACCAGATGCCGGTGAACACGCCCGTCCGGCTGCCCCGCAACGACGTCGGATCGATCCCCGCGTCCTCGAACGTCTCCCACGCCGTCTCCAGCAGCACCCGCTGCTGCGGATCCATCGCCAACGCCTCACGCGGCGAAATCCCGAAGAAATCCGCATCGAACCCGGCGGCGTCGTCGAGGAAACCACCCGCCCGCGTGTACGACGTCCCGGGATGATCCGCATCCGGATGGAACAACCCCTCCACGTCCCACCCCCGGTCACCCGGAAACACCCCGATCGCATCCACCCCACCCGCCACCACACCCCACAACTCCTCCGGCGACCCCACCCCACCCGGCAACCGGCACCCCATCCCCACGATCACCACCGGATCACCCGCCACCGGAAGCCCCACCGGCACCAACGGCACCACCGACGCCACACCAGCACTCGCACCGGAGAGTTCGGCGGTGAGGTGGTCGGCGAGGTCGGCGGGGGTGGGGTGGTCGAAGACGAGGGTCGCAGGCAGCCGCAGGCCGGTGGCGCCGGCGAGGCGGTTGCGCAGTTCGACGGAGGTCAGCGAATCGAAGCCGAGGTCGCGGAAGGCGAGTCCGGGGGTGATCGCGGCGGCGTCGGAGTGGCCGAGGACGGTGGCGGTGTGGGCGGCGACCAGGGACAGCAGGTCCGACGCGGGGGCCTTGGGCACCGGCAGGTTCTGCGGCATCGCGAGGTCGGCGGTGGTCAGCGCGGGACGCCCGGCGGTCAGCGCGGTGTCGAACATGGCCAGGGCGCGTTCGGTGCTCATGGGGCGGATGCCCTTGCGGGCGAGGCGCCGGCGGTCGGCCGCGGTGAGGTGGGCGGTCATGCCGCTCTCCTGCTCCCAGTGGCCCCAGGCCATCGACACGGCGGGCAGTCCGAGGGTCTGCCGGTGTGCGGCGAACGCGTCGAGGTAGGCGTTCGCGGCCGCGTAGCCGGCCTGGCCGGCGTTGCCGAGGACGCCCGCGGCCGCGGAGAACAGCACGAAGGCGGCGAGGTCGTGCTCGCGGGTCAGCTCGTGCAGGTGCCAGGCCCCGTCGACCTTGGGACGCAGCACCCGGTCGAGCTGCTCCGCGGTCAGCCGTTCCACCACGGTGTCGTCGAGCACGCCGGCCGCGTGGACGACGGCGGTGAGCGGATGCCCGGCCGGGATCGCGTCCAGGACGGCCGCCAGCGCGTCCCGGTCCGCGACGTCACAGGCCACGACCCGCACGTCGACGTCCTCTTGCGGCTCCGGGTCCGGCACCTCGCCGCCGCCGCGGCTGACGAGCAGCAGGTGCCGTACCCCGTGGCGGGACACCAGGTGCCGGGCGACGGCCCGGCCGAGGGTGCCGGTGCCGCCGGTGATCAGCACGGTGCCGTCGGGGTCGATCGGCCGGGGCACGGTGAGGACGATCTTGCCGGTGTGGCGGGCCCGGCTCATCAGCCGGAAGGCGGCGACGGCCTGGCGGAGGTCCGCGGCGGTGACCGGCAGCGGCTCCAGCGTTCCGCCGGCGACCATCGCCACGACCCCGGAGAGGATGTCGCCCTGCCGCGCGGGGTCGACGTCGTTGAGGTCGAAGGCCCGGTAGATCAGGCCCTCGGGCGAGCGGACGTCCGTCTTGCCCAGCTCGACGAACCGTCCGCCGTCGGCGAGCAGCCGCAGGGAGGCGTCGGTGAGTTCTCCCGCCAGCGAGTTGAGGACGACGTCCATGGCCGGGAACCGGTCGGCGAACCGGGTGTCGCGGGACGAACCGATGTGGTCGTCCGCCAGTCCGAGGCCCCGCAGGGTGTCCCACTTGGCGGGGCTCGCGGTGGCGAAGACCTCCGCGCCGCTGTTCAGGGCCAACCGGACGGCGGCCGTGCCCACACCGCCCGCGCCGGAGTGGACCAGGACCCGGTCCCCGGGGCGCAGTTCGCCGAGGTCGAACAGCCCGTACCAGGCGGTGGTGAACGCGATCGGCACCGCCGCCGCCTCGGTGAAGCTCCAGCCGTCGGGGATCGCCGTCAGGAGCCGGTGGTCGGCGACCGCGCGCGGCCCGAAGGCGCCGGGCATCATTCCCATGACGCGGTCGCCGGGCCGCCAGGCCGTGACGCCGGGGCCGACCTCAAGGACGGTGCCGGCCCCTTCGCCGCCCAGCGGGGGCCGGTCCGGGTACATGCCGAGGGTGATGAGCACGTCGCGGAAGTTCAGGCCGGCCGCGCGTACGGCGACCCGTACCTGTCCGGGTTCCAGCGCGGCCTCCTGCCAGGGCAGCAGGGCCAGGTCGTCCAGTTGCCCGGTGCCGGACTCGCTCAGCCGGTACGCGCCGTCGGGGGCGGTCAGTTCCGGCGCGTACCTGGCCTGCCGCGGTACGAGGACGCCTTCCCCGCGCAGGGCCAGTTCGGGTTCGTCGCCGGCCGTCATGGCGGCCCGGACCGCGTCCTCCTCGGACGCGTCGCCCAGGTCGACCAGGACGAACCGGCCGGGGTGCTCGGCGGCGGCGCTGCGGACCAGGCCGCGGACGGCCGCGCCGGCCACGCCGCGGGTCAGGACGGCCAGGCGTGCGGCCGTCCGCTCCGGCTGCTCGGCCAGGAAGTCCTGGACGAGCGCGCGGGCCCGCTGGACGAGGGCGTGCACGGCGTCAGCGTCGGCTCCCGCGGTGAGGACCGGGCTCGGCACCACCTCGGCCGGTGCGCTCGCGGTGAGGGGAACCCACCGGGTGTGCAGCACCGCGGTCCGGGCCTCGGCGGCCGGACGGACGGTCAGCGCGGTGATGTCCGCGACCGGGTTGCCGGACAGGTCGGTCAGTGTCGCGCGGTAGGTGCCGGGGCCCGTGCGGACCAGGTGGACCCGGGCGGACGACACACCGGTGGTGTGCACGGCGACGCCGGAGAAGGAGAACGGCAGCCGGACCCGGGTGTCGGGGCTGAGCAGGATCAGCGGCTGGAGTGCGGCGTCCAGGAGCGCGGGGTGGATGCCGAAGCCGGCGCCGTCGGGGACGGACACCTCGGCGTACAGTTCGTCCTCGCCCTGCCACAACTCCCGCACGCCCCGGAACGCGGGTCCGTACTGGTATCCGAGTCCGGCGAGGTAGGCGTAGAACCCTTCGGGGTCCACGGGTTCGGCGTTCCTCGCGGGCCGGTCGAGGCGTCCGGCCGTCACCTGGCCGCCGAGGGTTCCGGACGCGTGGCGGACCCAGCCGTCGCCGCCCTTGGCGTGCACGGTGACCGGGCTGCGGCCGGCGTCGTCCGGGGCACCGACCGAGACCCGGATGTCCGTGGGTGTGTCGGAGAGCGCGAGGGGCAGGTGCAGGACGAGGTCGTCGAGGGTCCCGCCGGCCAGGGTGGCGAGTTCGAGGAAGGCGGTGCCCGGCAGCAGGACCGTGCCGTCGACGGCGTGGTCGGCCAGCCAGGGGTGGGTGCGGGTGGAGACGCGCCCGCTGTGCACGGTGCTCCCGTCGGGCAGTTCGACCGTGGTGCCCGCCAGCGGGTGCCCGGTGCCGTGGTCGCCGGCCGCGGGGGTGAGCCAGTAGGTGCTGCGCTGGAAGGCGTAGCGCGGCAGCCTGACGCCGTGCGGGCGGTCGTGCGGCCAGGTCACGGCGACGCCCTGGACGTGGAGGCGGGCCAGGGCGGTGTGGAACTCCCCGATGGCGCCGTGGTCGCGGCGCAGGGTGCCGGTCGCCACGCCGTCCAGATCCTGCACCAGCACCGGGTGCGGGCTGACTTCCACGAACACCTCGTGGCCGTCGGCGGTGAGCCGGGCGGTGGCCAGGTCGAACCGTACGGGTTCGCGCAGGTTGCGGTACCAGTAGCCGGCGTCGAGGGCGGAGGTGTCGACCGGGTCGCCGGTGACCGTGGAGCAGAAGGGAATCGCCGCAGGCCGGGGCCGGATGTCCGCGAGGTCGGTCAGCAGTTGCTCGCGGATCGCCTCGACCTGCGCCGAGTGCGCCGCGTAGTCGACGGGGATGGCGCGGGCGCGGAGGCCGTCCCCGGCGCAGGCTGCCAGCAGTTCGTCCAGGGCCCCGGGTTCGCCGGACACGACGACGGTCGAGGCGGAGTTGACCACCGCGACGGTGATCCTCTCGCCCCAGGGGCTCAGGTAGCCGGCGGCGTCGTCCGCGGACAGCGCGACCGAGACCATGCCGCCGTGTCCGGCCAGGGCGACCAGGGCCCTGCTGCGCAGGGCGACCACCTTGGCGGCGTCGTCCAGGGACAACGCGCCGGCCACGTACGCCGCCGCGATCTCCCCCTGCGAATGCCCGACGACCGCATCGGGTTCCACACCATGGGCACGCCACAACGCCGCCAGCGCCACCATCACCCCGAACAGCGCGGGCTGCACCACATCCACCCGCTCCAGCGAACCACCGCCGGTCAGCACCTCCACCAACGACCAGTCCGTGTACGGCGCCAACGCCGCTTCACACGCATCGACCGCCTCCCGGAACACCGGCTCCGAGGCATACAACTCCCCACCCATCCCGACCCACTGCGCACCCTGCCCCGGAAACACGAACACCGACCGACCCAGCGGACGGGCGGTCCCGGTGACCAGACCCGGCGCCGTGCCGCCCTCCGCCAAGGCGTCCAGCGCCGCGGCGGTGCCCACCACCACGGCCCGGTGCTCGAACACGGTGCGGGCGGCCAGAGCACCCCCGACCGCCGCCGGGCCCACCTCGGGATGCACGGCGGTGAAGGCGCCCAGCCGGCGCGCCTGATCCCGCAACGCTGCCTCGGACCTGGCCGACAGCGGCCAGAGGACCCGGTCGTCCGCGCGGCCCCGGGGAGGGGGTGCGGCGGAGTCGGCCCCGGCGGGCTGTTCGAGGATGCTCTGCTCGACAATGACGTGGGCGTTGGTGCCGCTGATGCCGAAGGCGGAGACGGCGGCCCGCCGCGGCCGCCCGGTCCCGGGCCAGGCGACCGGTTCGGTGAGCAGGCGGACCGCGCCGGAGGCCCAGTCGACGTGCGGGGTGGGCGCGTCCACGTGGAGGGTTCGCGGCAGTTCGCCGTGCCGCATCGCCATGACCATCTTGATCAGGCCGGCCGCACCGGCCGCCGCCTGGGTGTGGCCGATGTTCGACTTCACCGACCCCAGCCACAACGGCTCCACCCGGTCCCGGCCGTAGGTCGCCAGGAGCGCCTGCGCCTCGATGGGATCGCCGAGGGTGGTGCCGGTGCCGTGGGCCTCCACCGCGTCCACCTCGGACGGCTCCAACCCGGCATTGGCGAGCGCCTGACGGATCACCCGCTCCTGGGAGGGGCCGTTCGGCGCGGTCAGGCCGTTGGAGGCGCCGTCCTGGTTGGTGGCGGAGCCTCGGACGACCGCCAGCACCTCGTGGCCGTTGCGGCGGGCGTCGGAGAGGCGTTCCAGCAGCAGCAGGCCGGCGCCCTCGGCCCAGCCCGCCCCGTCGGCCGCGGCGGCGAAGGGCTTGCTGCGGCCGTCGGGCGCGCTCGCCCCCTGCCGGGACATCTCGGTGAACAGCGTGGGTGCCGCGTTGACGGTGACGCCGCCGGCCAGGGCGAAGGAGCACTCCCCCGAGCGCAACGCCTGGGCGGCCAGGTGCAGGGCCACCAGGGACGACGAGCAGCCGGTGTCCAGGGACAGGGCCGGGCCGAGCAGGCCCAGCTGGTACGCCAGTCGGCCGGACCCCACGCTCGACGCGGTACCGGTGACCTGGTAGCCCTCCAGGTCGTCGGGGACCGGCCCGGTGGCGTAGCCGGTGGACCAGATGCCGGTGAACACGCCGGTGGGTGTGCCCTCCAGCGTGGTCGGGTCGATACCGGCGTACTCGACGGCCTCCCACGCGGTCTCCAGCAGGATGCGCTGCTGCGGGTCCATGGCGAGCGCCTCGCGGGGCGAGATCCCGAAGAACGCCGCGTCGAAGTCGCCGGCGGCGTCGAGGAAGCCGCCCCGGGAGGTGCTCGACGTGCGGGGGCGGCTTCCCGTCGGGTCGTACAGGCGGTCGAGGTCCCATCCCCGGTCGGCCGGGAAGTCGCCGACCGCGTCCACGCCGTCCGCGACCAGCCGCCACAGGTCCTCGGGGGTGGCGACGCCTCCGGGGTAGCGGCAGCCCATGCCGATGACCGCGATCGGCTCGTCCGTCCCGGCCGTGGCCGTGGCCGGGGCCTGCGGCGCGTCCTGCTCGCCGGACCCGCCGGACAGGTGGGCGGCCAGCCGGGCCGGGGTGGGGTGGTCGAAGACGAGGGTGGCGGGCAGGTTCACCCCGAGCGCGGCGGTCAGGCGGTTGCGCAGTTCCACCGCGGTCAGGGAGTCGAAGCCCAGGTCCTTGAACGCCTGCCGGGGGTCGAGCCGCTCGGGGGTGGCGTGTCCCAGCACCCCGGCGACGTGGGTGGTGATCAGCTCCAGCAGGTCGGTGCCGCCGGCGGGGGGCGCGGGTCGGGGGGCCTGCGGCCGGCGGTGGGCCTCGGGCAGCTCCCGCAGCAGGCGGCTCGGCCGCGCGTGGGTGTAGGCGCGGGCGAACTGCGCCCAGTCGGCCTCGGTGACCACCGCGAGGGCCTCGTCGTGGTCGAGGACGTCCTGCAGCGCGTCGATTGCCCGGCCCGGGTCCAGTTCGCCGAGGCCGAGCAGGGTGCGCTGGCGCTGCACCGGCTCCAGGGCCGCCATGCCGCCCTCGGCCCAGATGCCCCACGCGACGGAGGTCGTGGCGCGGCCCCGGGCGCGGTGCTGGGCGGCCAGGGCGTCGAGGAAGGCGTTGCCGGCGGCGTAGGCCGCGCCGTGGCCGTCGCCCCACACGCCCGCGGTGGAGGAGAACAGGACGAAGGCGTCGAGGTCCGGCAGGAGTTCCGCCAGGTTCGCCGCCCCGGCGACCTTGGCCGCGACGACCTCGGCGAACTCCGCCGGTGTCGTGTCGGCCAGCCTGGTCGCCCTGATCACGCCGGCGGTGTGGAAGACCGCGCGGATGTCGCCGACGCGCTCGACGAGGTCCCGCAGGGCGTCCCGGTCGGCCACGTCGCACGCCGCCACCGTCACCCGCGCCCCGGCTGCCTCCAGTTCGTCGCGCAGGCCGGCCGCGCCGGGTGCGTCGGGTCCGCGGCGGGCGGCCAGCACGATGTGCTCCGCGCCCTGCCGCGCGAGGCGGCGGGCCACGTGTCCGCCGAGCGCGCCGGTGCCGCCGGTGATCAGCACCGTGCCCCGCGGCCGCCAGGTCCGCGCGGCCGGGCCCGAGGGGGCCTTGCGGCGCAGCCGCTTGGCGAAGCGCCGGGTGCCGCGGATCGCCACCTGGTCCTCGCCCGTGCCGGCGAGCACGACGAGCAGCGCGGTCACGCTCTCCTCGTCGGGCACGGCGGGAAGGTCGACCAGGCCGCCCCAGCCGTCCGGGAACTCCAGCGCCGCGGACGCGCCGGTGCCCCACGCCAGGGCCTGGGCCGGGCCGGTGACCGGGTCGGTGCCCGAGGTGCTCACGGCGCCGCTGGTCGCGCACCACAGCGGGACGGCCGCCGTCCCCACCGGGTCCGGGCCGCGCACCGGGTCCAGGGTGCGGACCAGTTCCAGGGTGCGGACCAGGCCCGCCGGGAGCACCGGGTGGTCGGGGTGCGGCTCCTCGTCCAGCGCCAGCAGCGACAGCACACCGTCCGGCCCGGGCCTGGCGTCCCCGGTGCCGGCCGCGTCCCAGGTACTGGCCGCGTCCCAGGTGTCGGCCACCGCGAAGCCCCGTTCGCGCAGGGCCTCGGCCCACGGGTGCCCGGTCGTGGCCAGGACGAGCCAGCGGGCCGGGTCCACCGGGGCCGCGGTGCCGCTCGTCGGCGCCCAGGCCACCTCGTACCGCCAGTCGTCACGGGGCACCGGCGGGGTCGCGGTCACCCAGTAGGGCTCGCGCTGGAAGGCGTACGTGGGCAGGTCCGCCCCGGGTGCGGTGCGGGGCAGGACCGGAGTCCAGTCGACGTCGGCTCCGGCGGCGTGGAGGCGTCCCGCCGCGGCGAGGAACTCGGTGAGGCCGCCGTGACCGCGGCGCAGCGTTCCGGTGGCGGCGGCATCCAGCGCGGGCACCAGCACCGGGTGCGGGCTGACCTCCAGGAACAGGTCGTGGCCGTCGGCGGTGAGCCGGGCGGTGGCCAGGTCGAACCGTACGGGTTCGCGCAGGTTGCGGTACCAGTAGCCGGCGTCGAGGGCGGAGGTGTCGACCGGCTCGCCGGTGACCGTGGAGTAGAACGGGACCGCCGCCGCGTGGGGCGTGATGTCGGCCAGTTCGGTGAGCAGGTGCTCGCGGATCGCCTCGACCTGCGCGGAGTGGGCGGCGTAGTTGACGGGCAGGCGGCGGGCGCGGATGCCGTCGGCCTCGCAGGCGGCCAGCAGTTCGTCCAGCACGTCGGGGCCGCCGGAGACCACGACCGCCGCGGGTCCGTTCACCACGGCGGTGGTCAGCCGCTCGCCCCAGCGGGCCAGGTAGCCGGCAGCCCGTCCGACGGACAGCGCGAGGGACACCATGCCGCCCCGGTCGGCGATGGCGGCCAGTGCCCTGGACCGCAACGCCACGACCTTGGCGGCGTCCCGCAGCGACAGCGCGCCGGCGACGTACGCGGCGGCGATCTCCGCCTGGGAGTGGCCGACCACGGCGTCCGGCCGCACGCCGTAGGACCGCCACAGGTCGGCCAGCGCCACCATGACGGCGAACAGGGCCGGCTGCACCACGTCGACGCGGTCCAGCGAGCCGTGGCGCAGTTCGTCGACCAGCGACCAGTCGGTGTACGGGGCCAGGGCGGCGGCGCAGGCGTCGATGCCGGCGCGGAAGACCTCGGACTGCTCGTACAGGTCACGGCCCATGCCCGCCCACTGCGCACCCTGTCCGGGGAAGACGAACACGGTCCCGCCGGTACGGGCCGGCAGTCCCGGCAGTCCCGGCAGTCCCGGCGGAAGCGCGGCCAGGCCGGACAGCAGGTCGTCCCGGTCGGCGCCGACCACCGCGGCCCGGTGCTCGAACCGGGTGCGGGCGGCCAGTGCGCGGCTGATCGCGGCGGCCGGGACGTCGGGGTGGGCGGTCGCGTACGCGTGCAGCCGCTCGGCCTGGGCGCGCAGCGCGGCGTCGGTCTTCGCGGACAGCAGCCAGGCGGTGGGAGCGGCCCGGTCGGCGGGTTCGGGAAGGTGGCCGGGGTCCGGGTCGGAGGACTGCTCGATGATCAGGTGGGCGTTGGTGCCGCTGATGCCGAAGGCCGAGATGCCGGCGCGGCGCGGGTGGTCGTGCTCCGGCCACGGCCGGGCCTCGGTGAGCAGCCGGACGGCGCCGGAGGCCCAGTCGACGTGCGGGGAGGGGGCGTCCACGTGCAGGGTTCGCGGCAGTTCGCCGTGCCGCATCGCCATGACCATCTTGATCAGGCCCGCGACGCCGGCGGCGGCCTGGGTGTGGCCGATGTTGGACTTCACCGACCCCAGCCACAGCGGCTCGTCGCGCTCCTGGCCGTAGGCGGCCAGCAGGGCGTGGGCCTCGATGGGGTCGCCGAGCGTGGTGCCGGTGCCGTGCGCCTCCACCGCGTCCACCTCGGACGCCTCCACCCCGGCGTTCGCCAGCGCCTGCCGGACCACCCGCTCCTGGGAGGGGCCGTTGGGCGCGGTCAGGCCGTTGGACGCGCCGTCCTGGTTGACCGCGCTTCCCGCGACGACCGCCAGCACCCGGTGGCCGTTGCGGCGGGCCTCCGACAGCCGTTCCAGCAGCACCAGGCCGGCGCCCTCGGCCCAGCTGGTGCCGTCGGCCGCGGCGGCGAAGGGCTTGCTGCGGCCGTCCGCCGCGAGGCCGTGCTGGCGGGAGAACTCGGTGAAGCCCAGCGGTGTCGCCATGATCGTGACACCGCCGGCGAGCGCCAGCGAGCACTCCCCCGCGCGCAGGGCCTGGGCGGCCAGGTGGACGGCGACCAGGGACGACGAGCAGGCGGTGTCCACGGACAGCGCCGGACCGCGCAGCCCGAGGTGGTAGGCGACCCGGCCGGACGTGACGCTGGTCGCGACGCCGGTGAACAGGTAGCCCTCCAGGTCCTCCGGCAGGCCCGGCCCGGTCGCGTAGCCGGACGACCAGACGCCGGTGAACACGCCGGTGTGGCTGCCGCGCAGCGAGGCCGGGTCGATCCCGGCGTGCTCGAAGGTCTCCCAGGCCGTCTCCAGCACGAGCCGCTGCTGCGGGTCCATGGCGAGCGCCTCGCGGGGCGAGATGCCGAAGAACGGGGCGTCGAAGCCGGCCACCGCCTCCAGGAACCCGCCCCGGGTGGTGTACGTGGTGCCCGCGCCGCGCAGTTCCGGGTCGTACAGGCCGCCCAGGTCCCAGCCGCGGTCGTCCGGGAAGTCGCCGATCGCGTCCACGCCCTGCGCGACGAGCCGCCACAGGTCGTCCGGCGAGGCCACCCCGCCGGGGAAGCGGCAGCCCATCCCCACGATGACGACCGGGTCGTCGTGGGCGGCCGTCGCGTCGTGGGCGGCCGGGGCGGCGGGGGCCGGCCGGTCGCCGGGGCCGGTGCGCAGCCAGTCGATCAGCTCCGCGGGCGTCGGGTGGTCGAAGACGAGACCGGAGGGGAGTCGCCGATCCAGGGCGCCGGCCAGGCGGTTGCGCAGTTCGAGCCCGGTGACCGAGTCGAAGCCGAGGTCCTTGAAGGTGAGCGCGGGATCGATGTCCGCGGGGTTCTCGTGGCCCAGCACGAGCGCGATCTGCGCGGTGACCACGGCGGCCGCGTCGACCGTGCTGCCCGACTCGGGGTCGCCCGTGTCCGTGCCGCCCGCCCCGGTGTCGCAGGTCTGCGGGCCGCCGTCCGGCCGGTCGGGCGCGGGGGTCTCCGCTGCGTGCGTCCCCGGGCCCGCCGGGGTCCGTCCACTCGGCCCGGCCGTCGCTTCGGGCAGCCAGTACGAACGGCGTTGGAAGGCGTACGTGGGCAGGTCGACCGGCGCGGCCCCGGCGACGGCCGGGGACCAGTCGACCGCCACGCCGGCCACGAACAGCCGGGACAGCGCGGTCAGGAAGACGTCCGGCCCGCCCCGGTCACGGCCCAGCGTGCCGGTGGCGACGCCGGACACGCCGGTCCGCTCGCGGGCCTGTTCCAGGCTCTGTTCGAGGGCGGGCAGCAGCACCGGGTGCGGGCTGACCTCGACCACGACGTCGTGCCCGTCCGCCAGCAGTGCGGCGGTGGCCAGGTCGAAGCGGACCGGCTCGCGCAGGTTGCGGTACCAGTAGCCGGCGTCGAGCCCCGTGGTGTCGTCGAGGAGGCCGCCGGTGACCGCCGAGTAGTACGGGACGGTGCCCTGCCGCGGCCGCACACCGTCCAGTTCGGTGTGCAGCCGCTCGCGGATCGCCTCGACGTGCGCGGAGTGGGAGGCGTAGTCCACCGGGACGACGCGCGCGCGGACACCGTCCGCCGCGCAGGACTCGACCAGTTCGGACAGGGCCCGCGTGTCGCCGGACACCACGACCGAGCCGGTGGCGTTGACCACGGCGACCGTCAGCGCGCCGCCCCAGCGCGACACGTAGTGCTCGGCCCGCTCGGCGGACAGGGCCACGGACACCATGCCGCCCCGGCCGGTCAGCTCCACCAGCGCGCGGCTGCGCAGGGCCACGATCCGGGCCGCGTCGGACAGCGACAGCGCGCCCGCGACGTACGCCGCGGCGATCTCGCCCTGCGAGTGCCCGACCACCGCGTCGGGCTCGACACCGAAGGAGCGCCACAGCGCCGCCAGCGACACCATCACCGCGAACAGGGCGGGCTGCACGATGTCCACGCGGTCGAGCGGGGCACCGTCCAGGACATCGGCCGGCGACCAGTCGGTGTACGGGGCCAGGGCCTGGCCGCACTCGTCCATGGCGGCCCGGAAGACGGGGTACGCGGCGTACAGCTCCCGGCCCATGCCGACCCACTGCGCGCCCTGGCCGGGGAACACGAAGACGGTACGGCCCGGGGTGCCGGCCCGGTCGGCGGCGACCTCGGCGGAGTCGAGCAGGACCGCGCGGTGCGCGAAGCGGGTTCTGGTGGTGGCCAGCGCGTACGCGACCTCGGCGCCGGTCAGGTCCGGGTGGCTGCGCACGTGTTCGCGCAGGCGCTCGATCTGCGCCCGTAGCGCCTGCTTGGTCCGCGCCGTGACGATCCACGGCGCCGGCCGGTCCCCGGGGGCGGGCCGCCGGGCCGGCGGCGCGGCCGCATCGGGCGCCTGCTCGACGATCACGTGCGCGTTGGTGCCGCCCATGCCGAACGACGACACGCCGGCGAGCAGGGGCGCGTCCGGCCGCGGCCAGGGGGTCAGAGCGGTCTGGACCCGCAGCGCCAGTGCGTCGAGGGGGATGCCGGGGTTGGGGGTTTCGTGGTTCAGGCTCGGCGGCAGTGCGCGGTGGTGCACGCTGAGGACGGCCTTGAGCAGACCGACGATGCCCGCGGCGCCTTCCAGGTGGCCGACGTTCGTCTTGGCTGATCCGACCCGCAGGGCGCTGCCGGCGTCGCCGGACCCGGCCGGGTCGCGGTAGGCCGCCGCGAGGGCGGCGGCCTCGACGGGGTCGCCGACGGCGGTGCCGGTGCCGTGCAGCTCCACGTACTGCACGTCCGCGGGACGCACGCCGGCGCGGGCCAGTGCGTCGCGGATGACCTGTTCCTGGGCCTGCGCGCTGGGCACGGTCAGGCTCCGGGTGGCGCCGTCGTGGTTGACCGCGCTGCCCCGGATGACACCGTAGACGCGGTCCCCGTCGGCCAGCGCCCGGTCCAGCGGTTTCAGGACGAGGAAGGCGCCGCCCTCGCCGCGGACGAAGCCGTTGGCCCGGGCGTCGAAGGTGAAGCAGCGGTCGTCCGGGGACAGGCCGCCGAACTCCGCCGCTCCCTCCTCGCGCGCGGCGGTCAGGTTGAGGTTCACCCCGCCGGCCAGGGCGAGCGCCGACTCGCCGCGGCGCAGGCTCTCGACCGCCAGATGCACCGCGACCAGCGCCGACGACTGCGCCGTGTCGACCGTCATGCTCGGTCCGCGCACACCGAGGAAGTGCGAGACGCGGTTGGCGATCACGCCCCGGTTGGTGCCGGTCAGCGTGTGCGGCGTGATGTGACGGGGGTAGGCCAGGGACGTGTAGTCCTCCCACATCGAGCCGACGAACACCCCCGTCGGGCCGCCCGTCAGCGTGCTCGGCACGATTCGGGCGTCCTCCAGGGCCTCCCAGGCGAGTTCCAGCATGAGCCGCTGCTGCGGGTCCATGCCGGTGGCCTCACGGGGGGACACGCCGAAGAACGCCGCGTCGAAGCCGTCCACCCGGTCCAGGTAGCCGCCGTGCCGTACACCCTGTCGGCCCACGGGCGGCGCGGTGATCGCGTCGGCCCCGTCGCACAGCAGCCGCCAGAACGCCTCCGGGTCCGGGGCCTTCGGCAGCCTGCCCGCCAGTCCGATGACGGCGACACGACCAGCGTCCGAATCCATGGGGAAGCGCATCACATCGACACCTCGTGAGCCGGGGAACGAAGGAAGGCGGGGTGTTTCCGTAGCAGTCCCGGTGGTGCGGCTCCGGCCTCGCGAGCGGCCGGATCGTCGAGCGCGCGCGGGCAGCTCGGCGACCCGGTGGTATCCGAACCCGGACTTCGACCGCGCTTCGGGCGCCTGGATCAGTGGAGCGGTCCTCGAAGGCGACAGCGTTGGCGGCGCTCTTCGAGGAGATGCACTGGTGGGCTGAGCGTAGGGGCCGAGGCGCTGAGCGTAGGGGACGAGGCGATGATCGTTCCGCCGCGCAGACGAGCATGGCAGCAACATCACGCCGTCGCCATAGGCCGGGCGAAGGCTGTCTCAAACGAAGCACATCACACTGTCATATGACTGCATGACAAAGGCACCGTGGCGAGATCCGTCCCGTGCCCCGGGAAACGCGGCGTTTCCTACGGACGGCCCGTCGCCGTGTCCGCCGGCGAACCTGCCGGTGCGGTCACGGAAGTTCGTCCGCCCCCCGCACCGCCGCGATCGGGCCGGGTACACGGGCACCGTCGACGCCGCCGGTGACAGCGCCCTAGAATCCCCTTCGCACGCGCGCAGAAGAACGTCCCCGACCGCCATCCGGCCACCCGGGAAAACCTCCGCACCGCGATCACTCCCCGGATCGGGCGAACCGGCCAACCGGCGTCGCCGACAGCTCCGGCTGAACCGTTTGCCCCCCTTCGACTTCGAGAGAATCGCGAAGCGCCACCGCCCCCCGGCGGCACACAACCCAGCTGTTCACCGATCGGTGCATCGGGCCCGGCCGTTCGCCCCGGAACCCGGCACCATGATCTGGTGACATCCAGTCAGGAGGCAGCGATGCGAGCCACGTTCCCCCTCGCCACACCGCACCACCTCGACAACGAGCCCGAAGCCGAGGCCCTGCTCGCGCAGGCTCCGGTCGTCCTCGCGACGATGGGTCCGGCAGACGTCTGGCTCGCCCTTTCCTACCAGGCGGTGCGCCAGGTTCTGAGCGACAGCCGGTTCAGCCGGGAGGCGGCCACACGTCCGGGCAGCCCGCTGAAACTCTCCGTCGCCGGCGACCCGTTACTCGTCTCCAGCCTCGACGGGGAGCGCCACGCCCGCCTGCGCAAGCTGATGTCGCAGGCGTTCAGCCCACGCATGGTCGATCAGCTCGAACCGCGCGTGCAGTCCATTGCGGACTCCCTGCTCGACTCCCTCGATCCGACCGCGGATCTCGTGGCAGGTCTCTGCGCTCCACTGCCGTTGATGGTCATCTGCGAACTGCTCGGCGTGCCCTACTCCGAGGCGGAGGCCATCCGCAGGTGGACCAGGCGGCTGTTCGTCACGAACATCACCCCGGACGAACTGCTGGCCGCACAGGGCGAGATGCAGGAATGGCTCGCCGATCTGGTGCGGCAGAAGCGGGCGCGGCCGGACAGCGGGTTGATCTCGGCGATGGTCGCCGCCAACGACGAGGGCGACCACCTCACCGAGCCCGAACTGCTGGCCAACCTCGAAGGCCTGCTGATCGCCGGCCACGAGACGACCGTCAACCAGCTGGGCAACTCGCTGCTGACCCTGCTGCGCCACCCCGACCAACTCGCGCTGCTGCGGTCGTCACCCGACCTGATCGGACCGGCGGTCGACGAACTGCTGCGCTACAGCAGGCTCTTCACCTCGGCCGAGGTCCGGGTCACGACCGAGCCCGTCGACCTGGAGGGCGTCGAACTGGGGGCGGGCGAACCGGTGTTGCCGGTCATCGTCGCGGCCAACCGCGACCCCGGTGTGTACCCGGATCCCGGCCGCTTCGACATCACGCGCGAAGGACCGGCCGCGCACCTCGCCTTCGGGCACGGACCGCACTTCTGCCTCGGCGCGGCATTGGCCCGCCGGGAGATGCGGGTGGCGATCGGGTCCGTGGTGAAGCGGTATCCGGGACTGCGCCTCGCCGTTGACGAGTCCGAGCTCACCTACGTACCGGAACTGGTCTTCCGCGGCCTGCAGGCGCTGCCGGTCACCTGGTGATCCGCGGTCTCCCGTACCGCGGGCGCGGGAACCGGACGGGATCGACCGGTCGCGCCACCACGCGGCCGGCGGCCCTTCCACCACCGTCGGCCTGCGGTACGACCGGCGGCAGCCCCGGGCGGACGTCCGTACCGCCGCTGAGGCCGGAACCCGCCGACGGCCGACGGCGCGGGCCCCGTACGGGGCCCGGGCCGTCCGGCTTTCGCGGGCCGCCGGCGGGGATCAGGCGGCCGAGCGGTCGGGGGCGAAGCCGGGCAGCCACCGGAGGGCCTCGGCGCGGAACGGGACGGTGCAGTCGAGCTGGCAGAGCACGGCGCTGCCGGCGGTGACGGCGCGGTTGATCAGGACGTAGGACGGCGGGAGGTTGAGCCGGGCGATCAGCTTGCGGGTGCCGGGGGAGGCGGCGCGGGCCAGTTCCTCCTGGAGCCAGGCGCGGGTGAAGTGGAACTCCTCCCCCGCGGTGGGCGCGGCCAGCGGGCCGAGGAAGGCGGAGACGGCCTCGGCGCCGACCGGGGCGGCGGTGCGGAGGAAGCCGGCCTCCCGCAGGACGGCCTCGGCGCCCTCGAAGTCGCCCTCGTCGGCCAGCCGCTGGAGCGTGCCGAGGGTGCGCGGCAGGCCGTCGGGAAGGCGCTTGACGGCGCCGAAGTCCAGGACGCCGAGGCGGCCGTCGGGGAGCAGGCGGAAATTGCCGGGGTGCGGGTCGGCGTGCAGGAGCCCGGCCCGCGCGGGACCGGAGAGCAGGAAGCGGGCGAACCGCAGCCCGACGGCGTCGCGCTCGGCGGGGGTGCCGTCGGTGACGAGTTCGGCGAGCGGACGGCCGGGCAGCCACTCGGTGACCAGCACGCGGGAGGTGTCGGCCACCACGCCGGGGACGTGGATGTCGGGATCGCCGCGGTAGGCCTCGGCGAAGGCGCGCTGTGCCCGCGCCTCCAGGCGGTAGTCCAGCTCCTCCGCCACCCGGTCCTTCAACTCGGCGACCATCGGGCCGATTTCGAGTCCCGGATAGAGCAGGGTGAGAGCCCTCATCAGGGTGGAGATCCGGTCGTAGTCGCCGAGCAGGGCCTCCCGGGCGTTCGGGTACTGGATCTTGACCGCCACCTCCCGGCCGTCCTTCCAGCGGGCGCGGTGGACCTGGCCGATGGAGGCGGCGGCCACCGGGGTCCGCCCGAAGGCCTCGAACGATTCCTCCCAGCCGGGGCCGAGTTCCTCGGCCAGGTGGATCCGGACGGCGTCGAAGCCGAGGGCCGGCGCCGACTCCTGGAGGCGGGTGAGGGCGGTCCGGTAGGGGGCGACGAGGACGGGCGGCAGGGCCGCCTCGAAGACCGACAACAGTTGCCCGATCTTCATCGCGCCTCCCTTCAGCTCCCCGAGGACGGAGAACAGCTGTTCCGCCGTGCGGCGCTGGAACTCGGCGGCGGCGGCCTCGGCCGACTGGCCGAGCAGGCGGCGGCCGATCCGGGCGGCGGACCGCCCGGCGTAGCCGAGGGGGAGGGAGGCCAGCCGGGCGGATCGCGCGGTCGGGCGCCAGGGGAGGCCGACCGGCGGGGACGGCCGTACGTCGGCCGGGTCGGTCGGCGGGCGCTCCTCGTTCCGCTCCATGATCGGGTCCTCTCTGCATCGGTGGCCGGGGATCGTTCAGGTGTCAACGAGACACCCGTTAGGAGTCAGTTCGGGAGCGGGACGTTCCCTCCGGGTCGCGGGCGGGCGAAGCGGAGGCGGGCGGTGGTGGGAGGAAGGCGGAGGGAGGAGAGGGGGGAGCCGAGGGGGGAGAGAATCGGATCGCGAGGGAGTGTGCGGGCGGTGGAGCCCCTCTACACGGTGGAGGTGTCTACCCCCGCATCTCCGGGCGGGCTCGACGGCCTGACCGGAGGTGTTCACGAGGCGGCCGGGAACCGCACGCCGTCGCACCCTGTGTACGAGGTGGTCCGGTGGTTCGGCATGGGAGGGATCATGGTGGTTGGTGAAGGGTGGACGGGTCAGGACTGGCCGTCCGTCGAGCTGGACGCGGTCCGGCGGCTGCGGGTGCTGGCCGCGGCGGGAGGCCACGCGATGTTCGCCGAGGGGACGTTCTCGGCCTCCTTCGACGAGGTCTGGTCGGTGGCGAGCGACCTGGAGGGCGAGCTGCCGGGGTTCATCGCCGGGCTCCGGGAGTTCAGCCTGGGGCCGCCGGTGCCGGGAAGTGATCGCCGCTCCGGGGTGGCCACCAGCGTGATCGGCCACCGGGAGCGCTTCGAGGTGGTGCTCCGGCCGGGCTGGTGCCTCATGCAGAGCAAGGCGGTGGTGGGCGGGATGGCCGCCGTCGCCGAGGAGGACGGCGTGCGGTTCGCGCTGTTCGGCGGCCTGCGGTTGCCCGGGGTCCGCCCGGTGCGCTCGGCGATGCGCCGCTCCTCGGCGCTGAAGGGCCGCCATCTGCTGGGCAAGCTGGAGGCGCGGGTGGCCGCCAAGGCCGCCGGCGCGGGAGGCAGCTGAGTTCGGCTTCGAAGCCGCTCGGAATTCCGGCGGTCCGGCTGCGGCCGGGCGTGTGGGGTCGCGGCGCCCGCCGGGTGCCCGAGCGGATTCGGGGCCACGAGATCCGGGACACCTGTCAGGGGTGTCCCGGATCTTCCGGGCGGGGTCCCGGATTCGAATGGCGATATTCAGCCCGGGGAATCCCGGGGGCCGAATGGTTCGGGTGCGGGCGTGCGGCGGGGATCGTCACGCTCCGAGTGTCCGGGATGCCGGCGATCCCGAAAGAATCGACCGGCCAGAAATCCCGTACGTGAATGGCGGAATTCAGTGCCAGGAATTCCGGAAAATCGCCCGGGCCCGGAACAGGCGTGACCGCACCGTTCCCACCGGGACGTTCAGGATGTTGGCGACCGCCTGCTCGTCGAACCCGTCGATGTGGCGCATGGTGAGAACCGCGCGGTGTTCGGGGGAGAGCCGGTCGAGGATGTCGCGGATGTCCGCGGCGAGCTCCCCGTCGGCCAGGTCGGGCTCGTCGACCAGCTCGGTCGGCGACGTCCTGCGCTCCCTCGTGGCGACCCGGACGGCCTCCCGGACGGCGATCGCCTTGGCCCAGCCGTACAGCGCCTCGGGCGTCTTGAGCTGGTGAATCCTCCGGAAGATCGCGATCATCGCCTCCTGCGCGGCGTCCGTCGCGTCCTGAAGGGCTATCGGCGCGCACACCCGACCGACGTACGGTTCGAGCAGCGCGAGGATCCGGTCCATGGCGAGCGCGTCCCCCAATTGCGCGCGGTGGACCAGATCGGCAAGGTCGTCCTGTCTTGCGGCAGGCGTGAACATCACTGAGAGAACCCCCGTGTCTCTTCTTCCGAGCCGGCCTCGGCTCGTACTCGTTCGCAGTCCGCCCTACTGCGCGATGGCCAGGTGGATGCCAACGCCGGCGGCGGAGGCGGAGCGTCCGTATTGCGGACGCTGTCGAGAGAATATCCGAACGTGGGGTTCTTGTGAGTACTCCGCGAGGAGGATTTCACGGGTCGCGCGGTGCGGCCCGTGCAGCCCTGCGGACAATTTAGTGCCGATGGAGTGGAACGGTCCGGTTCGTGCTCCCATCTGTGGGCGCCGCAATCGGGGCCGTATCCGCCGAGAGGGCGGAGAACACGCTTCGGACACGGGGGGAACAGGCCGTGGAGGATGTGGTCGGCAGGCTAATTGCCGAAATCGGGCAGAATTCTTCGGGGGCGGACGGACTCCGGCTGGCCGCGGTCCGGATCGCCGACCTGGACGGCCCGGGCGGGTACGAGGAGGAGCGGCGGTTGGCCGCGACCTTGCCGGCCCGGCGCCGCGCGGAGTTCCTGGCCGGGCGGGCGGCCGCGCACCGGGCGCTGGCCGGGGCGGGGCTGGACGACGGGCCGGTGCTGTTCGAGGGGCGGCGGCCCCGGCCACCGGCCGCCGCGCGGGTCTCGATCAGCCATTCCGGGGGTGTCGCGGTGGCGCTGGCCGGCCCGGCCGACCGGTACCGGACGCTCGGGGTGGACGTCGAGCTCGGCGGAGGGCCGCCGCTCGCCGCCGCCCACCTGGTGCTCGGCCCTGCGGAGCGGGCCGGCGGCGGGCTGCTCGACACCGGCGCCCCGGACGCAGCCGAGCAGTTGGTGGCGCTGTTCTCCGCGAAGGAGGCGGCGTTCAAGGCGCTCGGTCCGCTGGTCGCGCCGGACGAGCTGCCGGGTCTGCGCGCCGTCGTCTTCACCCCGGAGCCGGGGCCGCGTGCGCGGCCGGACGGGGGCCGGTGCGCAGGCGGTTCGGCCTGGCTGGCCGCACCGGAGGCCCGCCCCGACGTACGGGTCCGGGTGACCGTCCGTCGGCTGGCCGCCGGGGTGCTCTCCTGGGCGCTGCCGGTGGACTGATCCGGTGGCCCGGGCCGGTGGGCCGACCCACCGGCCCGGTGCGGCCCGGCCCCGCGGTGCGACGCCCCCGGGAGCCGGGAACCGCCGCGGGACCGGCCGCGCCGCCGTCAGACGAGCGCCTCCTCGGCGGTCCGGCCCGGGGCCGCCGGGCGCTCCGAGGACTCGGGGGCCGTGTCGCCGTGCCCGCCCCCGACCGGGATCCAGCTCAGCGCCCGCGGCAGGAACCAGCTGCGGTCGCCGAGCAGGACCAGCGCGGCGGGCAGCAGGACGATCCGGACGAGGGTCGCGTCCAGCAGCACCGCCACCGACATGCCGACGCCCGACTCCTTCATCGACAGCTGCGGGAGCGCGCCGAACACGGCGGCCACCGCCACCATGACGACCGCGGCGCCGGTGACCGCGCCGGCCGTGCCGCGCACACCGTCCGCGACGGCCTCGACCGTGGACAGCCCGCGGTCCCGGTTCTCGCGGATCCGGCTCACCACGAAGACGTGGTAGTCCATCGAGAGCCCGAACAGGAAGACGAACAGGAACAGCGGCACCCAGGAGGCGATGCCGCCGGTCGCGGTGAACCCGAGCAGGCCCTCGCCCCAGCCGTTCTGGAAGACCAGCACGATCAGGCCGAACGCCGCCCCCACCGAGAGCAGGTTGAGCACCAGGGTCAGGCCCGCGAGGACGATCGAGCGGAACGAGAACAGCATCACGCCGAAGGTGAAGAGCAGGACGAAGCCGGCGACCCACGGCGTGCTGTCGGACAGGTGCGTCCTGCCGTCCTCGGAGACGGCGGTGGTGCCGCCGACCGCGATCTCGGCGCCCCGCAGCGCGCCGAACGCCGTCGGGACGACGGTGTCGCGCAGCGTGGCGAGGGCAGCGGCCGAGGCCCGGTCGGTGCCGTTGCCGTCGAGGGCGACGGTCGCGACGCCGACCGTGCCGTCCGCGCCGGCGTGGAAGGTGACCGGCCCGCGCAGTCCGGGGGTGGAGTCGGCGGCCGCGCGCAGGCGCTCCAGCGCCGCCCGGCCCTCCGTACCGCTGAGGCCGTCGGCCTTGATCACGACCTTGGCCGGGGAGCCGGCGCCGGGGAAGGCCTGCTGGATGCGCTGGTAGGTCTGCAGCGCCGGCAGGCTGTCGGCGGGCAGGTCGCCGACGCCGGAGTCGGAGGTGTTGAGGCCGAGGGCCGGGACGAGCAGCGCGCCGAGGACGGCGGTGCAGACCGACAGCCACAGCGCGGGGCGGCGCAGCACCCGGTCGACCAGGGGGGTGCGGACCCGGCCCGCGGCCGGCGCGGCCGACCCGGCGGAGCGGCGGCGCAGCGGGATCCGGCCCTTGTCGATGCGGTGGCCGAGCAGGGAGAGCAGCGCGGGCAGCACGGTGAGCGAGCCGACGACGGCGACCGCGACCACGGTGATGGTGGCGGTGGCCATGCCGAGGAAGATGCCGTTGCCGGAGAGGTAGAGGCCGGCCAGCGCGACGATGACGGTCAGGCCGGAGACCAGGACCGAGCGGCCCGAGGTGGCGGCGGCGGCGATCACGGCCGCCTCGGTGCCGCGGCCGCGGGCCCGCTCCTCGCGCACCCGCTTGAGGTAGAAGAGGGAGTAGTCGACGCCGACGGCGATGCCGATCAGCGACATCACCGAGCTGCCGTTCTGGTCGATCGGCACGAGCTGGCTGGCCAGCACCACCAGGCCGCCGGCGGCGGTCACCACGGTCGCGGCGAGCAGGACGGGCACCACGGCGGCGACGGCCGCGCCGAAGGCGATGAACAGGATGCCGAGCGTCACCGGGAAGGAGAGCGTCTCGGCGTTGGAGTAGTCGGTGTGCAGCTTGGCGTCGTAGGCGTGCTGGAACGAGGCGTCGCCGAACTGCTCGACGCGGATGCCCTGGTGGGCCTTGGCGACGCCGGCGACGGCGTCCAGGACGGGCTCGACCTCGTCCTTGGCCTTCGGCCCGCCCTTGGCCAGGTCGAACTGGACCAGGGCCGAGTGGCGGTCCGCGGAGACGGCGGCCGGGCCGGCCGGGTCCAGCGGGGAGACCACGTTGGCGGTGCGGCCGGTGCCGTTCAGCGCCTTGACGGTGTCCTCGACGGCGGCCCGGAACCGCTCCGAGTCGACCGTGCCGTCCGGGTCCTGGACGAGCACCACCTCGTGGGCGGGCAGCGTGAGCCCGGCCCGGTCCAGGATCTCCTCCGCCTGCCGCGCCTCGCCGTTGGCCAGCTGGGCGGCGGACGGGCTCTTCGTCTCGGCCATGCTGCCCAGCAGGGTCGCCACCACCACGAAGGCCAGCCAGACCAGTACGGCCGTCCAGCGGTGGGTGGCGCTCCAGCGGCCCGCTGCCTCCGCGAGTCCTCGTCTGCTTCGCACGTTGCTCTCCCCAGTCGTCGGAACCGGCTCCGATGAGCCGTCACGGGAGTCAGGAGGGCGGCGGACCGCTCCGGGTTCCGTGGCAGATTTCTTGCCTCCGATGACGGTTCCCCGGGAACCCGGAGCGGGGTGCGGCCCTCCTGACAGGGCAGACCGTCGACCGCCGGGGGCCCCGCCCCCGGGCAGAGCAGCCAGGGAGCCCACTCATGACCGTCACCACCACGACCGGGGAGCCGCGGCCGTTCCCGCCGCTGGCCGGGGTCCGCCACCGGTACGTCGACATCGGGAGCGTGCGGCTGCACGTGGCCGAGGCCGGGCAGGGCGAGCCCGTCCTGCTGCTGCACGGGTTCCCGCAGCACTGGTACGCCTGGCGGAAGGTGATCCCGCTGCTGTCCGACCGGTACCGGCTGATCTGCCCGGACCTGCGCGGCTTCGGCTGGTCGGACGCCCCGGAGGACGGCGGCTACGACACCGACAGCCGGGTGGCGGACGTCCTGGCGCTGATGGACGCGCTGGACCTGCCGTCGGTGCGGCTGATCGGGCACGAGTGGGGTGCCTGGACCGGCTTCATGCTGTGCCTGAAGGCGCCCGAGCGGTTCCGGGCGTTCCTGGCGCTGAACATCGTCCACCCCTGGCCGCTGCACCGCCGGCTGGCGCCGCAGAGCTGGCGGTTCTGGTACACCGCGATCCTGGAGATGCCGCTGCTCGGCCGCTGGGTGCTGCGCAACCGGCCGGGCTTCACCCGCTACCTGCTGCGCCGGGGCGTGGTGGCGCAGGGGGCGTGGGAGGACGGCGCGTTGGAGGAGTTCCTGGCGGCGAGCTCGGAGCCGGGCGCGGCGCGGGCGGGCGAGGCGCTGCACCGCGCGTTCGCGCTGCGCGACGTCTCCCGGCTGGCGCTCGGCCGGTACCACCGGTTGCGGCTCGACACCCCGACCCATCTGATCACCGGGGAGCGGGACTTCGTCCTGCCGCCGAGCGTGCTGGGCGGCGGGGAGCGCAATGCCTCGGCGCTGCGGGTCGAGGGCGTGCCGGAGTGCGGGCACTACGTGCACGAGGAGCGGCCGGAGCTGGTGGCCGAGGCGGCGGTGCGGCTGTTCGAGGGACGGTAGGGCCCGGCGGCACCCGGGCGGAGCCGGGTGCGTGATCCGGGGCGGCCGTGGACCGGCCGGCCGCCCCGGATCACGCCAGCCAGGCCGTCCGGAAGCTCCTTCGGGCCCGGTGCAGACGGGACTTGACGGTCCCCCGGGCCAGCCCGAGCGCCTCGCCGGCGGCCTCCTCGTCCAGGCCCTCCAGTTCGCGGAGCACCAGGATCGCCCGGTGCTCGGGCGACAGCCGCCCGAGGACGTCGTTGACGTCGCTGGCGAGTTCGACGTCGGTGGTGGTCGGCCGGTCGCCGACCTCCGCGATCGGGGTCTCCAGCGCGGCCCGCCGGGAGACCCGGACGGCCTCGCGCACGGTGATGGTGCGGACCCAGCCGTAGAGGGCGCTCGGATCCTTGAGCCCGTCGAGGTTCCGGAAGACGACGATCATGGCTTCCTGGACGGCGTCCGCCGAGTCGGCCAGGGCGATCGGCCGGCAGAGCCGCCCGACGTACGGGAGCAGCAGCTCCATCAGGTCGTTCAGGGCCAGGGCGTCCCCCGCCTGGGCGGCGCGCACCAGGGGGGCGGCCACCTGCCACGGCGTGGGGGCCGCCGGCGGGTCGGCCGGGCGGTCGATCCGAGTTCCACTCATGTACGGACAGAGGCGCCCGACGGCCGGGACACTCCCTCCCCGGTCCGTCGAACCCGGTCGGGAATTTTCTCGGAGTCCGAGGGAGTGCGCCCGGCGCGGGCCCGCTCTTATCCGGTGTCGAGTGCTTCAGTGCCTGACCGGCCGCCAGGAGCGGTGCGGAGCACGGGCCGCGACATCTCCCCGTACGTTGCACACGCCGGCCTCCGGCGTGCGATCAGCCGCGCCGAGCAGAGGGAACACACGCATGCCTGACGTCTCCGCACTCCAGCTGGGCACCGTCCCGCAGCCCACCGCGCCCCTGGGCGTGCTGCCCGAGGTGGCAGCGGACAAGCACCCCGACACCCCGTTCCGTTCGGACCTGCCGTGGCGCACCTACGACGGCCCGGTCAACACCTTCGCCGAGTTCGCCACCGCCATCGGGGACTACGCGGACCGCTTCTGGGCCGCCGGCATCCGCCGCGGCGACACCGTCGCCGTGGTGCAGCGCAACCACATCGAGGTGGAGGCCGTGATGTGCGCGCTCGGGCGGATCGGAGCGCTCCCGGCGCTGCTGTCCTCCGGCATGGAGACCGGCGAACTGCTGGAGTGCTTCGCCCGGTTGGAGAACCCGTACGTGCTGGTCGACGCGTACGGCCTGGCCCGGCTGGCCGAGCAGCGCACGGCCGTGCAGCTGCTGTCCCGGGCCGTGCTGGCGCTGGAGCCGACCGACGCCGACTGGGTCCGGCCGGTGCAGGACCGCGCCGCGCACACCGCCGCGCCGCGTGACGAGGACGACTGGTTCGTCATCACGCACTCCTCGGGCACCACCGGCGCGCCGAAGCTGGCCGCGCACTCGACCCGCTCGCTGTTCGGCATGGTCGCCCCGATGATCATCATCTTCCGGGACCAGTACAACCAGAACGACCTGAACGCCAAGCACCTCTCCTTCGTGCACGCCCGCACCTGCGCCGGCACGCTGGCCTCGCTGGAGACCGCGATGCCCGCGCTGTCCATCGCCGACCCGTCGCCCGAGAACGTCAAGCGCCTGCTGCTCGACCAGCGCCCGACCTCGATCGAGACCCACCCGAACATCTTCATCCAGTGGGAGCAGCTGGCCACCGACCCGGAGCGCCCGTTCGCCCGCGTCGAGCGCTTCATCAGCACCTTCGACGCGATGCACCCGCGCACCGTCCGGACCCTGCTGGCCGGATCCGACCAGCCCGGCGCGCACTACCTCCAGGCGTACGGCCAGACCGAGTCCGGCCCCATCTGCCTGCGCATCGTCACCCGCGAGGAGGCCGCCGACTACTCGCCGCGCAACGTCGGCCACTCCGGCGGCGGCATGGAGGTCCGGATCGTCGACGAGGCCGGCGAGGCCGTGCCGGAGGGTACCCCGGGCCGGATCGAGACCCGCTCCACCGGCCGGATGCGCGGCTACGTCGGCGGCGGCGAGATGCCCGCCCAGGACGCGTGGTGGCCGATGGGCGACATCGGACGCCTGCTGCCGGACGGCTCGCTGGAGCTGCTGGACCGCATCGTCGAGCACGTCGACGGCGTGGACAGCCTGCTGGAGAAGGAGGACCACCTCCTGGAGAGCCTGCCCGAGCTGGTCGAGCTGGTCCTGATCCGCGGCGAGGACGGCGGCGTGTTCGCGGTCGCCTGCCCGCGTCCCGGCTCCGCCCCCGACCGGGAGCGCTTCCTCAAGGAGGCCGCCGAGGTCGGGCTGCCCGACATCACCGTCTTCTTCTGGGAGTGGGAGGCCATGCCGGTCACCGGCTCGTACAAGGTCCGCCGGGCGGTGCTGCGCCAGCGCCTGGGCAGCCGGCTCGACCGGGCCGCCGTGCCCGCCCCGCTCGCCGGGACCCGGTGATCCCGGTGACCACGGGAACCGTCACCCCCACGGCGGCCGGAGCGGACGGCCCGGCCGCGACCGCCCACCTCTGGCACCTGGTGGCCGGCGCCGTCCACGACGGCACCGTCCTGACCACCCCCTCCCGCGGCGGCGAGCCCGTCACCGGCCCGCAGCTGGTGGACCGCGCCGAGCGCACCGCCGGGCAGATCCTCGCCGAGCTGCCGGTCCGCCGGGCCGGCCTGCTGATGGCCAACGGCGAGCCGTGGGTGCGCGGACTGCTGGCCCTGTTCCGGCTGGACGCCGCCGCCGTGCCGCTGGCCCTGCCGGTGGCCTTCGGGGGGGTCGACGCCTACGCCCGGCACGTCCGGCGGATCGCCGAGGACGGCGAGCTGGACGCCGTGCTGGTGGACGGCTCGGTCGGCGCGCGGATCCTGGAGCGGGTCCGGGCCGCGGTGCCGGGCGTGCGCTTCCTCGACATCGCCGAGGTGCCGGACGAACGGCGCGAGCTGCCCCCGACCGGCGACGGCGACACCCCGGCGGTCATCCAGTACACCTCCGGCAGCACCTCGGCCCCCAAGGGCGTCGTGCTCGGCCACGCCAACGTGGCCGCCGGCCTGGACGCCATCGCCGCCGGCACCCGCTGGCGCTCCGACGACCACCTCGGCCTCTGGCTGCCGCTCTTCCACGACATGGGCCTGTTCAGCCTGCTGAACGCCCTGCGCCGGGGCAGCGCGGTGCACCTGTGGCAGCCCGGCGACTTCGTGCGCCGCCCGCTGCGCTGGCTGTCCGAGTTCGCCGCCGCCGGCGCCACGACGCTGCCCGCGCCGAACTTCTTCTACGACCACCTCACCGCCGCCGCGGCCGCCCAGGACGTGCCGGACGGCCTGGACCTCTCCCGCTGGCGGTTCGCCGGCAACGGCGCCGAACCGGTGCAGCTGCGCAGCCTGCGGGCGTTCCAGGAGGCCTTCCGCCGCTACGGGCTGCGCGAGCAGGTGGTGCAGCCGCAGTACGGCCTGGCCGAGGCGACCCTGATCGTCACCACCCGCGCCCCGCTCACCCCCTACCGGGCCGTCACCGTCGACCGGGCGAAGCTCGGGCCCGGCGACGTCGTCGCGGCGGTCTCCGAGGACGCCCCGCACGGCCGGACCGTCGTCTCCTGCGGGCCGCCCGTCGACGGCGTCGCGCTCCGGATCGCCGACCCCGACGACGGCTCGCCCCTCCCGGCGGGCACCGTCGGCGAGGTGCTGATCGGCGGCCCCCCGGTCACCCCCGGCTACCTGGGCCTGCCCCCGGAGCGGCAGCCGTTCGCCGCGGACGGCATGCTCCGCACCGGCGACCTCGGCTTCCTGCTCGGCGGCGAACTCCACGTCGTCGGCCGGCTCAAGGCGATGGCCGTCGTCCACGGCCAGAACTACTACGCCGAGGACGTCGAGGACGTCGTCCGCACCACGCCGGGCGTGGACCGCCGCCAGTGCGCCGCGTTCGCCTGGGACGCCGACGGCGACGAGCGGATGGTCGTGCTCTGGGAGACCGGCCTCGACCCGGACGCGGCCGAGGCCGTCGGCCGGGAGATCCGCACCCGGCTGGCCTCCCGGCTCGGGCTCGGCGCCGTCGAGGTCCGCCCGGTCGCGCCGTCCAGCATCCCCTTCACCAGCTCCGGCAAGGTCAAGCGGTCCGTGGCCGCCGCCGACCTGCCCCACCACCGCGCCGCCGTCGCGAACAGCGCCGCGAACACCGCCGTGAACACCCCGGAAGGAACAGCACAGTGAGCACAGTCAGCAGCGACCGGAGCACCACCGACACGCAGCGCGTCCTGGACGTGGTCCGCACCGCCCTCGCCACCCACTCGGGAGTGCCCGTGGAGCAGATCGACCCGGCGCAGCCGCTGTCCGCCGTCCCCGGCATCGAGTCGGTGAAGGCACTGCGCGCGATCACCCAGATCGAGGACGAGTGCGAGGTCGTCATCCCCGACGACTTCCTGTTCGAGACCGCGACCGTCGCCGAACTCGCCGGCTTCGTCGCCCAGCTGGTCGCCCAGCGGGTGGACGCGTGACGACCGGCCTCGCCGCGCCGGACGCGCTGGTCCGGGCCGTCGGGCGGTTCCACACCGCCCCGGCCGACGTCGCCAGCTACGACACCGACACCGCCACCGCCGCCCGCGCCCTGCGGGCCGGCGAGGAGCAGATCGGCCTGCTCGCCGAGGCGGGCCTGCCGCACCTCCTCGACGACCGGGGCGCGCCGCGCTTCGACTACGACGACCTGATGAACGTGGGCATGTTCTGCGGCACCGGCGAGACGGTGCCCGAGCTCGGCCTGCGGTTCCTGATGCGCTTCGCCTCCACCGCCCGGCCGACCTGGTTCGGGCCGCGCGCCTGGGAGGTCGGCGTCCACCCGGCCCGCACCGCCGCCGGCGCCCCGGACGACGGGAGCGGCGCGCTGCCGACCGTGCGGGTCCGGCTGCCCGACGACCGGGGGCCCGGCGTCGAGCTGCTCGACGGCGCCGAGCTGCCCGACGGCGAACTCGCCGAGGGCGGCTACCAGGTGGCCGTCCGGCTCACCGGCGAGGACCACCGGATCGGCGACCCGGCGATCCGCGCGGTCTGGGACGAGGTGGTCGGCACCCTCGCCGCCCGCGACGTGCTCTACCAGACCGTGCCCGAGGCCCTGCGGTCCGACCACCGCCGCGCCTGGGAGCTGGGCATGGCCGACTGCGTGGTGGCCTCCCGGCTGCTCGCCGACCGGCTGACCTCCCTCGGCTACCGGGCCCGCGCCCGGCGCGGGTACCTGCTCGGCCTGTTCGGCAGCGACCACGCCTGGTGCGAGGTGTACGAGGACGGCGCCTACCGCAGCCTCGACCCGGTCTTCGCCTTCGTCTCGCTGCTCGGCGACCGCACCCGCGGCGTCGCGCGGTCCCCGGAGTTCGCCGAGGCCTGCTTCGGCGGCCGGTTCAACCGGCTGCTGCCGTGCCGGACCGAAACCGCCGCACCGCTCGTCTACTTCGCCGACGCCCCCGCCCCGTACTGGGCGATGGCGGGCGTCGGCGCCCGCCCGAGGAGGACGTCGTGAACACCGCCCGCCGGCTGGTCGGAGCCAGCCTCGACAGCGCCACGTTCCTGAACCGGCTCGCCGACGACGACGACTTCGCCACCGCCGGCGTCAACTCCGGCGAGCTGATCAAGCTGGCGCTCGGCTGCGAGGACTTCCTCGGCCGCGCGCTGGACGACGAGGAACTCGCCAACCTGACCTCGATCAGCGCCGTCGACGAGCTCATCGCGGCGTCGCGAAGGGTCGGTTGAGATGTGGCTCGAACACCTCGTCCGGCGCGGCCTGGAGCGCCGGCCCGACGCCTACGCCCTGCGGGACCGCAACCGCGACGTCACCTGGCGCCGGCTCCACCGCGACGTCCACGCCCTGGCCGCCCGGCTGGCCGAACTCGTCGGCCCGGGCGACCGGATCGCGGTGGTCAGCGGCAACCGGGTGGAGGTCCTGGAGACCTACCTGGCCTGCGCGGTCGCCCGCGTGGTGGCCGTGCCGGTCAACCCGGCGCTGACCGACCGCGAGATCGACGACATCCTGGACAGCGTCGAGCCCGCGCTGCTGGTCGCCGAGCCCGTCCACGCGGACCGGCTGCGGGAGCGCCGCCCCGACCTGCCGGCCCTGGACATCACCGGCATCGCCGACCTCCCGCCCGCCGCCGCCGAGCCGTCGACGTCCGGCGAACTCGGCGACCCGGTAGCGATCCTGCACACCTCGGCGACCACCGGGAAGGCCAAGGGCGTCGTCGTCGACCAGCGGTCCTTCAAGCTCAACGCGCTGTCCTGGCTGGCCGACGTCGCGCCCGAGCCCGGAACCGCCTTCCTCAACGCGGGCCCGCTGTTCCACGGCTCGATGGTGATCGCGCTGGACTACCTCGCGGCCGGCGCCACGGTGTGCGTGCTGGACCGCTTCACCCCCCAGGGCTGCCTGGCCGCCCTGGAACGCTGGGGGATCGAGCACGCCTTCCTGGTGCCCTCCATGGTCCGGCTGGTGCTCGACGCGCGCGGCCTGGCCGACGCCGACCTCTCCCGGCTGCGGCTGCTGCTGCACGGTGCCGCCCCGATGCCCGCCGACCTCGCCGCCGAGGCGATCGAGCGGCTCGGCGTCGACCTGGGCAACGTCTACGGCATCACCGAGGGCGGCGGACCGGCGATCTCCTCCGGTCCGGGGACCGCCCCCGGCGAGCCGGCCGTCCCCGGCGCGGTCTGCCTCGGCCGGCCGATGCTCGGCACGGCGGCCCGGTTCGTCGACGAGCACGGCGCGCCGGTCGCCCCCGGCGCGGTCGGCGAGCTGGAGCTCCGCGGCGACGGCCTGATGCAGGGCTACTGGAAGAACCCGGAGGCGACCGCGGACACCGTCCGGGACGGCTGGCTGCGGACCAAGGACCTCGGCTACACCGGCCCCGACGGCCTGGTGTGGCTCGTCGACCGCCGCAACGACCTGATCCTGCGCGGCGGCCAGAACGTCTACCCGGCCGAGATCGAGCACGTGCTGCGCCGGTCGCCGAACGTCGCCGACGTCGTGGTGGTCCCCGTCCCGGACCCGATCTGGGGCCAGACCCCGGTCGCCTTCGTCCAGCCGACCGGGCCCGATGCCTACGACGAGGCCGAGCTGTTCGACCTGTGCGTGGCCGGCCTGGCCGCCTACAAGCGGCCGAGCCGCTTCCTCCCGATCGACCTGGTTCCGCGCAACCCCGCCGGGAAGGCGCTCCGCGCCCGGCTGCGCGACCTGGCCTCGGAAACCTCCGGGGCACGTCCCGACGCAGAAGTGGAGCAGCCGCGATGACCGACCTCGACTACGCGGACCCGAACGTCCTGACCGAACTCGCCGGCAGCAAGGCCATCCCGGTCAACGGCACCGCGGTCTTCCAGTTCGACTACGACAAGCGCAACGAGCGGATGGTCCGGCTCTACGTCCAGGGCAAGCAGCGCCAGTGGGACATGGACGACCGGCTCGACTGGGACCACGAGACCGACCCGGACGACCCGCTGGGCCTCCCGGACGACTTCATCTCGATCGCCGGCTCCGAGCTGTGGGACCGCCTGCCCGACGCCGAGCGGCGCGTCGTGCGGCGCCACACCGGCGGCTGGCTCTACTCGCAGTTCCTGCACTCCGAGCAGTTCGCGCTGATCGGCGTCGGCAAGATCTGCCAGGCGGTCGACGACCTCGACTCCAAGATGTACGCGGCGACCCAGCTGATGGACGAGGCCCGGCACGTCGAGGGCTTCAACCGGTTCATCAGCACCAAGATCGGACTGCGCTACGGCCTCTCGCCCTCCCTGAACGCGATGTTCGAGCACGCCATGAGCGAACCCCGCTGGGACTTCGGCGTGCTGGCCGCGCACATCCTCGTCGAGAACATGGGCCTGGCCACCTTCGGCGTCCACCGCGAACGCCTCAAGGACCCGCTGGCCCGCGCCTTCTCGGCGTACGTGGCCCGCGACGAGGCCCGGCACGTCGCCTTCGGCCGCCTGCTGCTGCGCCAGTACTACCCCCAGCTGACCGAGGCCGAGCTGCGCGAGCGCGAGGACTTCATCATCGAGGGCTGCTGGGCGCTGCGCGAGCGCTACGTCGAGGACGACATCTGGGCCCGGCTCGGCTACGGCGAGGAGGCCGTCAAGGCGTCCCGCCGCTCGCCCGCCAAGCGGGAGTTCCGCCGCCTGGTGTTCATGCGGATCGTCCCCGGCATCAAGGAGATCGGCCTGTTCGGTCCGCGGGTGCAGGCGGCGCTCCAGCAGATGGGCGTCCTCGGCTTCAGCGAGGTCGACGAGGCGGCGCTGCGCGCGCTCGACGACCAGGCCGCGGTGGACGCGATGGCCGTGCGCGAGCTGGCGGACCGCCGGACGGACATCGAGCAGGTCATCGAGCTGGGCCGCGACCGGACGGCGAACTGACCCACCCCCAGACGAGGCCCGGCGCCCACGCCCCCGGGGCGCCGGGCCTCCTTCCCCCCGGGAGCCGCGCATGCGACCGACACCGACACCGACACCACCCACCGTAGCGACCGCACCGCCGACCCCGGCCGGCACGGGACCGCAGACGGCGCCGGCCTACTCCCGCCACCGGGGGATCGCCGCACCGGACGACGACACCCGGGGCCGGCGGCTGCTCGTCGGACTCATCCACGGCAGCGCCGAGGACCCGCCGTGCGCGCGGCTGCTCGCCCTGCCCCCGGCCACCGGCTGGTCGCCCGGCCGGATCACCTCGCAGACCGTCTTCCCGCAGGAGCTCACGCTCACCCCGGGCGTGGTCTTCGGCGGCTGGATCGCCTGCCTGTCCGACCACTTCGCCGGGCTCGCGATGCTCTCGGCCCTGCCGGACGGCCTGGCCTTCCTGACCGCCCAGCTGTCCGTCGAGTACCGGGCGCCGCTGGTCCCCGGGCCGGCCGACATCGAGGCCGAGGTGACCAGGTGCTCCACCCGGCACGCCCTGGTGGAGATCCGGTTCAACCAGGGCGGCCGGGTGGCCGCGGTGGCCACCGTCGAGCAGATCATCAGCCGGACAGGAGAACACGATGGGTGACACGGCAACCGCGGCACCGGACGCACGGGCCGGTGCGGCCGCGTCCGAGCTGGACGACTTCCGGGCCATGGTCCGCACCTTCCTGGAACGGGAGGTCGTGCCCCACCACGCGGCCTGGGAGGAGGCCGGGCTCGTCGACCGCGAGGTCTGGCGGGCCGCCGGCCGGCAGGGACTGCTGGGGCTGGACGTCCCCGAGGAGTACGGCGGCGCGGGCGTCACCGACTTCCGCTTCCACGCCGCGCTCAGCGAGGAGATCGTCCGGGTCGGCGCCTACGGGCTCGGCTTCGCCCTGCACAACGACGTCGTCGCCCCGTACCTGCTCGGCCTCGGCACCGAGGAGCAGAAGCGGCGCTGGCTGCCCGGCTTCTGCTCCGGCGAGCTGGTCACCGCGATCGCGATGACCGAGCCCGAGGCCGGCAGCGACCTCCAGGCGATCCGCACCACCGCCCGCCGGGACGGCGACCACTACGTCCTCAACGGCGCCAAGACCTTCATCACCAACGGCATCCACGCCGACCTCGTCGTGGTCGTCGCCCGCACCGAGGCGAGCGGCGGCTCACGGGGCCTGAGCCTGCTGGTGGTCGAGCAAGGGATGCCGGGCTTCACCCGGAGCGGCAAGTTCGACAAGATCGGCATGCGGGCCCAGGACACCGCCGGGCTGTTCTTCGACGACGTCCAGGTGCCCGCCGCCAACCTGCTCGGCCGCGCCGGCCGCGCCTTCCTGCACCTCGCCGACAACCTCCCCCGGGAGCGCCTCGGCATCGCCGCCTACGCGGTGGCCGGCGCCGAGACCGCGTACGCCCACACGCTGCGGCACTGCCGGGAGCGGACGGCCTTCGGACAGCGGATCGGCACCTTCCAGCACAACCGGTTCGCCCTCGCCGAGATCGCGACCGAACTCGACATCGCCCGCACCTACGTCGACCGCTGCATCGCGCTGCACAACGACGGCGAACTGGACGAGGTCCGGGCGGCCAAGGCCAAGTGGTGGGCCACCGACCTGCAGCGCCGGGTGCTCGACCGCTGCGTCCAACTCCACGGCGGCTACGGCTTCATGCGCGAGTACCCGGTCGCGCGGGCGTACGTGGACACCCGGGTGCACCCGATCTACGGCGGCACCAACGAGATCATGAAAGAGATCATCGGTCGCTCGCTGGGGCTCTGACACCCGGCCCCGACCCGCTCCGCGTTCCGCACCCACCGAGACTGAGAGACGCGTGCTTGCATGAGTGACAACGAACTGAAGGTGTGCATCGTCGGGGCCGGCCCCCGCGGGCTGTCGGTGCTGGAGCGGATCTGTGCCGACGCCGGGCAGCGGTCGGTCGCCGTCCACCTGGTCGACCCGCACCCGGTCGGGGCGGGCGCGGTCTGGCGGACCGACCAGTCCCGGCACCTGCTGATGAACACGGTCGCCGGGCAGGTGACCCTGTTCACGGACGAGAGCGTCGACATGGCGGGGGTGAACGCCCCCGGACCGAGCCTGTACGAGTGGGCGCGCGACCTCGCGGCCGGCGGCCCCGGGCCGGACGAGCGCGCCGACGACCCCGGGCGGCACGAGCCCGCCGGGGCCCGCGAGGCCTACGGGGACCAGGTGCTGGCCGAGGTCCGCGACCTCGGCCCCGACTCCTACCCGACCAGGGCGCTCTACGGCCACTACCTCGGCTGGGTCCACCGCCGGGTGCTGCGGACCGCGCCCGCCACCGTCGCCGTCCACGTCCACCCGCTGTCCGCGGTCCGGCTGGCCGAGGAGGCCGACGGGCGGCAGGCCGTCGAACTCGCCGACGGCACCCGGCTGTCCGGCCTGGACGCCGTCGTCCTCGCCCAGGGCCACCTGCCCGCCCTGCCCACCGCCGGCGAGCGCGAACTGGCGGACTTCGCCGCCGCGCACGGCCTGCGGTACCTTCCGCCCGGCAACCCCGCCGACCTCGACCTGTCCGTCCTCGCCCCCGGCGAGCCGGTGCTGCTGCGCGGTCTCGGCCTCAACTTCTTCGACCACCTGACGCTGCTCACCAGCGGTCGGGGCGGCGTGTTCGAGCGGGAGGACGGCCGGCTCCGCTACCGGCCGTCCGGCCGCGAGCCCCGGCTGTACGCCGGCTCCCGGCGCGGGGTGCCGCACACCGCGCGCGGACGCAACCAGAAGGGCCCGCACGGCCGCCACCTGCCCCTGCTGCTGACCGGCGCGACCTTCGAGGAGTTGCTCGCCCGGGCCGGGAACGGCCGCCTGGACTTCCGGACCGACCTCTGGCCGCTGATCGCCAAGGAGGTCGAGACGGTCTACTACACGGCGGTGCTGGCCCGGCGCGGCGCCGACCGCGCGGCCGAGGCCTTCCGCTCCCGCTGGCTGAGCCTGCCCTGGGGCTCGCCCGCCGAGGCCGCGCTGCTGTCCGCCTTCCACCTGCCCGCCGGCCTCCGCTGGGACTGGTCGCGGGTCGAACACCCCTACGGCGACCGGTCCTTCGAGAGCCCGGCGGAGTTCCACCACTGGCTGCTCGACCACCTGCGCGAGGACTTCCTCCTGGCCGAGGAGGGCAATGTCGACGGCCCGGTCAAGGCGGCCCTGGACGCCCTGCGCGACCTGCGCAACGAACTCCGGCTGCTGATCGACCACGGCGGCCTCACCGGCCGCTCGCACCGGGACGACCTGGACCGGTGGTACACGCCGCTCAACGCCTTCCTGTCGATCGGCCCGCCGGCCGGCCGGATCGAGGAGATGGTCGCGCTGCTGGAGGCTGGCGTGCTCGAACTGCTCGGCCCGGGCACCGGCGTCCGCGCCGACCCGGGGTCCGGCACCTTCGTGGCCGAGTCGGAGATACCCGGCTCGCGGGTGCGGGTGACCGCGCTGATCGAGGCCCGGCTGCCCGAACCCGACCTGCGCCGCACCGCGGACCCGTTGCTCGCCGACCTGCTCGCGTTCGGGCAGTGCCGGGCCTACACCGTCCCGGACCCCGACGGCGCCGGGCACCGGACCGGCGGTCTGGAGGTGACCCGGGATTCGTACCGGCTGGTGGACGCGCGGGGAGCGGCCCACCCGCGCCGCTTCGCCTTCGGGGTGCCGACCGAGTCGGTGCACTGGGTCACCGCGGCCGGGGCCCGGCCCTGCGTGAACTCGGTGACCCTCGGGGACGCGGACGCCATCGCGCTGGCCGTCCTCGGCCTCGGCGCCGACCCCGGCCCGGACCCGGACCGCGACCGCGTCCGCGCGGCCGGACCGGACGCCGCCGTCCCCGCCGCCGCCCCGGCCTGAGCCGCCCGGCGGCCGGTCCGGCCCCGCTCCGCACCTCCGTCCTCACCCCTGCCTCCTCCCCCACCCCCTCCTCCCCCACCCCTGCATTCCGACCCGCCCCGTGCACCGCCGTGGCGGTGGTCGACGACGTCCCATCAAGCCCCTGGAGTTCCGATGCCGTTGCTGGAGACGGTGGCCCCGCCACCGGTTCGGCCCGCCCCGCAGGGCTGGGCAACCCCCAGCGGGGTGACCGTCACCCGCACCACCGAGGAGACCACCGGCGCCCGCGCCGCCCGCGCGGCCCTGGAGAGCGCCCTCGACAGCCGCCGCGGCCAACTGCGCTTCCACGGCCCGACCCGCGCCGTCGGCTACACCGACCCGCCGCTGGAACTCACCCTGACCGGCGACCGGGTCGCGCTGCGGGCCCTCAACACCCGCGGCCAGGTCCTGCTGAGCCCCCTGCGCGCCGCGCTGGACGGCGCCCTGCGCGACGTCGTCGAGTGGGCCGGCGAGCTCCGCGGCCGGGTGGTCCCGCAGCCCGACCACTTCGCCGAGGAGGACCGCACCCGGCACGCCGGCGTCTTCACCGCCGTCCGCGCGCTGGTCGCCGCGCTCGCCCTGCCCGAGGACCGGCTGCTCGGCCTGTACGGCGCCTTCGGGTACGACCTGGTCTTCCAGCTCGAACCGATCGAGCGGCACCGGGACCGCGACCCGGCCGACCGCGACCTCGTGCTCCACCTCCCCGACGAGATCGTCGAGTTGGACCTGGAGCGGGACACCGTCCGGCGGTACCGCTACGAGTTCGCGCACGCCGGCTGGAGCACCGCCGGGCTGCCGCGGGAGACCGCCGCGCAGCCCTTCGTCCCCGGCGTCCCGGCCGAGGCGCGCGACCACGCGCCGGGCGAGTACGCGGACGTGGTGCGGCGGGCGATGCCGCTGTTCCGCTCCGGCGACCTCTTCGAGGTGGTCCCCGGACAGGTGTTCCGGCGCGGCTGCGCACAGCCCCCGTCCGTCCTGTTCCGCCGCCTGTACGAGCAGAACCCGGCCCCGCACAGCCTGCTGGCGAACCTCGGCGACGGGGAGTACCTGGTCGGCGCCTCGCCGGAGATGTTCGTCCGGGTCCGCTCGGCCGAGGCCCCCCGCGCGTCCGGCACCGCCGGACGACGGCTGGTCGAGACCGCGCCGATCAGCGGCACCATCGCTCGCGGGCGGGACGCCCTGGAGGACGCCGCCCGGATCCGGGAACTGCTCGGCTCGCCCAAGGAGGAGTCCGAGCTGACCATGTGCACCGACGTCGACCGCAACGACAAGGCCCGGGTCTGCGTCCCCGGAACCGTCCGGGTGACGGCCCGCCGCCGGATCGAGCTGTACTCGGCGCTGATCCACACCGTCGACCACGTCGAGGGCGAACTCCGCCCCGACCGCGACGCCCTGGACGCCTTCCTGACCCACCTGTGGGCCGTCACCGTCACCGGCGCGCCCAAGCTCCCGGCCCTGCGCTTCATCGAGCGCACCGAACGCTCCGCGCGCCGCTGGTACGGCGGGGCCGTCGGGCGGATCGGCCTCGACGGCGGGCTGGACACCGTCCTGACGCTGCGCACCGTCCAGATCCGCGACGGCGTCGCCACCGTCCGCGCCGGGGCCACCCTGCTCTGGGACTCCACGCCCGAGGCGGAGGAGGCCGAGACGGAGCTGAAGGCCGCCGCACTGCTGCGCGCGCTGGAGCCGAGGCCGGCCCGGTCCGCCCCGGTCGCGGCGGAGGGCGACCGGAGCGACAGGAGCGGCCGCCCCGGCCTGGGCCGGCGGATCCTGCTGGTCGACCACCGGGACTCCTTCGTCCACTGCCTCGCCGACTACCTGCGGCAGACCGGCGCCGAGGTGGTCACCTACCGGAGCGGCCGGCACCTGCCGATGCTGGAGCGGGAGGCGCCGGACCTCCTGGTGCTCTCACCCGGGCCGGGGCGCCCGGAGGACTTCGACCTCGCCGCGACCCTGGCGGAGGCCGACCGGCTCGACCTGCCGGTCTTCGGCGTCTGCCTCGGACTCCAGGGCCTCGCCGAGCACTTCGGCGGCCGGCTCGGCGTGCTGGACAGCCCGGTGCACGGGAAGAGCTCGCGGGTGCGCGTCACCTCGCCGGACTCCCGACTGCTGGCCGGGCTCCCGGACGGCTTCGAGGTCGGCCGCTATCACTCGCTGCACGCCGAACCCACCTCGCTCCCCGATGAGTTGAGGGTGACGGCGACGACCGGGGACGGCGTGGTGATGGCACTGGAGCACCGCACCAGGCCGCTGGCCGCCGTGCAGTTCCACCCCGAGTCGATCATGACCGCCGGAGGGCGGGCCGGCCGACTGATCGTCGACAACGCCGTCGCCGCCCTCGCCCGCCGCCCGCTGACCGCGACCGACCGAAAGGAGTGCGGCGGCAGACTCGCCACCGCGAACCGGACCTCATGACCACCATCGACCTCACCTCCGCCCCCGCCCCCACCACGCCGGAGGACTCCTGGCGCGGGCTCCCCGCCGACCAGCAGCCGACCTGGCCCGACCGGGCCGCCCTGCACGCGGTCACCGACGAACTCGCCTGCTACCCGCCCCTGGTGACCCCCGAGGAGTGCGACCGGCTGCGCGCGCGACTCGCCGCCGCCGCACGGGGAGAGGCGTTCCTGCTCCAGGGCGGCGACTGCGCCGAGACCCTCGACGGCGTCACGGAGCAGCGGATCCACGACAAGCTCCGGGTGCTGCTCCAGATGGCCACCGTGCTCACCTACGCGGCGGCCGTCCCGGTGGTCAAGGTCGGCCGGATGGCCGGCCAGTACGCCAAGCCGCGGTCCCGCCCGACCGAGGCGCGCGACGGCGTCAGCCTGCCGGTCTACCGGGGGGACGCGGTGAACGGTACCGCGTTCACCCCGGAGGCCCGGATCCCCGATCCGGAGCGCCTCAAGCGGGTGTACCACGCCTCGGCGGCCACCCTCAACGTGATTCGCTCGCACGCCCTCGGCGGCGGCGCGAGCCTCACCGAAGTCCAGTCGTGGAACCGGGACTTCGTCGACCTCTCGCCGGCCGGCGAGCGCTACTCCCGGCTCGCCGACGAGATCGACCGGGCCCTGCGCTTCCTCGCGGCCTGCGGAGCGGACTCCGAACGCCTGCGCACGGTGGACTTCTTCACCAGCCACGAGGCCCTGCTGCTGGACTACGAGGGCGCGCTGGTCCGCCCCGACGCCCGCCCCGGCCGCCGGCCCGGCGCCCGCTACGCCACCTCCGCGCACATGCTCTGGATCGGCGAGCGCACCCGCCGACTCGACGGCGCGCACGTGGAGTTCGCCGCCCGGATGCGCAACCCGATCGGCGTCAAACTGGGCCCGACCGTCACCGCCGAGGAGGCGCTGGCCCTGGTCGACCGGCTGGATCCGGCGCGCGAGCCCGGCCGGCTGACCCTGATCACCCGGATGGGCGCGGACCGCGTCCGCGAGGTGCTCCCCGACCTCGTACGGCGGGTCACCGAGGCGGGAGCCCTCCCGCTCTGGGTCTGCGACCCGATGCACGGCAACACCTTCGAGGCGCCGAGCGGCCACAAGACCCGCCGCCTGGCGGACGTCCTCGACGAGGTGGAGGGCTTCTTCGAGGTCCACCGCACCCTCGGCACCGTCCCCGGCGGCATCCACCTGGAGCTGACGGGTGAGCGGGTCACCGAGTGCCTCGGCGGTGCGGACGAGGTCGCGGCCCACGACCTGCCCGACCGCTACGAGACCGCCTGCGACCCGCGCCTCAACCGCGACCAGTCCCTCGACCTCGCCTTCCTCCTCGCCGAGCGCTTCTCCACCGTCCGCGCCCGGCGCACGCCCTAGAAGACCGGTGAAGGTCTTGGTGCGGTATGCCCGGCCCCACCGGCCGCGCCGCGCAGCTCCTGGACCTCGGACGCGCGGCCCGGACGAACGGGGAACGGCCGCGGTGACGGCGACCAGGTCCGGCCGGTCGGCGGCGAGGTCGGCCGGTTCGCCGCCGAACAGTGGTTGCGCACGATCTCCTTGCGCACGGGCACCGGCGCCCCGTGCAGGTCCGGCGCCCGTTCGACGATGCCGATGGCACGGTGTACGCCCGAGCAGAACCCGCGCGGCCGGGCCGGGACGACGTTCCCCGCGCTCATGTCGTGTCACCCCCGACCGGTGCGGGGACGGCGGCGGCCGGCTGGCGCGGGGTGCGGGCGTCCAGCCGCAGGTGCAGTCGGCGCGGGTGGTAGACGGTGGCCAGCGGGACCGGCCGGATGTCCATGCCGGGCTCGCAGGTGACCCGCCAGCGGCCGAGGACGGTGGCGAGCCCCAGGGCGGCCTCGGTGCGCGCGTAGAGGTCGCCGATGCACTTGCGGGCGCCGGTGCCGAACGGCACGTAGGCGTGGCGGGCGGCCGGTGCGATGCGGTCCGGGAGCCAGCGGTCGGGGTCGAACCTCCTCGGGTCGTCGAAGGCCTCCTCGTACTGGGAGACGGCGGCGGGGCTGAAGACGACGGTGGAGCCGGCGGGCAGCCGGCGGCCCGCGAGTTCGGTCGGGGCGGCGGTGAGGCGGGTGAACAGCCAGGCCGGCGGGTGCAGTCGCAGCGTCTCGGAGATGATCCGGTCGACCAGCGAGAGGCTCGGCAGGTCGTCCCACTGCGGGGCGCGGCCGTCGAGGACGGTGTCGATCTCCTCGTAGAGCGCGGCCTCGATCTCCGGGTGCTGGGAGAGCAGGTAGAAGACCCAGGTGAGGGTGCCGGCGACGGTCTCGGTGCCGGCCGCCATGACGGTGATGACCTGGTCGTGGATCTCCTTGTCGGCGAGCCGGCCGCCGTCGTCGTCGCGGGAGGCGAGCAGGGCGGCGAGCAGGTCGTCGTGCTCGGTGTCGGAGCTGCGGTACTCGTCGATGAGCTGCTGGGTGGTCCGGTGCAGGAACTCCAGGTTGCTCCGGTAGCGGCGTTGGGAGGGCAGCGGCAGCCGGCGGATCGCGGCCGGCAGGAACATCTGCCGGAACAGGCCGTTGAGCACGACGTCGAAGGAGCGCTCCACCCTCGCCGCCAGCGCGGGGCTGACGGGTGTGGAGTACAGGGTGCGCCCGACGGTGCGCAGGGCCATGCCGTACATCTCCTGGAAGGCGTCGACGACCATGCCGTCCTGCCAGCGCGAGGTGGTGTCCTCGATCTCGGCGTGCATGGCCTCGGAGTACCGCTTGAGCTGGCCGCGGGTGAAGGCCGACTGCATCAGCCGGCGCTGGCGGCGGTGGTCGGCGAACGGGCAGGTGACCAGGCCGTTGCCGGCGATGTCCCGGGCGCGGTCGTAGAAGACGCCGCCCTTGTCGAAGACCCGGTCGTTGGTCAGGACGTGCCGCAGCAGGTCGGGGTGGGTCGGGACGTAGGCCTTGGTCGGGCCGATCCTGATCTCGACCAGGTCGCCGTGGGCGGACAGTGAGGCCATGAAGTGCACGGGGTGACGCATGATCTGGAGGGCGTGTCCGACGACGGGGAGCGCCCCCGGCGCCGCTCCCGCGGAGAAGGTGGTCTGCTCGGTCATTCGATTCTCGACGTCCCGTCTCTACTGGTCCGACAGCGGTTCCGGTCCGTTGACAGCTGTGCCGCCGCGACGGCCGGGCGCGGGTGCGTGGTACTCGTGTGCGGTGCGTGATGCCGGTGCGTGGTGCGTGCTGCTAGTGGGCGGTGCTGCCGAGCTCCTCCGGGTAGCCCTGGGCGCCGGCGGCGAGCGCGAACTCGGCGTCGTAGCGGCCCGAGGAGCGGTGCCAGTCGTAGGAGCCGCGGATCACGGTGCGCACGGCGTCGTTGCGGTACCGCTCCAGGACCGCGCGCTCGGCCTCGTCGAGCCGGTAGATGTCGCAGACCCGCGGCAGGCAGTGCTCCAGCAGGAGGTACTGCTCCAGGCGGGCGCGCACCTCGCCCTGGATGTGGACGACGCTGCGGTCCGTGGACCAGCCGTGCTCCCGGCGCAGGATCATGACCATGTTGTTCTGCTCGCCGCGGGCCTCCTCCTTCTCCAGCGAGGCGATGTCGTTGAGCAGCAGGTTGACGTCGACGGCGATCTGGAGCATCGCCGAGAGCACGGCGCTGTCGAAGACCCGCTGCGGCACCTCGAAGCGGCCCGCGCGCTCGGCGAGGTCGACCGTGGGCTGCACCCCGATGGTCTGCCGGCGCACGGCCAGGTACTGGGCCGCGGAGTCGTACGGCGCGTCCCAGAAGCGGCTCTCCGCCTCGTCCACGTAGCCGGTGAAGTAGTTGCGCCAGTGCCGGGCGCTGCGCGCGCACCAGGCGGGTGTCATGCCCTCGCGGGTGCGCCGCCAGAGGTCGGCGAAGCCGTGGGCGATGGGGGGCGCGGTGGTGGGCAGTGGGCCGTCCAGCGCCGCCGCGACGGCGTCGGTGAGCTGCTTGGCCTCCTGCGGGTTCTCGCCGCGCGGGCCGTCGAAGAGGTCGTCGAAGAGGAAGAACCACGACATCAGATCGACGCCCAGGTCCAGGTCGGCGCCGGTGGCGTGCGGATAGAAGCGGGAGGCCAGGTCGGCATAGCCGCCGCGCAGATGGCGCGCCGCCGCCTCGTCGGACTTGATCAGTCCGAGTGCGCGGGGCCAGGCGAGCTGCTCGGCGTCGGCCCGGGCGTGGTCCGGGCTCTGCCGGCCCGGCAGGGGTATGTGGAAGTCGACGTCCTGGGGCATGGGGGAATCCTTGGAGTGGGTTGCGACGGGCAGCGGGCATGGCGGTGCCCTGGAGGGGGCGCTGCGCTGATCCGAGGGGCGGAGGTCGTCAGGGGGCATGCGGGTGGGTGAGGGGGTCGGCTCAGGCCTTGCGGTCGACGACGAACCGGCCGAGCGCGAGGAGTTCGGCCCGCGCGCCGGCGTCCAGCTCGACACCGCGCAGCGCGTCCTCGGCCAGTGCCATCCGCCGGGCGGACTCGGCCAGCGCCCAGTCCCGGCCGCCGCCGCCCTCGATCAGGCCGGCCACCCGCCGCAGTTCCTCCTCGTCGGGTTCGCCGGGGGCGGTGAGCCAGGCGGCCAGCTCGGCGCTGAGCGGGCCGTCCTGGTTCAGCACGTGACTCACCGGCAGGGACTTCTTGCGGGAGCGCAGATCGGAGTGGACCGACTTGCCGGTGACGGCCGGGTCGCCCCAGATGCCGAGCACGTCGTCGACGAGCTGGAAGGCGACGCCGAGCTGGTCGCCGAAGAGCGCCAGCGCCTCCACCGTCGGCTCCGGTGCCCCGGCGAGGACGGCGCCGATCGCGGCGCTCGCCGACAGCAGCGCGCCGGTCTTGCCGGCCGCCATGTCGATACACTCCTCGACCGTGACGTGCGGGCGCTGTTCGAAGGCCAGGTCCTGGACCTGGCCGCGGATCAGGTGCCGGATGGTGCGCGCCAGCAGCCGGGCGGCCGGCGCCGCCGTCGGCAGCCCGGAGTCCAGCAGCACCTCCAGGGCGAGCGCCAGCATCGCGTCACCGGTCAGGACAGCGCTGGAGGAGCCCCACAGCGACCACACCGTGCGCCGGTGGCGGCGCTCCTCGTCGCCGTCGATCAGGTCGTCGTGCACCAGGGAGAAGTTGTGCACCAGCTCCACCGCGACGGCGCCGGGCAGGGCGGTCTCCCGCGGCACACCGACCGCCTCGGCCGACAGCAGCGCGAGCGCCGGCCGTACGGCCTTGCCGGCGTCGGCGCCGGCGGGTTCGCCGTCGGCGGTGATCCAGCCGAAGTGGTAGGCCGCCTGGTGGCGTGAACGGTGGTCGAGCCGGTCGACGGCCGCGCGCAGCGCCGGGGTGATCGTGACCCGGCTCTGGCCGAGGAAGGCGGGCGCGGCGCTCATGGGGTGAGCTCTGCGCGCCAGGGGGCGGTCGGGTCGTCGAAGATGCTGACGACCTGGCGCATCCTGCGCCGTTCCGCCGGGTCGAAGGCCCGCTTGGCGTGGACGGTGCCGAGCTGGTCCCACATGACGATGTCCCCGGGCTGCCAGGTGTGGGCGTAGGTGTACCCGGGTCGGCCGGCGTGCGACAGCAGTTCGTCGAGCAGCTTGCGGCTGTCGTCGGGGGCGAGGTCCACGATCCGCTTGGTGTTCAGGCTGCTGACGTAGACCGACTGGCGGCCGGTGCGCGGGTTGCGGGCGATCAGCGGGTGGATGGTGGAGGTGCCGTCCTCGGGCTGGATCCGTTCGGTGCCCTCGCCGAGGGACACCTCGCGCTGGAGCTCCTCCTCGATGGTCTCCTCGTACCCGGTGCGCAGCGCGTGGCGGACCCGGTGGGGGTGCAGGCGCCGGCGCTCCTCGGGTGACAGCGACTCGTACAGGGCGTACATGTCGGTGAAGAGGGTCTGCCCGCCGCCGGAGGCCGGCACCTCCATGGCCTCCAGGAAGCCGACCTGGGAGACCCGGGGGCGGAACGAGTAGTCGGTGTGCCAGTCCATCCACTCGGCGTCGCCGACGCCGATCCTGCGGCCGTTCTCCACCAGGTTGGAGACGATCAGGATCTCGTTGTGGTCGGGGTGGGCGCCGCTGGTCAGACCGGTCTTCGGGATGTGCCCGAAGCGGCGGCCGAAGGCCAGGAACTCCTCGTGGGAGGGGGTCTCGTGGCCGCGCAGGACGAGGACGAGATGCGCGTCGAGCGCCGCCCAGAGCTGCTCGGACTGGCGTTCGTCCAGATCTCCGGTGACCTGGGCGCCGTCCACGACGGCGCCGAGCGCGGCGCCTGGTATCGGTGTGACGTGCATGGGCGTTGCCGCCTTTCACAGAGGGGGTGGTGGGTCAGCGCAGGTCGAGGCCGGCCAGGTCGCCCGCCGCGCGCCAGCGCCGGAGGATGTTCACGAACTCCACCGAACCGCCGCCGTAGCTGGAGTTGAGCAGCGGCATGCCGGCCGGGTCGCCCTCGTTGTTGTAGAGCCCGGGCGTGCAGTTCTCCAGGAAGTCGATGCCGTTGGTGGCGAGCCGGAGGATCTCGGCGACCCATTCCTTCTCACCGGCCTCGGAGGCCTCCACGACCCGGTGGCCGCGCTCCTCGACGCACTTGACGATGTGGGCGAGGTGCCGGGTCTGCTCCCCCAGCATGTAGGCGATGTTGACGTGCCGACCGGCCTGGACCTTGGACAGGATGAAGCAGTTGGGGAAGCCGTTCACCTGGAGCCCGTGCAGCGTGTGCGCGCCGTCCGCCCACTTCTCCGAGAGCCGCAGGCCGTCGCGCCCGACGATGTCGTAGCCGGCGCGCTCGGTGTACGGGACGGCGAACTCGTGCTCGTAGCCGGTGGCGAAGACCAGGCAGTCGAGCGGGTACTCCCGGCCGTTCGCGACCACCCCGGCCGGGGTGAGCCGCTCCACGCCCTGCCCCTGGGTGTCGACCAGGGTCACGTTGGGCCGGTTGAAGGTCTGGAGGTAGCCGTCGTGGAAGCAGGGACGCTTGCAGTACACCCGGTAGTACGGCTTGAGGGCGGCCGCGGTGGCGGGGTCGGTGACGACGCTGTCGATGCGGGCGCGCAGCTCCTCCATCTTGAGGAAGTCCGCCCGTTCGGCCGCGAGGGCCCGCTCCTTCGGGTCACCCCCGGTGTCGCCCGTGGGCAGGATCGCGGCGGCGAGCTTGGCCGTGGTCTGGGTCCAGCGGTCCTGGACCAGGTCCTCGTCCTGCGGGATGCCGGAGGTCAGCGCGTGGAAGTTCTCCATCCGGCGCTGCTGCCAGCCGGGTTCGAGGCCGTCCGCCCAGTCGGGCGGGGTGGGCCGGTTTCCGCGGACGTCGACCGTGGCCGGGGTGCGCTGGAAGAGGACGAGCCGCTCGGCCCACTCGGCGAGGTGCGGGGCGAGCTGGATGGTGGTCGAGCCGGTGCCGATGACGCCGACCGTCCTGCCCTTCAGCCCGGTCAGGCCGCCGGTGGCGTCGCCGCCGGTGTAGTCGAAGTCCCAGCGGCTGGCGTGGAAGGCGTGCCCGGCGAAGGTCTCCAGGCCGGGCAGCCCGGGGAGCTTGGGGCGGTGCATCAGACCGATCGACATGGCCACGTACCGGGCCCGGAACAGGTCCCCGCGGTCGGTGCTCACCAGCCACCTCCCGGTGGCCTCGTCCCAGCGCAGCTCGGTGACGGAGGTCTGGAAGAGGGCGTCGCGGTAGAGGTCGTACCGGTGGGCGATCTTCTGGAGGTGGGCGTGGATCTCGGGCCCAGTGGCGTACTTCTCGGTGGGTGTCGTGCCGATCTCTTCGAGCAGCGGCATGTAGATGTAGCTCTCGACGTCGCACCGGACGCCGGGGAAGCGGTTCCAGTACCAGGTGCCGCCGACGTCGCCGGCCTCGTCGATCAGGCGGATGCGTTCCAGGCCGGTCTCCTCGCGCAGCCGGGCGCCGGTCAGCAGGCCGCCGATGCCGGCGCCGACGACGGCGACGTCCACCTCGTCGGTGAGCGGCTCGCGCTCCCGCCGCTCGGTGTACGGGTCCCGCGCGTAGCGGCTGAAGTCGCCGCGCGCGAACTGGTAGGTGCGGCCGACGCCGCGCTTGTCGCGCTCCTGCCGGTACTTCTCCCGTACCGCTTCCAGGTCGATGGTCAGGGTCTCAGCGGTCGGTGCTCCATCGGCCACGGATCCATCGGTCAGCGCTTCATCGGTCGGTGCTTCAACGGTCAGTGCTTCGACGCCGCGGTCGTCGCTTTCGGCGCGGGCCATAACTCCTCCTCAGGGGACGGGGGCGGAAGGGAAAGATGACGCCAGACGTCGTCGAACTGGTCGCGCAGCCGTACGGCGGTGTCGGCGTTGCTGAAGAGGTAGAAGCGGTCGGAGCCGAGGGCCTCCCAGACGATTCCGGCGACGTGCTCGGCGCTCACCGAGGTGTCGCCGCCCGCGCCGCGCGGGGCCGTCAGGCCGTGCACCATGGGGGTGTCCACCCGGCCGGGGCACAGCACCGACACCCGGACCGCGGTGCCGCGCAGATCGGCGCGCAGACTGCGGGCGACGGCGAGGTCGGCATGCTTGGAGGCGGCGTAGCCGGCGCTGCCCGCGCCGACGACGAACGCGGACATCGAGGCGGTGTGGACCAGATGGGCGGGTCGGCCGCGCTCCAGCAGCCGGGGGACGAAGGCGCGGGCGACCAGGACGTGCGCCCAGTGGTTCACCTCGAAGACCCGCCGCATCCGCTCCAGCGGCACCTCCCACAGGGGCTGTCCCACCGGGCCGAGGGCCCCGGCGTTGTTGCACACCACGTCGATGTCGCCGTGCCGGTCGAACGCCGTGGCCGCGAGGCGGGCGACGGCGTCCGGGTCGGTCAGGTCGGCGGTCACCGCGGTGACCTCGGCGCCCTGTGCGGTGAGTTCGGCGGCCCGGCGGTGCAGGGCGTCGCCTTCGACGTCCGCCATGACGACGGCGGCGCCGGCCCGCGCGAGGAGGGCGCTGAGGGCGAGGCCGATGCCGCTGGCCGCGCCGGTCACCACTGCTGTCCTTGCCTGGAACTTCACTCGGCTGTCTCCGCTTCTACGCGCGGGTACGCCGAAGTACGGCGCGCCGTTGCCAACGAGAAGGTGTGGATCGGGTCGCGCCGTACCGGGGAGCGGCCGTGACAGGGAACGGCCGGATCAGGGAGTGGGGGTCAGCGGGGGTCGGGGAGCTTCAGGCTGATCACGAGGACGATCACCGAGAGGCAGGTCAGCACGGCGAGGACGAGCACGGCCGCCGCGGACGTCGACAGCCAGTCGGCCAGCGAGACGTACAGGGTTCCGCCGATGGTCGCGCCCAGTGCGGTCGCCATCTGCTGGCTGGTCACCAGCACGCCGCTGCCCATGCCGGCCTGGGCGGGGGGTACGTCCGCGAGGACCATCCGGAACAGCGTCGGGCCGATCAGCGCCGCGCCCACGCCGAACAGGGCGATACCGAGGAGCACCAGCGGCAGGGAAGGGTGCGGCCAGCCCAGTCGGATCACCAGGGCCAGCTCCACCAGGCCCAGGCCCTGGACGCCGGCACCCAGGGTGACGATCCGGCCGCCCAGGGCCGCCGCGATCTTCGGGGTGAACATCGCCACCGCGAAGAACCCCACGGCGAACGGCGTCAGCACCGCGCCGGAGGCGAGCCCGTCGAAGCCGAAGTGCCCCTGGGCGAGCAGCGCGTAGACGAACAGGAAGGCGCCGAAGCCGGCCGAGAACGGCACCACGGCCGCCAGCCCCCGGCGCGTCCCCGGACGGGACAGCACCGACGGGGACAGCAGCGGTGAGCCGCCGCGCGCCTCCAGCCCGGATTCGGTCCGCACCAGCGCCAGCGCGCCCGCCGCAGCGACCACGAGCAGCGACCACAGCCACAGCGGCCAGCCCAGGTCGGGGCCCGCCACGACCACGGCCAGGACGCAGACCATGGTGAGGCCGAACAGCACGGTGCCCGCCGGGTCGAAGCCCGGCTTGGTGTCGGCCCTGGTCGCGGGGACCCGCCGGACGGCCAGCAGCGCGGCCACGCCGATCGGCACGTTGATCGCGAAGACCGATCGCCAGCCGATCCCGCCGACGTCCAGCGAGACCAGCAGCCCGCCCAGGATCTGCCCGACGACCATGCCGAGCGCCGCGGTCACGCCGTACATGCCGATCGCCCGGGCGCGGGCCGCGCCCTCGGTGGACGCCTGGATCGTCGCCAGCACCTGGGGTACGAGCATGGCGGCGGCGGCGCCCTGCAGCAGCCGGGCCCCGACCAGGAACTCGATGGTCGGGGCGAGTCCGCACAGCGCCGAGGTGAGGGTGAACGCCGCGAGCCCGTAGGCGTACAGGCGCCTCCTGCCGAAGGCGTCGCCCAGGCGTCCGCCCAGCACCAGGCCGAGGGCGTAGGTGAGGCCGTAGCCGGACACCACCAGCTCCAGCGCGGCCGGGCCGCCGTGGAGGTCGTCACTGATCGGGGTCAGCGCCACATTGACGATGGAGGCGTCCACGATGGACAGGGCGTATCCGGTGAGGACCACCACGAGGGCAATGCCGCTGAGCCCCGCGGCGGCCGGTTTGCCGCCGGCCGAGGGCTCCGCGGTCGCGTTGGGCTCCGTCAGGGAGGGGAGACCCTCGCGTTTCGTCATGTGCTGCCTACCCAGGCGTTCGTTGGGGGACGGTGGAGACGGGTACCGGGGTACCCGCGTCACTCGACGGTGGTCGGTGTTCCGGTGATCTTCGACAGGATTCCCTTGGAGGCGTCCTTCGCGGACTCCGGCCAGGGGGTCAGGGCGTTGAACCCGCGGTGCGAGGAGGCCGGCTGGATGCGGGTGTCCATCGACATCCGCATGCCGGCCGGGGCCACCGAGACGTTCGGGATGGACTTGTGGCAGGTGAAGGCGTGGAAGAGGAGCACGTCGCCCGGCTCCATCGGCGAGATCAGCAGCTGCTCGTCCGGGCCGAACCGCTCCGCCGGGATGCCGCGCACCGGGTGGCCGAAGCGGCGGAACCGCTCGGTGACGACGTGCTCGCGCGGGCCCTGCGTGTGGCTGCCGTCGGCGAGGGCGACGCCGCCGATCTCGCGGGTGGTCGGGAGCAGCGGGATCCAGGCGGTGCGGAAGTCCTTGTTCGGGCCGATGTAGAAGCCGTCCTGGTGCAGCGGCGTCAGAAAGCTCGGCTCCGCGGCGCCGGCGGCGGAGGGGTAGTAGCGGATCGTCGTCGACTTGAAGACGAACACGGGCTCGCCGAAGACCTGCTCCCAGACCTTGAGGGTCGAGGGGTGGTTCCACAGCTCGTCGTACTTGACGTAGTCGTGCATCGCCACCTCGTCGACCGCCTCGTAGGACGCTATGGCGAGGGTGTCGAGCGTGGTGCCGGGGGCGGCGTGGCCGAGGGCGATCAGGCCTTCGAGCATCTGCTCGGCGGCGGTCCGCACGAGGTCGCGGTCCAGCGCGCCGCGCAGGTAGACGTAGCCGTGCTCGTCGTAGAACCGGTCGAGGGCCGCGCGGTCGCCGAGCAGGGGCGTGCAGTCGACGTAGTCGCTGAAAGTTTCCGTCATGGTTCCTTGTCCTCGTGACGTCTGGGCGTGCGGGAGGGAGCGTCAGGTCACCGCGGAACGGCCGGCCGATGTCGTCGCGCGTGCGGTGCGACCCGGAATCGTGCGGCGCCACTCACGGGCGGTACCGCTCAGAAGGTGACGGGGATCTCGTCGAACCCGCCGGTGATCCGGTGCTCCTGCCAGTGCAGCGACTCCTCGGGAACCGCGAGCCGCAGCTCGGGCAGTCTGCGGAACAGCCGCTCGAACACCGCGGTCAGCTCGATCCGGGCCAGTACGCGGCCGATGCAGTGCCGGGTGCCGTGTCCGAACGCCATGTGCGACTTGGGTTTGACCCGGGCCAGGTCGAACAGGTCGCTGTCGGGGAACGCCCGGTCGTCGTAGTTGGCCGCGCCGATGGCCAGCAGCACCGCGTCCCCGGTCCGGATCAGGGTGTCGCCGACGGTGATGTCGCTGTGCGCGTAGCGGGGTATCAGCGCGTTGGATCCCTTGCCGCCGACGGCCAGGCGCAGGATCTCCTCAACCGCGGCCGGCGCGAGTTCGGGATTCCCGGCGAGCTTGGCGCGCTGCTCCGGATTGCGCAGCAGCAGCAAGGTGCCCAGGTCGATGCGGACAATGGTGGTCTCGTAACCGAACAGCAGCACGGCGCAGCCCAGGTGGGCGATGTACTCGTCGGTCAGTGTGCCGTCGTTCTCGGCGATGAGCTCGGACAGGATGTCGTCGCCCGGTTCGGTTCGCTTGCGGATCACCAGTTCCGTCATGTAATCGATAACCTGCTGAAATGTGTTCGCGGAGTGTTGGCCGTCATCACTCTGGTCGAATGTGCCTCTCGCCCAGAGCCCGAACCGTTCCCGGTCGGCCAGGGGAACGCCGAGCAGATCGCAGACGACCATGGTCGGCAACGGGAACGACAGCACGCGGTGCAGGTCGACCGGCGGGGCGCTGGCGGCCAACTGGTCGAGCAGTTCGTCCACGTGGCGCTCGATCCGGGCCTTCATCAGACGCATCCGGCGGGTGGAGAACCGGGGGACGAGCAGGTCGCGCATCTGCGGGTGCAGGGCGGCCTCGGTGTCATAGTCGTCCCCGGCCATCAGCGCCATCATGGTGCTCCTGGCCGTGCTCTTGGCCGTCTGCTCCGGCTTGGGATCGCTGAGGCCCAGTCTGCGGTCGGAGAGCAGCGCCTTCACTTCTTCGTAGTGGGTGACCAGCCAGGCCTCTTCACCAGCGGTCCGCACCTTGGTGATCGGCCCTTCCTGTTGCAGCGCACGCATTCGGGGGGCGATGCCGAGTATGTCGGGGTTATCGAAAGGCAATCGCGGAAGTGTCGCCATGTAGTCATGTTCACGTGGATTGTGATGGGCCGTCAAGTCCGGCCTGACGGGTGAGACGGCAGGTTTGTTCGGGTCAGTACGGATGGGTGTGACAGGAGTTTTCAGCGCGACCGGAACCGGCCCGATATCCGCCCCCGGTGGCGATTCGGCGCCGAAGCCGAAGCGGCGGGGAGTTTCCGTGGAACGCGAGCCGCGGAACGTCGTCGAGCGCGCGGGAAGGCCGGAGCCGTGGACGGCCGGTCGGTCGGCCGCGGCGGCCGCGGCGGCCGACCGACCGGTCTCGGCGGAGTCCGTCAGGCGGTCGCGCCCCCGACCAGCAGGGTCGTGTCGATGAGGCGGTTGGAGAAGCCCCACTCGTTGTCGTACCAGCCGAAGACGTGCACGTGGCGCCCGTCGATGACCTGGGTGAGCAGGGAGTCGAAGATGCAGGACGCCGGGTCCCGGACGATGTCCGCCGAGACGACCGGGTCCGCGGTGTAGCGCAGGATCCGCGCGAGCTCGCCGTCCGCCGCCTTGCGGAACAGCGAGTTGACCTCCTCCGCCGTCGTCTCGCGGGCCACCCGGACGGTCAGGTCGGTCAGCGAGCCGACGGGGACGGGAACCCGCACCGAGTACCCGTCGAGCTTGCCCTGCAGGCTCGGGAGCACCAGGCCGATCGCGCTGGCGGCGTTGGTGGTGGTCGGGATGGTGCTGAGGTTGGCCGCGCGGGCACGCCGGGGGTCGGGGTGCGGGCCGTCCTGGAGGTTCTGGTCCTGGGTGTAGGCGTGGATCGTGGTCATGGTGCCGTGCTCGATGCCGAGCCCGTCGTCGAGCACCCGGGCCATGGGGGCCAGACAGTTCGTCGTGCACGAGGCGTTGGAGACGATCACGTGCTGCTCGGCGTCGTACAGGTGGTCGTTGATCCCCATGACCAGGGTGAGGTCCGCGTTCTTCGCCGCGGCCGAGACGACCACCTTCCTGGCCCCGGCGTCGATGTGCGCCCGGGCCTTGGCGGCGTCGTTGAACACGCCCGTCGACTCGATGACGACGTCGACTCCGAGTCGCTCCCAGGGCAGTTGCGCCGGGTCGCGCTCGCTGAGGACCTCGACCACGGTGTCCCCGATCCTGATCGAGGAGCCCTCCGCCACGACCTGCTGCGCCAGCGGCCCGTACACGCTGTCGTACTTCAGCAGACCCGCCAGCGCCTGCGCGTTGGTCAGGTCGTTGACCGCGGCAACCCGGACGTCCGCGCCGGACGCGAGCAGGGCGCGCAGGTAGCTACGGCCGATGCGGCCGAAGCCGTTGATCCCCACAGTGATTGTCATGATTCCCGTCCTGATTGTTGGGAGCCTCGCAGCACTGGCTGCGCCGGGGCGACACGCATCGCAAGCGGTGAACTACCCCTCACGCAAAGGATATCCCCGATTACGCCGACTCGCACAGCGGGCCCGGCCCCAGTTGGACATCGAGTCCCCGCGGACGGGCCGATGGTGACGGTGCGTCAGACCAGAGACCTCGACGACGCCGACGACAACACGGCCGGCCCGTCCGGAGTGACCCGGACGGGCCGGCTGTCTTCTTGCGGCGAATGCCGCTCTAGCGGCGTGGCCCTGGCACGGTGCTCCGGTACGTGGGCTGCGGCTCAGGTCGTGTGGATGCGCGCGGCGCGGCGAGCGAGGTCGGCGGCGCCGGGGATGCCGCGGCGGGCGTAGGAGGGCCGAATGTCGGAGGCCGACTGGGAACAGGTCGAGGACCGGGCCCGCACCGTCACCCGCGCAGGCTGGTGGATCGACCAGCGGTCCTCCGAACCCGCCGACCTGGAGGAGCTCCTGGAAGCCGCCGTCGACGCCGACCGGCCGACCGAGAACTCCTTCGTCTGACCTGCTGGAGCCCTGCGGTCAAGCGCGCCGGCCCGGGTCGCGGATCTGTTCCGCGCCCCGGGCCGCTGCCCGACGCGGCCGGCCCGTTCGTGTTCGGGCAGACCCCCCACCGGGATACTCCGGGAACGGGGTCAGTCGACGGGCCGGAGGGGGATGTCGAGGTAGGACTCGGCGCTCTTCGGGGAGGAGAGGTCGATGGTGAACACCGGGGTGATGGCGTTGGCGGGGGCGAAGAACGGGTCGTGGGTCTCGGGCGTCGGCGCTTCCGGTGCGTCTGGCGCGACCGCGCCGGAGTGGGTGATCATGAGATGACGCCATGTCATGTTCCCCTGCAGAGAAGGTGTTCATCATGCTGGTCGACTGGCCCGCCGAGACGTTCGTGCTCCGTCTGCACCTCATTCCCGGCCTGGTGGCGAGTGTCGCGCCGGGGAGCCCGGAGGGTACCCCCGTGGTGCTCGGGCCCGAGACCGGCGGCGACGGCGAGCGGTGGGTGGCGGAGCGGTTCCGGGTGATCAACCACCGGATCCGGCACGCCGCCACCGGCCTCTACCTGACCGCCGAGGTGTCGAGCCGGGGCGCAGCGGTCACCCTGCGGCCCAAGTTCCCCGACACCGGCAGCGATTCCTCGTACTGGCGGCAGGCCTGGCGGGCCTTCGTCCAGCGCGACACCGGCCGGCTGATGGCCCTCCACGACTCCTCCAACTGCCTCCTCGGCCTGGCCGACCCGGGCGCCGAGCGGCCGGGCGGACCGCTGATCCTGGAGAAGGGCGCCGGCGCGGAGGACCGGTCCTGCACCGCCTGGGCGCCCGCGCCCGTCGCACCGCCGAAGCCGGAACCCGCTCCGGCGCCGAAGGCCACCGACCTCCCGGTGGGAACGGGCCGGGTCCGGGTGCCGGCCCGCCGCTTCGAGAAGGACGTGCGGACCATCGAGCAGATCTTCGACGAGACCACCTTCCGGGAGGTCCCCGGCGAGCTCCTCACCCCGGGCACCCGCATCGAGACCTTCGACTTCGACCAGCATTCCCAGGGCGACTGGTACAAGGAGGGCCAGGCGGGCGGCCTCGTGACCTTCACCGACAGCTACGACACGGCGGGCGCCGTGCGCAGGGCCTTCCACCGGCTGCCGGGGGAACCCGCCCGCTACCTGGACTCCGCCGAGGTCGACGTCCACTACGTCCCGCCGAAGCTCGTCGCCCGCACCAACTTCCCCGCCGCACTCTTCGACGACTACAGCGGCTCCCTCGTCCGGACGCCGTACCGGCTGGCCAACGGGCACGGCTTCTACAACCAGCCACAGCGCCGCGAGGGCCTCTACTTCCCCAAGCGCGACGGCGCCGGCACCGTCGTGCAGTGGAACAAGACCTGGATCGCGGACAACGACACCACCTACAAGGTCTTCCTCTGCTTCGACGGCCGCTACTTCATCGACCAGATGGACATCACCTGGGCCGAGGACGAGAAGAGCTGAAGCAGGACCTCGCCACGGCGGACCGAGCGCCGACCGCAGGAGCGCCAATGCGGCCGTGGCCGGCGGCCGACTTCGTGCCGACCACCGGCCACGGTCGCCCGGTGATGCCGGGGTGTCCGGCATCACCGGGCGACCCGGTGCCTGGCTGATTGCGTTGGGGGTGCTGACGCGGACTTTCCCACCGGAGTTGATCGACGAGGTGGTCGCGGAGTGCGGGCGGGTCGAGCAGCGCCACCGGCTGCTGCCCGCGCGGGTGGTGGGGAGCCTGCACATTCGGCCGCCTCACCTGGCGGCGGCCGGGTCACCCCGCCCGCCGCCGGGTCATAGCCGCAGGTCAGCGCCGCAGACCGCGGTCCAGCGCGGCGATCAGCGAGCCCTGGGCGTCGTCCCCGTCCAGGGACCAGACCATCACGCCGCCGAGACCGTTCCGCCGGGTGTAGCGGGCCTTCTGGGCGGCGGTGGCCGGGTTGTCGTACGTCCAGAACTCGGTGCCGTCGTACTTCCAGGCCGCACCGTACTCGCGGTCGGTGTACACGGCGCCCGGCAGGTCCTTGATGGCCTTGTAGGGCAGCTGGCCGCCGCCGCGCGGGGACATGCCGGTGGCGGGCTGGTAGAGGCCGTTCCTCGCCCCGGCGGGCACTCCCGTCCAGCCGTAGCCCCAGGACGGCACCCCGAGCACCGCCTTGCGGGCCGGCAGGCCGCCGGCCAGGTAGTGCCGCACCACCCGGTCCGCGCTGTAGCTGCTCCCGGTGCCGGAGGGGTCGGCCGGGTCGGTGTAGAGGTACGCCGAGACCGCCGCGTTCCTGCACGGACTGGGCGGCTGGACCCACAACTGGGCCGCACTGATCGATCGCCTCCGGCCGTCGGTGCACTGCCCGGCCCTCGACCTCCCGGGTTTCGGCCGCTCTGCTCCCCCGCCCGACGGCCGGGTCACCGTCGAACACCAGGCCGCAGCCGTCGCCGGCCACCTCCCGCGTCAGGGGGCGATTTTTGCGCCTGCCGGCACCGCGCGAGTTCGTGGTGCACGACCACGCCCGCACGGGCCCTCCGCAGCACCGCGGACGGTAAGGGGAGGGTCCGGGGCGCGTCGCGGGGTGATTCTCGGCGATCACGGACCACACCGGGAGGCGGCGGGCGGAAAGCGGCGGCCGGTAGGGCGCGTGGGTGGAGTTCTGGAGTAGGTACGGTGTGCGCCGGGTGCGCCGGTCGTGAACGCGCCATGTCCACCGGTTCCCGGCACGGGATCGCCCACGTGCCCGGAGACTACGGGGGACGGCCGCACGCACGACCTTCCCCTGCGCGGGGAAGGCGAACTGTTCTGCAGTGATTGGGCGTTGATCCCCAGTCCCGCGTGGACCGGTGTGTTGTGCGCTGCGTTCCGGCGGGCCGCCGGAACGGTTCGTGCTACCAGGAGGGGAAACGTCCCATGCTCTTGAGCACCGCATCCGCCACTTCACGGACAGCCGGCCGCCGGTTGCGCCGCGGCATCGCGGCACTGGCCGCCGGCACACTGGTCGGCGCCCTGACCGTCGTCGGGGCCGCAGCCCCGGCCCAGGCCGTGACACCCGTGACCCACGCGCAGGTGTATGTCGCCAACGGCGGCAACAACACCGTCAGCGTCTACGACACGGTCACCCACGCGAGCGTGGCCACGGCCGCGGTGGGCAGCGGCCCCTTCGAAGTGGCCGCCAACCCTCAGGGCACCGAGGTGTACGTCACCAACTTCAACTCCGGGACGGTCTCGGTGATCGACACCGCGACCGTCACGGTGACGCACACCATCACGGTCGGCGCCAATCCGGCCGCGACCGCGTTCACCCCGAGCGGCGCCACCGCCTACGTGTCGAACGCCGCCTCCGGGACCATCTCCGTGATCGACACGGCCAGCCACACCGTGACCGGCACCATCACGGTCGGCTCCTCACCGCGCGACCTGGCGGTCACCCCGAACGGCGCCACCCTCTACGCCGCCAACCGCACCGCCAACCTGGTCGATGTGATCGACACCGCCACGAACACCATCACCACGACCGTCCCGGTCGGCAGCAGCCCGGTCGGCCTGGCGATCACCCCGAACGGCTCGACCGTCTACGTCGGCAACGGCCTCGCGGCGTCCGTCTCGGTGATCTCCACCAGCACGAACACGGTCACCGCGACCATCACGGTGGGCAACGTCCCCAACGCCGTGGCCATCACCCCGAACGGCGCCACCGCCTACGTCCCGAACTTCGGCTCGGGCACGGCCAGCGTCATCGCGACGGCGACCAACACGGTGGCCGCCACGGTTTCCACCGGCGCGGGCCCCGCGAGCGCCGCGATCGACTCGTCCGGTGCGACGGCCTACGTCACCAACCTCAACGGCAACACCGTCTCGGTGGTCGACACGGCGACCAACACCGTCACGGCGACCCTGACCGGCTACTCCGCACCGCGCGGCGTCACGGTGGTGGACGTGGCCCTGCCCGTGGTCGGCGCCCTGAGCCCGGCCTCGGGTCCCGACGCCGGCGGCACCGTGGTGACGATCACCGGAACCGGCTTCACCGGCGTCTCCTCCGTGTCCTTCGGTGCGGTCCCGGCCGCCTCGTTCACGGTGAACAGCGACACCCGGATCACCGCCACCGCCCCGGCCCACGCCGCCGCGACGGTGGACGTCACGGTGGGCAAGACCGCAGGCGCCAGCGCCACCAGCGCCGCCGACCAGTACACCTTCCTCCCGCCCCCGAACGCGGACCTGGCCACCGCGGTCACGGACTCGGTGGACCCGGCCGCCCTCGGCGACACCTACACCTACACCCAGACCGTCACCAACAACGGCGCCGACACCGCGACCGGCGCCACCTCGACGCTGACCCTGTCCGGCGCCTCGGCGGCGATCGTCTCCGCCACCACCTCGCAGGGGTCCTGCACCGTGTCCGCCCCGACGGTGTCCTGCGCGCTCGGCACCCTGGCCGACGCCGCCTCCGCCACGGTCACCGTCACCGTGGAGCCGCAGGCCACCGGCACGGTGACCGCCACCGGCACCACCACCTCGGCCACCGGTGACACCACCCCCGCCAACAACACCGCCGCCCAGTCCACCACCGTGGGCAACGGCCACGGCTGCACCATCACCGGCACGGCCGGCAACGACACCCTCAACGGCACCAACGGCGCCGACGTGATCTGCGGCCTGGGCGGCAACGACACCATCAACGGCGGCAACGGCAACGACGTCATCTACGCCGGGGCCGGCGACGACACCGTGGACGGCGGCAACGGCGACGACACCCTCTACGGCGGCGACGGCGACGACGCGATGGGCGGCGGCAACGGCGCCGACTACCTCTACGGCGAGGCCGGCGACGACACCAACTACGGCGAGACCCTGCTCGGCTCGCTCCTCTACCTGTTCGACAACGGCAACGACCACATCTACGGCGGCCCCGGCAACGACGACCTCGACGGCCAGAACGGCAACGACGTCCTCCTCGACACCGAGGGCACCGACATCATGAGCGGCGGGCTCGGCAACGACTCCATCGACGTCCAGGACGGCACCGGCGGCGACACCGCCAACGGCGGCCTCGGCACCGACACCTGCACCGTCGACCCGGGCGACACCACCAGCAGCTGCTGACACCCCGTCAGCACATGCCGCCAGCTACACGGCGAGGGGGCCGCAGGCATTCGCCTGCGGCCCCTGCGGTGTGCGCGGGGTCAGATCCCTTTTCCGAATCCAGTCAGCATTCAGAGGCGCTGGCCAGTGAATCGCCACACCAGGGAGACAGGCCCTCCTGTTTCATCCGGGCGACCAGGGTCTGCAGGCCTCCGACCCGGCGCCGGTTGGCCTCCAGCCCGTCGTACTGCTCCGGGGACAGGACGACGACCTGCACCCCGTCCACGGTCGCCGTCCGGGGCTTCCCGGCCTTCGGCATGGTGATGACCCTTCCGACTATCGGACTGGTTCCGCGGCCGGCCGGCCGGTGGCCTCCGGCTTCTCGAAGCGCACGGTGGGTTCGAAGTTGGCGCGGCGGGCGGCGCGGCGGAAGACGGTGAGGACGGCGGGGCCGACGACGAGGACGGCGGTGAAGGTGGTGACGGCGCGGCCGGTGTCCCAGCCGAGGGAGGTGGCGAGGTCGAAGAGCAGGTAGCGGTGCCACTGCTCGGTGAAGGGGAGGCCGGGCAGGTAGGCGATGGAGCTGTTCGGGTCGGTGGAGAAGGGCCAGAAGGAGAGGTTCAGCAGGAAGCCGAAGAGGTAGCCGGAGAAGGCCCCGTAGGCGGCCAGCATCGGAACCTCCCAGCGCCGCCCGGTTCGCGGGAGCAGCCCGGCGAGCAGGCCGACGAAGGCGCAGCCGAACATCTGGTAGGGCATCCACGGCCCGACGCCCCCGGTGAGGAGGGCCGAGGCGAACAGGGAGGTGCAGCCGAGGGTGAAGCCGAAGCCGGGGCCGAAGACGCGTCCGGCGAGGACGAGGACGAAGAAGACCGTCTCGACCCCGGCGGTGCCGGCGCCGAGCGGCCGGAGTGCGGCGTTGACGGCGGAGAGGACGCCGAGCATGGCGAGGGCCTTGGCGTCGATGCCGCCGGAGGCGATCTCGGCGATCACGACGGCGAGGACCAGGACCAGCAGGGCGCCGAAGATCAGCGGTGGGGCGTAGTTGGAGCCGAACTTCCCGGGGGCGACGACGAACGGCCAGGTGAAGGCGACCAGGCCGACGAAGGCGGCGAGGGCGACGACGACGCGGGCCCGGCCGGGGATCCGGACGGCGGTCATCGGGCGGCCTCCGCGGGCTCCAGGGCCTGCGCCACCTGGGCGACCGTCAGGTAGGGCAGTGGTGCCAGGACCTTGGCGGTCTGCGGGGCGAAGGTGGGTGAGGCGACGATGACGTCGGCGGTGGGGCCGTCGGCGACGATCTCGCCCTCGGCCATCACCACCACGCGGTCGGCGGCGGAGGCGACGAACTCGACGTCGTGGGTGGAGACCATGACCGTGCGTCCCTCGGCGGCCAGGGCGTCGACAATGCCGACGAGCGCCTCCTTGGCGTGGTGGTCGAGCCCTCGGGTGGGTTCGTCCAGCAGGACCACCCGGGGTGCCGCGGCCAGCTGGATCGCCAGGACGAGGGCGAGTTTCTGGCCTTCGGAGAGGTCGCGGGGATGGCTGTCGTCGGGGATCCCAGGGGCGAGACGGTCGAGGATCTGCCGTGCGGTCGCCCCGGCGGCACGGCCGGACTCGCGGTCGCCCTGCCCGAGTTCCTCGGCGACGGTCTCCAGGTACAGCAGGTCGGTGGGGGTTTGCGGTACGAGTCCCACCAGTCGGCGGGCCTCCGCCGCGGAACCCCGTTTGGGGTCCTTGGGCTGTTCTCCGTCGGTTCCCGTGACCCGCACGCTGCCGCCCTGCCGGGGCCCGGAGCCCTGGAGGGCCCAGAGGAGGGACGACTTGCCGGAGCCGTTGCGCCCCATCAGGGCGGTGACCTCGCCGGCCCGCAGCTCCAGTCCGGCCTCCCGGACGGCGGTCACCGGACCGTGGCGGACGACCACCTTGCGGGCCTCCAGCACGGTCTCCCCCGCCGTGGCCGCCGGGCGCGGCGGGGGGACGCGCACCTCGGCGAGCCGCTCGCGCAGCGGCGCGGCGGCGCGGCGGGCGTCGCGGACGGAGAGCGGCAGCGGCTCCCAGCCGGCCAGGCGTCCGAGGCCGACGACGGGCGGCGCAACCGTCGTGCCCCGGAAGACCTCGGCGGGCGGGCCGTGCACGACGGTGCCGTCACCGGGCAGGTAGGCGACCCGGTCGGCGTACTGGACGACGCGCTCCAGGCGGTGTTCGGCGAGCAGGACGGTGACGCCGAGGTCGTGGACCAGCCGGGTGACGGCGGCGAGCACCTCCTCGGCGGCGGTCGGGTCCAGGGCGGAGGTCGGCTCGTCCAGGACCAGGACCCGGGGGTGCGCCGTCAGCACGGAGCCGATCGCGACGCGCTGCTGCTGGCCGCCGGAGAGCTCGTGGAGCGCGCGGTGGCGCAGGTCGGCCAGGCCGAGCAGGTCGAGGGTCTCCTCCACGCGCTTGCGCATCACCTCCGGCGGGACGGCCAGCTGCTCCATGACGTAGGCGAGCTCCTCCTCCACCGTGTCGGTGACGAAGCCGGCCAGCGGGTCCTGGCCCACCACGCCGACCACGTCGGCCAGTTCGCGCGGCGGATGGTGCGCGGTGTCCCGGCCGTCGACGGTCACCCGGCCGCGCAGGGTGCCGCCGGTGAAGTGCGGGACCAGGCCGTTGACGGCGCCGAGCAGGGTGGACTTGCCGACGCCGGTGCGGCCGACCACCAGGCAGAGTTCACCCTCCGGGATGTGCAGGTCGACGTCGTGCAGGACCGGAGTGGTCTCGCCGTCGTACACCACGTCGACCTGGTCGAATCGGATCACTTGGTCACCTCGGTGGAGGGGCGGTCGGCACTGTGGGTACGCGTGGGCGCGGCCGTCCCGCCCCGCGGACGGGGCACGGCGCCGGGCACCGGCGGGCGGCCGGGCGGCGGTGCGATGACGCCGGCGGCGCCGGCCAGTAGCAGGGCGAACACCGGGACCGGCGGCAGCGTCGGCCAACTCATCGGGTAGAGAGAGGGGTTGAGGTCGGTGGCGTCGTACCCGACCGTGGCGAACAGCAGGACGGCGGCGGCCACCCCGCAGCCGGCGACCCCGAACTCGGCCGCCCGCCAGCGGTCCGGGCGGTAGGTGGTGCGCCGTACCCGGCGCCCTCCGAGCAGCAGCCCGGCCACGCACAGCCCGGCACCGATGAGGAAGGCGGGCAGTCCGAGCGCGGCGGGGGCGGTTCCGTCCAGCAACCCGTACACCCCGGCGCACAGGCCGCACATGCCGAGCAGCATCAGGGCACCGGTGGTCCGGCGGGAGCGGCGGGTGGCGGTACCCGAGCGTCCGTAGCCGCGCGAGTCCATCGCGGCGGCCAGATGCAGTGAGCGCTCCAGGGCGTCCTCCAGGACCGGGACGACGATGCCGCGCAGGGCACGGACGCCCTTGGCCCGGCCCGCCCGCAACCGCCGTGCCCGCGCGACCCGTTGGACGCTCTGGACCAGCTGCGGGGCGACGCTGAGCGAGACCGTCACGGCGACGCCGAGCTCGTAGAGCGCGCCGGGCAGGACGCGCAGGGCGCGCTTGGGGTTGGCCAGGGTATTGGCGGCGCCGATGCAGCAGATCAGACAGGCGAGGCGCAGTCCGTCGAAGGCCGCCGAGAGGGTGGCCTCCAGCGAGACCGGGCCGCCGATCCGGATGCCCGCGTACCAGGCGGGGGTCGGAATGTGGGGCAGCGAGAAGAGCAGGTGGTCGTGCGGCGTGATGCCGGTGGCGAAGACGCAGCGGAACACCACCCGGATCGCCACCACCGTGAGCGCCAGCACCAGGTAGTACTTGAAGCCCCGGGCCCATGGGGCCTCGGTGCGGCGGGCGGTGACGACGTAGCCGAGGACGGCGAGGACGAGCAGGAGCAGCAGCGGGTTGGTGGTGCGGCTCGCGGCGGTCGCCAGGGCCAGGGCCCAGGTCCACCAGGCCAGGGGGTGGAGGTCGCGCGGGCTGCGCCGGCCTCCCCCGGTGCGCCCGGAAGCGGGCCGGGGGAGGTCGGTGTCGGGTGTGCCGGGCATGGTCACCCGGTCACTCGGCCCGGCGGCGTCGGCGCGCGACGCCGAAGGTGACCAGCCCCAGGAGCACCAGGAGGGCACCGCCGACGACGGCGGGGACCATCGACCCGGCGTCGTGCGGAGCCTCGGCCGCCGGGGCCGCGTCCACCACCAGCGGACCTGCGGCGTTCACGGACGCCGACGGGTCCGGTGTCCCGGTCGGGGACTCCTGCGTGGGAGCGGTCTCGACGGCCGCAGGCGTCTCCGACGGCGCCGGAGCGGGCGGCTCGGTGCTCTCGCCGCTCGGGGCCGAGGGCTCCGGTACCGGCACCACCGCTGTCGGCACCTCGGCCGGCGGGGTCGTCGGCCGGGGAGGAGCCGCGCCGGAGGTGGCGCTCGGGGCCTCGGTCGGCCGCTTCGGCGCCGTGCCTCCACCGCTTGCACTGCCGCCGCCGGAGGATGTCGAGCCGCCGGTGGAGCCGGTGCCGCCGGTGGATACGTTACCTCCGGACGAGTTGCCGCCACCGGCCGCCGCACCGCCGGTGGAGCCGCCGGTGCTGCCGTTTCCGGGGTCGGTCGGTGGCGAGGGCTGGGCGGGGGTGGTGGCCGTTCCAGCGCCGGGCACCGTGTTGTGGGCGCGCACGGTGTCCGGCGAGATGGTGGGCCGCCCCTCCGTGCCCTCGATGTTCGTGCCGCCGAAGATCCACAGGTCGACGCTGCCCGGTTTCGGCTGGTAGCTCATCGCGCCCAGTTGGCTGTACGACCACTCGTTCTGGCCCGGGTCCGCGTGCCAGTACGACCAGTAGGCCGTGGCCGGGGGCGTCAGCACGCACTTCTCCTGGTCCGGGGCGGGGAACTGCTTGCCGCCCTGGAACCCGCTGTAGCCGATCCGGCAGATGAACGCCGGACCGTCGTGCCCGGTGCCGGTGGTCTTCCAGCCGCCCTGGTTGAGCAATGCGTATCCGGTGGTGGGGGTCGTGCCGCAGGAGCGCAGCAGCGGACCTCCCCACTTGCCGAGGTCCACGGCCAGCACCACACCCGAGCTGGTGGTGCACTGCTCGATGGGCAGCGGCGCCGCCGTCGCCTGGGTCGCGGCCGTGCCGAGCCCGCCGGACGCGAGGGCGAGCGTCACGCCGGCGGCTCCGAGCAGCCGGCCGAGCCGCCGGATCACCGGTGACGCCCCGGGGTCGATCCCGCGCGGCGGCGGGCGATCAGGACCGCGCCCGCTCCGACGGCGGCCAGCAGGGCCGCGGCGGTCGCCAGGCCCAGCGTCTCGGCTCCGGTGCGTGCCAGGCTTCCGGTGTCGGTCCCGGCCCGCGTGGCATCGATCGGCGCGCCGCCGCCGCGTCCTGCGCCGCCTCCGTCACCCGGGACCGGAGCACCGGTGGGCACGTCCCCGGGTGCGGTGGCGGCCGCGGGCGTTCCGGTCGGCGCCGGGGAGGCAGTGGCTGTCGGGGAAGCCGAAGGGCTGCCGCTCGCGGTCGGGGTCGAGGTCGCCGTGGGGGTCGGAGAACCGGTCGGCGTGGGGGTGACGGTGGGGGTCGGGGTGGGGGTCGGAGAGCCTCCGAGGTCCCGGCGCAGGGTGCCGAAGGAGGTCCCGGTGGCGCCTCCCACCGCCTGGGCGGAGGCCCGCAGGTCCGAGCCCCGCTGGCCCTCGGAGGCGACGTTGAAGCCGCCGTCGCCGTTCTGCTGTCCGGCGAGGAAGTCGAGCGCCTTCGCGATCCGGGGGGCGTACGCGGACTGGCGCAGACCCATGCCCTGGACGGCGAGCGCGGCCGAGTTGGTGGAGTTGCCGGCCGCGCCGGGGAAGCCCCCGTCCGGCAGTTGCCGACCCGCCAGCCAGGAGATTCCCTTGTCGACCGCCTGAGCGGCCTCGGTGCCGGGGACGAGCGCGAGCGCCATGGCCGCCATCGCGGTGCTGTCCACGTCGGAGTCGCCGGTGACGGGGATCAGGCTCGGCCAGGAGCCGTCGGCGTGCTGGAGGCTCTTCAGGTAGGCGACCGCGGAGTCCGCGTGCACGGTGTCACCGGCGCGCAGTTGCGCCATGACGCCGAGTGCCTGGGAGAACACCGAGGTGGCGTAGGTGTAGTTGCCGGGGCCGGCGCAGCCGGTGGCCGCGTCGGCCTTGGCGCAGACGGCTGCGGCGAGGGCGGCGATCAGGTCGTGTCCGCCGAAGGCGCGCGGGTCGCGGCCGACGGCCTCGGCGAGCAGCGCCTCCTTGGCGATGGAGCCGCCTCCGGCGAACTCGGTGCCGATCGCGGTCCAGTCGTTGACGGTGCGCTCGCCGCCGTCCTTGCCCTGCTGGTCGAGGAAGTCCACGATCCGGCGCAGGGCCGCGTCGTCCGTGCCCGTGGCGGCGAGCGCGAAGGCTCCGTCGATGGTGAGGCCGAAGTCCGCGAAGTCCGGGAAGCCCTCGTAGTAGTGGCCGCCGACCAGGTTCGCGGGGGCGGTGAGGTAGGCACCGCCCTTGGCGAGGTCGGGGGTCCGGCCCGCGGGCGTGGTCGGCGGGGTGGTGGCGCCGTTCGGATCGTGGCGGACCGCGGTCGGGTCGGTTCCGGTCAGGGCCAGGATCGCCTGCTCGGTGGCGGCGGCGTCGCCGTCGGTGGTCGACTCGTCGGGGCCGAAGCCGCCGTCCGTGTTCTGCCGCGCGCTCACCCACGCCTTGGCAGCCGCCTCCTTGGACCCCTGGCCGGTGGCCCGCAGGACCTGGGCCGCGGCGGCGGTGCTCACCGTGTCCCCGGCGGCACCGACGTACGGGGCGTAGGAGCCGTCGGCCTGCTGGCTCGCCGTGAGCCAGTCCGAGGCCTTCTTCGCGACGGCTTCGCCCCCGGCCGTTCCGCGGAGCGCGAGGACGGTGAGGCCGGTGGCCACCGGGTCGGACTCGCAGGAGCCCCCGGCCGCGATCATCGAACCGGCGGTCCCGCCGTCGGCGCACTGGAGGGCGGTGAAGCGGGCGAGCGCCTGGGGCGGCGGCGTGACACCGGCGCGCCGCAGGGCGATCACGGCCCAGGCCTGGACCCAGGGCGAGGCGGCGCCGTGGAAGTCCCCGGCGGCCGTGCACTTCCCGTTCTCGCCCTGCCCGGTGCACAGGTGGTCGGTGAGGGCGGCGATCAGGTCGCGGCCGCCGAAGTCCCGGGGGTTGCCGTCGGTGCTCTCGGCGACCAGCGCCAGCAGCGCGGCGGCCCTGGCGTCGGGCTTCCCGGCGGGTCCGTCCGGGTACAGGAACGCGTCGGTGTGCGCCGCGAGGTAGCCGACGACCTTGCGCAGGGCCGGGTCCTGGGTGCCGGCGGCCGCCAGGGCGATCGCGGTGAGGGAGGTCCGGGGGAAGTCGGGGCCTTCGAAGGCCCAGTTCCCCATGTACTCGCCGCCGACCAGTCGGCCGGCCAGCCAGGACGCCGCGGCCTTCGGGTCGCCCTCGGAGGACGTCGGGGCGGTCGGGCTCGGGGAGGCGGTCGGGGTCGCGGTGGGCGACGGTCCGCCGTTCTTGGCGCGGACGGAGTCCGGGGTGAAGGCGGGCTTCCCGCTGGTGCCGCCGATGTCGGTGCCGCCGTACACCCAGGCCTCGACCTCGCCGGGCCTGGGCTTCTGGGTGGCGGCGCCGAACCGGCTGTAGGACCAGGTGTCCTGACCGGGTTCGGCGATCCAGTAGGACCAGTAGGCCGTCGCCTGCGGGGTGTTGGTGCAGGGCTCCTCGGCGGCGGTCGGGTACTGGGTGCCGCCGTTGAAGCTCCCGTTGCCGAGCCTGCAGATGAAGGCCGGTCCGTCGTGCTCGGTGCCGGCGGTGCTGAAGCCCGCGTTGTGCAGCAGGTTCATCCCGGTCGTGGGCCGGGCGTCGCAGCCGCGGACGACTCCGCCGCCCCAGTGGCCGAAGTCGACGGCGACGATCGCGCCGGTGGCGGCCGTGCACTCCTCGATCGGGTCGGCGGCGGCCCGGCCGGGGTGGGCGAGCAGGACGGTGCCGCCCGCGGCAACCGCGACGGCACCGGTGGCGAGAAGGGACGTGAGCCCTCGGAATCCGCGGCTCGAACGGCTGTTCCTGGCTCTCACTGGCGACTCCCCGATCGGTCATCGGGTCCGCACGGCGCAGCCGACGGCTCCCCCAGGAGGAACCGCCCCGACCGCGTCGTAGTCCACGACGACGCAAGCACTTCTGTGACAAGGCCTCGGTGCAGGCATTCCGGCTCATCCGCCGCTGGGGCGGATCTACGGTTGCGGGTCAGCGCCGGAATCGGACCGGCTTCCCCTGATACCGAGGATGAAAAACCGGTTCATCTGACCACGCCGGCGAGTCGGAGTCAACGGTGCGTCATGTCGCCTTCCCCACCTCGTGGACCGCCCCGCGGTGCGGTAGCGTCCGCGGTGGCCGAGCGGGGGAACCCGGTGCGATTCCGGGGCTGACGCGCAACGGTGTGGGGTGGTGTCCTGCGGCACCCCTAGCCCGAATGCCCGCCCGGCCGAGTACCACGGCGAAAGCCTGCCCACGCGATCCGGGCGGCGGCCGCTCCGGCCGTCGCGCTCCCCCGGGAGCGCCGGGGCCGGGGCCGGGTCGGCGCCCGCCACCCCAAGGAGCCGTTCCGTGACCTTCCTCACGACGCCCCGCACCACCTCCTCCCGCCTCGCCTCCGCCGTGACCGTGTCACTGGCGGCCGGGGCGCTGCTGCTGTCGGCCGTCCCCGCCCACGCCACCGCCACCCCGGCCCAGATCGCCACTTCCAAGAGCACCGGCGTCACCTACCTGAAGTCCCTCCAGGCCGCCGACGGCAGCTACGTCACCGGCGGCGGGCTGTCCAACGAGTGGGCCTTCAGCGCGCTGGCCGCGGCCGGCACCGCGGCGGCCGACGTGACGCCCGGCGGTGACGTCACCAAGAACGCCCGCCTCGTCTACCGCAACCAGCTCGCCGCCGCCGGCTGGCCGGGCGCCTCGCCGGTCGTCACCGACTACCAGCGGGGCATCCTGAACGCCTACGCCGCCGGCGTCGATCCCGCGCGCGTCGGCCCCGGCCGCAACCTGATCGCCGACGCGGTCTCCTCCTGGCAGACCGCCGAACCCGGCTACTGGGGTCCGTCCGCCAACTTCAACGGCACCGTGTTCGGCCTCCTCGCCCTCGGCGGCGCCAAGACCCAGAGCGGCGCCAAGCGCGTTCCGCAGGCCCTGCTGGACGCCTCCGTCACGGCTGTGCGGGCCAACCAGCACACGGACGGCGGCTGGAACTACACCAAGGCCGCCGGTGACCCCACCGAGCTCGGCACGGGCAGCGACATCGACATGACCGGGGCCGCGATGGCTTCCCTGTGCGTCGGCGGCGTCCCCAACACCGACCCGGCGGTCGTCGCCGCCAAGAACTTCCTCAAGGGCAAGCTGCTGGCCTCCGGGGCGTTCAACGCCCTGTGGGGCGTCAACACCGACTCCAACGGCTGGGCCGTCTCCGGTCTCAACGCCTGCGGCATCAACCCCCAGGGCGCCGACTTCACCAGCGGCACCGGCAAGACCCCGGTCGACTTCCTGATCGCCCAGCAGTTCAAGCCCGGCGGCGGCTTCAAGTACCAGCCGAGCGACACCGCCTCCTCCCCCTACGCCTCCGTCGACGGCCTGCGCGCCGTCGCCGGTGCCGGCTTCACCGCCGCCCCGCCCGCCCCGACCACGGCCGGGGAGCCGACCTGGTCGGCCACCACCGCGTTCACCTCCGGCACCGCCGCCAGGCTCGCCCTGGTCGTCGACGACGGCACCGGCGCGCTCAAGGTCTGCGCCGTCACCGTCAACCCGACCGGCACCACCGCGACGCTCGGCGACGTCCTCGACGCGGCCGGCACCGCCACCCCGGGCGGCTGCGTCACCTCCGTCACCCCCGCCACCGGCGGCGGGACGATCACCGCACTCAACGGCACCGCCAACAGCGGCTCCGCCACCTGGAAGGTGAGCCTGGACGGCGCCACCGCCACCGCCGCCACCCGGGCCACCACCGTCCACCTGGGCGACACCGTCTCGCTGCGCTACGGCAGCTGATCCGGCAGCGGCCGCGCCGGACGGCCTGAACGCCCCCGGAACCGCCGGTGCCCCGGTCTCCGTCGCGGAGGACCGGGGCACCGGTGCGTCGTCGTCAGGGCGCTCAGGCCGCTCAGGGCGCCGTGATGCCCGGCTGGCCGCCGGCGCCGAAGGCCCAGCCCTCGACATCGCCGGGGGCCGGGTTGTAGCTGCCGGCGCCGAGGCTGCTGTATGACCAGGGTCCGCCGTGCTGGGCGTGCCAGTACGACCAGTACGCGCTGCCGGTGGGGTTGGTGCAGGTCGTCGGCAGGGCATTGACGGTGCAGACGAAGCCGGGGTAGCGCGGGTGGAAGGTGTACGAGAAGCCGGCGCCGGTGAGCGCGGCGAGGCCGCTGGCCGGGTCGCCGAGGGCGCAGCCGGTCTGGATGCCGCCGCCGACCGCGGTGAAGTCGACCACGACGGTGACGCCGGTGGTGCCGGTGCAGGCGGCGGCCCGGGCCTCGGGGGCGTGCACGGCGCCGGCACCGAGGAGGCTCGCGGTCAGCGCCGCGACGGCGGCGAGCGAGCCAAGGGTGCGGCGGGTCAGGTGCTCGGTCATCAGGACTCTCCTCGTGCGGTCGCGGGTGGTCAGGGGGTGGCGGGCGCGGGGCAGGCCAGGGTGGGCGCGTCCGGGCGCGCTCCGGCGGCGGAGAGGGTGGCCAGCGGGGTGCCGGCCAGGCCGAGGACGGCCTGGCCGGTCGCCCGGGCGGCGTTGCCGGGGTTGAAGCCGGAGGCGTCGTAGGCGATCGCGCCGCGCACGGCCGGGTCGGCGTCGCAGCGCTGCTGGAACTTGACCAGCCGGCTCCAGCCCTTGAGTCCCGCGCCGAAGCGGGCGTTGGAGAGCAGCGCCTGGGTCGCGAGACCGGTGGAGTTGGCGTTGGACGTAGTGGCCCCGGCGGCCGCGAAGCCGCCGTCGGCGTTCTGCTGGGCGGTCAGCCAGCCGAGTCCGGCGGCCGCCTTGGCCGCGCGGCCGGTGGCGGCGAGGGCCTGGACGGCGAGGGCGGTGGCGTCCGTGTCGGCGGTGCAGGTGGTCTGGCCGAAGGAGACCGGGAAGCCGCCGTCCGCGCACTGGCTGTCGGCCAGGAAGTCGACGGCGGCGGCCGGGGCGCCGCCGGGGGTCCGGTGCAGGGCGATCAGGGCGAGCGACTGGCCGAAGGCGTTGCTGTAGTCGCCCCACTGGGAGCGGTCGGAGAAGCGGCCGCTCGGGGCCTGGAGCGAGCGCAGCCGGGCGGGCAGGTCGACGCCGCCGAAGGAGGCCGGGTCCGCGCCGCGGACCTCGGCGGCGAGCAGCAGCTTGGCGGTGGCCCCCGCGTAGGCCTCGGTGGTGCCGTCGCCGAGGTAGCCGGTGAGGATGGCGGGCTGGGCGAGCCAGGCGGTCGCCTTGGCGGCGGCGGTGTCCGAGCTGCGGGCGGCGGCGAAGGCCAGTACCGCGTCGATGGTCAGGCCCTGGTCGGGGTAGGCGGTGCCGTCGAAGACGGACTCGAAGTGGTCGCCGTCGACGAGCTGGCGGGCCAGCCAGCCGGCCGCGGCGGCGTCCGGACGGATCGTGGGCGAGTCCACGCCGACCGGTGCGGCGGCCGCCGGGAGGGCGCCGGCGAAGGCGAGGGTCGGTATCGCGAGGAGGCCGAGGGTGCGGCGGAGGGCGGTCACGAGGGTCCTTTCCGGGCCTGGACGCAGGGGCCCGGAGGGGCGCCGGTACGGACCCGGGCAGCCCTCGGAGCTCCGGCCCGCAGACCACGACGGGAGGAGGGAACGACACACCTCCGCCGACGGGTACTCGGGCTCGCCGCCGACACCGGGTCGACGGCCTACCGTTGCGGGTCAGCGCCGGATTCGGACCGGCTTCCCCCGACGGCGGAGTCAGAACTTGACGGCCCATCATGGCGACGCGCGGAAGGGCGGGTCAAGGTCCCGTGCGTCACATCGTCGGGCTGCCGGCCGGGTCGTCGGCGACCGGCCGCGGGGACCGTGCAGGTGTCTGCGGCGGATCACGGACGGCGGGGCGCGGTACCCCGGAACCGGGCTGCCGCGCCACCGCCCGCGTCAGCGGTGCTCGAACCGCGCGGGGCGCTTCTCGGCGAAGGCGGCCATGCCCTCCTGCTGGTCGGCGGTGGCGAACGTGGCGTGGGAGACGGTTTCGACGGCTCCTGAGCGGCGTACCCCGGCCGGTCGTCCTGCGGCTCCGGCGGACGGCTCGTCACCCACCCCGCTCACCGGCCGGCGTGCAGGACGTTCTCGCGGCAGCACTCGGGGCTCGGCCCCTGGTGGGGTACGGAAGCTCCACGGTCCCTCCGCACTCGGTCCCGTTCCGCCCCGTCGAGCACGGCTCGGTGCACGGCACGGGCCAGCCGGGACCCCCACACGGAGCGCGGGCCACCGAACGGGTCGGCCGCCGCGGGCGTACCCGGTGTGCGGACCGCCACGCACACCGCGTCGGACGGCGTCCCGGAACAGTCGTACCCGGCCTCCAGAAGGGCCTGCACCTTGGCCTCGGTGGCCGTCGCGAGCAGATTGACCAGCCCGCCGTCGGTCACCGGGGCCGGCACCACCGCGAGGATGTTGATCGTTCCGGGCACGAACGGGGCTGGCCTGGACGGGGCCGGCGCGAACGGGACGGGCACCGAGGCACCGGGGTCGGCGGCCCACGTCGGGACTCCGATGCCGGTCGTGACGAGGGCGACGGCGCCACCGTCCTCGCTCCAGGTGCAGTCGTCGACCTCGGCGGCGGTCATCAGGCCGACGCCCGGCCCGTTCAGGCCCTCGGCCGCCGCGAGCTCCGCCAGGTGCCGATCGGGGTCCATCCGGGAGTAGCCCGGCCTGACCTGGGCGTTCAGCACCCAGCCGCGCTCGCCGAGCCCGCCGCCCAGGACGGCACTGCTGACCATCCGCCACCCCGGGCCGGCCTTCCACACCAGCTGGTGGCGGCACGAGCCGTCCTCCGTCCGGGCACGCCGCAGGACGACGGGTGGCCGCTGCTCCGGCACGAAGCTGTCCGTGGTACTCACCTCTCGGCCATCGGGATCCGTCCAGCCCTCCCCCGGCTCCCGGGCTCTCGGTGGCCGCCGGCCGGGGCGGCCGGGGATTCCAGCGATGCGCAGCATCCGCAGCCGCTCCTCTCCCCGCCCGCATCCGCGAACGTATCACTGCCTCCGGTTCGCCGAACCCACCGGAACCCACCCGCTCCCCACGAGGAATCCGCAGGTGGCGAGGCCTACGGGGAGGTGTCCGGTCGCGGCCCGCAGCGACGGCCGCCGGGTCCGGGATCCGGCAGAATCGCAGTCATGCGGCAGATCATCGTCATCGGCATCGGTGCGGGCGACCCGGACCACCTCACCCTGCAGGCGGTCAAGGCCATCGCCCGCACGGACGTCTTTCTCCTCCTCGACAAGAACGAGCAGCGCCAGGACCTCATGCGCCTGCGGCGGCGGATGATCGAGGAGCACGCCCGCCCCGGTCACCGGGTGGTCGAGGTGCCGGACGCCGAGCGCGACCGGAGCACCCCGGCGTACACCGAGGCCGTCGAGGACTGGCGCCGTCGTCGGGCCGAGCTGGTCGGCCGGCTCGTCGCCGAGGAACTCGGCCCGGACGGCACGGGCGCGCTCCTGGTCTGGGGCGACCCCAGCCTGTACGACAGCGTGACCGCCGTCCTCGACGAGGTCCTGACCGCCGACCCGGGCGCGTTCCGCTACGAGGTGGTGCCCGGGATCAGCAGCGTCTCGGTACTCGCCGCACAGCACCGCACCACCCTCACCCGGGTGGGCCGCCCGCTGCGGATCACCCCGGCCCGCCGCCTGGCCGAGGACGGCTTCGGCCCGGGCAGCGAGGACACCGTGGTGATGCTCGACGGCCGGGCCGCCTTCGCCGGGATCGACCCCGAGGGCGTGCACATCCACTACGGCGCCTACCTCGGCGCCCCGGACGAGATCCTGCTCTCCGGGCCACTCGATGAGACGGCGCCGGAGATCACCCGGCAGCGCCGCGAAGCCCGCGAGCGCAAGGGCTGGATCATGGACACCTACCTGCTCCGCCGCACCGAGGACTGACCGGCCGGCGCCCGGCGAGCACGCGGGGCCGCCTCGACGCGGACGGCGTCCGCGGTGGCCCGCACCTCGTGGACACGCACCGCCCAGGCTCCCTGGGCAGCGGCCAGGACGGCCGCCGCCGCGGTGGCGTCGTCCCGCTCCCGGGCCGGACGCGGCTCGCCGGTGGCCCGGTCGGCCAGTAGTTCGCCGAGGAACCGCTTGCGGGACGGTCCCACCAGGAGCGGTCGTCCCAGCGCATGCCAGGAGTCCAGCGCGGCGAACAGTTCCCCGTCGTCCTCGCGGCCCTTCGCGAAGCCGAGACCGGGATCGACGATCACCTGGGCCGGATCGGCTCCGGCCGACACCACGGCGTCCATCTGACGTGCAACCTCCGCGGCCGCCTCCGCCACGACATCCCCGTAGTCGGCCAGGTCGTCCATCACGTAGGACTGCCCCCGCCAGTGCATGACGACGAAGGGCATCCCGGACCGGCCGACGGCCTTCGCCATCCGCTCGTCGGCCAGGCCTCCTCTGACGTCGTTCACGATCCCCGCCCCGGCGTCCACCGCCGACTCCGCCTCCTCGGCCCGCATCGTGTCGATGCTCACCAGGACACCTTCCCGAGCGAGGCCACGCACCACGGGCAGGACACGGGCGAGTTCCTCGTCGACCGGCACCCTGCGAGCGCCAGGACGCGTCGACTCCCCTCCCACGTCCACGATGTCCGCATCCCGGGCTGCCATCGCCAGCCCGTGTTCCACCGCACGGCCGGGGTCCAGCCAACTGCCGCCGTCCGAGAACGAGTCGGGCGTGACGTCGAGGACCTGCCCGCGGCCACGGACACGGCGCGCTACTGGTCTCCTGCTCATACCGGATCCCCTTCCTCGCGGCGGAAGGGCGCCTCCCCGCGATCGTCCATGAGGAGATGGGAGGCCCCTGGGGCGGGCACGGTACTCGTACCGCGCCCGCCCTCTCGCGCTCACGCCGGTCTGTCAGCCGGCGACTTCCTCCCGCAGGCGGCGGGCGGCGGTGACCAGGCTCTCCAGGGAGGCGCGGGTCTCCGCCCAACCGCGGGTCTTCAGACCGCAGTCGGGGTTGACCCAGAGCCGCTCGGCGGGAATCGCGGCCAGGCCGGCGCGCAGCAGCCTCACGGCTTCCTCCGTGCTCGGCACGCGGGGCGAGTGGATGTCCCACACCCCTGGTCCGACCTCACGCGGGTAGCCGGCGGCGGCGAGTTCGCCGGCGACCTCCATGTGCGAGCGGGCGGCCTCCAGCGAGATGACGTCCGCGTCGAGCTCGTCGATCGCGGTCATGATGGCGCCGAACTCGGCGTAGCACATGTGGGTGTGGATCTGGGTGTCGGCACGGACGCCGGAGGTGGCGAGCCGGAACGCCTCGGTGGCCCACGCCAGGTAGGCCGGGCGGTCGGCGGCGCGCAGCGGCAGGGTCTCGCGCAGGGCGGGCTCGTCGACCTGGACGACGGCCGCGCCGGCGGCCTCCAGGTCGACGACCTCGTCGCGCAGGGCCAGGGCGACCTGGCGGGCGGTGTCGGCGAGCGGCTGGTCGTCGCGGACGAAGGACCAGGCGAGCATGGTGACCGGCCCGGTGAGCATGCCCTTGACCGGGCGGTCCGTCAGCCCCTGGGCGTAGGAGAACCAGCCGACGGTCATCGGGTACGGGCGGGAGATGTCGCCCGCGAGGACCGGAGGCCGCACGTAGCGGGTGCCGTAGGACTGCACCCAGCCGTGCCGGGTGGCCAGGTACCCGGTCAGCTGCTCGGCGAAGTACTGGACCATGTCGTTGCGCTCGGGCTCGCCGTGCACGAGGACGTCCAGGCCCGCCTTCTCCTGGTACGCGATCACCTCGCGCACCTCGGCTTCCATCCGCTCCCGGTAGACGGCGGCGCCGATCCGCCCGGCCGTCAGGTCGGCACGAGCAACCCGGAGTTCAGTGGTCTGCGGGAAGGAGCCGATCGTGGTGGTGGGCAGCAGCGGCAACCCGAGGCGGGCCCGCTGAGCCACGGCCCGCTCGGGGTAGGCCTGGGCCCGCCGGGCGTCGGCGGCGGTGACGGCGGCTGCGCGGGCCCGGACGGCCGGGTCGCGGGTGATCGGCGACGTGGCCCGGGAGGCCAGGTCGGCGCGGTTGGCGGCGAGTTCGGCGGTGATCGCGCCAGTACCCTCGCGCAGGCCGCGGGCGAGCAGCGCGACCTCCTCGGCCTTCTGCCGGGCGAAGGCCAGCCAGCGGGCGATCTGCGGCTCGACCTCCCGCTCCAGGGCGGCATCGACCGGCACGTGAAGCAGCGAGCAGGACGGCGCCACGTCCACCCGGTCGGCGAGACCGAGCAGGGTCGCCAGGGTGGCCAGCGACCTCTCCAGGTCGTTGATCCAGATGTTCCGGCCGTCGACGACCCCGGCGACCAGGCGCTTGCCCGGCAGCCCGCCGACGCCGGCGAGGTCCTCCAGGTTCGCGGCGGCCGGTCCGGTGAAGTCCAGCGCCAGGCCCTCGACCGGGGCCTTGGCGAGCACCGGCAGGGCCTCGCCCAGGCGGTCGAAGTAGCTCGCCACCAGCAGCTTCGGCCGGTCGGCGAGCGCGCCCAGGTCCCGGTAGGCGCGGGCGGCGGCGTTCAGCTCGGCCGGCGTGCGGTCCTGGACCAGAGCCGGCTCGTCCAGCTGCACCCAGTCCGCCCCGGCCGCCCGCAGGTCGGCGAGCAGCTGCGCGTAGACCGGCAGCAGCCGGTCGAGCAGCGTGATCGGCTGGAAGTCGGCGGCCACGCCGGGGGCGGGCTTGGCCAGCAGCAGGTAGGTGACCGGGCCGACCAGCACCGGCCGTGCGTCATGGCCGAGCGCGAGCGCCTCGCGCAGCTCGCCGACCGCCTTCGCCGGGTTCGCGACGAAGACCGTGTCCGGCCCCAACTCGGGCACGAGGTAGTGGTAGTTGGTGTCGAACCACTTGGTCATCTCCAGCGGTGCGACATCCTGGGTCCCGCGCGCCATCGCGAAGTACCCGTCCAGCGGGTCGGCCTCGACGGCCGCCCGGTGGCGGGCCGGGATCGCGCCGACGGCGACGGTGGTGTCCAGCACGTGGTCGTAGAGCGAGAAGTCGCCCGTGGGCACCTCCTGGACGCCCGCCTCGATCAGCTGCTGCCAGTTCCCGCGGCGCAGGTCGGCGGCTGCGGCCAGCAGTGCGTCGGCGGTGACCGTGCCCTTCCAGTACCCCTCGACGGCCTTCTTCAGCTCCCGGTTCCGGCCCTGCCGGGGGTAGCCGTACGCGGTGGCGAGGGTCGCCGCGGCTGCGGACTTCGTGGTCAAGGGACTCTCCTTCGCGAGTCTTGCTCCTCAAGTGCCCGGTGACGGGACGAGGGCGCGAAGGGGTGACGAACCGGACGGACGGCCGTCATGGCTCCGCCAGGTGTGCACGCCGACCCGCCCACGAGGTCACCGGGATCCGCGCGCGATCGGTCGCACGCGGGCAACGGGCAGGTCTTCGGACTCGCGGGCACGTCCGCCCGTGAAGGGCGGTCACCTACTGGCCGTCGCTTCCCAGACCCTCCCGGGCCCAGTGCGTATGACGGCGGTCGTTCCCGCTCACCGCTGCGGGGCAGTCCCGGACTGGCCAGTCAAAAGGCTTCACCGGGTTCCCTCTTACGACGCGCCTGCCTGGCGGGCAGGGCGAACCAGCTGCACGGCCAGCCTAAGGCCATCTGCTCGGTATCCGGCCGGAGAATCACCCGATCGTCCATATGTTGAGACAACATCGGAGCTTCGTTCCAGCCCGGCCGAAGGAATGAGCAGAGGAGAGGAACAGCACACTCCTCTTCTCGCTCGGCCTCTCCGCACTACCGAACGAATGGGGCACGGGTGGCCGATCCGAACAACGCCCCGGCGGTGATCGAATTCAAGCGGAGCCGGGACGCAGGGCTGGTCACTCAGACGATGTCCTACCTCGTCCGGCCGGCAGCGCACCGACACGAGTTCGAGGCGCTGGTGCGCAGAGAGCTGGGGGCCGAGGTAGCGGGCGGCTGCTGGTGTTCCGGCACACCGACTACAGCTGCGAGGAGGTCGGCATCCAGGTCCCGGCCGGCAGCATCCGGCCGGGCGAGACCCCGGAGGCCGCCGCGCTGCGGGAGGCCCGGGAGGAGACCGGGTTCGCGGAAGGTCGTGCGCAAGCTCGGCGAGACCGAGTACGACATCAGCCCGTACCGGTTCCCTGCCCGCGCAGGTCGGGGCCGGTCCCGGCGTTGGCGAGGCACAGCTCGCGTTCCCGCCCCGCATCGGCGGGTTCGGTGGACAGCAGGGCCGTGGGCACAAGCGCCCAGGCGGGTAGGTCACCCGGATCGGCGCGACCGGCGAGAAACCCCCGCAAGGACAGGCCCGCCCCACCCAAGCGCACCTGACCTGCCTACATCAATCCTGTCGCTCGGCCGTCGGACTGCGGGCCTGCGCCGGGCTCGGGCACCGGGCGGGCAGGTGTCGGCAGGAGAGTGGCGCCGAGGAGCAGCCAGGCGGTGGCGAGGAGCCAGCCGGCGAGGACGTCCAGGGGCCAGTGGACGCCGAGGTAGACGCGGGTGGCGCCGATGACGACGGCGAAGGCCAGCGCGAGTGCCGTGGCCCTGCGGCGGGCACGGCGGTGGGTGCGGGCGACGGCGACGGCGAGCAGTCCGGCGCAGGTGGCGGCGGTGAAGGCGTGGCCGGAGGGGAACGCGAACCCGTCGGGGGTGAACGCCCAGTCGGCGGCGGGCGGGCGGGGGCGGCCGAAACCGTGCATCAGGCCTTGGCGCAGGAGTTGGCCGGCGACCAGCCACAGCACGGGGGCGAGCAGGAGACCGGCGGCGGCCCGCCCGGAGCGGTGCGGTCGGCCCGCCCGGACCAGGACGGCGCCTGCGGCGAGGGCGACAAGGTAGGGGAAGACGTCCGTGCCGAGCGCGGTGACGGCCATGGCGGTGGTGACGGCGGCGGACGGCCGGTGCGCGGCGGCCCAGTCGACAGCCGTCCGCTCGAAGCCGAGCGGGGCCCAGTCGTTGGACCCCAGCACCATGGCGATGATCGCGAACGCCACCACGCAGACAGCGATCCAGGGCGACGACCGCCGTGGGGTCATGCGGTCAGCCATCGCCGCAGCCTTCCTTCGCGGGCCCGCTCGACCAGGGGCGCGGCGCGGCCGGCGAGCATGCCGAGTCCGTGGCCGGCAGCGAGGCCGACCGCCGCGCCGAGGGCCACGTCGTGAGGGTAGTGGACGCCGACCAGTACCCGGGAGACGCCCATCGCAACGGCGAGCAGCAGCCCGAGCGCGCCGAGGCGGCGGTCGACCCGCCACAGGACGGCCGCGGCGGCGAAGACGATGACCGTGTGGTTGCTGGGCAGCGACCAGTCGCCGGCAGCGGGGCAGGCTTCGAGGGTCCGCCCCACGTCCAGGGCCTGACAGGGGCGGGGCTCGCGCAGCACGGACTTGAGCAGGGTGTCGGCGACGAAGGCGGCGATCACGACCACTGGTGCGGCCAGTGCCCGGGCCAGTGTCACACTGTCGGCCCGCCGCGCACGCCACCAGGCGAGGAGCATCAGCACGGCGACCAGGCCCAGCCCGTAGGCGGAGAACGCTGCGACGCCGTGCTGCACCGACGTCGGCAGGTGCTGGGCCCACTGGTCGATACGCTGATAGAGCCCGCCGTCGAGGCCGCGGCCGTCGAGGGCGAACATGCGCGCGGGGCTGGTCATCGGGCCTTGGCCTGACGGCGGGAGCGCAGTACCTCCAGCACCAGCGGTGCCAGCGAGACCGCGACCACGACGGCGACGATCGGCAGCAGGTAGCGGTCGACGTTCGGGATCGAGGAGCCCAGCGCGTACCCGGCCATGACCAGGCCGGCCGTCCACACCAGCCCGCCGACGACCTGCCAGAGGGTGAAGGTCCGGGCGTTCACGCCGAGCGCGCCGGCCAGCGGGTTGAGGACGGTGCGCACGACGGGCACGAAGCGGGCGAGGACGACGGCCTTGCCGTGGCCGTAACGGGTGAGGATCTCCTCCGCCCGTACCGCGCCCTCGTGCAGGTGCTTGCTGCGGGAACGGGCGAGCAGCGCGCGTCCGCCTCGGCGTCCGATCAGGTAGCCGACCTGGGCGCCGGCCAGGGCGCCGACCGCGGCGGCTGCGAGGACCTCGCCGAGGTTCAGGTGGGGGCCGCTGTGCGCGCCGGTGGTGCACAGCAGACCGGCGGTGAACAGCAGCGAGTCGCCGGGAAGGAAGAACCCGACGAGCAGGCCGGTCTCCGCGAACATGATCACGGCGATGCCCAGCGCGCCGAACGCCGCCAGCAGCGAGCCGGCGTCCAACGGGTTGACGGCGAGCAGGGCCGAGGAGGAGAGCATCGGTTGGCGCCTTTCCGGGGGGTTGTCGGCCGGCGACGGCTCGTCCGTCGGCCGGGACGGCCTGTACTGGCGGTGGCCGGCGTCGTGTCCGAACAGTCGGGTCCAGCATGGCCGAGCGACGCTGAAGGGTTCCTGAAGACCCGAGGGAGTCATCAGGAACCTGGTAGGCGGTCCTGTGCGAGCGCTAATGGACCGCGCCGGCCGTGGGGGCGAGGATCCCGCCGGCGACCAGGCCGATGATCAGGATGCCGAGCAGGATGCGGTAGATCACGAACGGCATGAAGCTGTGGTGCGAGATGTACTTCAGGAACCAGGCGATCGCCGCGTAGCCCACCGCGAAGGCGATCGACGTGGCGAGGACGGTCGGACCCCAGGCCGGGGCCGGACCTTCTCCGATCTTGAACAGCTCGAGCGCGCCCGAGGCGAGAACCGCCGGGATCGCCAGCAGGAACGAGTAGCGGGCGGCGGCCTCACGGCTGTAGCCGAGGAAGAGGCCGGCGCTGATCGTGCCGCCGGAGCGGGAGACACCCGGGATCAGGGCCAGGGACTGGGCCGCACCGTGGATCAGCGCATGCGGGAAGGTCAGGTCGTTGATCCGGCGGGCGTCCCGGACCGCGCGGGTGCGGTCGGCGGCGGCGAGGATCAGGCCGAAGACGATCAGGGTGGTGCCGATGATCCGCAGGTCGCGCAGCTGGGTCTCGATGGTGTCCTGGAAGAGCTTGCCGAGGATCGCGATCGGGAGGGTGCCGACGATCACGAACCAGCCCAGCCGGGCGTTCGGGTCGCTGCGCAGCGCGGGCTTGAACAGTGAGCGCACCCAGGTGGAGACGATCGCGGCGATGTCCTTGCGGAAGTAGATCAGCACCGCCGACTCGGTGCCGAGCTGGGTGACCGCGGTGAACGCGGCACCCGGATCCTCCCAGCCGAACAGGGCGGAGAAGACCCGCAGGTGGGCGCTGGAGGAGACCGGCAGGAACTCGGTGAGCCCCTGGATCAGACCGAGTACGGCCGCGTGGAACCAGGAGATCACCGCACACCCGCCCTGCCGGCTCGTCGGTCGCTTCGCATCGTGTCTTCCTGCCTCCGCTCGGGGGAAGGGCCTGGGCGCCGCCTGCCGGCCGCGGGTGTCGCGCCGCCGCGGACCCGGGTGGCGGCCCGGGGCGGGTGGGCTGTCGGCCCGGCGGCTGTCGGTGTTCGTGCTCCCGCGCGAGCGGGCGGCGCGGCCAGCATGGCCGAGGCGGGCTGAACGTTTCCTGAAGACCGAGGCCGAGACGGGTGGCGACCGGTGGCGAGTGGGCGCTGAAGGGTTGCCGAGAACCTGAAGACGTCTTCAGCTGTCCGAGTCGGCGACCTGCGACGCTGGGGGTATGCGCGTACTGGTGGTGGAGGACGAACAGCGGCTCGCCCTGGCGATCAAGCACGGACTGGAGGTCGAGGGATTCAGCGTCGACATCGTCCACGACGGCCTGTCCGGCCTTGCCCGCGCCACCGACCACTCATACGACGTGATCATCCTCGACATCATGCTGCCCGGACTCAACGGCTACCGGGTCTGCTCCCGCCTGCGCGCCGCCGGCAGCGACACGGGCATCCTGATGCTCACCGCCAAGGACGGCGAATGGGACGAGGCCGAGGCGCTCGACACCGGCGCCGACGACTACCTCTCCAAGCCGTTCTCCTTCGTCGTCCTCGTGGCCCGCCTCAAGGCGCTCGCCCGCCGGATCGGCTCCCGCGCCCCGCAGCGCACCGCCCTCGGCGACCTGGTGGTCGACTCCGCCGCCCGGACATGCACCCGGGCCGGCACGCCGATCGCGCTCACCCCGCGGGAGTTCGCGCTCCTGGACCACCTCGCCCGCCGCGCCGGCGAGGCCGTCTCCAAGCGCGACATCCTTGAGGAGGTCTGGGACAGCGGCCCGGACAGCGACCCCAACACCGTCGAGGTCCACATCAGCTCGCTGCGGCGCAAGATCGACGCCCCGTTCGGGCGCACCGCGGTACAAACCGTCCGCGGTTCCGGCTACCGGCTGGCGGCGGACGGTGGCTGACCAGCACGCCGGACCGATCCGATCCGCCCGCCGCCGGGCCACGGCCGTGGCCCGGCGGTTCGCGGCCAGACCCCGGGTGGCGGCGCTGATCACCCGGCTGGCACCCCGATCGGTCCGCACCCGCACGACGCTGGCGGCCTGCGTCAGCGTCGCCGCGGTCCTGCTGGTGGCGTCCGCGGCCGTGCTGTTGCTCCTTCGGGCCAACCTGGTGCGCAGCGTCGAGGCCAGCGGCCGCGAGCAGGCCCAGGTGGTGAGCCGTCTCGCGGCCGACGGCCGGCTGCCGAACCCGGTCCCCCTCGACCACGGCAGCGACTTCGTCCAGGTCACCGATGCCCACGGCACCGTCGTGGCGGCCAGCCAGAACCTCGCCGGCCGGCCCGCGCTCACCCCCGCGGGCACCTCCGACGGACACGGCACCTTCAACCTCGACGCGCTCGGCGACGAGCACCACCAACGCGTCACCACCCTCACCACCGACACCCCGAACGGCCCGGTCACCATCCGCGTCGGTGCCTCCCTGCACACCGCCGACACCGCCGAGGACGTGACCACCGCAGCCCTCGCCGTCCTCAGCGGCCTCCTCGTCGCCACCGTCGGCGTCGTCACCTGGAAGGCCACCGGCCGCGCCCTGCGACCCGTCGAGGTGATCCGCTCCGAAGTCGCCGCCATCGGCGACCGCGACCTCGGCCGCCGCGTGCCCGACCCCGGCAGCGACGACGAGATCGCCCGCCTCGCCCACACCATGAACGCCATGCTCGACCGGCTCGAATCCGCCGGCGTCCGCCAGCGCCGGTTCATCGCCGACGCCTCCCACGAACTGCGCAGCCCGCTCGCCGTCCTGCGCACCCAGCTCGAAGTCGCCCACACCCACCCCGACCCCGCCATCCGCGCCGAGATGGTCGCCGGAGCGCTCCAGGACACCGGCCGGCTCCAGTCCCTCGCCGCCGACCTGCTGCTGCTCGCCCGCCTCGATGCCACCGGCCACAGCGGGCCGATGGAGGACATCGACCTCGCCGAGCTCGTCCGCACCACCGCCGAGGGCCGCGACTCCCGACCGCACCCCGTGGACCTCGACCTCGCCGCCGGCTGCACCGCCACCGGCAACCCGATGTGGCTGGGCCGCCTGCTCACCAACCTCCTGGACAACGCCCAGCGCCACGCCCGCAGTACTGTCGCCGTCCGCCTCGCCTTCGACGTCGCCGCCGGGCAGGCGGTCATCGACGTCACCAACGACGGGCCCGCGATCGACGCCGGAGACCGCGAGAAGGTCTTCGAACGGTTCACCCGTCTCGACGACGCCCGCAGCCGCGACGACGGGGGCACCGGCCTCGGCCTGTCCATCGCCCGCGACATCGCCGCCCTCCACGGCGGCACCCTCACCATCGAGGACGCACCCGCCGGTTGCACCTTCCGCGTCCGCCTGCCCACCCGCGAAGCACCCCGCTCCAGCACCGGCCGCTGACCCGGGCGGGGCCGACCCCTGCCCCACCCGACACGTCAGCCCGCGGGAAGCAACGGGCCGGGGGCGCGCTGCTCCGCACGCTCGGCGAACGGTTCGCCTTGGGCCAGGGCCACCGCGTTCGAGAAGAGGCGGGCCGGGGCAGGGTCACGCTCTACCGCGGCGTTTCGGCGCTGCGCGACGCGTCGGCCCACGCGGTGCGGTCGTGACACTCGACGTTCAACCCGGCCGGGTCAGACGTCCCTGCGGTCGACCACTGCCGCCGCCACCGCGAGCAGGGCGAAGGGAGTGATCAGGAGGACGGCCCAGGCTCCGGGGGTGGAGGGGCCGTGCCGCTCCACGTGGCTCACGGTGAGGCGGAGGCGCGGGGTCGGGGTGGAACAACCGATCTGTGGTGCCCGCGTGAGCTGGGCTGGCCCACTCCGAGCCCGGCCCTGACCCGTCCCTTCCGGCGTCGGGGCGGGCCGGTAGCCGCGCGCCATGGAGACCGGGCTGGGACGACAGCCGTACTAGACCTGGAACTCCATATAAACTACTTCGAATCCAAGGCATTTCGACAAGATCAGCATCCGCAAGCTTGACCATTAGGTCGACCGTCAAAGTCATATGAAGGAATTTTCGGCAATCAGCCTTCGAACCTTCGATTATAGAAAGCCGCGTCCAGTCCAACCCTGGGGGTGATCGACTGAATTGATCTTCGAACGTTGTGAGGCACCCACTTCGGGTGGCACGACAGCCTCAACGCGCTGCCAGACTGATCCCGAGAGCGGCGCCGCCCATCACTCAGATTCGCGAGGGAAGGGTGCTCTGTGGATGAAGTTGAACGGCGGCAAGGTGTGCCGCCAGGGGGAGGTTGGACACCTGCCGAGGTGATCGAGCTGAGTCGTTCGGCGCTGGCAGCTGGCGTGATGGTCGTGATTCTTGTACGGCACCCTGAGCTCGACGCGGCCGCAATGACGCTTCTGGGCACCGGATTCGCCGCGATAGCGGTTCCGGTGCGCCGAAGCGGCCGGCGCTAGGAAGTGGCTGCGGCCCGTCACCCGGGAGGATGTGACGGGCCGCCGGCCTGGCCTCAGAGGCCCGCAGTCGGCATCGCGCTACGTGTCCGCCTCTGCGGAGGTCGTCGCGTCCGGCCTCAGCCCGAAGCCTCGTGTGCAGCGGGGGTGGGAGATCGGCCACTCGGCGGCGTCTTCGATGGTGCGCAGGGTTCGGCTCGCCTTGTCGGGGTCGGGGTGGCTGGTCCAGCCGCAGTCGGAAACGTCGAAGACGTCGACGAACCGGATGTCGTGCTCGCGGGCAACGGTGAGGGTGTCGGCGTTGTAGGCGACGGCGGTTCGGGCGAGGGCGGCGGCTTCAGCCCAGGCCCGAACCGGCAACCGGGCGCCGCCTCGGTAGACGACCCTGTCGAGGGGGTGGGCGGCGGCGAGTTGGTCGGCCAGGGCCCGGGCTGCCTGGAGTGCGGTGCGCCCGGTGGCGGCGGTGGGGATGTGCTGGCGGGCGGCGGCGCGGGCGGCCCGGTAGAACTGGCCGGCACGGCGGACGGTCTGCTGGGAGTGGCGCAGCAGGTCCGTGTAGATGTCTTCCCTGTTGGACCGGCGTGTTGAAGCCGATCGAGCAAGGGTGGATGCGCACCTGGCCGGCGTACTTTCCGGGGGCCGGTTGATCGCCGGGTCACGGTGGATCGGGTGGCCATCCTGGCCGAGTAGGAGAACTTGGCCGAGCGCGAGGAGTGGGTGGGGATTCATCCTGGGGCTCCAGTTCCTCTCTCTCCGGACCACCGGGTGGACGAGGGGTTGAGTCGGTACCCGTGCCGGTCGTCAGTCGCCCGGCTCGCGCGGGAGACCAAGCGGAACGACACGGACGCCTACTGCTTGTTCCTCGACTTCCTGTGGGACGCGGCGAGACCTGGTCCGATGCCACGACGGACGGTCTGCGGGATTTCGAGGACTGGCGGACCCGGTCGCCGCAGAATCCGCGTCGGGTCGGTGGGGCACGGTGGAACCGGGGACTGGCGGCGCCGGCTCGGTTGTACGAGTGAGCGGTGCAGCACGATCTGATGCCGGCCAGCCCGGTGGTCATGCGGTCGGAGCGGCGGGCGTGGCCGGGTACCGGCGGCGTCGGCGAAGAACGCGAGGGCGAGCGAGGTGCGCTGGCTGACGCCGCGGGTGTTCCGCCGCTGGGTGGAGGTCGGGCTGCTCGGGTTCGGTGCCGATGGTGTGCCGGCGCCGGGGTGGGCGGGGTAGATGACCGACCGTAACGGGGCCTTCGCCGACCTGCTGTTCTCCTCCGGGGTACGGCTGACGGAGGGCGCCGTGCGAACGAGTGATGCCCCCGCCCGGGTGGGCGGGGGCATCACTGGTGGATCGGCCGCGTCAGTGGCCGGCGGTGCGGTGGGCCGGCGGCACGGACGGGGCGCCGGCCCCGGTGCGGGCCGGGGGTTCGATAGTGCGGCGCCTGACGATCACGAGGACGATCAGGACGACCTGGAGCACGATCGGCAGGATCATGCCGGGGGAGGTCTTGGGGTCGGTGCCGACGGTGTTGGAGACGAGGCTGAAGTCCCACAGGCCGTGGACGAGCATCGGCAGCAGCAGTACGCCGCCGACGCGCAGGCAGAGGTAGAAGAAGTAGCCGGAGGTGGAGACGATCACGGCTTGGAGGACGGCCTGGGCGCCTTCGCCGAAGGCGTTGCTGACGTGGACGAGGCCGAAGACGACCGAGGACCAGAGGGCGACCTTGCCTTCGCTGAGGCCGGCGCGCTTGAAGACCTGGACGCCGATGCCGCGGAACATCAGCTCCTCGCCGATGCCCACCAGCGCGGTCATGGCAACCAGGGCGAGCACCAGCGAGGCCGGCTGGTCGGCGAGGTTGGGGTAGTTCACCGCCAGGACGGCGACCACCAGCATCGAGACGGGGACGAAGCGGACCCAGCGCCGCACCGGCACGCGATAGTTCAGGACGCTGCCCCACCAGCCGAGCCAGGTCACCACGCCGGCGCCGAACAGGACCGACAGGCCGATCGGGATCACGCCGTCGCGCACCACGGACTGGGTGGTGGGGAACTGGCTGTCGCCGCTGCCCCGGTCGACGCCGATCAGCGCACCGAGTCCTTGGAGGATCGCGAGGTAGACGACGACCACGGCCAGGAACCAGGGCCAGGTGAGCGTGCGCCCGGCCGGGACGGGGGGCGGTTGTGCGGACACGGGGCAACTCCTCGGGGTGGGGGAAAGGGCCCGGACGAACGGGCGGACAAATGATCCCATAAATAAGAAAAATCTCTAAAGGATGCGCAAAGGCGCCAAAACGGACACGGCTCGGTAAAGGGCCCCGGTCCAGCTCCTCCGCGGCGACGCGCCGGCCTGGCCTGGCCTGGCCGCCCGCCTCTCGCGGGCATGATCAAATGCGGCGGGGTGCGGTCATTTTCGATCTTCCTCTGCGGCGGGGCAGGCCGGGCTGATGGAATGACCGGCAACCATCACCGCTTCTCTCGCCCTTGGAGCTCCCGTGAACTGGCTGGCCGACGTCCTGAAGATCGTCACCGCCCTCGAACCGATCATCGTGCCGTTGATCACCAGCAACCGTGACGTGAAGCACGACATCAAGCCGATCTCCTGACCCGACCACCACGACGGACCGCAGAACGTGCGCATCACCGGCCTGCTCCGGGGGATGGCCTCGACGTTCCTCTCGCCCCGGCCGCCCAGGACCGAGCGCGACCAGCCCCTCACCCGCGCCCAGATCCTCGCCCTCCTGGACGAGCTGCCCGTCAGCGAGTGGCGCTACGACTGGGACCCCGACACCCTGCACATCGGTCCGATGGCCCAGGACTGGCGGGCCGCCTTCGGCTACGGCCGGCGCGCGACCACCATCGACGTCGTCGACGCCAACGGCGTCCTGATTGCCGCCGTCCAGGAACTCTCCCGCCGCCTGCGCGCCCTGGAGCAACAGCACGCCGCGCAGCCTCCCTGCCCCTGCGCCCACCGGGGCACGCCCGGCCCCGCCCCCGTTCCCGCACCGTGAAAGAGAGAAGCCCGTGACCCTCACCCAGGCGCTCGTCAGCCTGCTCGCTGCCCTCGGCCCCGTCATCGGCCCCCTGTGACCAGCCGCCCGACCCCTCGCCCCTGACCTCCCGTCACAAGGACCTGCCCGTGCAGACCACCCGCCGCACCACCGCCCGCGCACTGCGCGCGGCCACCATCGCCCTGCTCTCCTCCACCGCCGTGCTGACCTTCGGGGTCTCGGTGCGCGAGATCTTCCAGATCTCCGCCGCTCTCGGTGCCTGAACCGTCGCCCCACCGGGCCCCCGACGCAGCACCCGCGGCGAACCGGCCGTGCCCGCGACGGGAACGGCCGGTTCACCGCTTGCGGGCCACCGCCGCCTGCCGGAAGGCTCCGGGAGGATCACGCCCCGGACGGGGCCCGGGACGGGAAGAGGCACGGCGATGGCACAACGGCGGGGTGCGGCGCGGCGGGTGGCCGCGGCGGTTCTCGGAGTGACCCTCTCGGTGGCCGCACTGGCCGGCGGCGGGGCGGGGACGGCGGCCGCGGTCGCCGGCGGGAGCGACGCCGCGCCGGGCGCCCACCCCTACCAGGTGTCGCTGCAGTCCCAGGGCCCCACCGGCTGGTCACACATCTGCGGCGGCTCCGTCATCGGCCCGCAGTGGGTGCTCACCGCCGCCCACTGCCTCGAAGGCAGGACCGCCGGCCAGCTGCGGATCGCCGCCGGCTCCGACACCCTCTCCCCCGCCGGCACCCTGCGCCCGGTGCAGGAGTACCGCACCCACGAGAACTACAACGGCAACGCCGCCGGCCTGCCCAACGACATCGCCGTCCTGAAACTCGCCACCCCCCTCACCTACAGCCCGCAGGTCCAGCCGGCCGCCCTGCCCGCCCTCCCCGACCTGCTCGGCGGCACCGCCACCCTCACCGGCTGGGGACACACCACCGGCGGCGGCACCACGTCCAACACCCTCCAGCAGGCCACCGTCACCACCCTGACCGTCGGCGAGTGCCAACTGCGCTGGTACGGCCAGAACATCAACCTCACCCACGTCTGCACCTACGACAAGGGCTCCGGCATCTCCGCCTGCCAAGGCGACAGCGGCGGACCCCTCGTCCAGAACGGCCGCCTCATCGGCATCGTCAGCTGGGGCGCCACCACCTGCAGCGGCGCCTACCCCTCCGTCTACACCAACACCGGCGCCTACCGCCTGTGGATCACCGCCCGCACCGGCATCTGACCCGCCCCCGGCCACCGCACCGCCACGACGCACCGAAGCAATCGGTCGCCGACCGCCGCCGACCTCCGGCACGCCGGGGGACCGCACTCCTTTCGTGCCCGCCCGAGGGAACCGCGGCACAACCGGCGCAGATGAGGCCGATCCCGGTAGCGAGCTGCGGCCCGCCCTTCGGGGCGGCCGACGCACGATACGAGGGAGGGAACGTGAGGGCACGGGCAGATCGCCTGCCCGCGCCCTCACGCCGGTTCGGTACAAGACGGCACGGCCGTGTCGGCGCGCTACAAAGTGAAAAGGTCGTTGCGCACCCCGGCGCCGGGGTAGTTGCACTTGTGGACGATGACCGGCGCACCGTCATTGAGACTGGCGTCCTTCACATGCCAGCACTTGTCGGTGATCCTCCCCGATTCCATCGTCAGAAAACTCACGCCCCGATCAAAGGAATGCAGAATCGTGGTATGGAACTTCTGGCTCCAGCCGCCGTTGCAGGTCTGCTGCTTCAACGGGAACTGAACGGCTCCAGACCCACTGTCGAGACACTTCCCGCTGAACGTCTCGTACCGGTAGATAGGCTCGTACGAGGCCTCCGTCCGGACTGCGGTGAACTTCTGGGACGGACTGCCGTCGCAGGTCGCTTGCACCAGGTCCGCGCCATTGGCGGCAGACTTGCCCGCCACGTCCAGACACTTGCCCGAGTGGGCTGCGGTCAACGTGAGAACCACGACCGCCGGGTACGTCTGAGCATGGGCGGGAGTCGAAGACGCAATCGGCGCGAGGGAAAGTGCAGCAGCCAGCATCGGGTAAATACTCTTACGCATTGGAGAGACTCCCGAGAGATGCGCGAAAACAAATCGTCAGATCGGTTCCGAATCGAACCGAAAGAATTCTAAGCCGCGATTATTCTGTCCACAATTCCCCGCACGGATGAAGAGATCCCTCGAAGATTGACCGTTGCATCGCCCTCGGCGGCGGCGGTCCCCTCACCGACGCCGACTGCGCTCCCACCGGCCGACGCGATCTCATCGACCCGCCCCCGGCTGGCCCGTCGATGGGAAACCGCAGGTAGGAGCTGTGAACCCGGGTCGACCAGCCCTCGCACTCCGGGCACTTGCAGCCCGCCGCCAGAGGACTTGAGCCTCACGTTCACCGAATCGATGTTCACGTCGACCGGCAGCACCGCGACACCCGCGACCGACGGAAACAGCAGCCCCTCCAGCTGGGGCACCGGAGATTCCACGGTCTTGCCCTGCCGGCCACCACGATCCGGCCACAGGCGAATATGAGGCAACTTCTCGACGCCGACCACACCGCCACATCGTCATGCAGCGCGAGTAGGCCACAGAAGTTGAGCCAGAGCCACTCGTGGTCAAAGCCAATCAACACGCCGGCTTGACAAGGAAGGTGTCGGCGGCAGGGGCGCCCAGTGCGCGCTGGTGGCTACTGGTTCGCGTGAAGGTGCTGCCGAGGGTGGAGGCTGCGGTGGCGGCGCCTTGCCCGTACACGGCGGGCAATCGGTTGTCCGCGAGGTCGGGGACGGCGGTGTCGATGGCGATCTACGCGTCACCCACACGGGGCCGTAGTCGCCCCGACCTTTCTCGCCAGCAGAGATCCCTATGCCAATACCCTGCACCGATCGGCCCGATAGGCGACGGCCCTACCTATCCGAAGCAGCCGAACCAAATCTGATGTGAAGGCCTCCGCACGCCGGTCACGCGACCTCAACCGCCGGACAGTCGCTGCTGCTTCACCCACGCCTGAACCTCGGACACCTTGAACTGCAACTTGGCGTTCCGCCCGCACCCGAACCTGTACGGCACGAGACCCGCACGACCAGCATCGCGGTACACCCACGCCACCGACATGTTCAGGTACTCCGCGGTCTCCTTGACGCTCATGAACTGCTGGACCACTGGATCACTCCCTACGGCAGCTGGCACCTACCGTGGAGAATCACACACGAAGAGCCGTTTGACCGGGCCGGAGTCCCGTGCTGCTTGCCCCTCGAACCACCTGGCGTGATGAATCAGCAGCGGCTTCCCCTTGACCCCCCGCGGTCGTGGATGGCGCCCGTGCCGGTCAGGCCGAGCGGAGGGCGTCGGTCGGGGAGGCCCTGGCCGCGCGCAGGGCCGGGTAGATCCCGGCGGCGGCGGCCACCAGGACCGAGACCAGCGGTGCGGCGGCGGTGGTGGAGAGCGGGATGGTGGCGGGCCAGCCCTGGGCGAGGGCGTAGCCGTAGACGGTGAGGGCGCCCAGGGCCAGTCCGCCGATGCCCCCGATGAGGCCCATCAGGACGGCTTCGAGGAGGAACTGCGCGGCGATCTGGCCGCCCCGGGCGCCCAGGGCGCGGCGCAGTCCGATCTCGCCGCGGCGTTCCATCACGCTCACCACCATGGTGTTGGCGATGCCGACGCCGCCGACGAGCAGGGCCACGGCGGCGAGTGCCAGGACCAGTCCGGTGAGGGCGTTCTTGGCTTCGGCCCGTGCGGTGTAGAGGTCGGACGGGCGGCTGACGGCGACCGTGCTCGGGCCGGCAGGACTGGCGGTGGCCGCGGCGACGGCCTGGACGTCGGGGACGCGCTCGGGGTGGGAGCGGAGGTAGACGGTGGCGGCGGTGCCGTCCGCGCCCAGGTGGGCGGTGGCTTCGGGCCAGCCGACCAGGGCGGCGGTGCCGAGTTCGGGGGCGAGCTCGTTGGGGGCCAGGATTCCGGTGACGACGAACCACTGGCCGCCCAGCCAGACCCGTTCGCCCGGGGCGGTGACGCCGAGGCGCTGCGCGGCCCGGTCGCCGAGCACGGTCACGGGCAGGCTCTCGCTCGCCGTGTCGAGCCATCGCCCGCTGCGTACGGTGGCGTGCAGGACGTCCAGCAGGTTGGGGCGTGCGGCCAGCACGGTGAGGCTGCCGGTCTGCTGCGCCGGTACGAGGTCGTTGCGGTAGACCTGGGCCTTGGTGGCCCCGGTGGCGGTCACCTGCTGCACGGGTGCGATGTCGGCGAGCATCTTCTCGGCCGTGGGGGGCAGCGGGACCGGCTTCTGGTCGGCGCCGTTGCCGGGGGCGACGGTGATCAGGTTGGAGCCGAGCCGGTCCAGGCGCTCCAGCAGGTGGGCCTGGTTGGAGGAGGAGATCCCGGTCACCGCGATGACGGCGGCGATCCCCAGGGAGATCCCGAGCGCGGACAGCGCGGAGCGCATCCTGCGGGTGCGCGGGCCGATCATGCCCAGGCGCAGCAGGTCCGTCGGGCGCAGCCGGGTGCGGCGCGGGGCGGGCGTCATCGGGGGGCTCCTGCGGGGTGGGGGGTGCGTTCGTCGAAGTCGATGCGGCCGTCGTGGATGCCGATCCGCCGGGGGAAGGAGGCGGCGAGGTCGCGGTCGTGGGTGATGACGACGACTGTGGTGCCCTTGGCGTTGAGGGTGCGCAGGAGGTCGACGACGGTGGCGCCGGAGGCGCTGTCGAGGGCTCCGGTGGGTTCGTCGGCGAGCAGCAGCGCGGGGTTGCCGACAAGCGCGCGGGCGATGGCGACGCGTTGTTTCTCGCCGCCGGAGAGCTGGTCCGGGTGGTGGTGGAGGCGGTGGCCGAGTCCTACTTCGCGCAGTGCTTCGACGGCCGCGGTGCGTCGGAGGGTGGCGGGGGCGCCGCTGTAGAGGAGGCCGGTGGCGACGTTCTCGACGGTGGTGAGCCCGGGCAGCAGGAAGAACTGCTGGAAGACGAAGCCGATCCGGTGGGCGCGCAGGGCGGCCAGTTGGGGGTCGGTGAGGGCGGCGAGGTCGTGGCCTTCGAAGCGCAGCCGTCCGGTGGTGGGGCGGTCGAGGGAGCCGAGGAGTGCGAGGAGGGTGGACTTGCCGGAGCCGGAGGGGCCGACGACGGCGAGGAGTTCCCCGTGGTCGACGGTGAGGTCGATGCCGTGCAGGATGCGCAGGGGCGGTGATCCGGGGTATTCCTTGGTGACGCGGGTGAGTTGGAGCACGGGAGTGGTGCCCTTGGGCTGGGGGTGCTGGGGGTGTGTCATGCCGGGACCACCACTCGGTCGCCGGGCCGGACGTCGCCGGTGATCTGTGCCTTGGCGTCGGCGACGAGTCCCAGGCCGACCTGGACGAGGCGGGTGGTGGCGCCGTCGGCGACCTTGACGCCGTAGCCGCCGCCGTCGAGGGCGATCAGGGCGGTGACGGGGACGATCAGCGCGTCCTCGGCGGTCTCGCCGACGACGGTGACGGTCACGGTGGAGGGCCCGGCCTGTTGGGGTTGCTGCTGGCTGTCCAGCGCGATGGTGACGGTGGTCTTCTCCGGGCTTCCGCCGCCGCCCTCGCCGCCCGGTCCGTTGCCGGCTCCCCCGCCTGTGCCGCCCCTGATCAGGGAGCGGATGCGCCCGTCGACGGTGGTGCCGTCGGCGAGCTTCACCGTCACCCGGCCGTCGGGCTTGAAGCGGGAGGTCTGGTTGTCGGCGGGCTGGACGGTGGCGACCAGGTCGGTGCCGGTCACGGTCATGACGGCGGTGCTGCCGATGGCCGAGCCGAGTTTCGCGTCGACCTGCTGCACCCGCGCGGTCTGCTGGGGCAGCATGATGACGCTGCCGAGCGTGACCGTCCCGGTCTGCTGCAGGCCGAGGGCCTTCTGCCAGCGTTTGACGGCGGTGGCGGTGTCCGCGGTGAACTTCCGGTCGGCCTTGAGGCCGAGTCCGTTCGCGTGGCCGAGGTCGATGAGGTTGTGTTCGAGCTGTTCGATGTCGGGGCCGTCGCCGGTGTCCGGGCCGAGGTCGCGCCACATCGGCCGCTCCCCCCGCAGCAGGACGACGGGCTTTCCGTCGACCTCGTAGAGCGTGGCGCCGGGCTTGACGACGGTGCCGACGGCGGGCAGGGCGGTCAGGGTTCCGCGGCCGGAGGGGACGACGGCGGTGGGGGCGTCGTAGGCCAGGGCGCCGCCGACCTGGATGCCGCTGGACAGCGAGCCCTTGCGCACCTCGACGGTCTCGTGGCCGACCGGGGAGTGCGCCGGGGCCGGGGCCCGGTGCTCCCAGGGGCGGGTGACGGCGAGGGCGCCCGAGCCGCCGATGGCGGTGAGCAGGGCGAGGGGGACGATGATCCGCCGGCGGGTCCTGCGGGTACGGCCCGGCTGGCCGTCCTCGGTGGCGGGGGTCTCGGTGGCGGGGGTCTCGGTGGCGGGGGTCTCGGTGCGGTCGCTCATGGTCACTGGCCGATGGTGTAGCCGGGCATCGGCAGTCGGCCGCAGGCCGGCTGGACGGCGTCCCACTTGGCCATGTCGAAGGAGGCGCGCGGGATGGTGAGGATGCCGCTCTTGGGATCCGGGTCCGGGAGGTCGGGGTAGCCGTTCTTCCGCGCGCAGGCGACGAAGGCGCGCGCTTCCTCGATGGACTTCTCCATGTTCCTCGGCTTGACCTGGTGGATTCCGGGGACCTTGGCGTCGCAGCTCCTGGCCGCCGTGTCGTAGTCGGACGTCGAGCCGCCGTCGGTTCCCGCCGCCGGGATCACGATGTTGCCGTCCTTGTCCAGCTCGACGCCGTTCTGCCCCTCCTGGCGCATGCAGTTCACCCAGGCCTGCCGGACCGCGCCGTCGTCCTGGGGCTTGCCCTTCCCCGTGGCGACGCCTCCCTCCACGCTGGGTGCCGGGTCCGAGGAGGAGCAGCCGCTCATCGCCAGTGCCGCCGTGACGGCGGCTGCCGCCAGTACGGTCCGTATGGTCCTGCTGCGCATGTCGTGCTCCTTGCCGAAGGCCGGTGACGGTCTCCAGCAGTTCTACGGACCGGCGCGTTAGCCATGGGTGAGCGTGTGCCTAACCCCCGGCTAACCCCCGTGACACCATCCTTGACCAGGGGAACCGCACCCAGGACAGCGCGGGAGACGGCCGATCGGAGTGGAACGGAATGCGCGTGCTGATCGTCGAGGACGAGATCGACCTCGCGGCGATGCTCGTCGAGGGCCTGCGGGCCGAGGGCATGGTCTGCGACGTCGCGCACGACGGTGCCCGGGCGCTCGAGATGACGGCCGCCACCGACTACGACGTCCTGCTGCTGGACCGGGACCTTCCCGTCCTGAGCGGGGACGCCGTCTGCCGGGCCCTGAACACCGCCGGCCACCCGGCGAGGATCCTGATGCTCACGGCGGCCGGGACGCTCGCCGATCTGGTCGACGGCCTCGGCCAGGGCGCCGACGACTACCTGGCCAAGCCGTTCTCCTACCTGGAACTGATCGCCCGGCTGCGGGCGCTGGGCCGCCGCTCCGGGCACGGCGGCGGCGTCACCGTGCTGAGCGGGCACGGGGTCAGCCTGGACACCGTGCGCAGGATCGCCGAACGCGACGGCCGGCCGCTGAGGCTCACGCCCAGGGAACTCGGCGTGCTGGAGATGCTGCTGGCCGCGGACGGCGCCCCGGTCACCACCGAACAGCTCCGCGACGGACTGTGGGACGCCGCGACGGACCCGGCCACCACCGCCGTCCGGGTCACCGTGCACTCCCTGCGCCGCAAGCTCGGGGAGCCACCGTTGATCACCAACGACCCCGGCTTCGGGTACCGGCTGTGAGCCCGGTGCGGCTCCGGCGCCGCCCGCGGCCGGCCAGGCTGACCCTGCGCGGCCGGCTGACCCTGATGACCACGGCGGTCTTCGCGGTCCTCGGATCCGGGCTGCTCGTACTGAACTGGCTGAGCTCACGCCAGCTCCTGGAGACCAACCGCGACCTCGTCGTCCCCGCGACCGGCATCACCGGGCCCGCCGTCACGTCGTCGACGCCCACCTCCGAACCGACGGGCCCGTTCGAAATCCCCGCCGCGCTCACCGGCCCCGCCCAGCGCTTCGAGGACTTCCAGCACACCGTCCTCGGCGACCTGCTCACGCGCTCGCTGCTGCTGCTCGCCGCCTTCACCGTCCTCGCCGCCCTGCTCGCCTGGTGGATCGGCCGACGCTCACTGCACCGCCTCGACCAGGTCACGGCGACGGCCCGACGGATCAGCGCCGACAGCACCCTGGGCGAGCGGCTCGCCCTGACCGGACCTCACGACGAGGTCCGCGAACTCGCCGACACCTTCGACGCCATGCTCGACCGCCTGGACCGCGGCTTCACCGCACAGCGCCGCTTCACCGCCCACGCCTCGCACGAACTGCGCACCCCGCTCACCCTCCAGCGCACCGCCCTGGAGATCCCCCTGGCCCAGAGCCGGGTCCCGGACGACCTGAAGCCCGCCGTCCGCCGAGCGCTGGACGCCAACGCCCGCAGCGAACGTCTCATCGCGGCCCTGCTCACCCTGGCCCGCGGCGAGAGCGAGGACCTGACACCGCACCCCGTCGACCTGGCCGACGCGGCCGCGAACGCCCTGGCCGACCTCACCGACGAGTCCCGCGAGGCCGGCATCCGGATCACGGCTGACCCCCGGCCCGCACCGGCCTGGGGCGACCCCTCCCTACTGGGCCAGGTCGCGCTGAACCTGCTGGCCAACGCGGTTCGGCACAACCGCCGCGGCGGCACGGCCACCATCACCACCGGCACCGACGGCGGACGGTCCTTCATCGAAGTCGCCAATACCGGCCCGGTCCTGGACCCGCGGGAGGTCCCCGCGCTCTTCGAACCGTTCCAACGCGGCCGGCAGCGCAGCGGCGACGGCTCCGGACTCGGGCTCGCCGTCGTCCGGGCGGTCACCCGCACCCACCACGGCACGGTCACCGCGACCCCGCGCCCCGGTGGCGGCCTCACCGTCCGCGTCGAACTGCCCGGCCGCAGCCGGGCCGATCCACCATCGGACGCCGGCGCCCCGGCCCGGTGACCGACATCGTCAGCGACCCGGGGCGGGTGGGGCGGTCCGCCGGCCTGCGCGCTCGACCGGAGCGCCGTCGACGGAGCCGGTGCCACCGCACTCTCGTCTCACCGAGGTTCGACGAGGCGGCCGGCGCACGGTGCGGCACCGTGCGCCGGCCTCGCGGGTCAGTCGATCGCGCGGCGGGCACCGACAGCGGTCTCGATCAGCCGCCAGGAAGGCCCCTGGACTGCTGCTCTCCTCCGGGTGCCACTTCCACCTCTTCGCCTCGACGACCGTCCGCCGACGCTCGACACCGTCCCGCCCCGCCACGCCCTGCTCCTCGCCGCGCGGCCTCATGTCCACCATGTCCTCACCGTCCCGGGTTGGACGGCGGCCGGATTGACAGCGTCGACCAACATCGTCCCGATCACCGGAGTCGCTGCCGTGCCGTTCCTGCGCAACACCGGCTGACCGGCCGGTCCCGCACACGCGACAGGCCCGCGGCTTCACGCAGTGCGAAGCGGCGGGCCTGCGGGGCTGGGTCAGTGCCGGGCGGAACGCCGACGGCGGACGGTGAACAGGACGCCACCACCGACCACCACGAGCGCGGCGGCGACACCCGTGATCACACCAGTGCCGCTGCTGCCGGTCTTGGCCAGCGCGCCACCGGGCGTGGGCGAGGCCGACACGCTCGGGGTGGCGGAGGCAGTCGCCCCGCCGGTGGGCGACACCGACACGCTCGGGTTCGCGGAGGCAGTCGCCCCGCCGGTGGTGTTCCACCGCGCGACGGCCTCGGCGCTCCTCGTGGCCCCGAAGAGGAGTCCCACCGTGTCTGCCGAAGCCCCCCCGCGGCCTGCCCGATGTCGCCATCGGGCGCCACCCCGACCACGGCATCGTCGCCGGCCTGCCAACCCAGTCCGCCGCCGCCCAGTGGATGCTGGAACGGCTGGAGTTCGAACGCGTCCCCGGCCACCCGAGCCTCTATGCGCTGACCGACCAGCACCGCCAGGCATCCGACCGGGCTACCTGGGCCATAAGGCTGCTCAACAGCGCCGGCTACCGCGTCGACACCGACGTGTCCCTGGCTCCGGAGAACGCCGGCAGGGAAGAACGGAAGCAGGCGCGGCCGGCCACCGCCGAGCCAGAGCGCGCCCCAGCACCGGGCACCGGGCCGGACGTCGCCTTCGCCGAGCACCCGACCCTGGGCATCGTCGCCGCCGTCGGGAACCACTACCCCTTCAACCCGGGCATCTTCCTGGCCACCGACGGTTGGCTCCACCACCGGGATCTGGACGTCTACCTCCCTCCGCCGGCCGCCACCCGGGCGGAGTCGCTCGACGCCGTAGCCCGCACCGTCGTGGGACTGCGGCACGGCAACTTCCAGGTCGCCGTGGAACCGCGGCTCGCCCAGGACATCGCCGCCCGCCGCGGCCCGGTGAGCAGTGCGTTCACCACCCACAAGTTCCGCGTCGACGAGGCCGCCCGCCAAGAGCCCCGGCGTACGGCCAGACGCCACTGCGAAGTCCGCCGCGCCCGCCGGGCCGCCCCCGCTGCCGTCGACCCGCGCACCACGTTCGCGCATACCCGATGGCCACCGCCCCTGAGAGCAAGGAGCAGACCATGGCCGTGAAGGAGGTCTGGACGATCACCCACGCGTGCGGCCACGAGAACGAGAGGGACCTCGGCGGCCGCCCGGCCGACCGCCGGGCCGGATTCGCCGACTGGCTCTCCCGGCAGGACTGCACCGACTGGTGGCGCGCCGCGCGGGACGGCGACGAGGCGGACAAGGCCGCATGGCTGGCCGCGAAGCGCGCCGCCGAGCAGACGGAGTCGGAGGCCTGGTCCACGCAGTACCGGATGCCGCCGCTGGAGGGCACCGAGCGGGGCATTGCCTGGGGCGTGCGCTGCCGCCACCAGGTCCTGACCGCCGCCTACACCGCCCTCGTCCTGGAGGGCGGGATGTCGGACACCGACTGGGAACTGATCGAGGACCGGGCCCGCTCCGTCACCCGCGCCGGTTGGTGGATCGACCAGCGGTCCTCCGAACCCGCCGATCTGGAGGAGCTGCTGGAGGCCGCCGCGGACGCGGACCGGCCGACCGAGAACCCCTTCGTGTGACCTCCCGGTGCCCTGCCCCAGGGCAGGGCACCGGCCCCACATTCCTCCCACCCCGGCACCCGCAGTCGGGACAGCGAACGGCCGGACCGCACTCGACGGCCTCGACTAAAGGTCGTCCCGTAACTGGTCTTCGACAGCGCGGGAGTGGCTGGCCGGGTTCCCTTTGGGGAGACGCTGACCTCGGTTCACCCCTGCGACCGCACGACACGACAGCGGGTAGAAGCCCTCCTCCCGACAACGTGCGAGCCTCCTGACCTGGGGAGATGAGCAGGGCCCCTGTTATTGTGCGCCAATGTCAACGATCAAACAGTTCCAAGTGACCTTCGACTGCGCGGAGCCAGTGCGCCTCGCCGCCTTCTGGTGCGAGGTGCTGGGGTACGTCATGCCGGCGGTCCCGGAGGGCTTCGCCACGTGGGAGGAGTGCTACCGCTCACTGCCGCCCGAGGATGCGGTCTACTTCGCGTGCACTGATCCCTCGGGTGTGGCCCCGCGCCTGCTCTTCCAGCGAGTTCCCGAAGGCAAGGTCGTCAAGAACCGGGTGCATCTCGATGTGCGGGCCGGCGTCGGGCTCGTGGGTGACGAGCGTCTGGCCACACTCGAGGCCGAATGCGCACGACTGACGGTGCTCGGCGCAAAACACGTGCTGACGCAGCGCGCCGATGGCGTCAACGAGTCGTGCATCACGATGCAGGACATCGAGGGCAACGAGTTCTGCCTCGCCTGATTTCTCCTCCGAGACTGCGAGGTGGGGAGCCGTCTCCCCGGGAACCTTTCAGGTCCCGCATGCGGCGGGAGTCATCCCGTGAGAGCGAGGTTGTGTAGGCCGGCAACGCCGTGCATCGCGTGGCGCACACCGTCGCCTCGCAGGCGACAGCCGCGCAGGATCTTCCAGGTCTTCATCCGGCGAAGGCGTGCTCGACGCGGGCGCGAACCCGTTTGTGGTCGTGGTTGTGTTCGGCCTGCCAGTCGGTCAGTTCACCGCCTCGGGGTCGGCGGTGCGGGATGACGAGGCCGGTTCCGGGGTAGCCGCCGTCGGCGATCGCGGTTGTCCGGCCGACGGCGGCCTTGGCCCCGGATTCCTCCCCTGCCCTGCAGTCGTTGCGGTTGCCGGGCAGGGGCCGGCCCACCACCACAACCAGGCGAGTGTCGGCGTCGATGACCACCTGGTGGTTCGTCAAGTAGCGATAGTTCTTCGACTGCTCGGCGACCTGGTGGTCGCGGATGGGTACCAGTGTCCCGTCCACGATCAGCACCGCGTCCTTGGCGAATCGCCTTCGCGGGGCAAGCGCGAGCCTGGGGCCGAGATGGTCGATGACGCGATCGGCGGTGGACTTCGACACTCCGAAGAGCGACGCGAGTCGGCGCAGAGTCAAGTTGGTGTGCCAGTAAGCGGCCATCAGTAGCACCCGGTCTTCCAGGGACAGCTTCCACGGTCGGCCACGGCCCGGTGCGTCTCCGCCCTCGCGGCGCAGCTGCCTCATCAACTTGCCGAAGGCGCGCGGGCTCAGTCCGGCGAACGGGGCTATCCAGGACGGCTCAGACGCCGTGATCACACCAGCCACGGCCGAGATCATCCCACGGCTAGATCACTTACGGGACAGCCCTTAGCAGGAACGGGCCGGCTGTCACCCTCTCCGGTTCAACGTCGACTCCGGGGGACAGCGCATCTTCGATCGAGTGGCGATGCGTACAAAGATCATCCCGCAGCGAAACGACCGTGTACTCGTGCCGATGACCTGGTCTTGACGGAGCTCCGGTCAGAGCCGTTCTCATCAAGACTGCCATCAGCGATCTCAGAAGAGCTGCCCGGCGGCTTGGTGCAAGGCTGCTGCAGCCTGCGTAAGTTGAGCCGATGCTCCAGCCGCACTGGTGATCACGGCCATTGCGGCTCTGGCCCGACTGAGACTGCGAGGCGCGTCTGGTGCGGCCGCCGCGTCGGCGATGTCAGCGACATTGTCCAGCAGTTCGGCGCGCTGACCATCGGCCAGTTCGGTGGCTTGGTGAATGGCTTGAGTCAGTGCTCGGATGGCGACAGCAAGGTCGGTTTCACCGCGGCCTGCGAGTGCTTCGACGGTTGTGTCGATGTTGCTAACCGTATCGCCCACGGAGATGTTGCTCCTCGATACCGGGCCGATGACCCCGACGTTCCCGTGAACGGTGACGACATCGTGTTTGCCCTGCCCGGACGCCTCCGCGTAGTCGGGAAGACGGTCCATCAGTTCCTCCAAGTACTCCAGGGCGAGCGCAAGATAGGCGCGGCCAAGGGCCGTGGGATCCGGGACGATCGACGCACTGCAGGCTTCAACGCCTTTCATCAGGTCATAGGCCATGAACATGGTGGCCTTAAGCGTCGAACTCCTCCACGCCTCCAGGGCGGGCAACGGCGACAAGCCTGCGGAAAGGTTCGCGTCGAGCGCCCGGCCTTGGGCGATGGCCGCAGTGATGTCCTTGGCAAGGACCCGGGCGATCACGCCGTCGGGAAGCTTGCCATGCCGGGGCGGATGAACGTCACCGGGATGGTGCAGGACGGGGGCAACCACCGAGGCCTCCCGGCACGTCTCAGCAATCAGCCGAAGAGTGAAGTGCAAGTTCTCAATGCTGTTGTCGGCTTTGCCCGACCTGATCTGCCCATGCAGCTTGTCCGAACGCTTCTTCGGATAGCGGTCGAGGTCAAGCGTGCCGAACGTGAGACGAGGCCGGGGCGACGGGTATCTCGAAGTAACGATGGAATATCCGAGTCCTCCAGGCAGCGTATTCGCTCCGGCCTCCAGCCACTCGTACGCGTCGTAGAAGGCTCTGAGCGCGCCCGGCTTCGTGGCTGTCCCCCAGAGGTTCGCCGACCGGCCGCCGCGCCACGGTTCGAGTGCGTCAGCAAGAGCCTGGGCCTTGCGGCCATGAACACGTAGAGCCTCCTCAAGACGCTGCCGGATGGGCTCCTCCTGGGAGCGTATGACGGCCCTGGCTTCCTCCCCGTTCATGAAGCCATCGTCCATGCATCCCATCAGAGTTACAAGGAGAACCCCTCGAATACCGGAAACTGAGAGGTCCTTGCCGGTCTGGATGCAAAGCAGGGGTGGCCTGCCGCGGGCACGCCACCCCTGCTCACTGTTCAGATGCCGCGCAGGCGTGCGCATGCCCCCGGGCTAGATCGGGGCAGAGGATCCCGTCCCCGCAGCGCCACTCCACAGCGGACCCAACGGCCTGCCCGCGCTCCGGGCCGCTAGGGCAACGCGGACGTGGTCTTCCCATGGGAACACGCACTCTTCCCAGGTCCGTATATGTCACACCGTCTTGCCGAAGCGTTCCTTCATGCGAACTCTGAGCTGGGAATTCACCAAGTCCGGGCAGAGCCGATTTCGCCAATTCTCACCTCTGACACCCGCTCGGCCCTCCGCCCCCGGTCGCCAGGTCTCTACCACCGGTCTCCGGCCGGGCCAAACCACCGACTCTGCGGATCCTTTCCGTGCCAGCCCGCCTGCCGGGCACCGCCGCCCGTCCGCGAGGGGATGCCGTGATCGCCCACCTGCAGCGCGCCACCAGCACGGGTGCGTTGATTCCCGCGCTCTACGGGCAGGATGACCCCGCAACCGGCTGCGGCCCCGGCTGATCGCTGCCGACTACTGGGGCGCCGACAAGCAGCTTCCGCTCCTCGGCGACCCGCAGAAGGTCCTCGGTGGTGGCGTCTTGGGCGCCCCGGCCGCGCGGATCGGCTCCCGGGCGCCCGAGCAGCCGGCGTGGATGTGCTCGGTGCGCTCCGATCCGCGTCACCCCGGACCTGACGGATGCCCAGTGGGCCGATGTCGCCCGGCGCCTGGTCTCCGCGACCGGGCTCGCCTCCGACGGCGACCCGAACGGCTGCCGGTGGGCGGCGATCCGCAACCTCGACCGTTCAGTACACATCGTCGCCACCATCGTCCGCGAAGACGGCTCTGTTCGGGGCACCTACCGGGACGCCTTCCGCGCGCAGGCCGCGTGCAATCGCATCGCCGCCGAACTCGGCCACCACACCCGGTCCGTCCCATCCGTCACCACCGCCAAGGACTACCGCATGCCCGCCCCCGTGATCACCATCAGCATCGAGCCGAGCGGCAGCATCGTCGCCAAGGGCTCCAGCGACGACCTCGCGGCCACCTTGCTCAGACACGCCGGGTTCCGGCAGATCGAGGACTGGTACGGTCACCGACACCGGTTGCCGTCCGCCACGGGTGCGGCCGACCGCGCGGCCATCGCCACGCACGCCGGCGAGATGTTGCGCTCCGCCCGCTACAGCGACGACCTCGATGCCCGGCTCGACACCGGCATGCCGGCCACCACCGCCGACCGGTACGGATCGCCACCGCGGGCGAGCGGACCCTCCAGCTCACCGACCGGATTCGCGGCGCCATCGACTTCAGGGAGATCGCCGAAATCCTCGACGAGATGCTCGACCCGGACGACGGGGTGCTCGCCCGGGTCTACGAGGCCCTGGAGGCCGCATCCGAGCAGATCACCGACCTCGATCCCGAGCAGTTCGCGCTGTCCGACCGCTTCGGCGCCGCGTCCGACGTCATCGCCACTGCCCAAGGCGAGTTGGGCGCAGCGCTCGACGAGGTACAGCGCGCCCGGTCCCGAGAGACCCGCATCGACAGCGCCTGGGCCGCTACGCCCTACTCCGCTGCCGCCACCGACGCGGCCCGCGCCACCTCGCCCGCCGTCGCCGCCCGCCGCCGCACCACCGTCCGCGGCACGCCCCGCCAGCCGCACCCGCTGAACGCTTCCCTCCCCAACACGTAGGAGCAGAGCCGTGATCCGCGCGAGAGCCGAGCGCGCCCCGCCCCCGTCCGCTCGACACCTCAGGAACCCCCTTGCCCTTCCCGCGTACCAGCGTGCCGCCGACCACCACCGGGTCCGACGCGCTCCTCTATCTCCTCTTCGGCGTACTCGGCGCCGCCCTCGCCTGGCTGACCGGCAGCCTCGCCAACGCCCTGGTCGGCAGCGGACCGTGGGCCCCGTTCCGCGCCACCGCTGCCCTGCTGCACTCCGACGACGTCCAGACCACCTCGGTCTCGACGAGCGACGGCGGGAAGTCCACGTCGGTGTCGATGCGCGCCGAGCGGATCCTGCCGCCGGACCGGATCCGCGCCCTGCCCAAGGGCAAGATCCTGCTGTTCGCCACCGGCATGCGGGTCGCGATGCTCGACCTCAAGCCCTGGTACAAGGAGCCGTCGGCGAAGACGATCGGCCCCGCCTCCGCCCACGCCACCAAGGCCATCACCGAGCGCGCCCTCGCCAAGGCCGCCAACCGCGACGACTTCGAACTCGCGTCGTGAGCCTCGCCGCCGACCGTGTCACCCCCATGCGCGCGCAGGCCCGCCGCTCCTCCCCATCCACCTCCGCCGAAGGGCCGTCCCACATGCCCTCTTCTGTCCTGCCCATCACCCATCGCCACCCGACTCCTGCCGCCAGCCGGCCGGCCCTCCGGGTCCTCTCGCTGGGCGCCGGGGTCCAGAGCACCTCACTGCTGCTCCTGGCCTCCGATGGGCATCTGCCCGGCCTCGACCTCGCGATCTTCGCCGACACCGGATGGGAGCCCCGGGCCGTCTACGACCACCTCAACCGGATCGAGCGGGAGATCGCCGGGTCGGCCGGCATGGCGGCGGTGGAGGGGGGAACGCCGGGGCCCCGGGAACAACATCGACGGCACGAACGGCAGCAGTGGCGCGGACGGAGGAGAGTTCCCCATCGTCGGGCTCCTCGCCGCGACCACCGTCGAGGCAACCTACGAAGATCCCAGGTTCCCTACGTTCGAGGGCCGGGTCGTGAGAGCACCCAATGGCAGCGGCGCGCACGCGGGCAGGCGCGGGGCAGGCGGCTCGGGCGGCAACGGCGCGGGAGGCCTCCTCGAAGGCTTCGCTTCGGGCGGGCCCGGTGGCAGCGCGGGTGCCGGAGGCTCCGGCTCACCGGCAGCCCCTGACCCGACCAACCGGCCCCAGTGCGATCTCAAGACGGTACCGGGCACCACCGGGGCGGCCGGCTCCAACGGCAGCGCAGCGGAATCCGGGCAGGACGGCGACAACGGCGCGGGCTCCATCCAGGGCATCCCCAGCGGCAGCGCCGGAGGCAAGGGGGGCGAGGCGGCTTCTCCGGTGCGGGCGGCGCGGGTGGCGCGGCCACCGCTTTCGGCGGCTACGCGTTCGGAGCCGGTGGCGCGGGCGGCAGCGGCGGTGCCGACGGAGCAGGCGGCGGCGGGGGCAGGGGCGGTTCGTCCGGCGTCAACCCGCAAGGCGGTGGCCGCGGCCAGAACGGCACGGTCGGCACGGACGGCGCCGTCGACCCACGCGGGGCCGTCCTCGTCCAATGGTGACCGCACCGCCCTCCTGAGTGCCTCCGCCAAGGCTGTCTCGCTGACTCAGCCGTGCCGTCCAGGCGTGCGAGGGCCGGCCGCAGCTACTCGACGTAACCATCCGGGCGCTACGGCCCCCTGTCGATTCAGCTCGCAGCCGCGGCCAGGCCGGTTGTGTTCCCGTGCCCGCCAGGGCATCTTCGTGCCGGCTACAGCCAGGTGACGTCGTCTCCGTCGACGATCAGGTTGTCCCAGGCGGGGATGCGGTAGAACTTCTTGTTCTCGCCGCCGCCGAGGACGGCCTTGCGCCAGACGCCGATGCCGTCGGTGAGGGTGTAGCTGCCCTCGAAGACCTTGTCGTAGGCGGGCACGAAGGTGCCCTGCTCGCAGGTGATGTCGGTGGACCACATGCCGTGTCCGTCGGAGTTCTCGTTGTACCGGCGCGGCATGGCATCGCGCCGGTACTGGCCGGCGTACTCGGGCTGGGGTTGGGGGTCGGCTTCGCCGGCCGCGGCGGTCACCACGGCCAGCGGTGCGCCGGCCAGGCGGGCGGGAGCGGATGCCTCTGCGGCGTCGGGGGCGATCACGGTGCAGGTGTGGTCGGAGTAGGCCACGCACACGGTGCCGTCGGGGGCGACGGCGATGGCCGGAGCCCCGTCCGGGATACTGGGGAAGGTGCCGGTCTCGGTGAGGTCGGCGGCGTTGAGGATGGTGCCCGCGCGGTCGGCGTGGACGGCGTAGAGGAGGGTGCCGTCCGGGGACACCGCGAGGCCGGTCGGGGCGGCGCCCTCGGCGCGGGCGGTGACGGTCATGGTGGCGGTGTCGATGGCGACCAGCGGGTCGGTCTGATGGGGCACGAACGCGTACAGGGTGGCGCCGTCGGCGCTGAGGAGCACCCGGACGGCGCGGTACTTCTCGGCGGGGGCGGCGATGTCGACGGCCTGCCCGGGACCCGGATCGGTCTCCTGCGCGTTGTCGTCCTGCGCGTTGGTCCCGTCCTGGGCCCGCTCGGGGACGTCCATGGCCAGCACGCAGGGCGTCTCCTTCCGGTTCGAGTTCTGACCGTGCCTGCCCAGGTAGAGGCGTTTGCCGTCCGGGGACAGCGCGATGGTCTCCCATGAGCTGAAGACGGGTTCCTGGGGGACGGCGTGGTCTCCCGCCTCCTTTCCCGAGGCCGCATCCAGTTCGAACACGACCACGCCCTGGGCCAGGAACAGACGGCTGCCGTCGGCGTTCACCGCTGCGTCTGTTGCCGAGGGACTCTCCTGGTCGGAGTAGAGGGTGTCCGTCTCCAGGGTCCGGGTGTCGACCGTGCTGACGTTGTAGCCGCCCTCGGACAGGGCGTACAGCTTCGTGGCGGCGCCGCCGGGCTGGGCGGCCAGGCCGCGGTTACCCATCAGGGCCTGGGTCGTCCTGATCCGGCCGGTGGCCGCGTCCAGTACCGCGATGCCGCCCGGCTCCGGCCCCGTCTGCCGGTAGGCGATGTAGAAGTGAGACACACCCGACTGCGTCACGCGACGTTCCTCCCGAACGGCGAGCGGCCCCGGCCGCCCCGTGCGCCCGTGCCCTGCCACCCGCCGCCACGCAGCGTAGCCACCCCGTCGCCCATCCGGGAGACCACCAACCCACCCATAACCGGCACCCGGCCTCATCCGACCGGAAGCCGGCTCCCCACCACACCGGTCATGACCCGAAGGCCATCGGCCGCGCGGAAGCAGCCCGCCTACGCGAGCAGATCGCCCAGCTCAACAGGCAGATTCGCCGCCGGGGAGCATCGGCTGGAGCGGCTGGAAATCGCCTGGGAGGCCGTGCTGGAGCTCGCCACCCCCGGCCCCCACGTACACATGTCGAAGCGACCGTGACAGGTGCAGCGAGAACCGGACCGGCGAAGCGAGATTCCCCCGAACGGGGCAAAACCCGTCGTTCAGCGCACGGTGCAGTGAGAATCCGACAGCACGGATGAGACCGAGTCAGAATTCGCCAGCCGCACTGCGACGGGACACGGCTACGAGGGATCGCCGAACCAGCGCCACGGGAACGGCGACATGACTTTGCCGTCCGCGGCCGCCTCGATGCTGTCGGCCACGGGGGTGAGCGATTCCGGCCGGCGACCACGGTGAGCGGCGGTGCTGCTGCTCTGGCCGAACACGCCGTTGGAGCAGACCGAGGACGGTGGGGGCAATACGCATCCGCCGTCGCCCGGTGGGAGACGCTCACCCAGCCCGCGCCGCCTGCCACAGACGAGGGCGGACGGTTGCACGCCGAGTTCGTGGAGTGGATGCAAGGGCTGGAGCCCGACTGGGTGACCGCCACTCGCGGGCCCGGCCGTCCCGCCCAGCTCACCGCGCCCGGTAAGGGCGTCGTCTCTCAACAAGTGGCCAGGGCTCCGAAGTTGCTGGATAAACCCCTGTCTCGCTGCCCGCTGTGCCGGGCCCGGTAGGGGGCTTCTACCGGTTCTTTCCAGCCGTACCAAATCGCGGATTCCTCGACCACCTGCGCGCCCAGCCCGTGCGGATCCGCGATGGCGCCGTCGAGCTGATGACGGCGCTGCGCGAGGCCGGCCACACCCAGTCGCTGCTGTCGCTGTGCCCGCACGACACCCTGCTGCGCGAGGTCGACGAGGCCGGGATCGGACACTTCTTCGTCCGCGTGGAGGGCCGCACCGGTGCGTCCGGCGGCACCAAGGCCGCACCGCTCGCCGCCCACCTCTCCGCCCTCGGTCTCACCGGTCAGGGCCACCGGGTGCTGCTGGTCGGCGACGCCGTCGACGACGCGGACGCCGCCCACGCCAACGGCGCGCACGCGGTCCTCCACACCGGCCGCCCCTTGGCCGACACCCTCGCCGACGCCGTCGCGCTCGGATCGCGCCTCATCGCCCGGGCCGCCCACCCGGCCTGCGTCTAGCGCGAACCGGCGGCCTCACCAAACCGCCGGATCTGCGGATCCTCCTCCCATCCGATCTCCCTGGAGCACACCCGTGGCCCGCCGCCGAAGAAGAGCGTCCCCACCCACCCCGCGCACCCCGTCCACCGGAACCACCTGGATGTGCCATGTCCGAGCCGATCGCGGGCCTCCCCGAGCCCGAGCCGATCCGTGTCCCCGACGAAGACCTCGACGACCTCGCCAGCACCCTGGCCCGCACCATCGCCGAGGTCCGCCAACACGGCGTCCTCCTCGACCGCCTCGGCGCCGACGCCGACCCGCTCGGGTACGAGGAGCCGGAGAGCACCGAGGCCGAACCCGAAAGCCCGGCCTCGGTGTTCATCCTCGCCATGGGCGGCGCGGAGTACGCCGCCGAGCTGGCGGCCCTCGCCAACTGGGTGACCCACGTGCTCCTGCCGACCTACGGCCGGGAGATCAGCTCCACCCGGCCCTGGTGCTCGCACTGGCACGAGCACCAGGAGGCCGTCGCCCGCCTGCACGGGCTCTGGCTCGCGTGGCAGCAGCTGACCGACGCGGAGGCCGGCCTCACCGGCCCCTCGACGTGGCACCGCGACCACCTCGACCACACACTCCTCCAACTGCGAGCCCCGGACGGCCCGTTCGCCGCCTGCACCACCAGCCCGGCCCGTGGTCGTGAACCTGGTCAAGAGCGGCGCGTCGGCGGCGATCGCCATGATGCCGGCGGCCACAGTGCCTCTGAAGATTGCATCTCCCAAGTTCCAAGTTCCCTTTCGGTCAGGCCCTTTGCGCCACAGGGGGAGGGACTTCCGCATCCGTGAAGTTCTTCTGGTGTTCAGCCGGGCGCGGCTCAGTGAGGGATAGCATCTGCGACATCTAGACATCTAGATGCCAGCTCGGAGAGCTCCGGCGAGCCCGTACAGCCACTCGGCGAAGGACATCGCTCGTTTCCACGATGCCCGCTCGCTTTCTGACCAGTCGTCACGAGAACGGGAAGAGACCCTGATGACCCCCATGAAGACCGCCGGCGTCGCAGCCGCGGCCTGCCTCGCGTTCACGCTCACCGCGAGCTTGGCCCAGGCCGCCCCGGCCCGGGCGGCCGCCGCAGCCGAAGGCACCTACGTCGCCCTGGGCGATTCCTACACCGCGGCCGGCACTCTGACCGAACGTGTCCCCGGCACGCCGTCCTCCTGTAACCAGGACACCGACAACTACCCGCACGTCGTGGCCCGGAGCCTCGGGCTGCAACTCGTCGACGTCAGCTGCTCCGGCGCGGAGATCGGTGACATGGAGTCCGCCCAGTCGGCGGACTCGCCGCCGCAGTTCGATGCCCTGACCCTTTCCACGTCGGTGGTCACCCTGGGCATAGGGGGTAACGACAACAACACCTTCAGCACCGCCGTCCGCGGCTGTGAGGCCATCGACGCGCTGAACATCTTTGACATCGGCTCCCCGTGCGCGGACTACTACAAGTCGACCTTCACCGACGCCATCGCCGCCGACGAGGTGAACATCGCCGGCGCCATCCAGCAGATCCACCGTCTCGCGCCCCAGGCCAAGGTCTTCGTCGTCGGCTACCCGAACGTCCTGCCGCAGAGCGGCAACTGCTGGCCGCGGCTGACCCTCACCACCAAGGACACGGCCTACCTCGACAACGTCGAACGGTCCCTCAACTCCATGCTGCGGACAGCCGCCGAGAGCAATGGCGCCACCTACGTCGACACCTACACCCCGAGCATCGGGCACGACGCCTGCCAGAACGCGTCCAACCGCTGGGTCGAGCCGCTCGTCCCCGCCGGCGCCTTCGCGCCGTTCCACCCTAACGCGGTCGGCCAGCAGCACACCGCCGCGGCCGTCGAAACCGCGCTGCGGGCCGCCGGCGTTGGCTGACGCGCACGGCGGGCCGCCTTGGCCCAGCCGGCGCGGCCGGCGCCGGAATAGCGCACACCACACGAGGGCAGGTGCCGCTTGAACGTCGTCGACCCGTTCAATCGGCGCCTGGCCGCCCTCCGTCCCGCCGTCCCCGACCAAGCCCTCTCGCGGGACGGCAAGGGGCGGCGAGGGACAACGCTGGCCGGCGGAGTCGACCGGCGCTGATCGCGCGGACGGCTCAGTCTCCCGCGTCCACACCGTCCGGATCCTCGCCCTCCCGGGGCCACGTTCGGTAGCGCAGCACGTAGCTGGCGTTCTCGCCGTGGATCCGCCGGCGCACGTAGAGCGCGGGCCGCCCGTCCGGCGCGCAGTTGACCCCCTCGCGCACGAGCAGCGGGCTGCCCGCCCCGATGCCGAGCCGCCGCGCGTCGGCGATGTCGGCGGCGATCGCGCTGAACGACCGCCAGTCGTAGACGAGTTCGATGCCGATCGCCTCGGCCACCGCCACCGTCGTATTGCGGGACTCCGTCGATTCCGCGAAGCCCGCAGGCAGCAGTCGCGTGGCCACCCAGTAGCTGCTCACGGCCCAGGGCCGGCCGGAGGCCGTGATCAGGGTATCGAGGCGGGTCAGCGCGCCGGCGGGCAGCCGCAGGTGCTCGGCCGCGTGCCGGTCGGGCGCCAGGTCCGAGCCGACCGTCACCTCCACGGTCCGCTCCTCCGCGCCCTCCAGATCGTGCACGGGCAGGGGCGTGCTCCGGCCGTCGACGTCGAGACGGGCGCTGTTCGGGTTGACGTCGATCGTGGCCCGCACGACCGGTCGGCGCACGAAGGTGCCGACCCCGCGCCGGATCTCGATCGCACCCGCGCGTTCGAGCTCGGCGATCGCCTGGCGGACCGTCAGCCGATTGGCGCCGAAGTGTGCGGCCAGCTCCGGTTCGCTCGGCAGCCGGGAGCCCGCAGGGTACTGGCCGGTGTCGATGCGCTCCTGGATCTCATCGGCGAACTGGAGGTACAGCGGACCGCTGCTTCGTGATGTCGGCACGTGGCGAATCCTACGGATCCGGCGCCGGCGGCCGGCCCCCGGTGCACGATCCGTGAAGTTATCCCGTCGTTCATCCAAGGGTCGCCCGACGAGGGATAGCATCTGCGACGTCTAGACATCTAGATGCCTGGTCGGAGCCCCTGCGATACCTGCACAGCCGCCCAGTGAAGGGCCCCGTCCCCGGCACCCCCATCGAATGAATCGCCACTCACGACAACCCCGACGGGCAGGCCGACACCATGGACCACCAGCACGATCCGCGCACCTGGATCACCACGCCCATCACCGCAGACCTGCTGCGTGGGGCCCTCGACCTGGAGTGGACCGAGCGCGGCCTGCTGCCGCACCGGCTGCCCGCCCGGGCCCGTGCCCAGTGCGCGGACCCGCAGCTGGCCAGGGTCGAGTCCCAGCCCTCCGGCGTGCGGCTGGCCTTCCGCACCCGGGCCACCGCCCTCGAACTGGACACCGTCCCCACCAAGACCGTCTACGTGGGCTTCCCCGCGCGGCCCGACGGTCTCTACGACCTGCTCGTCGACGGCCGGCTCGCCGACCAGGCGAGCGTGTCCGGCGGCGACACGCTGACCATCGACATCGCCACCAGGACCGCCGAGCGCCACCTCGGCCCCATCGGCACCCTCCGCTTCGACGGCCTGCCCGACCGGCTCAAGGACGTCGAGATCTGGCTGCCGTACAACGAGACCACCGAACTCGTCGCGCTGCGGACCGACGCCCCCGTCGAGCCCGCGCCGGACCGGGGCCGCAAGGTCTGGCTGCACCACGGAAGTTCCATCAGCCACGGCTCCGACGCCGCGAGCCCCACCACCACCTGGGCCGCCCTCGCCGCCGCCGCCGGCGACGTGGAACTGATCAACCTGGGGCTCGGCGGCAGCGCCCTGCTCGACCCCTTCACCGCCCGCACCCTGCGGGACACCCCCGCCGACCTGATCAGCGTCAAGATCGGCATCAACGTGGTCAACCAGGACGTGATGCGCCTGCGCGCCTTCACCCCCGCCGTCCACGGCTTCCTCGACACCATCCGCGAGGGACATCCCGACACCCCGCTGCTGGTCGTCTCGCCCATCCTGTGCCCCGTGGTCGAGGACACGCCCGGCCCCAGCGCCCTCGACCTCACCGCTCTCAGCGCCGGGCAGATCCGCTTCCGCGCGACGGGCGACCCCGCGGAACGCGCGAGCGGGAAGCTGACGCTGGGCGTCATCCGGGACGAGCTGGCCCGCATCGTCGACCAGCGCGCCGCCGGCGATCCGAACCTCCACTACCTCGACGGCCGCAACCTCTACGGCAAGGCCGACGCCACCGCCCTCCCGCTGCCCGACCAGCTCCACCCGGACGCCGCCACCCACCACCACATCGCCCGGCGCTTCGCCACCCTCGCCTTCACCGCCCCGGGTCCCTTCGCCCCGTAGCCGAGCGGAGAGCTGGTGCGCCCTTGAGGGGTTCTCCGGCCCCAGGGCCGCGTACCGCCCCGGCCACCCGACAGGCCCCGGCCCACACGGCCGGGGCCTGTCAGCGTTGGACGGCTCCGGAACCAGGTCCCGGCGCCCACGGCTCCGTCGGCCGGGCCGGCGCCCCGCTCGATGAAGCCGAGCAGCCGGACCACGAGCACGACGACGGCTTCCCGCCCGAGTGCCCCAAGGCGAGGACGACGGACAGGCGTTGACGCCGCGGGCGGTCCGCTGGCCCGCGGCACGGCGGGGTGTCCGCTTCGGAGGACTTCGGGGCGGGGGTCATGCGACGGTCTCCCGTGCATCGCCGGCAGTTCAGCCGGCGATGCACAGGGCCTGGTGCTACTTCTTCACCCACAGCGCGGCAGGGGACACGTTGAGGATCGTGCGCTTGGACAGGTCGGGCAGTCCGGCGACCTTGGCGGAAGCGAGGAAGCCGCCCGTGTTCTCGGTGAGGAAGGCCATCGGCACCTCGCCGACGACCCGCTGGGCCGCCCGCTGGTAGGCGGCCGACCGCTTGACGGCGTCGGTCGAGGCACGGCCCTCGGTGATCGCCTGCGAGGCCTCCGCGTCGGACCAACTCATGAAGTTGTACGGAGAGTTGGGAAGGTAGAGGCTGCTGAGCGCGGTGTCGGTGTCGCCGAACATGCTGGTGAGGAAGTCCATCACCTGGAACTTGCGCTGGAACAGCGCGGTGCCCAGGCCCGCCGGGTCGAGCGGCTTGATGGTCATCTTGATTCCGGCTTCGGCGAGCATCTGCTGGAGCACGGTGGCCCGCTGCTGGCCCTCGGGGCGGCCGTCGACCAGGTACTCGAAGGAGAGGTCGGGGTGACCCGCCTCGGCGAGCAGGGCACGGGACTTGGCCACGTCATGGGCCGGGTACGCGGCGGCGGTGCGGTACGGGGAGCGGGAGCCGATCGGGCCGTCCGAGACCTTGCCCTGGTCGAGGTAGACGACCTTCTCCAGGGCCTCGCGGTCGATCGCGTACTGCACCGCCCGGCGGACCCGCACGTCGTCGAAGGGCGCCGACTTGGTGTTGAAGACGACGGTGCTGGTGCCGCCGGGCCCGGTGGCGGTGCGCAGACCGTCGCCGACGGCCTGCTTGAGCTGGCTGGGCGTCTCGGTCCAGATCAGGTCGGCGTCGCCGGAGCGCAGCGACTGGTAGCGGCTGTCGGTGTCCGGCAGCACCTTGTAGACGAGCTTGTCGGCGTGCCCCTTGGCGCCCCAGTACGCGGGGTTGCGCACGAGGGTGACGGAGACGCCCGGCTGCACGCTCTCGATCGCGTAAGGGCCGGAGCCGACGGCCGGGGTGTCGGGCGCGGCGGGCGCCTCGGAGACGTAGCCGAGGGAGCGGGTGAACATGTTCGGGAAGGCGGCGTCGGGAGCCTTGAGGGTGAAGGTGACGGTGGTCGGTCCGGTGACGGTGGTGGCGCCGATGGCGGCCACGTCGGTGGCACAGGCGCACTTGCTCTCCGGCTTGGCGAGCCGCGCGACGTGGTCGGCGACGGCCTGGGCGTCCAGCGGCTTGCCGTCGCTGAACTTCACACCCTCGTGCAGGTCGAGGGTCCAGACCGCGGCGGCCGCGTCGGAGGTGAAGGACTTGGCGAGGTACGGCTGGACGGCGCCGTTGTCACCGTTGACCATCAGCGGGTCGTAGAGCGCGTTGGCCAGGATCATCATCGGCATCGAGGTCAGGGTGGCGTCGGCCGGGTCGAGCTTGGCGAACGGCCGGTCCAGGCCGATCTTGAGCGTGCCCCCGTCCACGGCCGGCCCGTCGTCCGCCGCGCCGGCGGTGCCCGCACCGGTGCCGGAGACCGCGCCGTCGGACGCGGAGCAGGCGGTGAGGGCGAGCGCGGACGCGAGAGCCGCCGATGCCAGGAGGTAGTGCCGCTTCATGGTTCCTCGGTTCGGGAGTGTGGGGGACGGTCCGGGAAGCCCGGCCGCTGACGCCCCACACCATTCCGGAGGTGTCACAACTGCCAAAAGGCAGTTGTGCAAAGTTCAGATGACGAGACCCGGAAGATTCGACACCCGCCTTGAACGGCCCCGCTCGGGCGTGGTTCGGTACCGGCAGCCGCCCCCTCGGCGGCCCCATCCGCACTCACCTCGCCGAGAGGAAACGGACGCACGATGCAGGGGACGGACACCGCGGCGGAGCAGCGCTTCCGCGACCGCAAGAAGGCGCGCACCCGCGACAGCATCCGCTCCACGGCGCTCGACCTCTTCGAGGAGCAGGGCTTCGAACGCACCACCGTGGACCAGATCTGCCGCCGCGTCGACATCGCCCACCGCACGTTCTTCCGCTACTACCCGACCAAGGAAGCCCTGCTGTTCGGCTGGGACTTCGGCCAGGCCATCCTCGACGCCTTCGCCGCCGCCCCCGCCGAACTCCCGTTGTGGGGCGCGCTCGACCACGCGCTGACCGTCACCGACGGACGGCTGGAGGAGCCCGTCGAGCACACCGAGCGCCGCCGTCGACTGCGCCGGGCACTGATCGACGCTCAGAGGTCCGTACACAACTACGCCTTGGTCGTGATCGACGGCTTCACCGAACGCATCATCACCGTCGCGGCCGAGCGGCTCGGCGTCGACCCGGCCACAGACCTGCGCCCGACCGCGCTCGGAACGCTCTTCGGCGGCATGGTGCGCCACCATGTCCTGATCGCACCCGAGACCGACACGGTGGCGGGCTGGCACAAGGCCTACCGGGACGCGCTCGGCACCACCGGCTGACCCGAGTCCGGCACCCCGGGCACCGCTGGGCGATGCAACCGGCTGTCCGGACGGCACCGCGCGTCGTCGGGTGCTGAAGGGCGACAGATCCCGCTCATCAGACAGTGGTGCTGGCGGGGCGTTCGACCCGGGGACCAAAGGTGCGACGTCACCCTGTGCGTGCGTCGTTGCATCCAGTGCAACATTGCTCGTTACTCCAGGCAGAGCCCAGCGAACGTCCCGTCGACCCCCAGAGCGCTTCTCCCTTGTTCGACGGTGGGGTAGTACGTCCAGCTCGGGTCAGTGAGCAACTCGTCGAAGTCCCATCGGGTGAGTTCGGGCTCGAGCCACTCGTTGCCGCAGCGGCAGCGAACCCAGACGTTGCGGCGGTGGTTGATCAGCAGCCAGTCGCGTCTGGCCCGGCAGGCGGAGCAGATGACCGGCATGCCGCGCAGGACCAGCTCGGGAGGGCACTGCGCTCCTCGGACCGCGTCCGGCCCGCTTGGCGGCGCCGTCTCGTACTCCGGCTGCAGCAGAGGATCACTGGCCGTCGGCTGCGTGAGGGTCTCGGTTGGGGTGGTGGTGGGCTGTTGGGTGGTTCTAGGCACGGGCTGCTCTCCGTTCGGGCGGTGCGGGTTCTTGCCACAACACCTGGTGGAACCGGGTATCGAGGGGTTCGGGGTGCCGGTCCGGCGGACGGCGCGTCCGCCGAACCGGCTGGTCAGCGTCGGGATGCTGAGCGTCGGGCGTCGGTGGCCGAACGGGCGGGTGCCGGCGGTTCGGCGCGGGTGGGCATGCGGCTGGAGGCCGGCTTGGGGCGGGTGGTGACGGTTGTCGGCTTGTCGGGGCGGCTGGGGGTGGAGGGAAGGTCGGCGATGCGGCGGATGCGCCAGACGAGCACGTCTTCGGTGCTGCTGGCGGTGCCGAGTTCGCACCAGGAGGTGGCTTCCTTGAGGAGGGCCTTCGGGTCGTGGCCGGCCTTCTCGGCTTCGGCGAGGGTGGCGGCCAAGGCCTCGCGCCGGGCGGGGGTGCCGGAGCGGTTCGCCGCTTCGCCGAGGGCGGCTCGGATGGTGGCTTCGTGGCGGCGGCGCTCAGGCTCGGGCAGGGCCTGGCCCCGCTCACGCATCGCCCGCATCGGGGTCGCGGCGGTCTGCTGGTAGGCGGCGCGGAGGTGGTCGGCCGCTTGCCGTGAGGCTGCGGCCTGCTGGGCGTGGCCCCGGGCGGAGTGCCAGCGGGCGGCGGCCAGGGTGAGCAGGACGAGGGTGGACAGGACCATCGCGGTGGCGCCGCCGTCCTCGCCCCGGCCGAGCGCTCCGCCGGCGTGGACTATTCCGCGGGCGGCCGAGCGCAGTCCGCGGATGTCGGCGTTCTCGGCGCGGACGTGGCTGCGGGTGGCGCGTTCGAAGGCGCGGGCGGCGTCTCGCAGTTCGGCGCGGCCGACAGCCGAGGAGGTCTGGGCGAGGGCGTCGAGGAGTTCACCGGCGCCGATGAGCTGGGTGGCGGCTTCGTCGTCGCCGTTGTCGAGGAGCGCGGTGGCGTGTTCGGCGATGCCGGCGGCCTCCCGGCGCTGCCGGGCTGGGGCGGACCGGCCGGGGCACGGCGTGTCGCTCCTGGGCTGTGCGGTGGCGGCGGGGCTGTCGGTGAGGCGGCGGCGGATCCGTGGGAGGGAAGGGTCGGGGGCGACGGTGAACCCGGCGAACCAGACCGGCTCGCTGTCGCGGTTGCGGTCGCCGGGCAGGGCGACGTTGTGGCCGAGGGCGTCGCCGGAGGGGGCGTGGCGGAGTTTCACCCGTAGGCCGGCCGCGCGTAGCCGGGTGAAGAACTCCTCTTCGGTGGCGGCTCCGGCGACGGCTTGGCGGACGGCTTCGCGCAGGGTTTCGCGTGGGGTCTCGGTGCGGCCGGTGCGTTCGGCTTTGAAGCGTTCCTGGCTGGTGGGGGTCTTGGCGGCGGTGCCGTCGCCGGGGGTGAGCTGGCGCAGGCCGTAGTCCTTCTCGATGCGGCGGGCTTCGGCCTGGGCTTTGCGGTGGTCGAAGGAGAGGTTGGCGAGGCGGCCGTCCTGGCGGACGAGGGTGGCGGCGATGTGGATGTGGTCCTGGGCGTGGCGGACGGCGACCCAGCGGCAGGCGATGGTGTCGCCGTTGGGGGCGATGCCGGTGGCGTGGACGATGCGGCGGGCGATGGTCGCCCAGTCGTTGTCGTCGAGGTGGCGGTCGCCGAGGTCGGCGCGCACTGAGCAGTGCCAGATGGTGGTGCCCGGGGCGCGGTCGCCGGTGGCCGTGAGGGGTTGGTCGAGTTGGGCGGCGAGCTGAGCGACGGTGTGGTGGGGGTTGCGGCCGGGGTCGGGGGCGAAGTCGTTCCAGGAGGCGACGAGGTGCTGGTCGGTGTGTTCGTCGCGCTTGCCGGGGCCATCAAGGTAGCGGATGAGGCCGTAGGTGCCGCCGGTTCACCAGGGCACCAGCGTGGTCAGCTGCACCACGAACGGCTGGCACCTCGCCCGCCGGGCCGGGGAACTCGCCGACGCCCTCGACGCGATCCGGGTCTCCCTCGACGGCGCCAGCGAAGCCACCCACGACAGGTGGCGCGGCGAGGACAGCCACCGCCGGGCCCTCACGGGCATCCGCGCCGCCGTGGACGAAGGCCTGTTCGTCCAGCTTCAGATGGTCCTCATGCAGTCCAACAAGCACGAAGCCCAGGAGCTGCTGAACCTCGCCGCCCGGCTCGGCACCGGCGGGGTGACCTTCCTCCAGATGCTCCCCATCGGCTCCGGCGCCGCGCTCGCCGCCGAACAGATGCTCACCGACGAACTCCCGCCGGAGTTGATCGACGAGGTGGTCGCGGAGTGCGGGCGGGTCGAGCAGCCCCACCGGCTGTTGCCCGCGCGGGTGGCGGGGAGCCTGCACATTCGGCCGCCGCACCCGACGGCGGCCGGGTCGCCCCGCCCGCCACCGGATCATAACCGCAGGTCAGCGCCGCAGACCGCGGTCCAGCGCGGCGATCAGCGAGCCCTGGGCGTCGTCCCCGTCCAGGGACCAGACCATCACGCCGCCGAGACCGTTCCGCCGGGTGTAGCGGGCCTTCTGGGCGGCGGTGGCCGGGTTGTCGTACGTCCAGAACTCGGTGCCGTCGTACTTCCAGGCCGCACCGTACTCGCGGTCGGTGTACACGGCGCCCGGCAGGTCCTTGATGGCCCTGTAGGGCAGCTGGCCGCCGCCGCGCGGGGACATGCCGGTGGCGGGCTGGTAGAGGCCGTTCCTCGCCCCGGCGGGCACTCCCGTCCAGCCGTAGCCCCAGGACGGCACCCCGAGCACCGCCTTGCGGGCCGGCAGGCCGCCGGCCAGGTAGTGCCGCACCACCCGGTCCGCGCTGTAGCTGCTCCCGGTGCCGGAGGGGTCGGCCGGGTCGGTGTAGAGGTTCGCCTGGTGGTTGGTCGGGCCCTGCGGCTCCCAGGAGCCGTGCATGGTGTAGGTCATCAGGTTCAGGTAGTCCACGTGGCGGGCGACCTTCTTCAGCTCCAGCCGGTCCGCGACGTCGGTGTTGGCGGCGACGGCGGCCGTCAGCAGGTGGCGCCCGCGCCCGCCGTTGCCCAGCGCGTCCAGCTGCCGCCGGAACTCGGCCAGCAGCAGGGTGAAGTTGCGACCGTCCTCGGGGCGCACCGAGTTGTCCGGCAGACCGTCGCCGCCCGGGTGCTCCCAGTCGAGGTCAATGCCGTCGAAGACGCCCGCACCGCTGCCCGGGCCGCCCTCCGGCGAGCCCAGCTGCGGCAGGTTGCCCTTGATGTAGAGGTCGACGCAGGAGGCCACGAACTTCTTGCGGGCGGCGTCGGTGGCGGCCACGTCCGAAAAGTACTTGGACCAGCCCCAGCCGCCGATCGAGATGACGGCCTTCAGGTGGGGGTTCTTCGCCTTCAGCTTCCGCAGCTGGTTGAAGCTGCCCTTCAGCGGCTGGCCCTCGGTGTCGGCGACGCCGTCCACCGAGTCGGCCGCGTCGATCGGGCGCTGGTAGTCGGCCCAGGCGTCGGCCTGGTCGGCCAGGTTGTCCTCGAAGCAGGTGCCCTCGGGGGAGATGTTGCCGAAGGCGTAGTTGATCACGGTCAGCTTCGCCGCCTGGCCCGAATCCTGGACCTTCTTGGCGGAGAAGCCGCTGTAGGCACTCCACGCGGTGAAGTAGGCCACCCGGTGGCCGGGCAGCCGGCGGCTGTCGTCGTCATCGGCGTGAGCGGTCGCGGGGACCGCGACGAGCGACGCGAGCAGAGCCGTCGCCAGGAACGCGGAGGTGCGTCTGAACATGCTGGTGGCCTTGTCCGAGTGGGGTCAGATGGTCTGTACCAATCGCGAGAAGAGATCTAGTCCATGCCGGGGGCGCACACAAGAGGGCCAGGCCGCACGAAGTTGCCCAGCCCTCTTGGGAACTGGTGGAGCATCAGCTGATCAGGCGGCGCAGCACGTACTGGAGAACGCGTGACACGATTCTTACCGGCACCCCGGTCGGGGCGCTCTCGGGCCGCTCCTGCTCCGTGCCGTGCGCTACCGGAATCGTTCCACGGGTGTGCGCCTGCCCGCCCGGAACTCGATCAGGACGGTGTCGAGGTTGAGGGCGGATCCGAAGAAGAGGACCGACCGGTCGGCCGCCACCAGGATCGTCCCACCGCCCCGCACCCGGTGCACGACGGCCACCGCACCGTCGTCGGGCAGCAGCACGTGACCGGTGTCGGCCTCCGGGGCGATACGGCGGTAGAGCTCCTCGCCGAATTCGATCAAGCGCTGCTGCTCCGGCGTGGGCTGCGCGGCCTGCACGAGCCCGTCCTCGCTCTCGTCCCTCATCCCGCCGACCCCTCCGCCTCCGGGAGCACGGTGCGTTCCGCGGTCGGGTCCGCGTCGCGCATCCCGAGCAGGGCGTGCCCTGCGGTCTCCTCCCACGGGAGGTCGAGGCCGTGCGGGGGCACGTTCCGGCGGGCATGCGGCACGGCCGGGCACGGCCTGGTCCCGGCGGCCGGCTCGGGGGCGACCGACGGCTTGACCGGGCCGGGCCCGGGCGGCGTGGCGGTCGACGGGGCGGGCGTCTCCCGCGGTCGGGCCGCGAGTCGGCAGTTCCTGCGCGGGCGTTTCGCGCCATCGTGCGCGGACGGCGTCGTGTGCGCGGCGCAGACGCGCGTGACGGCGGCCTCGGCCGCGGCACGCACGGTCGTGCGCCGCGCGGCGCGGCAGGCAGGGACGTTCATGGCGCAAGCGTATGACGGGGGGATACGCCAGTGCTGCGGGCCGGGACCCGGGGGGCGGTTCCCGGCCGGGCAGGCAGGGCAGGAGGGCGAGGGCGGCTGTGATCAGCTCGGGCGATGCCCTCGGGTCTTCGCGAACCCCCCGCAGCAGCACGTTCACCTCCATCGGGACAGGCCGATCGTGCGGATACGGGTCAGCGGCACCTTCCGGGCGGTACCGGCACCGGCGGCCTGCTCCTGTTCGGTCGCGTACAGGGTGCCGACCAGGCTCTCGCCGGTCGGCGCGCCGATGAGCACCGCGCCGGCCACCTGGCTTGGCGTCGTGCTGTTCGCGGTCGAGTTCCTTCAGCGGGCCGGATGCCGACGGGACGCGGGCGGTCGTCCGGTGCGGCCTGTCCAGGACGGGGCGCTGTCTCGCCGCTGCCGTCCGTGCGAGCAGAATGTCGCTGACCTCCTGCCGGGCCCGGGCCTGCCGCCGCGTCGCCGTCTCGATGGCCTGACGGGTGGCAGCGGTCTGCTGACGCAGTGGCAGCCGCCGAGCCCTACCGGCTGGCCGGGCGGGCAACCACTGGCCGCCGATGAGGCCTGCGGGACGGACCGGCGCGGGAGCGACCTCGCCGGCCGGAACCTGCGACCGAGAACCGCGAAGGGCTCGGACGCCGGTAGCTGTGACGCTGGCGTCCAAGCCCTCGAACAGCGCGGTACGTCTGGTGGTACCTGCAGTCAATCGATGACGAACGGGTTGGTCTCCACGACGCACCCTGCTCCGATCACGATACGCACCGGCGTGACGGGGTCGAGAAGGCCGACGGCGCTGACCGAGTTGGTGCAGTACACCTGGGACGGGGACTTCTCGTTGCTGCGGAGCACGACCGGGCCGTGCCCGGGGTAGTCATGGACGGGGGCGTCCGGGTAGACCCGAATGGCCTGGTCACATCCGTATCCGGCATGGTCAGGCGTCTCGGTCATCCCCAGCCTCCTGGCAACCTCGTAGAGCTGGTCGACCGGTAGGTCGACCGGCGGGTGCGCCAAGTCGACCGTGCCTCTGCTGCACGCCAGCGCCGGCGTGTCGGCGGGGGAGGTCGGGAAAGCCGCGGCCGGGGATGGCAGAGCCAGGACAACAGCCATGGCGACCAGGGCGGCCGCAAGGGGCTTCTTCATGCCTCTGAGGATTACCGGCATGCATCCGGCAGACACAGCGTCCAGGAAGCCCCCCGCACAATTCACCCTCTACGGCGTGCCGGCCGAGTCCGCAGTCGCGCGTCCACTCGGCTGGGCCTCAAACGTTCGGGCGCGCCCGTTCGGCAACACCGCACGGGTGCCGGATCGGACCGGGCGCCGGGGTGTCTACCCGGGTCCGGATCTGTCCCCGTGCGGCACCCTCAGATCTCCACGCACCGGTCCCGGTTGTAGTACAGCGAGATGCCAGCGGGCGCGTGCAGACGGATGTCGTCGCCGTCGCCGCTCACCGCGCTGCCCCACCCGGGCGGGGCGGAATCAGGCTGGACCAGGGTGAAGGGACCTTGCCCCCGTGGCCGAGCAGGACCTCGTCCTCCACCCACACCAACTCCCCCACGCCGCCGGTCACGTCCACACACGCCTGCAGCAGTCCCCTCATCGCCAGGCCGGTGCAGACATCAAAGTTGGTGGCGCCGCCCTCGACGCAAGAGGCGGGGGGCCGAACTCGTCGGTCGCGGCCCGTACGCCGCGCAGGGTGCTGAGATCGAGGATGACACCCCCGTCGTCGTCGACGAACCCCCTCGTAGCAGTGGCCGGGGCCCGGCTGGCCTGGCGCCGGCTGCGGCGCATCCACACGGCGGCCGCGCGGACCCTCGCGCCGTCCCGGGCCTCGCTCGCCGCCCTGTCGGCCCATGGGATCCCCCGGATCCACCTGTGGCCGCGCGGCGTCGACCGCGAACGGTTCCACCCCGGCCACCGGGACGAGGCGCTGCGTCGACGCCTCGGCCGACCCGGCGAGGTGCTGGTCGGCTGCGTCGGACGGCTGGCGCCGGAGAAGCAGGTCGACCGGCTGGCGGAGGTCTCCCGGCTCCCGAGCGTCCGGCTGGTGGTGGTCGGCGACGGCCCCTGCCGCGCCCGCCTCACCACCGCGATGCCGGACGCGCTCTTCCTGGGCCGCCGTACCGGAAACGAACTCGCCCGGCTCTACGCCTCGTTCGACGCCTTCGTGCACCCCGGCCCGTTCGAAACCTTCGGCCAGACCATCCAGGAGGCGATGGCCAGCGGCCTGCCCGTGGTCGCCCCGGCTGCCGGCGGACCGCTCGACCTCGTCAGGCCCGGCCGCACCGGCTTCCTCGTCCCGCCCTGCGCGGGCTCCGGCTTCCGGGACGCCTCGGAACGGCTCGCCCGGGACCCGGAACTACGCCGCACGCTCGGCCGGGCCGCGGTGGCCGGACACAGCTGGGCGGCGGTCGGCGACCGGCTCATCGACCACTACCGGCTGGCGGTCGCGGAGTCCGCCGGAACCGGGCGCACCAGGAGGCGCCGTACGCGCGGACCGTCGCCGAGCAGTGCGCCACGTCGCGGACGTCGTGGATGCTGCCCTACACCACCACCGCGAACACCGCGCGCGACATGAACCGGATCCGGGCGGCGCTGGGCGAGCCGAAGGCCTCCTACCTCGGCGCCTCCTACGGCAGCTACCTCGGCGCGGTGTACGCGACGCTGTTCCCCGAGCGCAGCGACCGGATCGTGCTCGACAGTAGCCTGGGGCCCGGCGGCTACGACCTTGAGGCCTTCCGCCGGCTCGGTACGGCGGCCCTCGCCACCCTTGACCGCGACCAGGACCGCCGCGCCGAAGGTATGAAGATCGCCTGGGGTGTCATGGCCACCATGGCCGCCGGCTCCCTCGCCCACCTCACCCTGCGCCCGGGCACGCCCGCCGCCGACGGCCGCAAGACCTACGAGACCGGCGTGATCGGGCACGGCACGGCACGGCGGGCGCCGCCCTGGCCGACCTCGTCACCGGGCAGATCCGCGCCCGGAACGCCGGCTTCCGCAACCGCACCCTGGGCATCGAACTCCCCGACACCACCGCCACCGCGGACCCGACCGCCGGCCGCTTCGTGCCGGCCCGCCCCAACCACCCGATCACCGTCGCCTGGGAGTAGCCCCCGTGCACCCGACCGGTCCCGTCGCCCGGCGCTCCCCGCTGGTCGCACGCCACCGGCCCGCGTGCCTGCCCCTGAACGCCCGTGTCGGCCGGCTCTGCGAGCCGGCCGACACGGCCTCCCGACAGGCCGACCCGGGCCTCGCGTCCACCGTCTTCAACCAGGCCGCTTTCCTCGCCTCCGACCTCGCCCGCGTACCGCTCCCCGTGATGAGCGCCATCCGCGGCCTGGAGCCGATCGTCAACCTCGCGCGCCTCCACATCCGCGCCGGCCACCGCCAACGCAGCCACCAGGTCCTCCTCGACCTCTACAGCGCCGTCACCAACGCCACCGAGACCGTCCTCGACAGCATCACCGTCCTGCCCGGGCTGACCGAGACCGACCAGCAACGCGCCGAGGTGCGGGCATGGGTCGCGCGGAGGATCGTCACGCTTCGCAACGTCGGTACCGGGCGCTGTCTCGCCGCCGACGACACAAGCATCGTCACCCGCAGCTGCGACGGCGACGACTGGAAGCAGCAGTGGTACACCACCGCGTACAGAGACGGGCACCTGGTGAGTGACGTGACTGCCCCGGTTGAGGCGGTTGAAGAGGTCCGGCCCGTCGAGTCGGCGACGGACCTGCTGGACGACCAGTCCGGCTACAGGCCGCCTGTGTAGAGGAGGCGGTTGGGTGAGCCGGGGCCGAGGCGGGTGAGGGTGGCCTTCGTGGAGTCGGCGACGAGCCTGGCACGGACGTCCTGGGATGTGGCCCGGGGATCCTGCTGCTTGACGAGGGCGGCGGCTCCGGCAACGTGGGGCGCGGCCATGGACGTGCCGTTGAGCGTGCTGGATCCGCCGCCGAGTTTGGCGGAGACGATGCCGACGCCGGGCGCGTACAGCGACAGGCAGGGGCCGTAGTTGCTGAAGCTGGCCTGCCGGTCCTGCTTGTTGACCGCGCCGACGGTGAGGGCCTTGTCCGCGCGGGCGGGAGAGACCTCGCAGGCGTCCTGGGCGTCGTTCCCGGCCGAGATGACGGGCAGTACGCCCCGGTCGGCCACCGTGTTCACGGCCGCGTCGAGCGCCTCGGAGGCCGGGCCCCCGAGAGAGGCGTTCAGCACCGCCGGCTCCTGGGCGTGCGCGGCGACCCAGTCCAGGCCTGCGAGAGAGGTCGCGGTGGAGCCCTCTCCCTGGCAGTCGAGCACCCGGACGGCGACCAGGGACACGGAGCGGGCCACTCCGTAGGTCCTGCCGCCGACGGTGCCGGCCACGTGGGTGCCGTGAGAGTGGCAGTCCTGGCCGTCGTGGCCGTCATCCACGGCGTCGAACCCCACGGCGGCCCGCCCCTCGAACTCCTCGTTCCCGGTCTCGATGCCGGTGTCGACGATGTACGCCGTGACACCCTCACCGGTCCCGTTGACCGTGAAGAGCCCGTCGAGCGGAAGGTTGCGCTGATCGATCCGGTCCAGGCCCCAGCTCGCCGCCTCGACAGTCACCCTCGAAGCGGCCGCGTTCCCGGTACTCCGCACCTGCCCCTTCCGCTCGGAGCCGGTCCTGGCCCCCTGCTCCGCCCGAGGCCGCGGGGGATGCGCACCGACGCTCATCCGGGCATTCTCCTCGATCGCCTCCACTGCGGGCAGACTGCGCGCCATCCGCAACTGGAGCGCAGTGAGCGGGGCGGCAAAGCCGCGCAGCGCCGTGCCGTAGGTGAACAGGGGCCGGACGCCGAGATCGCGGAGGACCGCTTCCGGTGAGAACGCGGGGTCCACCCTGACGATGTACTCACCCGGCACCGCCGCCACGGATTCCGTCACCGCGACCGGAAGCCTGCCCAACCTGGCTGTGGCACTCGCGCCACCGGCGCTGCCGATCAACGGCACGATCAACAGGAGAACTGCCGCTACCCTGCGGGCATTCGCACGCATATGCACTCCGTCACACAAGAGCAGGGTCCGACAGCGACCCGAGCAATCCCGCAGGACAAGACGCACGGAGCTGACGGATGGAGGGGGAACAGCCAGGGCGTCCACGCGCGGGCATGGCCCCCGCAGGGAGGCGGCACACACCGGGCAGCACCCGATCGCCGGGAGGGCGCAGCCCGGGAGAGGACGCAGTCCTGGAGCGGTGGAGCGCCAGGACCGCAACGACAACGGTGGAGAGGGCGCGGGTCGTACCGGCCCCTACTGCCCCGTAAGCGCCTGGGCGCGCTGCCTCAGATCCTGGGGAACGTCGTCCCGCTGAGCAATCTCGCGGACCAGGTTCCGCACCTCCTCCGCCGTGGCCGCGGAACCCTCGTCGTCGCTGTTCTCGTCTTCGCCCGCGCTGTTGATGGCGAGGTAGGCCATGACATGCTCCTTGTCCGGTGGAACTGTTGTGGTCGGTGCACGATCCTGCCTGTCGGGCAGTCGTCGTGGGTGAACCCGCCATCCGGGCCGTTCGAAAGAGTGAAAGCCGAAGACCCGGACGGCCCCGTTGACGGCACACCGGCCCGCACCACATGTCCGTCGCCCAGGTGCTCACCCCGCTCGACGGCGGCGGCTCCCCGAGTGGCTCACCGGTGCCTCAGGGCGGGTCTGCCGGGATCAGCACCTTCGCCGACGGCCTGACCAGCGACTACGCCCGGTGGCCCGACACCGGTCCGGTTGCCCGTCATGACTTCTTCAGGGAGGTCAGTCGCGTTCGGCGACCGGCACCACCCTCAGTGCGGGCGAGGCGAGGATGTCCTCCTCGCAGAAGCGCGAGGTCACCCATCGACCGGCGGAGAAGAGTGACGTCTGGTCGGCATGGTGCGGGGACGTGGGGTCGGAGGACTGGGAGTAGGCGAGCAGGGTCTTCGCGACGGGGCAGCCGGTGCCGTCCCACCCGACGGCCTGGAGGTAGCTGGTGCCGGACTCGACGTCGCTGTAGCCGCCGGCTTCCGGGTTCCACAGCGCGTCGATGACGTTCCAGAGTCCGAGTTCCGACGTGCCGCCCGGGAGCGGGATCCGGGTGCCGTCGCGGAGGACGAACTGGGCCTCGCCCCATCGGGCCTCCGGTGGCAGGCCGGTGACACGCAGTTCAGCGACGGCCTGCCCCAGCGCACTCCGGAGGGCTGAGGGCGCGGCGCCCAGGTCTCGCGGGGTGTGCAGCGGGTCTGTGGGAGAGAAGGGCACCCTCCAGAGGTCGTCCGGTGTGGTGACGGTGGTCAGCCTGCGCCAGAAACGGTCGAAGAGCGGCGCCCCGCGGCTGTCGGTGTTCGTGGTCCGGTCCCACCGCGCGAGTACGCGGCATGCCTCGGCGATGTCGGCCTCCGTGTCCCCGCCCTCGCCGTCCGCACCCCGTACCGGCGTGGCGCACGCCCTCTGCAGCCCGTCGGCGGCGAGGTCGCCCGCGAACGAACGGTCGGCGAACTGGTGGCGCTGGAGGTCCGCGATGCCGAGACGGCCCCGGGCGGCCAGGGCGGAGACGTCGTGGAGCGCACCGCGGGTGCGCAGTGAGAGCGGTGTGCCGACACTGCCGAAGACGCGCTCGTACCCGGTGAGCGGGTGGTCGGCGTTGGTGAGCCAGGCGCTGTCGTTGGAGTTCTCGACGTAGGGGGTGTCCCTGAGCGTGGGCAGGGCACCGGGGCCGAAGATGCCGGGCTGGAGTGCGTCCGGGTCGGTACCGAGGGCGCAGTGCGAGCGTGAGCCGTCGAGGACGGCGAGTCCGGTGGCGGGGTAGGTGGCCGCTCCCATCGGGGTGGAGCAGCGCCGTGCGAGGTCGTCGGTGATGCGCGGGAGGACCTGCGACTGGGTGAAGAGTGTGTGCCCGGCCGCGTCGGCCGCGATGGTGTTGGCCCACGGGAGGCCCTGGGTGCGGTTCAGTGCGGTCAGGACCTCGTCGGTGCTGCGGGCCCGGGAGAGCGCGAGTGCAGTGTCGGAGCCGCGGAGGTTTGCGGCGTTGGGATCGGTGAGGGCGTAGGCGGTGGTGCCGGTCCAGGGCAGCGGACCGGTGGTGTCCAGGGTGGTGAGGACGGGGCCGTAGCGGGTCCACCACTGCGTACGGGTGACAGGGGCGCTGCCCTTGACGGGAACGGTGACGTCGCGCCGGATCATCCGCTCGGGCCGGCCGTCCACGAGGTAGACGGTGGGGTCGGCGGGGTCCAGCGTCAGTTCGTAGAGGTTCATCGGGACACCGGTGGCGACGGTGTGGCTCCAGGCGATGTGGGTGTTGTGCCCGATCGACACGGTCGCGGTGCCGAGCAGGGAGGCGCCCATGACGTTCAGCTCGCCCGGGATGGTCTGCTGCGACTGCCAGAAGCGGTGCGCTCCGTGCCAGGGGAAGTGGGGGTTGCCGAGCAGCAGCCCGCGGCCGTTGTCGGTCGTCGAGCCGTGGAAGGCCACGGCGTTGGAGCCCGGGCGCGCCGACCGGCCGGCCGGTGGCTCGTGGGCCGGCTCCCCGCTCGCGGGGCGCGCGGGCGGGAGGACGCGGGCGGGTCCGGGCCCGTCGGCGGCCGGCGTGGTACCGGGGGCCGGTGGTTCGGCGGCGGTGATGCCGTCGATCCCGCGGCCCTCGCCGAGGAGGACCGCCAGGGAGTAGTCGAGTGCCGAGACGTCGACGTCGGTCACCGGCTGCACCCAGTCCGCGCCGGCACAGGCGGGATCGGTGATCCGGTTGCGGGCGATCCACGCGTTGTACCCCGCTGCCCAGCCGCGAACCGACTCGGTGACCGCGTGGGTGGGGCCGGCGGGAGCAGGGGTGGCGCGCAGCCGCTCGACGGTGCCCGTGTCTCGCACGCCGCGGAAGTAGAGGTCGCTGGCGAGGTTGCTGGTGGCGAACGAGCCCTGCGGATCGGGTGCGGGATCCGGCCCGAACCAGCGCGAACGCTCGCCCCGTACGGTGAGGAACGCATCGGCCAGGTCACAGACGCTGTCCCGGGCCTGCGCCCAACCGCTGCCGAAGCCCAGCCCGGCGAAGTCACGGGCCACGATGTGCGGGATCCCGTACTCCGTGTACCGGATGACCGCCGACAGTCCCCTCCCACCGGACACCGCCGCGGCCCCGTCCGCCGGACACGCCGCCGTGAGGAACGGGAGTACCGCGCAGAGGACAGCGGCACCGAAACGCCTGGTACGGCGACGAAGGGTCTGTGCGGTCTGTGCGGTCTGCGCGGTCTGTGCGGCACTCAACGCGGCTCCCGGCTCGGCGACGGACGGCCGTGGCCACAGCGCGGCACGCGTCGGCCACAGCGTCCGTCCATGAGACCGGACCGGACGAGAGCGGCCCCGCATTCCTCCCCTCGACGGCGCGCCGGTTTCCCGTCAGGGTGGCGCCGTGCCCACTTCCTCGCACGCGCCGCCGCCATGGATGTCCGGGCCGACCTGTAGCAGGGACCGGGATCTCCTTCTGTTCACCGACGGCCTTTGGCAGCACGCCGGACTGCTCTGCGGCCCGATGGTCCCCGAGCCGGTGGTGCCGCCTCGATGGTGCGTGTCCGGAGCGCGGTTCCGTCGTTGACCAGGTCGTGGCCCCGGGCGGTTGCCCGGGGCTTGGTCTGCGCGGGCACCGGCTTTCGACGGGGGCTGTGCGAGGAAGGGAGCGCGATGAGCATGCCGACGGGTGAGGGGCGCCAGGCCGTGGGCAGCGGTGCGCACACGGTGGGCAGGCGGATGGCGGTGCTGGGTACGGCCGTTGGGGCCGCGTTGGTCCCGGCCGGCGCCGCCCACGCCAACATCGTCGGCGTGGGCAACGCCGTGTTCGGCAACTCCTGTGTGAACCACGGCGGCGCACAGGCCACCGGGGGCACCGTCTCCGACAGCGGGACGGCGAGCGGCAACCAGCTCGGCCTGCCACTGGACCTGCCCCGCAACCATTGCGGGAGCAGCGGGATCGTCTGTACGGCCGTGTTCATGTCCAGCGTCTGATCCGGCGGGCCCGACGGTGTGCGAGGCGGGTGGTGTCGTGGCCGGACCCGGGGTGGCGGGCGTGCCGCTGGAGGACGCCGTCGTAAGGGAGTTAGCGGCTCTGAGCGGGCGCGGGGTGCCGTTGCTACGGGGCCTGGTGGCCGAGTGTCCGCGGCTGGGTGTGGCGCGGGCGTTGCTGGTGCTGGCGACCGCCGAGGGCCTGAGCGATGAGGCCTTGCGGGAGGAGTTGGTGGTCGCGTACCGGGACGCTCAGGCGGCCGGTGCGCGGTCGGCGAGTCTGGTGTACGGGGTCTTCCTGTATGCCCACCGGCAGTTCCGGCTGACGGCCGACCACCTGGTGGCGCATTTCGCGCGGTGGCCAGGGGACGAGGTGGCCTCTCTCATGCTGGACGCCTTCCACGCCTGCGGGGACGCCGGCTACCGCGCGCACGGCGACGCACTGGCCGAACGGCAGTACGCCCTCGCCGGTCCGGACAGTTGGCTCTGGGCGGGCAGGCTGGCGTGGGCGCGGGCGGAGCAGGGCCGTGCGGAGGAGGCGCTCGAACTGGCCGGGCGGGCCCTGGCCCGCTACCCGCGCGCCGGGCTCGCCGCGCACGCCCGCGCGCACGCCGAGCACGACCTGGGAGCCGGCCCGGCCTCCACGGTGTTCCTCGACCGGTGGCTGGCGGTTGATCCGCAGGCGGTGCAGTTCAAGCACCTGAACTGGCACGCCGCCCTTCAGTCGCTGGCCTGCGGGGACTTCGCGGACGCGCGCCGCCGGGCCGACGAGGTCCTGGGCCGCGCGGACGTGGGGATGCGGTCCGCGACGAACTGGCGCCTGTTGCTGGCCGGGCAGGAGCCCGCCGGCCGCTGCGACCTCGACCACGTACGGGGCCTGCTGGCCGGACCGGGCGGGATGGCGGAGGTCTTCCACACGTTCAACCTGGCCCTGGCCCTGGCCGTCGAGTCCGCCACCGACGACCTCGGGGCCCTGGCCCGACGGGCGGCCGCGGACGAGCGCCCCGACTACAGCGACGTCCTCGCCCCGGTCGTCGAGGCCCTCGCCCACGTCACCGCGGGCCGCCCACAGGCAGCCGTCGACCTGCTGACCCGCCTCGGCGACCAGGTGGAACGGATCGGCGGCGTACGGGTGGAACGCGAGATCGTCCAGGACACCCTGGCCCGCGCCCTGATCGACACCGGCGAACACGCGCGCGCCGCCGCCCTGCTGCACGAGCGCGTCACCACCCGACGCCACCACACCTACGAGGATCTCCTCCTCACCCCCGCGAACGCGCTGCGCGTCGCCTCCACTTCTGCGGGAGACCTCCCATGTCCGTGCCCCAGCTGATCGTCGTCTCGCCGCGCGGCAGCGGCACACCGCTACTGGCCCGCACCATCACCGCACTCGGCTACACCTCGTACGGCACGATGAGCGGCATCCAGCACGACGGCGGTGACCGGCCCGGCCCCGGCGAGGCCTCCCGCCTACTCCGGGCCGCCTACGGCCAGGAGAAGGCCGGACGGCTGCTGCTGCGGCAGCGCGAGGACCGGACCGAGTTGGAGTCCGCCTTCCAGCTGGCGGTGACCGCCCTGTGGCGGGTGTGGTGGACCCGCCTGGGTCAACCGGTCACCGCCGCCTCGTCCGTCGACCCCGTCCTCGAAGACCGCCTGTCCCGCATCCCCGACGGCGAACTGCCCCGCCTCCTGCCGGGCCGCGGCTGCTGGTACGTCAACAGCCTGGACCTGGAACGAGCCGACGCCGGCTTCCTGCGCGCCTGGCACGCCGCCGCACGACCGCCGATCGTCTACCACCACCGCGACGTACGCGACCGGATCATCGAGCAGATCCGCCTGCTCTCCCAGCCCGCCGGGTGCGTCGGCTCCCTGCCCGACCACCTCGTCTACCGCGACATCGTCAGCGCCCTGCCCACCATGGACGCCAGGATCACTCTCGCCCTCACCGACCCCGGCTTCCCCGGCATGCGCGAGGCCCGCCGCTGCCAGTGGCTGCTGCGCCATCCCGCCGTCCTCGTGCTCACCCACGAGGAACTCGTCGGCGCCGCCCACGGCGGCACCGCCGAAGGTCGAGAGCGTGCCCTGCACCGGCTGCTCGCCGCCGTCGGCCACCCCGCCCCGGCCGCAGCCCTCGCCGCGCTGCCCGAGGCCAAGAGCGACGAACTCCCGGTCGGCGTCTGGCGCATGCACTTCAGCCCCGAGCACGAGCGCCTCCTCCAACAGCATCACGGCGACCTCCTGCTTCCCCGCCCGGACGAAGCCGTTCACTCCCTCGGCCCTCAGCGCACCGACGCCCCAGCGCCCTCGCACCCCGCAGCCCGGTGAACCGCACCCGTCACGCCGGTCCGACCGGAGGGACGGCGCACGTCGCCGTTCAGGCCCTCGTGTCACCTGCCTGCTGGAAGCGATCCAGGACGAGCTCGACCAGTTCGGGCGCGTCGCCCAACGGCTGGGAGACGCCGACCACGCCGGCCGCGGTCGAGGCCTCGACGGTCACTCGGAACAGCAGTCCGGCGGCGAAGCAGTAGGACGCGACCGCGATCCGGCGGGCCCCGGCACGGCGCAGTGCTTCCACCGCCTCACCGGGGGTCGGTGCGGTGGTCGACGCGAAGGCGGCCCGGCACGGCAGGCCGAGGGCCGTGCCCAACGCCGACGCCATGGCGGTCACCGCCGAACACGCGGCGACGTCGACACTGCCCGCCGCCGCCAGCACCACCGCGTCGAACGCGACGTCCAACTCGGCGAGGCGGCGCCGCAGCGCCCCGACCAACCGCCCGTCGGGCACGCCGGTGGGACCGCCCACCACCGGTGCCACGATCGGCGCCCGGGCCGGCGGGTCGGACAGCGCCTTGGGAAGGTCCACCCGAGCGTGAAAGGCGGAGGTCAGCAGCAGGGGCACCACGACCACCCGCTCGTGTCCGGCCCCGGCGAGGGTGCCGAGCGCTTGACGGGCCGTGGGGCCGGAGTGCCGGAGGAACGCGGCCTCGACCCGACTTCCCAGGGAGGACCCGACCGCGTGCGCGAGCGCCCGGGTGGACTCCTGCGCCTCGGGGGCGAGGCTGCCGTGTGCCAGCAGGAGCAGCGCGCTCGGGGCCGCCGCATCCGCGACCGGTCGGAGCGTTTCGATCGCATCGGTCACTGTCGTACCACCCTCGTCATGCGGTCCGAGCACCATGAACGTGACACTCAGGCTACGGTCCGTGACGGATGCGTCGCTAGGGCCGCGCAGGTGACTCCGGGCCGGACCGGCGGCCCGCGACGACTCGTCAGCCCCCTGAAGCACTGCTCTCCCACCGGGGCTTGGAGGCAGCCGAACACGCGGGCACCGTCACCACAGTGTCTCCACGCGCCGACGCGGGCAAGGGTTCGACTCAGTCAAGGGCATCGGGCCACGACAGACGTCACGGGCAGGGCGGTCCGGCCCACGGGACCGTCCGCATTCTGTCGGGTGGTTCCCGGGTGAGTCCCGTCCTGGACGCGCGTCACCGACGTGTCCGGGGGTGACGCTGCTCGCGTGGCCGCGCCGGCAGGGGCGCGGCGCAACCGGGAGGACGAACATGACACGCACACGCACACGCGGCCGCGCCGTCGCTCTGGCGGGCGCCGCTGCGGTGGTCGCCGCCACCACCCTCGCCGCCCCGACCGCAGCGGCCGAAGCAGCCGGGGCCGGCGGTGGGATCACCGGGCAGGCGCCCTGCCCGGACGCGCCCGAGTTCCTCTGCGGGACCCTCACCGTCCCTCTCGACCACAGCGGCGCCACCCCCGGCACCCTCGACCTCCGGGTCGCCGTCACCGGCAACACCGCGGCGCCCAGGGGCGACCTGCTGTTCCTCACCGGCGGCCCCGGCCAGCCCGGCGTCCCGGCAATGAAACGGACGGCAGGCGGTCCACGACTTCCTGCTGACGTAGCGCAAGCCCGCGACGGCCCCGCCGGCACGTCGGGCGCGCTCGCGGTGGCGGGCGGGCCCGCGTGTCCGGGAAGCACCCCGAAGGAAGGAGCACTCCGGTGGAGCCGTTGCTCGCCATGTTCCCCGCCAATGTCTCCGCCGCCAGAAGGCACACTGCCCAAGGAGACCCCCTCGGCCCGCGCACCCTCCTCCAGATCCCCTACATCGCCGCAGCCGCCGCTGGCGCAGGCCGAGCCGTCGCAGGTGCTGCCGCAGTTGTCGTCGGTGGAGCGCAGCAGGGCGGCGACGGGGTCGGCGCCCTCCACGATCCGCACGTCCAGGTCGAAGTCGCTGCCGGACATGGACACGGGCGCGGGCGGGGCCTCAAGGGTGCCGATCACGATGGTTCCTCCTGTTTCGTCGGTGGTGCTTGGCTGCCTGGTCGCGGGTCACGGCCAGGTGATCGTGAGTCGGACGTGCCGCTTGTCGATGACCGGCCCGTCCGGGAGCTGGTCGTCGGGGATGCCGGCCGGGTAGGCGGTGAACACGGGGCCGGCGCCGGTGCGGTGGTAGCGGGCCCAGACGCCGACCTGTTCGGCGATCAGGTCGGCGAGGCGGTCGCCGTCGGGGCCGAAGCCGTGGGCGCCGAACTCGAACACCGCCGGGTCGTCGCCGATCTTGCGCAGCGCGAGGTAGGCGAGGCTGTCGCCGTCCACCACGAGCGGGCAGGCCATCCTGTTCGCCGGGGCGACGGTCCCGGTGTCGAGCGTGCGGTCGACGGAGATCAAGCCGAATCCGGGCAGCGCACCGGCCAGCCACAGGTACAGCGAGTCGAACGGCTCCTGGTTGCCGACTGTCACCTGCGTCCACCGCTCGACGCGCGGTGTCTCCAGCACGCCCGCGAGCCGGCTGGTGTCCGGCCGGTCGAGCTCGTCGAAGCGCAGCCCGACCTCCTTGGTGCCGCGCGGCAGGACCAGGTGTTCGTCGTGCGCGCCGGTTCCCTGCATCTTGACGAAGCCGCACACCTCGGCGCTCACGCTGACCAGGCGCGCGCCGTCGCGGCGGAAGCTGATCGAGCGGGTCAGGCCGTGCATCCGCAGCGGCACGGTGATCGTCCCGCCCTCGGCGAGGCCGACGGTCCAGGCGGGCGGCAGGTCCCACGCGCCGACGGTGACGAGGATCCGGTCGAACGGCGCCCCGGCCACGGGCTCGGAGCCGTCGGCGAGCACCACCTTCACCCGGCTGTAGCCGGCCTCGTCGAGGAAACGGGATGCGCGGTCCGTGACGAACGGGTCGATGTCGACCGTCGTCACCTCCCCTGCCAGTCCGACGAGTTCGGCGAGCAGGGCCGCGTTGAATCCGCCGGATCCGATCTCCGCCACCCGCATCCCCGGGCGGACGTCGGCCTGCTCCAGCATCAGGGCCTGGATCTGCGCCGCCGAGACCGAACTCACCGCGATGCTGTGCTCGTCTCGCTTGGTCACCAGGGCGCTCACCGGCTCGTAGGCCTCGGTCAGCGGCACCTCGGGGGCGAAGATGTGCCGCGGCACGGCCAGCAGCGCGGCGGCCACGCGGTCCGTGCGGATCGTCCCGTCGGCACGCAGGGCTTCGACCATGGCCGAGCGCAGCTCCTCGACGGGCTCGTCGGTCTTCGGCAAGGTGGACATGGTGGCAACTCCTCTTTGTAGGGGCCGCGTTGCGTGTGCTGCGGCGGTCAATTCCTGAGATACACGATGGCGGCCGGTACCGGATGGCACCTCGGGAACACCTGGTGTCGGCCGGCGGGCCGGCTGGCGCCCGATCGGGGTCGGGTGCTCGCCGGAGGCTGGCCTGCCCGAGGCTCGGGAGGCCTGCGTGCCCAGCCCACGGCGTCGAGGTAGGGCAGCGGTGGAACGGTGATGCGTCCAGCTCTGCTGAGGCAGTTCGAGCCGAACTGGCGGACCTGAAGGCGGTTGTCAGGGGACGAACCCGGAGGCCGATCGAGAGGCGGCCCGGGCTCTGCGGATCGCGACGGCGAGGTCTCCGGGACGGGTGAGCAGCCCGGTACCGTCCGGCTCGACCAGCCACTCCCGGCCGCCGACCCGGCCCACACCGGTTCCCGGCACGGGTATCGCCTGCGGGAGCCTGCCCGCACGGCAGCTCAGCAGCTCAGCCTCCGGGACGCCCCACTCCCCGCGCTCGATCGCCACCAGCCAGAAGCTGTACCGGCGGACGTGGTCCAGCAGAACCGGCCCGGGCCTGCGCCCGGCGGCCCGGAGGTCTTCCACCGCGGCCTGCCCCAGCGGGAGCGACAGCAGCCGGACGACGTCGAAGTGGATCCCGATCGGGATCTCGGCCAGCAGCCCCTGGCTCCACAGCAGTCGAGCGCGGGCGGTGTCACCGCTGGCCTGCGCGAGCCACCAGCCCCCACGCACTGCGGCCTCGGACATCCCTCCAGGTCGGCCACGGCCTGCCATGACTGCTCGCCCTTCTACCTTGACGGAACAACTGCGGTACTCGGTCTGCGCACTCGGCCCTGGAGGCCGTCACCATCGAGGTGGCGGAAGTGGCCGGCTGGTCAAGCGGCCAGGTGGCCCCTGCCGGTCCGGCGGGTGCCGCGCGCCCTGGTCACCTGCTGCTGGCTTGTCGGCCGTACGTGCCCCGGTGCTGGCGTCGCCCGGGCCGGCGGGCCTGAGGGAACCTCCACCACCGCCTCCGCCTGCGCGGCCTCGCGGCCGGTCGTCGACGGCAGGTGGACGTCGAGTTCGAACCAAACCGAGAAGCCGATGGGTCTGCCGGTGTCGTTGGCGCGCTGGCCCCAGCCGACGTCGTCGGCGTAGCCGCCGAGGACCGCGAGGCCACGACCGCTGGTCGCGTCCAGATCCTCAACCTGTCCGTCCATCTCGGGGAGGGTCAGGCCGCCGTCGGTGACGGTGACCCGCAGCCTCCTGCGCGGCTTGTCCAGGTCGCCTTCGACCAGCAGTTCGGCCTTGTCTCCGAGGCCCACGTGCTCGACGCCGTTGGCCAGTAGCTCCGAGATGCACAACCTGAGCGCATAGGCCCTGTCGTCATCCAGGGTGAAGCCGTCAAGGTTGGCGATGCTGCGGACCAGCAGGTCCCGAAAGACGGGAACTGCGGAGAGGGTAACCGTGGCTCTGAACTTGGCAACGCAGATCATGGCAGGTCCTCCGGGGGTGTGCGTGTCGGCAGGGCTTCCCGGGCCGTCGATGGGAGACGGCATCGCGTCCGTCGCGTGTCCACAGAGATTCGCGGGACGGCGCGTACGCGGCAAACAGAACTTGTTACTGGTGCTCCGCCGAGCTCACGGGTTGGTGGCTTCTGCGACCGCAGGGCAGTAACTAGTTGCGGTTTTCCGCTCCCAGTCAGTAACTGCTGACTAGGATTCCGTCAGCGGCTGGGGAGGTGGACAGTGGTGCACAAGCCGTCCTGCGCAGCGCGGATCAGAACGCGCGCCCAGGAGAGCGGTTGGACGATCGAGGCCACAGTGGCGGAGATCGTCGACTGCTGCGAGGCGAGCTGGCTTCGCGCCCATCGCCTTGGCCGGGGGTGGACGCTGCGCCAGGCGGTGGATGAGCTGATCCAACTGTGCGAAACGCGGGGGTTGGCTCGGCCTCACGTGGACCCGGACCAGTTGAGAGCTTGGGAGACGGGCCGAACTCCAAGAGGCGGAACGATCGATCTGCTCTGCCGCCTGTATGAGTCCAACGCTCAAGGACTCGGCCTGGCAGGGGACTACCGACCGACACCGCACACCGGAGCCGACGCAGCCGTACCGACTCCAGGGCCCGGCAGCCTCCTGGTACCGCGCCCGGCCACCTGGAGCGCACCCAGCGACCCCTTCCGCGACCTGGTCGACTCCTACCGCCGTAAGGTCGAGGGAACGCTCGCCAGCACGACCGCCAGCGGTACCCAGCTGGAGGTCCTGGACGAGCAGATCATGGACCTGCGTCGGGCATACGTAGCCTCGCCCCCGAGCCAGATGGTGGCCCGGCTCGTGCAGCTCCTCGAGGAAGTCCGGCTTCTTGCCGCTGACCGGCAGCCGGCCGCGGTGCAGAGCCGTCTGTCCGAGATGATCGCCGTACTGGCGACCCTGGTCGCGGACGCCTTGATGAAGTTGGGCCGGTTGGACCAGGCCCGGCTGTGGTACGGAACGGCGCGCTCGGCGGCCGACGACAGCGGAAGCGGGGAGCTTCGGGCCCGCGTGCGGGTGCAGGCCGCAATGCTGCCGTACTACTACGGCCCGCTGGAGCGCGCTGTGAGCCTGACCCGCGAAGCCCGTCTGCTCAACCGCGGCCGGGCAACTTCCACCGGAGCATTCGCCGCTGCCGCCGAAGCCCGCGCACGAGCCCGGCAGGGCGACATCGAGGGCGCCCGGACGGCCATCGCGCAGGCCCACGACCTGTTCGACCGGTGCCCTCCCTCGCCCCCTGACGATGCCTGGGCGTTCCCGCGGCGCCGGCTGCTCCTCTACCTGTCCGGCGCGCACACCGCACTCGGTGACGTGCAGGAAGCCCGCCAAGCCCAGGACGAAGCCCTGTTGCTGTACCCGGACCACAGCGGCATCGACCCAGCACTGCTGGCCCTTGAACACGCCATGTGTCTGGCCCAGGAGCACGACGTGACCGAGGCGTGCGAACTGGCCTGTCACACCGTGCTGGCGGTCCCTGAAGCACATCGGACCGAGATCCTGGGTGTCCGCGCCCAGGAAGTGATCAACATACTGCCCGCCCGGGTGCATACCACCCGCGCCGTGCGCGATCTCGGCGAGGTTCTTGCCCTCCCGACCGGCACGAGGTGACAGGAACAGCCCTCGCCCGTCAGCCTTATGGGCATGACTGTTCCGGTTGTCATCGGCGGATTCGCCGAGTCCGAGGTGCACGCCGTCCTTGCGGAAGCCTGCCGTCGTATCGGAGTAGACCCTGCAGGTGCCGAGACGCTGCGCGGCCACACCAACGCGGTGCTCCTGCTCCGGGCCGCCGGAGCGGTGGCCAAGATCGCCCGTGCGGGTACCCCCGTGGGCGACGTCGAGCGCACCGTGCGGCTGGTCCGGTGGCTCAGCCGGCGCGAGTTCCCGACCGTCGAACTGCTGCCGGTGGAGCAGCCCGTCCTCGTCGGCGAGCACGCCGTCACCTTCTGGCACTACCTCCCCCAACCCGACCACCCCGTGCCGGCCGCGCATCTCGCTGTCCCCCTTCGCACCCTGCATCAACTCCCACCTCCTCCCTTCGAGGTCCGGCCGCTCGACACGGCCGGGGCGATCCGTCGGTCGATCGCTTCGATCACGGCTCTGCCACCTGCGGACACGGCGTTTCTGCGGCAGCGGTTGTCCGACCTCGAATCGGCGCTGGCCGACGTTCACTTCGTACTGCGTCCCGGACTTCTCCAGGGCGACCCTCAGCACCGAAACGCTCTTCACCAGGGCGAAGCGGCGGTGCTGTGCGATTGGGACACGGCCTGTTTCGGCCCTCCTGAACTGGATCTCGTCACGGTGGAGATCCACTGCCGCCGGTTCGGCTACGGCCGCAGCCACTACCAGCGGTTCGCCGACCTGTACGGCTTCGACGTGACCACCTGGAGCGGCTATACCGTCCTGCGCGACCTTCGCGAGTTGCGGATGATCACCACGAATGCGAAGCGCGCCACGACGGGCAGCTCGACTCTTGAAGAGGTCCGGCGCCGCGTCGAAGGACTGCGGCTTGGCCAGGTCGACTCCGGGTGGACCATTCTCTGAGCCGCTACGCGACCGCCCCGAGGTCCGGCGCCGGGCGGGGCCGGGTCGGCTGCCGTCCGCGCACCACCATCAGCCGTATCCCGACCGACTGAAGGCGTTGCCGACGCCGGTCCGCGCACCCCCTGGCTCCAAGGTGTGCGTCCGTCGGCAGGACCACGGCGTACAGCCCCTTCCCGGTGATGGACGTGACGACCGCCTCGGGATCGCTTCCGTCGTCGGTGATCACCGTGGAGAGCGCCAACTCCCGCTCCGCGCAGAAGCTCTGAAGGACCTCGGACAAGGCCTGCCTCCGGCGAAGGGAAGTGGCCACGGACGCGTTGAGAAGTCCGACAACCAAGGGAAGCGGTACAGGCAGTTGTTCAGTCAGCATCGGCCGCTCTCCTCTACCTCTGGGCTTCAGTTCCTCCAGCGTGCCGGGCACAGCCGCCGTGGGGAATGAACGGTTGTGGCAGTTGCGTGGCAGTTCCGCCGCACAGGCCCGTCGCTGAGTGCTTCGATGGTCGCCGATCCGGGAGGTGATGCACGTGACCGTGAGCGAGTGGAGCGGGGTCGAGGCCAGAGCCCTACGGCTGGCCAGCCGGCGCAGCGTCCGGGACTTCGCCGCGGATTTGGGTGTCGCGGTGCGCACGGTGTCGAACTGGGAGCGGCTAGGGGCGAGCACGACGCCCCGGCCGGATACCCAGGCGATTCTGGACACGGCTCTGGGCCGCCTCGATTCGGCCGCCGCGCTGCGTTTCGAGGCGGTCTTGTCGGGGAGCGGTCGGCCGGTGGCGGCTCGGGCCAGGGGCGGGCCCCGGTTGTGGGAGTACGAGACGTGGGTCGAGGACATCGAGCGGGCTGTGCTCGCCGCGTCCGGGCAGAACTTCGCGTTCGCGGAGAACCTGCTGGAGCGGTGGCGAACACGCTGGCCGGCACGCGAGTTGGACGACCGGGGCCTGTACCTGTTCGCGCGGACGACGACGCTCGCGGGCGATCTGCTGAGGGACCGCGGGGTGCTGCTCGGCCCGCTCTCGGCGTCGCGGTCGTACGCGGCGGCCCGGTCGGTCTTCGATCAGCTCGGTGTTCCGCGCCGGGTGGCGCAGTTGGACCTGTCGCTGGCGGTGGTCCGGGAGATGTCCGGTGACCTGGCGGGTGCGGCCGAGGCGTACGGGCAGTTGGCCGGCGACGTCCGTCTGAGTCTGCGCGATCGGCATCGGGCCGGGCTGTGGGTCGGCACGTCGTTGGACAAGCAGGGGCTGCACGAGGAGGCCGTACCGCTGATGCGTGCGGCGATCCGGGGGTTCGACGCCTTGACCGAGCCGGAGGACTGGGGCACCGCGCACCAGAAGCTGGCGCTGTTGCACCGCGGCACGGGTGATCTCGGAGAGGCTGCCCGGATGATCGAGGTCGCGCAGTCGGCCGGCGGCGGGTCATCCCCCATGCAGCAGGTGCGGCTGGGCACGGCGCGCGGCCACATCCTGCTGTCCGACCCGGCGAGCGTCGGCGAAGGGCTGGCCCTGCTGCACGAGGCCGCCACCCAGGCGGCCACGTACGGTATGAGCCACCAGCTGCGCGCCATCGAACGCATCCGAGGACGCCTCGACCGCGGAGGTGCGGCAGTCCCGTTCAGGTAACCAGGAGAAGCACGTGACGAGCACTTCCCGGCGCGAGATCACCGACCAGCAGTGGGCGGACACCGCGCTGCTGTGGGACTACCAGCAGATGGGCCACGAGCTTCGGCCGTGCGACGTGGCGATCGGGCTGGGATCCCACGACCTCGGGGTGGCCGCCGAGACGGCCCGGCTGTACCTGCGCGGCCTGGTGCAGCGGATCGTCTTCACCGGCGGGCCGAACCCGAGCCGGCCGGATGCGTTCCCGCGCGGTGAGGCCGTGCACTTCGCCGAGCACGCGGTGGCCCTCGGCGTTCCGGAGTCCGCGATCCTGCGGGAGCCGAACGCCCGCAACACCGGGCAGAACATCGAGTTCAGCCGCAAGGTCCTGGCCGAGGCCGGCGTCCGGTTGTCCTCGGTGCTGCTCGTCTCGATGCCCTACATGGAGCGGCGGGCGTACGCCACCTGCCGCCAGGTGTGGCCGGAGGTGGACGTGGTGTGCACCTCCAGCGCGATGGACCTGCACGACTACGCGAAATCGATCGGCGACGACCGGCTCGTGATCGACAGCCTGGTGGGTGACCTCCAGCGGGTCATCGAGTACCCGAAGCTCGGCTTCGCCGTCGCCCAGGACGTACCCGGGAGTGTCCACGATGCCTACCAGCGGCTCATCGACGACGGATTCACCAGCCGCCTTCTCCCCTGACCCTCTGCCGGCCCGGCCGGTGTGCGCGATCCACCAGCCCAACTTCCTCCCGCGCCTGTCCACCGTGGCCAAGCTGGCCGGCGCGGATGTGTGGGTGGTCCTGGACAATGTGCAGTTCGCCCGCCGCGACTATCAGCACCGGGCCCGGCTCGGCTCCTTCGCCGACAGCAGCCGGGCCCGCTGGCTGACCGTCCCCACCCACCTGCCGGACGGCCGCTCGACGGTGATCCGCGAAGCCCGGGTAGTCGACGCGGCCCTCTCCCGTCGCCGAGTCGAAGGGGTTCTCCACGAGCGGTACCGGGCCAGCCCGGCCTGGTCGCTGCTCTCCGAGCGGCTCCAGCCGGTCCTGGAGCTGTTCGAGAGCACCGACCGGCTCGCAGAGATCGCGGAGGCGACCACCCGACTGCTGCTCGACCTGCTCGGATGGAGGGGAAGCGTGGTACGCAGCAGCACACTCGCCGCCGGCACAGGGCGAACCCGGCGGCTCGTGGACCTGTGCCGGGCTGTGGGTGCCGCCTCCTACCTGTGCGGCACCGGCGGGGCAAGGTACGTGGAGCCGTTGCTGTTCGCGGATGCCGGGATCGAGCTCCGCCCGTTCTCCGTGCCGGCCTCGGGGGTGTGGGAGGGCGCGCGGTCGGTCAGCGCCGTGCACCCATTGATGGTGCACGGCGCGGCGGCTGTCCGGCACCGTGTCGCGGCGCGGCGTGGACCTGACGCCTGACGGTGAGGAAGGCGGACACCGGTACTGGCCCCCGGCAATCCGAGCGGCCCCGGCTATGTCCTGATCAGCCGGTCGGCGCCGCTTGGTGGGGGCCCTTCGCCGAGCACCAACCGCCGGAGGCCCTGCCCTCTCCTCCGCAATCAGCTTCTAGCTGATGGGTAATCAGAAAAGTCAGCAACAGGTCAGCATCGATACGAGCAAACCTTGCGACAGACGCGTAGACCTGAAAATCAATAGGCCTTGCACCTTGCCTCCCAAGGGGGGCGGGTACGCGAAGCGGAAATCGTTCTGCCATGGACCTTCAGATGCCCACACAGTCCTGCCGGCAGCGGCGAGCACGAAGGCGACCATCGATTATCTTCGCAGGTCAGCGCACCCGCCCTCGCGCCTTCAGGGGGATGTCGGGAAGCTCCGGGGCCCTCAGTCGGGCCCCGTCGTAGCCGTGGACTTCGCCAAAGCGAAATCCCTTCTCCCAGTCGTTTCGTGCCTGTACGATCTCGTCACCGGATCGGCCGATGAAGTTCCACCACATGACGAGTTTCTCGGCGAAGGGTTCGCCGCCGAGGAGGAGGAAGGTGGCGTCGGTGGTGGCGTGGAGGGGGAGGGTGCGGCGGCCGGTGCCGAGGTAGAGCATGGCGCCGGGGTCGAGGGGGACGGTGTCGGCGGTGAGGGTGCCGGACATGGTGAGGACGGCGTACTCGAAGTCGGGGTCGAGGGGGAGGCGCAGGTCGGTGCCGGCGGTGAGGGTGAGGTCGGCGCCGACGAGGGGGGTGTGGGTGGTGCCGGGGGAGGTGGTGCCGTCGAGGGTGCCGAGGATGACGGTGGCGGTCAGGCCCGGGGCGGTGACGGTGGGCAGGTCGGGGTGGTGTTCGAAGGCGGGTTCGCGGTGGCGGTGGGCGTCGGGCAGGGCGACCCAGAGCTGGGCGCCGTGCAGGAGGCGGGCGTGCGGGCGGGGGGACTCCTCGCTGTGGGAGATCGCGCGGCCGGAGGTCATCAGGCCCAGCTCGCGCGGGCGCACGGTCTGCAGGCTGCCGAGGCTGTCGCGGTGCAGCACCTCGCCGGCGTGCAGCCAGCTGACCGTCTGCAGGCCCATGTGCGGGTGCGGCGGGACCTGCATGCCCGGCTCGTCCGCGATGTCGTCCGGACCGTAGTGGTCGACGAAGCACCACGCCCCCACCATCCGCCGGCCCATGTTCGGGAGGAGGCGGCGGACGACGGTGCTGCCGCCGAGGGCGGTCTCGCGCGGGGCGAGGAGTTCGTGGACGGGGCCGCCCGGGGTGTCGGCGCGGCCGCCGCGGACGGTCGGGACGGCGAGCTCGGGTTCAGCCATGGTGGGCCCCGTTTCCGGAGGTCGAGGCGCGCGGGGCGGCCGGGACGATGGGGGTGCCGGCGGAGACGGCACGGGTGACCGGGGTCCGGTCGGCGATGTCGAACAGGCGGGCGCGCTGGGCGTCGTCGAGGTCGCCGAGGAGGTCGATCCGCCGGGTGATGCGGACGGCCTTCTCCGGGCCCTTCTCGTAGCCGAGGTGGACGCGCACGGTGTCCAGCGGCCACTGCTTGCGCTGGGCGTACATCCGCAGGGTGATCGCGGTGCACGAGCCGAGCGCGGAGAGCAGCAGGCCGACCGGGGTGGTGGCGGTGTCGGCGCCGCCCGCCGAGTCGGGTTCGTCGGCGGACAGCTTGTGGCGGCCGGAGCGGATGTCGACGCGGTAGTCGTCGGCGGTGCTGGTGGCGACGGCGGCCGCGGCGCGGACGAAGCCGGCCCCGGCCTCCGGGGCTCCCCCGGTCGCTTCGGCGGCGGTCACAGGCCGAACCGCTCGCGCTTGGCGGCCGGGACGAGGTCGTGGTACTCGGGGTGCTTGGTCAGCCAGCCGCGGATGAACGGGCAGTACGGGAGCACGGCCAGTTCGTTGGCGCGGGCGTCGTCGAGCGCGGCGCGGGCGAGGATGCCGCCGAGGCCCTGGCCGCCGAAGCGCGGGTCGATCTCGGTGTGGATGAACGCGATCTCGTTCTCGTAGCGGTGATACTCGGCGAAGCCGGCGAGTTCGCCGTCGGAGGTGATCTCGTAGCGGGACTTCTCGGGGTTGTCGGCAACGGCGGTCGTGCTCATGTCGTCTCTCCTGGGGGTCGAGCCCTGGCGTCGGAAGTAATTTATCATTCAACTAATGGAAGATCAAGACCGCCCGGGGCGAGCCGGGCGGTCGAGGGTCTCAGGACAGCGTGATCGGCGGGGGCAGCGGGTGGCAGCCGTCCCAGGCGCCGATCTGGCCGGGCGGGCAGGGCGCGTTGGTGGGACGCGGCGGCGGCAGGGTGGGAACCGGACGCGGCGGGACGGTCCACTCGCCCGGGCCGGGGCCCTCGCGCGGGTCGTAGGTCGGTTCGGGGGCCGGCGGCTTGGGGGCGGCGGGCTTGGGAGCAGGGGGTTCGGGGGCGGCCGGAGGGGCTGCGGGCGGAGCCGGCGGCGGGGTGGGCTGGACCGCCTTCGGAGGCGCGGTCGGGCGCGGGGCGGCCGGGGCCGGGGGGCGCGAGGCCGAACGGCCGGGCGTCGGCTCGACGGGCGGGGCCGCCGGGGCGGAGGGGGCGTCGGGCATCGGCCCGGTGGCGGCCGGGGCCTCCGGAACGGCGGGGACCTCGGCCGGCGGGGCCTCCGGGGCGCTCGGCGCCGGGGTCTCCGGAACGGGAACCGTCGGGGACGGCGAGGCGGATGGCAAGGCGGACGGCGAGGCGGACGGCGAGGCGGACGGCGTACCAGTCTGCGCCGGCTCCGCGGCGTCCGGCCCGCTCATCGCCCAGCTTCCCGCGCCCACCAGGGCCAGGGTGCAGACGCCCGCCGCGACGCCGATGGCGATGCGGCGGCGCCGTGCGGCAGCGCCCGTCCCCGCACCGCCCTCCGCCGCGGTTCTCCCGTCCGGGTCCTGCTCGTTCGGCTGTTCCTGCTTCCGCAGCCGGTCTTCCTGCACCGCGTCCCACCCTGTTCGATCTTCGTTCGGACTGCGCGGATGCTACCGGGACCGCCCGACAGTTCGCACCGCCCGCCCGACGCGAACCGCCGGACGCGCGGGCGGGGTCGCGGGCAGAGCCGCGGGCGGTCGCCGGGACGCTCCGGACCGGCCCGCGGGTTGGCGCAGGCTCGGGCAGAGGCGGCCGGCCGCCGGGGCAACGGGGCCGGTACGCCCGGCCGTTACCCGCAGGTAGGAGATGACGGACCGTCAAGAACGCTGCGAGGTTGACGGCGAGGGTCCGGCAGTCGGGCCCCGTGCGCCGCCTGCCGCCCGCCCGGGAGGAGGGTCGGCCGGTGATCCGGAGGTCAGTGATGAGGATGAAGAAGTTCGGCAGTGCCGCCGCCTCGGCGCTCACGGTCGCCGCCACCCTGGCGGGGACCGTCGTCGGAGCGGCGGGCACCGCCGGTGCGGCCTCGGTGGAGGTGATCACGCTGTGGTACTGCGACAAGCCGACGGTCTCGGTCGAGAACCTCATCGGCCGGAACGGCCAGTTCCTCTGCGGGGGCGGGTTCGGGCGGAAGATGCCCGTCTACACCTTCGACGACGGCACGGTGCAGACCTTCTACATCGGCACGGACTACGCGGTGTGGACGTACTGGACGAACCCGGACGAGACCCGGAGCCCGCTGGTCCCGCTCGGCGGCCGCGCCGCGGGCGACGTCCGGATCAACGCCTACAACGGCGGCTTCGTGCAGCTGGAGGTGACCGGCACGGACGCCCGCCACTGGTTCAACAACCGTGAGGTGAACGGCCGCTGGAGCGGCTGGTTCCGGTAGCCGGCGGCCGGGGAGGCTCATGCCGCCGCCGGCCCGGGACCCTCGGGTCGCCGCCGGTCACCCGGCCGGCGCACCCTTCCGCGAACCGGAGACCGCCCGCCCGTCGGCGCGCAGCAGGCCCGGCGCGAGCAGCGCGGTGACGGCCAGCGAGGCGGCGGCGGTCCCCGCCATCGCGGTGGCGGCCGAGGTCGCTTCGGCGAGCGCGCCCGCCACCGCCGCGCCGATGCCCTGGAGGGCGAGCATGCCGGAGCCGTGCAGGCCGAGCGCCTGCCCGCTCAGCTCGGGCGGGGTCAGCGCGACCAGCCGCTCCTGCAGCAGCAGGCCCGCCCCGTACCCGACGGTGGCCACCGCCACCAGCGCCGCCGCCACCGGCAGCGCGGGCTCCAGCGCGAAGCCCAGGTACGGCGCGGCGAGCAGCGCGCAGAGCGGCACGGCCAGCCGCTCCCGCCACCGGGCCGGCAGCAGCCGCCCGGCCAGCACGTCCCCGGCCAGCATGCCGAGCGCCCCGACGGCGAACAGCAGGCCGGCGGCGTCCGGGCGGTACGGGACGTAGAGCGCCTCGACGCCCACGATCAGGCCGTTGGGCACCCACAGCGCCAGGTACGCGTACCGGCGCGGCGGGGACGACCAGAGGCGCGCGTTGGCCCGCCAGGTGCCGGCGACAGACGGCCGCCCGGCGGCCCTGGCCGGACGCCCGCGCAGCCCGGCGCGGGCCGTGCCGGCGGCCAGCAGGTGCAGGGCGGCGGCCGCGAGCAGCGCGCCGGACGGCGCGAGGGCGGCGACCAGCGCGCCGCCGACGGCGAACCCGCCAATCTGGACCAGGCCCGCCGCCAGGTTGAGGGCGGAGCGCCCCAGCAGGTAGCCGTCCCGGCTGAGGAGGTCCTGGAGCAGCCCGTAGCGGGCACCGCCGCCCGCCGCGCCGGCCACGCCGAGGACGAGCAGCACCGGGAACAGCGCCGCCACCGGGAGTCCGGGCAGCGCCTGGACGCCGGTGCCGGCGGCGAGCAGCAGGCCGAGCCCGGTCAGGGCGGCGCGCGGCGGGAGCCGGTCGGCGGCCGACAGCACGGTGGCCGCCCCGACCAGGTGGGCGAGCGCCGGGCCGAACATGGCGAGCGAGGCGAGCAGCGGCGAGTCGGTCCGTCGGAACACCAGCACGCCCAGCGCCAGCCCGGCCACCGTCTGGGCGGCGGTCTGGGCGGCGGAGTACAGGAACAGGGCGGTGAACTCACGGTCGCGGAACAGCTCCCGGTAGGTGCGGTGCGTGCGGTGGGCAGGGTGGACGGGGTGGGCAGGGTGGACGGGGTGGGTGTGCATGCGGCGGAGTCTTTCCGTCGCGCTCGGCACGGCGTTAGGTTTTCGCCGGGCGGCGAAACGTGGACGCGGACGCGAGGGAGGGCCGGGGGCCGTGGTCTGGTGGCGGCTGGATACGGACACCCTCGCGGGGAGCCGGTTCGCGCTCTCCCCGCTGGCCGAGACGGTCGCCGCGCTGAAGACCCTGCACCGGGGCGGCGGCGCCCACCCGGGCGAGCGGCGGTGGCTGGACGCCGCACTCCCCCGCTACCGGGAGCGGCTGGCCGCCGACCCGGTCACCGCCGCGCTGGTCGGGGCGGCGCTGGGCCCGCGGTGGAACGCGACCTTCCTCACCCCGACGCCGGGCGCCGAGGAGCGCGGCGCGGACGGCCGACGGGTGGCGGACGGGGAGCTGTTCGCCCGGGAGCTGGCGGAGGTCCGGTCGACGCCGCCCGCCGTCGCCCGGGCCGACCTGGCCGAGGCCCTGGGCACGCCGCTGCCGCCGCCGCTGGACCGCGGCGACCTGGCGGAGCGCGCCGCCGACCTGCTGGCCTGGGTGTGGGCGGAGACCGTCGAGCCGGGCTGGCCGCAGCGGCGGCGGATCATCGAGGCGGACGTCCTGGCGCGCACCGCCCGGCTCGGCGCGGGCGGCTGGGCGGACGCGCTGAGCGACCTGCGCCCCGGGATGCGCTGGCTCGGCGGCGACCGCCTGGGGATCGGCCACCGGGACGACGGGCCGGAGCCGATGGAGCTCAGCGGTGTGCAGCTGCTGTTCGTCCCGGTCACCCCGCAGCAGAGCTGGCTGTGCTGGGACGTGCCGCCGGTCGACGGGCGGCGGCGCGCGGCGCCGGGCCGCCGCTACGCCGTGGTCTACCCGTGCTCGGGCGTGCTGGCCGAGGAGGGCCGGCCTCCGGTGCCGAAGGCGCTGGCCGCCCTGCTCGGGCCGGGCCGGGCGGCGCTGCTCGCCCTGCTGGACACGCCGAAGACCACCAGCCAGCTGGTGGCCCTGACCGGGCTGCCGCTCGGTTCGGTGGGCCGCCATCTGCGGATCCTGCGCGAGTCCGGGCTGGCGCTGCGCCGCCGGGCGGGCCGCTCGGTGCTCTACCGGCGCACCCCGGCCGGCCAGGTCCTGCTGGAGGCCGGGACGGACGCGGGCGGGCGGCGCTGAACCGGGCGGCGGCGGCGCGTCGTTCACCCGCGCGCCGCCCGGCCCCGCCCCGGTGCTACTTCTCGGCCAGCGCCCTCGCCCGGACCGCGCGGCGCAGCGTGTCCAGCTGGTCGACCAGTCCGCGCCGGGTCGCCGCGGTGAGGTCCGGGTCGGCCAGACAGGCCTCGGCCGCCCGCACCGTCCGCTCGGTGGCGGCGAAGGCGGGGAAGCCCGCCCGGGTGAGCACCCGGGCCAGGGCGGGGCCGCGGCGGCCGGCGGCCGGCCCCAGCTCCTCGAAGTAGCGCACGGTCAGCCCGTCCAGCAGCTCGGCCTGCTCGGGCTGCCACAGGCCGCTCGCGGTGGCGGCGGCCAGGTAGTTGGAGAGCTCGCCGTGGAAGAGCGCCTGCCAGGCGGCCTCCTTGGCCACCGGGTCGGGCAGTGCGGCGCGGCAGCGGGCGGCGCCCTCCTCGCTGGTGTCGCTGGGGTGGGCGGCGAGCTCGGCGGCGATCTCCGGCTCACCCGCCGCGCCGAGCACGCACAGCCGCAGCAGCAGCTGCCAGCGCAGGTCCGGGTCGAGCACCGGCCCGCCGGGCACGGTGCCGGCCGCCAGCCAGTCGCGCAGCTCGGCGGCCTGCGCCGGGTCGGCGGCGGTGCCGATCACGCCGCGCACGGCCACCAGGCGCAGCCCGGTGCGGTCCGGCTCGCCCTCGGTGCGCCGCAGCAGGGTCCGGCAGGCCTCCGCCAGGACGGCCAGCGCCGCCGGGCGCGCGGCCGGCGGCACGGCGCGGTCCGTCACGAAGGTGCGGGCGAAGGAGAGCACCGCGTCCACCAGGTGCACCGAGGTCTCGCCCGGCAGGTGGGCGGCGACCAGTTCCAGGTACTCGCCCGGCGCCAGCTCCCCGTCCAGCACCTGGTCCCGGGCGGAGCCCCAGAGCACCGCCCTGGCCAGCTCCTCGGGCACGGCGCCGAGCGAGGAGCGCACGGTCTGCCAGGAGCCGGGGTCGAGCCGGACCTTGACGAAGCCGAGGTCGGTGTCGTTGGGCAGCGTCAGCGCGGCGGCGCCCGCCGGCGCCCCGGTACCGTCGGCCGGCAGGTCGAGCGGCGCGCGGTCGGCCAGCTCCAGGGCGCCCTCGGCGGTGCGGCGGTAGTGGCCCACGGTCAGCCGGTGCGGGCGCAGGACGCCGTCGGCCGAGGTGTGCGCGATCCGGCCGTCGGCCACCCGCAGGGTGTCCACGCCGGTGGTGCGCAGCCAGCGGTCGGCCCAGCCGTGGACGTCGCGGCCGCTGGTCGCCGCCAGCGCCCGGAGCAGGTCGTCGAGGGTGGCGTTGCCGAAGGCGTGCGCGTCGAAGTGGTCGTTGACCCCGGCCAGGAAGGCCTCCTCGCCGAGCCAGGCGACCAGTTGGCGCAGCGCGGCGGCGCCCTTGGCGTAGGAGATGCCGTCGAAGTTCTGCAGCGCCTGGGCGGTGTCGTCCACCGTGGCGGGTGCCACCGGGTGGGTGGAGGGGCGCTGGTCGGCGTCGTAGCCCCAGGTCTTGCGGTCGGCGGCGAAGCCGGTCCAGGCGCCGGTGAAGCGGGTGGAGGAGGCGGTGACGCTGTAGGCCATGTACTCGGCGAAGGACTCGTTGAGCCACAGGTCGTCCCACCACGTCATGGTGACCAGGTCGCCGAACCACATGTGCGCCATCTCGTGCACCACCACCATCGCGCGGACCTCGCGTTCGGTGTCGGTCACGGCGGAGCGGAAGACGAATTCGTCGCGCAGCGTGACGCAGCCCGGGTTCTCCATCGCCCCGGCGTTGAACTCCGGGACGAAGCACTGGTCGTAGCTGTCGAAGGCGTAGCGGTGCCGGAAGACCCCGTGGTAGTGGTCGAAGCCCTGCCGGGTGATCTCCAGCAGTTCGGCGGCGTCGGCGTCCAGGTACGGGGCGAGCGAGCGGCGGCAGTGCAGGCCGAGCGGGATGCCGTCGTGCTCGGCGTGCACCGAGTGCAGCGGGCCGGCCACCACCGAGACCAGGTAGCTGCTGATCGCCGGGGTGGGCGCGAACTCCCAGCGGCCGGGCGCGACCTGGCGGCCCGCGCTGTTGCCGACCACGGTCCACTGCTGCGGCGCGGTGACGGACACCGTGTACCGCGCCTTGAGGTCGGGCTGGTCGAAGGAGGCGAACACCCGCGGGCCGTCGTCGAGGAAGGACTGGGTGTAGACGTAGTCCTCGCCGTCCGCCGGGTCGGTGAAGCGGTGCATGCCCTCGCCGGTGTGCGAGTAGGCCATCTCGGCCTCGACGGTGAGGTCGTTGTCGGCCGCCAGGCCGGTCAGCGGGAGGCGGCCGTCCCGCAGGGTGTCGACGTCCAGTTCGCGGCCGTTGAGCACCGCCCGGTGGAGCCTGGACGGTTTGACGTCCAGGTGGGTCCCGGCGCCGGGGGCGGTGCAGCCGAAGCGGATCACCGTGGTGGAGCCGAACACCTCCCGGCCGCGGGTCAGGTCGAGGTCGACGTGGACGGTGCGGACGTCGAGCAGCCGGCGGCGCTCGACGGCCTCGGCGCGGGTGAGGACCGAGAAATCAGGCATACGGGCCATGTTGCGCGATCGAAGGGCAGGCGGCACCCGCTTTTCGGCTTCGGGCGCGGCGGCGGGTCACGGACCCTCGCCCCGGGCCGCGAGCTGCCGGAACCGGGCGCAGCGGGTGACGTCCTCGTGGTCGCACGCCAGTGCGCACTCCAGGAGGCCGAGGGAGGCCTGTGCGGCCGCGATGCGGGCGCGCAGCGCCTCCGCCTCGGCGCGCAGCAGGTCCCGGCGCGCGCCCGCGTCCTCGGCGGCGGCGACCAGGGCGCGGACGGCGTCCAGGGACAGCCCCGCCTCCTTGGCCCGCAGGATCACGGCCACCCGGGTGCGGTCGGCGGCTCCGTAGCGGCGGCGGCCGGCACCGTCGCGGGCCGGGGCGAGCAGGCCCACCGACTCCCAGTGGCGCAGGACGTGGGTGGCGAGGCCGAAGCGCCCGGCAAGGTCGCCGATGCTCATCGGCGCGGCCTCACCGGTGTCCGGTGTCCGGGGCCCGGTTGACTTCATGTCGACATCAACTCCCAGCATGGCGGTCATGACCAGAGAGCGGAGCACCTCCGCGGCACCGGACATCCAACCACCCGACGACGACGGCCTCCTCGCGCGCCTCGACGCCGCCGACCGCCTCCCCGGCGCCGCGCGGCTGCGCTCCCGCGGCTACCGGCTGCTCGGCGCCGGGCCCGGCCGCACGGTGCTGGACGTCGGCTGCGGCGCCGGGCGGGCGGTGGCCGAGCTGGCCGCGCTCGGCGCCCGGGCGATCGGGGTGGACGCGGACGTGCGCACGATCGCCGTCGGCCGCCGCCGGTGGCCCGCGGCGGACCTGCGGACCGGCGACGCGGGCGATCTGCCGCTGCCGGACTCCTCGGTGGACGGCTACCGCGCCGACAAGGTGTTCCACGAGCTGGACGATCCGCGGCCCGCACTGGCGCAGGCCCGCAGGGTCCTGGTGGCCGGTGGGCGGATCGTGCTGGTCGGCCACGACTGGGACACCGTCGTCATCGACTCCGGCGATCCGGCGCTCACCCGCGCCGTCGTGCACGCCCGCGCCGACCTGACCGTCCGTCCGCGGGCCGCCCGCCACTACCGCGCCCTGCTGCTGGACGCCGGGTTCGTGGACGTCGCGGTCGAGGTGCACACCGCCGTCCTGACCGGAGCGGCGGCGCTGCCCCTGCTCACCGGCCTGGTCGAGGCCGCCCGCGCGGGCAGCGCGCTCACCCGTGAACGGGCCGGCGGCTGGATCGCCGAGCAGCGCGAGCGGGCCGCGGCCGACCGTCTGTTCCTCGCCCTGCCGATGTTCCTGGCCTCGGCGACCGCACCGTTCCGCTGAGCCGCACCGTGCCGCTGAGCCGCGGGGGCCGGCCGGCGGCTCGGGCCGGACCTCCGCTACTCGGCGGCGCGGCGGGCCGCCTTGACGCGCTCGGCCAGCTCGGCGGCCGGGAGGCGGCGGAGGGCGACGCCGTGCCGGGCGGCCAGCTCGTCGGCGGGGTGCGGCGAGGCCTCGGCGATGTCGAGCACCAGCATGCAGTGGCCCTCGTCCACCTCCTCGCTGAGCACGATCAGCGCGGCGCCGCCCTCGTGGTCGCGCCAGGACTCGGCGGCGTTGCCGAGCACCGTGCCGGCCGCCCAGCCCAGCAGGACGCCGATCGGGCCGCCGAGCAGCCCGGCGAGGCCGCCGACCACGCCCCCGCCCACGGTCGGCGCGCCCGCCCCGCGCACCTGGCTGGCCGGGAAGTCCAGGGTGCCGTCGGTCAGCCGCTCGACGATCGCGGACTGGTGCAGGCCAGGCAGGTGCGCGGCCTCGTCGAAGGCGGCCCGGCAGGCGGCGCGGTCGGTGAAGTCGAGCAGCAGGACGTGGTGGTTCTCGCTCATCTCGCGGCGGCTCCTCGCTCGGCGTTCGGTCGGTCGGCCCCGTGGCGCGTCGGCGCGTCGGTGAGTCTGTGCGTCGGTGAGTCTGCGCGTCGGTGAGTCGGCGCGTCGGGACATCGATGTGTCACGGGACCAGTCCAGCTTGGGCCCGGAGCGGGCCGCCCGCCCTGCGGTGGTGCCCCGTCCGTGGCCGGGCCCGCCGCCGACCGGCTCAGTCGGCGGCGTAGGTGCGGCGCACGTTGCCCTTGGTGTCCGCCAGCAGGTAGCCGCTGTTGTGGTACTCGTCGGAGAGGTAGACCCGGATGCTCGGCAGGTTGTCGCTCGGGAAGGTGTCGATGACCAGGTAGCGGCTGGTCGGGTCCTTCACGTTGAGGGTGTCGTTGGCCTTCTTCAGCAGGGCCGGGATCGCGTCCCAGTCGTACTGCGCGAGGTCAACCGCCTTGTCCTTGTCCATCGACGAGCCGGTGCGCTTGGTGACCTTGCCGTCCCGGTAGTCGTACCAGTCGTAGTTGCGGCCGTCGGCGGTGGGCACCTGGGCGTTCGCGTAGCCCGGGTAGACGTTGAGCGCCTTGACCTTCGTGCCGCCGCTCTGCGCGGTGATCGCCGCGACGACGGTGCGCACGCCGTCCGGGGTCATCAGGTCCTTGGTGTTCGCCGGCTGCTTGGCGGTCGGTGCGGTGGAGGCGGTGGCGGGCGGCGCGGGGGGCGCTGTGGCGGCCGGGCCTGTGGAGGCGGCCGCGCCCGCGGTCGTGCCCGGTTTCGCCGGGGAGCCGGCCGTGCCGGCGGAGGCCGACGATCCGCTCGGGGCGGCGTTCGGCTCGACCGCTTCGCCGGTCCCGTCCGGGCGCAGCGTCCAGGCGAGCACGCCCGCCAGGGCCACCCCGGCGACGGCGAGGGCGACCGAGGCGCCGGTCCGCCGGCGGGTCGGCGGCGGGGGCGGGGGCGTCGCGGCGAGGCCGGTCGCGCCGAGGTACTGGGTCCCGGTGTCGTCGACGGGCCCGCCGCCCGGTCCGGGGAGGTACGCCGAGCCCGAGGGGCCGGAGAAGGAGCCCGAGGAGGGGTCGGCGTACGCGCCCGGGTACGGCCCGGCCGGCGGGTACCCCGCACCGCCCGCCGCACCGCCCGCCTCGGCCGCCGCGAGCGCGTGGTCGAGCTGCGCGGCGGGCGGGCGCACCGCCGGGTCACGGGCGAGCAGCGCCGCCAGCACCGGCCCCAGCGGCCCGCAGCGGGTCGGCGGCGGCAGGGGCTCGTCGAGCACGGCCGCGAGCGTGGCCAGCGTGGTGGCGCGGCGCAGCGGGTGGTGGCCCTCGACGGCGACGTACAGCAGCATGCCGAGCGACCACAGGTCGGAGGACGGGTTGCCCTCCTCGCCACGGATCCGCTCCGGCGCGATGTACTCGGGCGAGCCGATCAGCGCGCCGGTGGCGGTGAGCGCGGTGGCGTCCTGCATCGCGGCGATGCCGAAGTCGGTGAGCACGGGGGTGCCGTCGGGGCGCAGCAGCACGTTGCCGGGCTTGACGTCGCGGTGCTGGATGCCGGCCGCGTGCGCCGCGAGCAGCGCGGCGAGCACGCCGCGGCCGATCCGGGCGGCCTCGGGGACGGTGAGCGGGCCGCGGGCGATCCGGTCGGCGAGGCTGCCGCCGGTGACCAGCTCCATGACCAGCCACGGGTGGGGGTGCCCGGGGGTGTCGACGATGTGGTGGATCACCGCGACGTTCGGGTGCTGGAGGCGGGCGAGCGCGCGGGCCTCGCGCAGCACGCGCTCGCGCAGCTCGTCGGCGGCCCTGGGGTCGGCCGCGGCCATCGCCGGGTCCGGCGGGCGGACCTCCTTGAGCGCGACCTCGCGGTGCAGCATGGTGTCGCGGGCACGCCAGACCAGGCCCATGCCTCCGCCGCCGAGGCGTTCCAGCAGTTCGAAGCGGTTGTCGATGAGCCGCGTCTCCGGCCCCCCAGTGTTCATGCCGCACATCGTAGGGGCCGCCATGGACAGTTCGGCGACCGCCCGGGCGGCCGGGTGTCCCGTGGGCGCCCGTCCGCACGGGCGCCGGGGCTCGGGTTCCAGGCCGCACGGGGGGGCGGGTGCCACCCTCCCGGGCGAGCCCGGCGGGTCCTTCCGGGTGGCCGTGGGCCGGGCGTGGTCCGCGCCCGGCGGGCCGGCTCGTTGTGCCCGGTATGCCTGCACACGTCGGAAGGGCCGCCTGGGCCTCGCTGTCCCTGCTGGTCCTCACCCTCCTGGCGGTGGCCGTGGGGACCGACCACCCGTCGCCGCCCCCGGAGCAGCCCCCGGGCCCGCCCCCGGCGGACGCCCCGCACGGCTGGGTGGTCGCCGCGAGCGCCGCCAACGTCCGGCGCGAGCACTCGGTCGACGGCGCGGTCCTGGGCCTGGCCCGGTGCGGCGAGCCGGCCGAGATCGTCGACACCTGGATCTCCCCGCTGGGCACCCGCTGGAGCCGGATCGTGGTGGGGCCCAGCGGTCTGACGGGCTGGGTCCTCCGGTCGCTGCTCAGCCACCCCGCCCCGCCCGGCCGGGCCCCCACCTGCCCCACCCCGCCGCCGCCCGACGCGTAGCGAGGGGCGGCGGCCGAGGGCGGGTGACAGCGGCGAGGCGGCGAGGGCGGCCGGTCCGGGCGGGGCGTCAGGTGGCGAGGGTGGCCGCCGGCTCCAGGCCGTAGGTGCGGGCGTAGCCGTTCTCGGTGCCCACGAGCAGCTCGACGACGTCGAAGTAGCGGTCCCAGAAGGGGGTTTCCCGCAGCGCGTCGATCAGCAGCCGGTAGGCGTCGTGGTCGTCGGCCTCCCAGACCCAGATGTCGGTGACCCGCGCCGAGTAGAACTCCGTGTCGTAGAAGCGGGACCGGACGCCGCGGGTTCGGGCCTCGACCACCGGGACGACGTGGGCGGTGAAGGCCCGGACGCGTTCGGCCACGGTCATCGCCAGCCACTCGGGCGTCGTCTTGACCAGCATGAACGCGGTGACCGGCGGCTCGGTGCGGTCAGCGGGCATCGGCGGCCTCCGGCGCGGCGAGGACGGCGGGCTTGAGGGTCTGCGCGCACCACCGCGCGAATCCGGTGGCCTGGCCCGTCCGCGGCGAGCGGCCGACACCCGTGTCCAGGCCCCGGTCCTTGGCGCGCTTCATGTCGACCATTCCCTCGACGAACGCCTCGTCGAGGCCCCGGCCGAGCAGGTCGGAGCGCAGTTCGTCGAGCGTCTGCCGCCGGTAGCGGACCGGACGGCCCAGCTCCTCGGTCATGATGCGGGCCAGGTCGTCGGGCGAGAGGTCCTGCGGGCCGAGCACCGGGACGCTGCCGACGCCGGTCCAGGTGCGGTCCAGCAGCAGCCCGGCCGCCGCCGCGGCGATGTCGGCGGCGGCCACCATCGGGGCCGGGCGGTCCGCGGCGACGGTGTCGGTGAAGACGCCGTCCTCGCGGATCGAGCCGGCCTCCTCCAGCAGGTTCTCGAAGAAGGACGGGTTGGCCAGGGCGCGGTAGGCGGTGCCGGAGCCGGCGATCAGGTCGTCCATGGCCAGCGAGGCGGTGACCAGCCCGGCCCGGGCGGCCTGCGGGGTGCCGCGGCCGAGCGCCGAGACGCCGACGATGTGGCCGACACCGTGGGCGGCGAAGGCCCGCGCGGCCGGGCGGGTGAAGCCGCTGTAGGCCTGCTCGGGCGTCACCGAGCCGTCCGGCGGCACCAGCCAGAACACGGCGTCGGCACCGGCGAAGGCGCGCTCGACGGTCGCGGCGTCGCCGTGCGAGCCGGTGACCACCTCGACCCGTCCGCGCAGGGACCCGGGGAGCCGGGCGGGGTCGCGGACCACCACCCGCAACTCCTCCCCGTGCGCCGGCGCGGCCTCGACCAGCAGCGACAGCAGCCGGCGGCCGATGTTTCCGGTGGGAGCGGTGATGACGATCATGAAAACCTCTCGGTCGTTTCGTCGGATCGGTACGACCCCCTCATCGTGCGGACGCCAACCGCCTTGCCACAATGGGAACTTCAGCATCCAATCCTTGCCCGGAACGGAATGACGCAGGTGAGCAACCCGACCCCGCACCTCGACGCCAACCTCGCCGTCGCCCTCGACGCCCTGCTGACCGAGCAGAGCGTCACCCGTGCCGCCGCGCGGCTGCACACCTCCCCCGCGGCGATGAGCCGCACCCTGGCCCGGCTGCGCCGGGTGCTGCAGGATCCGCTCCTGGTGCGGGCCGGGCAGGCCATGGTGCCCACCCCCCGCGCCGAGGCACTGCGGGACGAGGCCGGCGCGGTGGTGCGCCGGCTGGAGGCCCTGCTCACCCCGAGCGGAGAGGTCGACCCGGCCGCCCTGCGGCGCACCTTCACCCTCCAGGCTTCGGACCTGGTCGGCGCGGCGCTGGCCCCGGGGCTGCTCGCGCTGGCCCGGCGACGGGCTCCGGGGGTCTCGCTGCGGGTGCTGCCCGAGGAGTGGGAGGCCGGCCCCGCGCTGCGCGAGGGCCGGGTCGACCTGGAGGTCGGGGCCATCGACCACGTCGACCCGGAGACCCGGGTCGAGGAGCTGGCCACCCTGCGGATGGCGGCCGGCGTCAGGGCCGGGCACCCGCTCGCGGAGGGCACCCTGACGCCTGCCCGGCTGGCGGCGGCCGAGCACGTGGCGGTCAGCCGCCGGGGCCGCTTCACCGGCCCGCTGGACGCGGCCCTGGCCGAGCACGGGCTCAGCCGGCGGGTCGGCGTCGTCCTGCCCGGGCACCTGGCGGCGATGGCTCTGGCCGCCGCCGGCGACGCGGTCTGCCTGGTGCCGGCCGCGCTGCCGGGCGAGCCCCCGTCCCCGCTCGGCGGCGCCGCGCACGCTCTGGGGCTGCGCCTGCTGGACATCCCGCTGCCGCTGCCGCCGCTGACCATCGGCATGGCCTGGCACCCGCGCCACACCGCCGACGGCGCCCACCAGTGGCTGCGCGCCGCCGTCCGCCGGGTACTGCGCCCGGCCCGGGCGGGTTAGGCGGGGACGGACCGGGGCCCGCCTTCCTCCGTGGAAGACGGGCCCCGGTCGCGGTCCGGCGGTGCGGCCGCGCGGTGTTCGGCAGGTCAGGGGGTGGAGGGGCCGCCCTCGTACGGGACCCAGCCCTCGGCCGCCGGGTCCACGGACCACAGCGTGCTCCTGGTGTCGCGGACGAAGGTGGTCAGGTTGCCGTCGGTCGGGTCGACGACCGCGAACGGCACCGCGTCGGGGGCCAGCACGGTGTCCGCCGTGGTGTGGACGTACTTGGTCCAGCCGTTGTGCTGGCCGCCGCCCTGCGGGTCGAAGGAGTAGAGCTCGTTCTCGGGCCCGTTCACGAACACGTTGACGTGGTTGGTGCCCGGGTTGACCGCCGCGACGGGGTCGGTGGCGGCCATCGCCTGGCCGGGGTTCCAGCCCAGGTGGACCCAGCCGGGGCCGAACGGATCCACCGACCAGAGGTTGTGGGCGGTGTCACGGATGTACGTCACGAAGTGCCCGCTGGCGGGGTCGACGACCGTGCTGGGCACGGCGTCGGGGGCCATCGCAGTGCCGGCGGGGGTCAGGACGAACTCGGTCCGCGTCCGGTCGGGGAGCGAGAGCGCGTTCAGCCGGTTGTCCGGCCCGTTGTAGTAGAGCGTGATGTGCTGGTCGTTGGGGTTGATGATCGGCACGGGGTCGGTGGCGACCATCGGCGCGGCGATCTCGGGGAAGACGTCGGTCCAGGTCCGGCTCTGCGGGTCGAACGACCACAGGCGCCTGGCGGTGTCGCGGATGAAGACGACCAGGCGGTTGGTGGCCGGGTCGACGATCGTGCGCGGCACGGCGTCGGGCGCCAGGACGGTGCCGCTCGGGGTCGCGGGGAACTCGGTCCACTTCTTCCCGTCGCGCTCGTCGAACGACCAGAGCCGGTTGTCCGGGCCGTTGACGTAGACCACGACGCGGTTGGTGACGGGGTCGACGGCGGCGGTCGGCGGGGTGGCGGCGTAGACGCCGTGGTCGACCCAGCGCTCGCCCTGCGGGTCGAAGGACCACAGGTGGTTGGCACTGTCCTGGAGGTAGGTCACCAGGTGGTTGTCGACCGGGTCCTTGATCGTGAACGGCGTGCCGGTGAAACGGGTGCCGGAGGAGGTGGTGTGCCGGGTCGTGTTGATCCAGCCGAAGACGTCGTCGGTGCGGGTGCCGGTGGCACCGGTGCGGGTCTCGGTCACGCCGAGGCAGCCGCCCTGCCAGGACCGGGAGGCGACGGCGACCAGCTCGGCGCCCGCACCGGTGCCACGGATCACGGGGGCCCCGGTGTCGCCCTTGCAGACCGCCGCGCCGCCGGTGCCGGCGAGGTCGACGCCCGCCGGGCGCACCGCGCCGAGGGTGAAGGCGCCGGAGTGCAGCCTGGTGGGCACCCATTCGGTCTTGGTGCGGCCGTAGGCGGGCACCCGGAGCGTCTCGGCCGCGGTCGGCGCCGACTCCGCGACCCGGAGCGGGGTGATGCCGTCGACCGGGGCGGCCAGCTTGGCCATCACCAGGTCGCGGCCCGCACTGGCCACCAGCTTCTCCACGGTCCTGACCGCGCCCGTGCCGCTCGCGGTCAGGTCGGTGCGGCCCACGGTGACGGTGGTGTTCCAGCTCGGCGTCTCGCCGATGGCGGTGGGCTGGGCGGGGTCGGCGGCGAAGCACGAGGCCGCCGTGATCACCCAGTAGCGGTCCACCAGCGCACCGGTGCAGGCACGGACGTTGTCACCGATCGCGATCCGCGCGGTGTAGGCGTACGAGCCGTCGGCCGCCGGATCGCCCGCCACGGCGCCCGCGGTGGAGGCGGAGAACGCGGTCAGGGCACCGGCGGCGAGAGTCGCCGCAAGGGCGCCGGCCTTGAGGGTTCGTATGCGAGTGCGGGACACGGACCGGACCTCCGGACTACTGGCGGCAGTTGCTGAAACAGTCATCGGGAAACGGGATTCGAGCAAGGCAGGCCCTTCATCCTCGGAGGCGCCGTCAGTGAATCGCCTGGTGACGGCGCACTCGTTCGGAACGGGTAAAAGCATGCGCGGAATTTCGGAGATCATCATCCCAACGCGGTGCCGATCGCACAAGAACAGCTTGGTCAACGGAAGGTGACGAGCCATCGGCCAGGAGCCCGATCGGCAGGAAATCCTCGGAATTCCACGCGATCGACAGCATTCCGCCGTTTCTGACAATTTGTTCACGTACACACGCATGTCCCGTTTAGGGCGGACATCGGCGCGCACGTGGCGCTGTGCCACGCCCCCGGGAGCGCCCGGGCATGCGGAGGTGGGGTTCCGGAGCGGGTGCGAACGGGTAGGGGCCCGCAGCGGCGGCGGGCCGGTGCGGGACGGACGGAGGTGGCGCCGGGTGGGTGAGAACGCGGCGGATGGCGGGGTGCGGCCCGCCGGGCCGGGGGACGCGGACGAGCTGCTGCGGCTGCGGGTCGCCGTACTGGACGGCGGACCGCTGGACGCGGAGTGGCGCGCCACCTTCCGCGACGACATGCGGGACCGGCTGGGCCGCGATCCGCACCTGCTCGCCTTCGTCGTGCCGGCCGACGGCGGCGGGCTGGCGGCCTGCGCGATCGGCATCGTCTACCGCGGCTACCGCGGGCCGAGCCACCCGACAGGGCTGTGGGGGCGGATCCACACGGTGGTCACCGACCCGGCGCACCGGCGGCGCGGGCACGGCCGGGCCGTCGCGGAGGCGCTGGTCGAGGCGCTCGGGGCGGGCGGCTGCGGGTCGGTCGAACTGCGGGCCACCGAGGCCGGTGCGCCGCTCTACCGGACGCTCGGCTTCGCCCCGGTGGACGGGTACATGCGGCTGGACCTCGGCGCCGGGCGGGCGGTGCCCGGAGCCCGCTGACGCGCTCGTGACCGTGCCCTGCCCCGTCGTTCCCTCGTCGAAGGAGGCCCCCCAGGTGGAGCGTTCGCCCCGTCCCTCACCCCTCGCCGCCGCACTCGCCGCCGTGCTCGTCACCGATGTGCTGGGCCGGGTCCTGCTGCTGCGCCGCCCGGACGGCCGCTGGGAGCTGCCGTCCGCCGCCGTCCGCCCGGCCGAGGCCCCGGCGGCGGCGGCCGTCCGCGCGCTGGCCGAGGTCTGCGGGGTGGCCGCCGGCACGGTGCGACCGGCCGGGGTCTTCGAGGAGGCGGCGGAGGACGGCGCGGAGGCGGCGCGGCGACACGTGTTCGCGCTGTCGGCGCACGCTCCCGGCGCGCTGGACCGGCTCGTCCTCCCCCGACACGCCACGCACGCCTGGTTCTTCACGGACAACCTGCCCGGTGTCTCCCCCGCCGCCGTCCGCTTCCTGCGGGCGCACGCCCCGGCCCGCCCGCACCTGCCGCGCCCCCAGTGGCTGGCCACCACCCCGCGTGCGTGGCTGTGCACGGCCGCCGTGGTGACCGCGCCGGACGGGCGGCTGCTGATGGTGAGGTCGCGGGTCCGGGAGCCGGACCGGCGGCCGGACGCCGGGCGGTGGAAGTTCCCCGGCGGCGTGCTCGACACCCACGAGGACTCGCCGACCGGGGCGGCCCGCGAGCTGCGGGAGGAGACCGGGCTCGACCGGCCGCCCGGGCCGCTGCTCGCGGTGGTCTGGCAGCACCCGGCCCCCGGCGCGGACCACCCCATCGTGCAGTTCTTCCACGACTTCGGCACCGCCGACCCGGCCGTGGTCCGGCTCGGCTGCCCGGACGGCGAGATCACCGACTGGGCCTGGTTCCGGCCGGACGAGGAGCTGGACGCCGCGGCCGGTCCGGCCCGGGGGTACGCGGCGCGGCAGGCGCTGGCGGCCCGCGCGTCCGGTCGGACCGCGACCGGCGCCCACCCGCCGGGGCCGTTCGAGGACCCGCGCTGACCGGCGGGTGCCCGGGTGCGCCGGACCTGCCCGGCGCGCCTGCCCGGAGGGGCCGGTCCGGGCGGGCCGGTCGGGTAGCCTCACCGGCCGTGGAGGAGATCCGACCGCTCGTCAGCCCGCCGCCCGGCCCCGCGCCGTCGAGCCCCGGGCCGGCCGCGCCGCCCCTCGTCTGGTACGCCGCGTACGGCTCGAACATGCACGCCGAGCGGCTCGCCTGCTACCTGCGCGGCGGGCGGCCTCCCGAGGGCGAACGGGACTACCCCGGCTGCCGCGACGCCCGGCCGCCGGAGCGCTCGGTGCCGGTGCGCCTGCCCGGGCTGCTCTACTTCGCCCTGGAGTCGCGGACCTGGGGCGGCGGCATGGCCTTCTACGACCCCCGCCGGCCCGGCACCGCGGCCGCCCGCGCGTACCTGCTGACGGCCGGGCAGTTCAGCGACATCGCCGCCCAGGAGATGGGCGGCGGTCCGGGCGCCGACCTCGACCTGGCCGCCGTGCTGCGCACCGGCCACGACCCGCAGGGACCGGGCCGGTACCAGACCCTGGTCTGCCCCGGCACGCTGGACGGCGTCCCCGTGCTGACCTTCACGGCCCCGTGGACGCTGGCCGAGGCCGAGCTGAACGCCCCGCGCGCCCGCTACCTCCGCAACCTCGCCACCGGGCTGGCCGACGCGCACGGCTGGTCGCCGCGCCGCACCGCCGTCTACCTCAGCACCCGTCCGGGCGCCGCCGGGCACTGGACCGCCGACGCCCTGCTGGCCGCGCTCGCCGGGCACACCGGGCACACCGGGCACACCGGGCACACCGGGCGCACCGGAGGCTGACCTTCCGCGATCGGGTTCCGGCCGCGGATCCGTGACCATTCGTCATCATCATTGCCCTATCGGCCAATTCAGTGGTCAGGCGGCCGTTCGATGACGGATGATCGGCCTTCGGGCCGCTTCGATCGGGCGGCGCCGGCCGACAGGACGGGGGCAGGGCGACATGGAGGCGATGCGGGTCTTCGCACTGGTGGCGGCGACCGTCACCACCGGAGTGACGTCCGGACTCTTCTACACCTACGCCTCGGTGACACCGGGGCTGCGCACCGCCGACAACCTCGCCGTGGTCCAGGCGATGCAGCGGCTCAACGTGGCGGTCCTCAACGGGTGGTACCTGCTGGGCTTCGCCGGGGCCCTGGTCTCCACGGCCGCGGCCGTCGTGCTGCACCTGCCGAGCGACGGGCACCGGGTGCTGCCCGCGGCGGTCGGCGCGCTGGCCTGCTACACCGGCTCGCTGGTGGCGACCAGGGCGGTCAACCTCCCGCTGAGCCAGGCGCTGGCGGAGGCCGGCGAGGCGGGCCGGGCGGAGTACGGGGAGCCGTTCGACCCCCGGGACCCGTACGGAGCGCGGCGGGTGCGGTGGAGCGCGGCGCGGGCGCTGCTGTCCACGGCGGCGCTCGGCTTCCTCTGCTGGGCCCTGGTGATGCACTGCGACATCAGCCCGAACTGAGGCCCACGGCCGGACGGCCGGGGGCGGCACCGGCGCCGTCCCGTCGCGTTCAGCCGGCCGCCAGCACCACGGTGGTCGGCCCGGGACGGGAGGGCAGCGCCGTCGCGCCCGGAGTCGTCCGGTCCGTTGCCCCGCCCGCGCCGTCCTCCGCCGCTCCGCCCTCCGGACCGTCGGCCGGGGCACCGGAGGCGGCCAGGCGGCGGTGTTCCTGCGGGGTGATCCCGCGCACCCGCTTGAAGGCGGTGCTGAGCGCGAACGCGTCGCCGTAGCCCACCCGGCGGGCCACCGCCGCGATGGTGAGCTCGGGGTCGCGCAGCAGGCCGGCCGCCAGCGTCAGCCGCCAGTTCGCCAGGTAGGCCATCGGCGGTTCGCCGACCAGCGCGGTGAACCGCCGGGCCAGCCCGGCCCGGGAGACCCCGACCTCGGCGGCGAGCGCGGCCACCGTCCAGGGGCGGGCCGGATCGTCGTGCAGCAGCCGCAGCGCCGGACCGACCACCTCGTCGGCCTGCGCCAGCAGCCAGCCGGGCGCGTCGGCGTCCGGGGCGGCCAGCCAGCCGCGCAGCATCCCGACCACCAGCAGGTCCAACAGCCGGTCCAGCACCACCTCCTGGCCGGGCTCGGCCCGGGTGGCCTCGGTGGCGAGCAGCCGGACCAGGGTGTCCTCGGTGCTGTTCACCCCGGCGGGCCGCACCAGCAGGGCCGGCAGGTGGGCCAGCAGCCGGCGGCCGATCTCGTGGTCGGCCCGGTAGGTGCCGGACAGCATCACCGACGGCCGCTCGTCGCCCGGCCGGGTCTCGCCCCAGGTCCGCACCCCGAGGGCCATCGAGGTGGCCACGCTGACGCCGTCCTTGGAGCAGATCTGGCCGGGGCCGATGACGATCCCCGCCTCGGTCCCCGGGTCGTCCGCGACGGTGTACGCGTCCGGCCCGCGCAGCAGTGCCAGGTCGCCCGGCCGCACCGGCACCGGTTTGCCGCCGTCCGGCAGGATCCACGCCTCGCCGTCCAGCATGGTCACCAGCGACAGCGGTGCGCGGTCCTCGATCCGCAGCGCCCACGGCGCGCTGAGGACCGAGCGCAGTACGAACGCGCAGCGGGCCTTGGGGCCGTCGAGCAGCCCGGTCAGGGTGTCCATGGCGGGCCTTCCCGGCGAGGCGTCAAGGAGCGGCGTCCATCCTGGCAGACGCCGGCTCCCCCGCGCACCCCGGTCGCGCGCGCCCCCACGGGCGGCGGCCGGCCGGCGGTACGGACGTCAGCCGGCGGCGCCCGCGGCGGCCAGCCGGAGGATCTCCTCGGCGACGGCGCCCGGTTCGGGGGCGACGGTGACCCCGGCGACGCCGTCCAGCCCCGGGTGGGTGCCGACCCGGACCGCGTGCCGCGCGTTGCGCAGCAGGTCGAGGTCGTTGACGTCGTTGCCGAAGGCGTTGTACTCCTCGATGCCCAGGGCGGCCAGGGCCTCCCACTTGTTCGTGGTGCCCGGCGCGAAGTCGGCGATCGACTCGTCGACATGGTGGTTGACGGTCATCCCCAGCACCCGGCCGGCCTCGGCGAGGGCCGCCAGGTCGGTGGCGTCGACCACGAGGAACTTCACCACGGCGGGGAGATCGGCGAGGTCGACCCGGCGGGCCAGGCGGCCCTGGTCGACGCGGCCGAGGATCGGGTGGTCGGCCGGCCCGGTGTAGGCGTAGTCCCACGGGCCGTCGGCGAGGTAGCCCGCCCGGAACCGCTCGGCCTCGACCAGCAGCTCGCCGAGGTCGCCGGCGTCGAAGGCGGCGCGCGCCCGGACCCGGCCGCCGACGGAGACCAGGCTGCCGTTGCCGCCGATCAGGGTGGCGGCGGGGAAGGCGCCGTCCAGGACCGGCAGGAGGTCGCGGACCGGCCGGGCGGAGGCGAAGACCAGCTGGTGCCCGGCGCGTTCGCAGGCCTCGACGGCGGCGAGGATCCGGCGGTCGATCGTCCTTCCGTCGAAGCAGAGCGTGCCGTCGATGTCGAAGACCGTGGTGCGGGCGCTGGAGATGATCATAAGAAGATCGTATCCATCCGGATCCGTACGCCCCGCCGGGTGGGTCAGCGCGCGGCGGGGCGGCGGTGGACCAGCAGGGCACGGGTGAGGGCGGCCAGCGCGGCGGTGCAGAGCACGGTGCGGGCGAGGTTGGCGGCCGTCCAGGTCGGTGCGAAGGCGGCCCGGACGGCGGCGAGGTCGGTGATCCCGGCGGGGTCGCCGGCCGCGGCGAGCCGGTCGTTGAGCGGGATGTTGACGGCGCCGGTGAGGACGAGCGCGGCCAGGTAGAGCAGGGTCGCCACGGCCGTCCACAGGGTGGCGGCGCGCCGGCCGGAGCGGTGCAGCAGCCAGGTGCCCACGGCGGGCATCGCGAGGGCGCCGACGAAGACCGCGCCGAAGACCGGGTTGGTGATCGCGGTGTTGATGTGCTGCATGGCGGTCACGTAGGTGCGGTCGTCGCCGGCGGCGAGGCCCGGCATGACGGAGACGTCGAAGGCGAAGAAGAGGCCGGACATCAGGCCCATCGCGGTGGCGGCGGTGGCGAGCACCGGGCCGGTGGCGCGGGAGGAGGCGGTCACGGTGGCGGCGGTCGCACCGGTGAGGACGGGGGCGGAGGGGAGGGCGGGGACGGCGGCGGACATGAGCGGGCTCCAGGAGGCGTCGGGGCGGGCGGCGGCCCGGGGATCGTGCGCGGATCCCCGGGCCGGGGGTGGAACGGCGGGGTGCGGCAGGGGTGTTCAGACGTTCCAGACGCCGGACGCGGCGGCGTCCCTGGCGAAGTCCGCGAAGTCGCGCGGCTCGCGGCCGAGTGCCCGCCGCACCCCGTCCGCCAGGCAGGCGTTGCGGCCGTCCAGGATCAGCGTGAACAGGTCGGCGAAGTCGCCGGGCAGGCCGAGGGCCGCCAGCATCTCGCGGCACTCCTCGACGGTGATCGGGGTGAAGCGGATCTCCCGCCCGGTCGCCGCGGACAACTCGGCGGCGGCGTCCGCGAAGGAGAGCAGGCGCGGGCCGGTCACCTCGTAGACCTCGCCGTCGTGGCCGTCCTCGGTGAGCGCCGCCACGGCGACGTCGGCGATGTCGTCCGTGTCGACGAACGGCTCGACGGCGGTGCCGGTCGGCAGCGCCAGCTCGCCCGCGAGCACCGCGTCCAGGAAGAAGCTCTCGGAGAAGTTCTGGGAGAACCAGGAGCAGCGGACCACCGTCCAGCCGGTGCCGGCCCGGGCGACCGCCGCCTCGGCGGCCTGCGCGGACTCCTCGCCGCGCCCGGAGAGCAGCACCAGTCGCTCGACCCCGGCCTTGGCGGCGTGCCGGGCGAAGGCGCCGACCGTCTCCACGGCGCCGGGGAAGGCGAGGTCAGGGGCGTAGGCGAGGTAGGCGGCGGTGACGCCGTCGAGGGCGGCGTCCCAGGTGGTGTCGTCGTTCCAGTCGAACGGGACCGGCGCGGTGCGCGAGCCGATCCGGGCGGTGTGGCCGAGCGCGGTCAGGCGCTCGGCCACCCGCCGGCCGGTCTTGCCGGTACCACCGGTGACCAGGACGGTCCGGGCGGCGGCGGTGGCGGCGGAGGTGCTGGGCTGCTGGTTGCTGTTCGCGTTCTCGTTCATGGGCATCAGTCAACTCCGCGCGCCGCCGCCCGGACATGGCCGTCGCGCTCAGCCGCATGTCCACGCGTCTACGGCTGCGCGCGTACGGCTCCGTGCGTCCGGCTGCGCGCGTACGGCTCCGTGCGTCCGGCTGCGGCTAGCTCGCGGCGGTCGGCGGCAGGCCGGCGGTGACCACGGTGGCGTCGAGGTCCTCGTCGTAGCCGAGGACGGCGGTGAGGCCCGCGGCGGTGACCACGCCGAGGGCGGTGGCGGCCTGCTGGTCGCTGGTCTCGAAGAACAGCGCGCCGCCCGGGGCGAGCCACCGCGGGGCCTCGGCGGCCACCCGGCGCAGCACGTCGAGGCCGTCGGCGCCGCCGTCCAGCGCCGGCCGGGCCTCGTGCAGCCGGGCCTCGGCGGGCAGCAGCTCGATGTCGGCGGTCGGCACGTACGGGACGTTGGCGAGCAGCACGTCCACCCGGCCGCGCAGGCCGGGCGGCAGAGCCTCGAAGAGGTCGCCCTCGAACACCTCGGCGCCGGTCCCGGCGAGGTTGCGGCGGGCGCAGCGGACGGCGGCGGGGTCGAGGTCGGCGGCGTACAGCCGGACGGGGTGGCCGGCGGTGGCGGCGAGCGCCGCGCCGAGGGCTCCGGTGCCGCAGCACAGGTCGACCACCAGCGCCTCCTCACGGGCGAGCGCGGCGGCGGAGCGGGCCAGGAACTCGCTGCGCCGGCGGGGCACGAAGACACCGGGGTCGACGGCGATCCGCAGGCCGGCGAACTCGGCCCAGCCGGCGACGTGTTCGAGCGGCCGGCCGGCGGCACGGTCGCGGACCATGGCGGCGAGGTCGGCGGGCGTCGCGGCGGCGGCGAGCAGGATGCGCGCCTCGTCCTCGGCGAAGACGCAGCCGGCGGCGCGCAACCTGGCGGTGACGGCGGAGCGGAGGTTGACAGACGGGTGGACAGACAAGGGAACCCCTCGGAGCACAGGCGGGAGGACGTCGTCCGAACCCGGGGCTCCCGCGCGATGCGTCGCCGAACGGCGGACGCTCCCGCGCTCGGGACGGCGGCCGGCGCTACGGCCGGGCGTGGTCCTGCACGAGGGTGTCGCCGTCGCGGCCGGGGAGCACCCGTTCCGGCACAGCGGTCATGGGTTCTCACCTCCCCGTCTCTACGCTTACTACTGCGGCGTCCGACACCCTACCGCACCCGCACTGCGCCCGCAGCCGCCTCTCCGCGCCGGTGGGCCACCGCGGAGAACGGAGCGCCCGCGCGGCAGAGGTCGGCCACGGGACCGGCCCGCGTTCCCGGGCCGGCCCCGGCGGGAGCGCTCGGCGCGCTGCCCGACCGGTGCCCCCGACGGGCGCCCCGGAGCGGGGCCGGGCTCGGCTACGGCTCGGGCGAGCCCGGCAGGACGAGGGTCACCCGCAGGCCGCCGGCCGGTTCGGGGACCAGGTGGAGTTCGCCGTGGTGGGCCTCGGCGACGGCGGCCACGATCGCCAGGCCCAGGCCGTGGCCGCGGCGGGCCGGATCGCTCGCGGCGGTGCGCCCGCGCCCGCGCAGGAAGGGTTCGGTGAAGGTGGCCACGGCCTCCGCCGTCAGCCGCGGGCCGGTGTTGGCGACGCCGAGGCGCACCCGGCCGGGCCGCTCCGGGTCGGCCCCGGTGACGAGGGTGACCCGCCCGTCCGCGGGCAGGTTGTGCCGCAGGGCGTTGTGGAGCAGGTTGACGGCCGCCTGGCGCAGCAGGACGGCGTTGCCGGTGGTCGGGGCGGGCCGCAGGTCGGCGGTGAGCCGGACGCCGAGGGCGGCGGCCTCGTCCCGGACGGCGGCCAGCGCCTCCCCCGCGGCGGCGGCGAGGTCGGTGGGGGCGAGCTCGGGCGCGGTGTGGCCGAGGTCGGCGAGCTGGAGCAGGGCCTCGCTGATCTCAATGCCGCGCTGGTTGGTGTCCTGGAGGCGGCCGACCAGCTTGCCCCAGTCCTGGCCGGCCGGGTCGGCGGCGGCGACCTGGAGCATGGTGCGGGTGATCGCCAGCGGGGTGCGCAGTTCGTGGGAGGCGTTGGCGGCGAAGCGCTGCTGGGCCTCGAAGGAGCGCTGGAGGCGGGCCAGCATCTCGTCGAAGGCGTCGGAGAGCTCGGTGAACTCGTCGCGCGGCCCGGTGAGGGCGATGCGGTGCTCCAGCGCCCCGCTCGCGGCGCGGTGCGCGGCTTCGGTGATGTCCTTGAGCGGGCGCAGCACCCGGCCGGCGATCAGCCAGCCGCCGGCCAGGCCGACGGCGGTCAGCAGGGCCAGGGCGTAGCCGCTGGCGGTGAGCAGCGAGCGCAGGATCTCCTGCCGGGAGGGGGCGTCGGAGCGGTAGCGCGGGTTGGAGGAGGTGAGGGGGTAGTTGGGGATGTAGCGCATGCCGACGTAGACCACGGCGAGCGAGAGGGTGCCGGCGGTGACGGCGAAGAGGGTGTAGCTGAGGGTCAGCCGCATCCGGGCGGTCAGCCGGCGCGGGCGCGGGCGGTGCGGGCGCCCGGCGAGAGGGGGTCTGCTCACCGCCGGGGGTCCTCCTCGCCGAGGCGGTAGCCCACGCCCGGCACGGTCTGGATCACCCACGGGTCGCCGAGGCGTTTGCGCAGTCCGGAGATGGTGATGCGGACGGCGTTGGTGAAGGGGTCGGCGTTCTCGTCCCAGGCGCGTTCCAGCAGGTCCTCGGCGCTGATGACACCGCCGCGCGCCGCCATCAGGACCTCCAGGACGGCGAACTGCTTGCGGGACAGGCCCACGTAGCGGCCGTCGCGGTAGACCTCGCGGCGGAACGGGTCCAGGCGCACTCCGGCGTACTCCAGGACCGGCGGGGCGGCCTGGGCCGGGCGGCGGGCCAGCGAACGCAGCCGGACCACGAGTTCGGCGAGGTCGAAGGGCTTGGTGAGGTAGTCGTCGGCGCCGAGTTCGAAGCCGGCGACCTTCTCGTCGAGGCGGGCGGCGGCGGTGAGCATCAGGACCCGGCAGCCCAGGCCGCGCTCGACGATGCTGCGGCAGACGTCGTCGCCGTGGGTGCCGGGGATGTCGCGGTCGAGGACGACGACGTCGTAGCCGTGGACCGCCAGGCGCTCCAGCGCCGCGTCACCGTCGGTGACGATGTCGCAGGCGATCGCCTCCAGCCGCAGTCCCGCTTGGACCGCCTCCGCGAGATAGATCTCGTCCTCCACCACCAGGACCCGCACGTGCCGCTCTCCCGTCGTCGCTGTTCACCCCCATTGGACCCGATGAGGCCTATCGAAAACGTATCGGTTCGCGCAGACGTCCTCGCAACACGGCGCCTCCTCCAATGGTCCGGGAACGCACGGACACATCAGGAGGCAGCCATGGACACAGGCCGGACGAGGACGAGCACGGAGCCGGGCATGCCCACGGGGGCGACGGCCCGCACCGGGCGGCGCCGGCTGGCCGCGGGAGTCTCGGCGGTGGCGCTGCTGGCCCTGGCCGGGGCGTGCGCCGCCGACCCGCCGGGGATCCGGGCCGCTCCGCCCGCCCCGCCCGCCCCGCCTTCGACCTCCGCCACCACCGGACCGCCGCCCCCGACGGCCACGGCGACCGCCGCTGCGGCGGCGACCGGACCGGAGGCGGACGGGGAGATACCCGACGGCCGCACCCTGAGCCCCTTCGACACCGCCTCCCCGGCCGTGGGCAACCTGGACGGCCCGCTGCGCGAGGCCCTGCAGCGGGCGGCCACCGACGCCCGGGCCCAGCGCATCGAGATGACCGTCACCTCCGGCTGGCGCAGCAGGGCCTACCAGCAGCGGCTGCTGGACCGGGGGGTGACCAGGTACGGCAGCCTGGAGCGGGCCCGGCAGTTCGTCAACACGCCGGACAAGTCCGCGCACGTCACCGGAAAGGCGGTCGACGTCGGCCCGACCGACGCCGACTACTGGCTCATCCAGCACGGCGCCGCGTACGGGCTGTGCCAGGTGTACGCCAACGAGATCTGGCACTTCGAGCTGCTCACCCGGCCCGGCGGGACCTGCCCCGCGCAGCTCCAGGACGCCGCGGGATGAGGAGGCGCGTCATGACGGCCCTCACGGCGGTCCTTCCCGAACCCCGTACCGAGCCCGAACCCCGTACCGGCCCGGACCGGCCGCACCGGCCGCACCGGGCCGCCCCCCGGTGGCGGCGCGGGCCCGTGCCCGCCGCGCTCGGGCTGCTCACCGCGCTCGCCCTCGGCGGCCACCGGCTGGTACCGGACCTGGGCCTGGGCCTCGGCCGGCTGTGGGAGAGCGCCCTGCCCTGGAGCGGCCTGGTGCTCCCGCCGGTGCTGCTGTGCGCGGCGCTGCGCCGGGCGCCGGCGGCGGCCTGCGCGGGCGGGGTGCTGGCCCTGGTGTGGGCGGTGGTGTTCGGGCCGGTACTGCTGGCCGGCGGGACGGCGGGCGCCACGGGCGGCCCGGGCCTGACGGTGGTCACCCACAACGTCAACGCCGCCAACAGCGACCCGGCCGGCACCGCCCGCGCGCTGCTCGCGGCCGGCCCGGACCTGGTCGCCCTGGAGGAGGTCACCGACGCCGCCCTGCCCGCCTACCGGGGCGTGCTCGACAAGGCGCTGCCCCACTACGCCCGCACCGGCACCGTGGCGCTGTGGAGCCGCTACCCGGTGACGGAGTCGCGGCGGCTGGTCATCGACCCCGGCTGGAACCGCTCCCTGCGGGCCGAGGTCCGCGCTCCCGGCGGTCCGGTGGCCGTCTACGTGGCCCACCTCGCCTCGGTGCGCACGACCGTCGCCGGCTTCGCCACCGCCCAGCGCGACCGCGACATCGCCGCCCTCGCCGAGGCCCTGGACGGCGAACCGCTGCGCCGAGTGCTGCTGCTGGGCGATCTCAACACGGCCTCCGGCGACCGCGCCCTCGCCCCGCTCACCGACCGTCTCACCCGCGCCGCCACCGGCTTCGGCTTCAGCTGGCCCGCGGCCTTCCCCGTGGTCCGCATCGACCACATCCTCACCCGCGGGCTCACCGCCACGGACACCTGGACCCTCCCCGCGACGCCCAGTGACCACCGGCCGGTGGCGGCGAGGCTCACGGGGTGACGGCGGTGCCGCCCGCTCCGGCCCTGCCGGGGCGGAGCGGGCGGCACCGGCGGCGTCCGGGCTCAGCGGGTCGCGGCCGCGGCGTCCTGCGGCTGGACGGCGCAGGCGTCGGCCACGTGCCGGCCGGCGAAGCCGAGGAAGGTGCCGAGGACGTGGCGGCACACCGCCGCCTCCTTCTCGTTGCGCGGCCCCTGGGCGGCGGCCGGCTGGGCGGCGCTCAGCGGCACGGCCAGCAGCGCGGCGGCCAGCAGCAGGACGGACCCGATCGCGCGGGCGGCGGATCTGGCGAGTGTCATGACGGCGGAACCCCTTGTCGGGTGGGTGATGGGACGAGCCATCTCCTACCGCACGCGACACCCCGCCGATCGGACCGTGCGCCGTTGGTGAGCGTGTCCCGGACAACCGGCCCCGGCCCGACCCGACCAGCCGAGCCCGGCCCGACCTGCCGGGCCCGGCCCGCGGGGACCGGGCCGGGCCGGTTCAGTCCTGCGGACAGGACGCGCCGGGCGAGGCGAGCACCCGCGCCGCGCAGCGGTGCCCGCGCGCGGCGGCCTCCCGCAGCCCGGCCCCGCCCGGCCCGGTGCCGGTCAGCCGGCCGTCCAGGAAGGCGGCGAGGAAGCCCGCCGCGAAGGCGTCGCCCGCGCCGGTCAGGTCGCGGACCTCGCCGACCGGCGGCACCGGCACGGTGAACGGCCGCTCCCCCGGCACGTCGACCGTGGTCGCCTCGGCGCCCGACTTGGTGACCACCGTGGTGGCCGCCAGCCGGGCCCGCTCCGGCCCCGGCCGGCCGTCGGCGAGCAGCCCCAGGTACGCGGACTCCTCCCGGTTGGCGAACAGCAGGGCGGGCGCGAGTTCGGCGGCGAGAGCGAGGAAGCGCTCGCGGCCGAAGCCCTCCAGCATGCCGGTCGAGGAGGCGTCCAGCGAGGTGGTGCCGCCCGCCGCCCGGACCCGGCGCAGCGCGTCGACGGCCGCCGTGCCGACCGGCTCCCCGTCGAAGGAGTAGGCGGGCACGTGCAGGTGGGTGAGCCCCTCCAGCCAGGCGTCCGGGACGGTCTCCAGCAGGGTGGCCGCGCCCCGGTCGGGGAGCATGGTGCGCTCGCCCGCGTCGTCGATGAGGACGACGATGCTGCCGGTCCTGCCGTGCCGGGCGACCCGCACGTCCACACCGTGGCCCGCCAGTTCGGCGGTCAGGCCGTGCCCCGCCGGGTCGTCGCCGACGCAGCCGAGGAACCGCGTGGGGCACTGGCCGGCGGCGAAGGCGGCGACGTTGGCGGCGCTGCCGCCGCGCTGCCGGAAGACCCGGGCGTCGGAGTCGGTGCCGTGCCGCAGCGGGCCGCCCACCCAGACGACGATGTCCTCGACGAGGTCGCCGAGCACTCCGAGCACGTGTCAGCCCTCGTTCCGGGCGGCGGCCAGCGCGGTGGCGATCTCGCCGCCCAGCCGGACGTTGCCCCGGTAGACCTCGATGTTCACCTCCAGGCTGCGGCCCTGGGTGTCGCGCTGGATGAAGTCGAGCAGGAACGGGGTGGAGGCGTTGCCGCTGACGCCCAGGCGCTCGGCCTCGGCCCAGGCGCGGGTGAGCAGCGCGTCCAGCTCCTGCGGCGGGAGCTGCTTGTCGGGGTCGACCGGGTTGGCGATGAGGACGGCCTGCGGCAGCCCCAGGCCGTCGCGGGCCTCGATCACCTCGGCGGCCTCCTCGGGGGTGTCGACCCGGTAGCCGATCGCGTGGCCGGAATCGGTGATGTAGAAGCCGGGGTAGCGGCGGGTGCGGTAGCCGATGACCGGGATGTTGAGGGTCTCGAAGCGCTCCAGGGTGGCCCGGATGTCGAGGATCGACTTCACACCGGCGCTGATCACGGTGACCGGGGTGGTGGCCAGGGTGGTCAGGTCGGCGGACTCGTCGAAGCTCTGCGAGGCGCCGTAGTGGACGCCGCCGAGGCCGCCGGTGGAGAAGACCCGGATGCCGGCGCGGTGCGCGAGGAAGGCGGTGGCGGCGACGGTGGTGCCGCCGTGGCGGCCGAGCGCGGTGATCACCGGGAGGTCGCGCAGGCTGGACTTGTCCAGGTCGTCGGACTCGGACAGCTCCTCGATCTGCCCGGTGGACAGGCCCACCGTGGGCACGCCCGCGAAGACGCCGATGGTGGCCGGGACGACGCCGGTGGACCGCAGCCGCTCCTCCGCCTCCAGCGCGACCTCCAGATTGCGCGGCCGGGGCAGCCCGTGGGTGAAGATCGTCGACTCCAGGGCGACGACGGGCGCGCCGGCGGCGACGGCCTCGGCGACTTCCTCGGAGATGCGGATCGGCAGTCCGGTCATGGCGGTGTGCTCCCTGTGAGGCTGCCACCACGGTGTGGCAGGAGTGGCTTCAGCGTAGGGAGCGATCACATCGGGATCCAGAATGAATACCGGCCCTTCTCATAGACTTCCGGCTATGAGTCTCACCCTGCGCCAGCTGGAGGTCTTCCTCACGGTGGCCGACACCCTGCACTTCGGCAGGGCCGCCGACCGGCTGCACATCTCCCAGCCGACGGTCAGCCAGGAGGTCGCCCGGCTGGAGCGGACCGTCGGGGTGGAGCTGTTCGACCGCAGCCGGCGGGCGGTGCGGCTGACCCCGGCCGGGGAGGTGATGGCCGTCGAGTCCGCCGGCCTGCTCGACCGGGCCGAGGCGCTGCTGGCGCGGGTGCGGCTGCACGAGGAGGCCCGGCTGCGCACGGCGCGGATCGTCGCCTCCCCCACCGTGGTCAACCGGCTGCTGCCGGCCGTGGTCAGCCGCGCCGAGCGCGAACTGCCGGACCTGGTGCCGGCCGAGCTGTCGGTGGACACCGGCCGGGTCTCGCCGACGCTGGCCGCCGAGCTCGCCGACATCGGCCTCGGCCGCTTCCTCGACGAGGTGCCCGGCTACCGGCGGGAGCGGATCGCCGACGAGCCGGTGCGGGTCGCGCTCAGCCGGGACCATCCGCTGGCCGGGCGGGAGGCCGTCCGGCTGGACGAGCTGGGCGACCTGCCGCTGCTGCTGTGGCCGCGCGAGCAGAGCCCGCGCTACTACGACCACGTGCTGGCGCTGTGCGCCGAGCACGGGGTGGAGCCGCCGGTGCTGGTCGGCCCGGCCCGGATCGTCGGCTCCCGGCTCTACCTGCTGGCGCAGAGCCGGGCGTTCTCGCTCGTCCCCGCCTCGATGACCGGCCACCTCACCGGGGACGTGGTCACCGTGCGGCTTTCCGGCCGGGCCACCCTGCCGCTGGAGTTGCAGTGGCGCCTGGACGACCGCCGCCCCGGGCTCGCGGCGCTGCGCGAGCTGATCCGCGAGGAGGCGGCCGCCCTGGAGGCGTTCTGACCTGCGGAGGTCGCTCAGAACTGCAGCGACCAGCCGTTGACGGTGCCGGGGAAGTAGCCGCCGACGTCGGTCACCCGCAGCCGCCAGACCCCGGCCGCGGTGTGCGCGGAGGCGTCCACGCCGTACACGCTGACCAGGTTCGAGTAGGCCTCCCCGATGTTGGTGTCGTGCAGCAGGAACGCCGCGCCGTCCGGGGCCACCAGCTCGACCTTGAGGTCGCCGCGCCACCAGTAGTCGATGTCCACGGAGACGTCGAGGTCACGGGGCGCCTTGCCGGGGACCCCGGAGACGGTGACGGGCGACTCGACCGTGCCGACCCCCTCGAACGGCACCGGACCCGGGGCGGCGAACCGCGGGCCGCGCGGCCGGTTCGGCACCGTGCCGGTGTACAGCAGCCGGTCCGGCGAGCCCGTGCCGAGCCCGTGCAGTGAGCCGGCGGTCGCCGCCGAGGTCAGCGCCGCGGACACCTGGGCGGGGGTGGCGGTCGGGTGCGATGCCAGGTACAGCGCGGCGGCGCCCGCCGCGTGCGGGGAGGCCATCGAGGTGCCCGACATGTCGATGCCCAGGCCGCCCGTGTCGACCACGGACCAGACCGAGGTGATGTCCACGCCCGGCGCGTAGAGGTCCACCAGGGGGCCGTAGTTGGAGAACGAGGCCTCGACGTCGTCCCGGTCGGACGCGCCGACGGTGATGGCGCTCGGCACCCGGGCCGGGGAGTGCTGGCTCGCGTCCAGGCTCTGGTTGCCCGCCGCGACCGTGTAGGTCAGGCCCGCCGCGATGGATCCCGCGACCGCCGCGTCCATCACCGGGTCCGGCTCGCTGCCCAGGCTCATGTTGACGACCGCCGGGCGGACGGCGTGCTTGGTGACCCAGTCGATGCCGGCGACGACCTGCTCGGTGGTGCCCTCGCCGTCGTCGTTGAGCACCCGCACGGCGACGATCTTCGCGGCCTTGGCGACCCCGTAGGTGTGGCTGGCCACCGTCCCCGCGACATGGGTGCCGTGGCCGTGGCCGTCCTGCGCGACGTTGTCGTTGTCGATCGCGTCGTAGCCGTCCGAGGCGCGCCCCTCGAACTCCTCCGAGGTGACCCGCACCCCGGTGTCCACGATGTACGCCGTCACCCCGGCGCCCGCCGCGTCCGGATAGGTGTAGCGGTCGTCGTAGGGGAAGCGGCGCTGGTCGATCCGGTCCAGGCCCCAGGACTCCGGCGCCGTCTGCACGCCGTCGGCCCGCACCCGCCGGTTCTGCGAAACAAGCGCCACCGACGGATCGGCGGCCAGCCGACGGGCCTGCTTCGCCGTGAGATCGGCCGAGAACCCGCGCAGCGCCGCGTCGTAGCTGCGGCGCACCGAACCGCCGTAGGAGCGGGCCAGCGCCGCCGCGCCGTCCGCCACCGAACCCGCCACGGAGGCGGTCGGCTTGAGCACCACCAGATAGCTCCCGGGGACCGCGGTCGCCGACCCCTCGCCCTGCACCGCCCCCTCCGGAACCGCCGCCGTGGCGGGGAACACCCCGCCGGCGCCGATCGTCAGGACCGCGGCCGTTCCCAGCACCGCGCAGACCCTTCGCAGACGTCGTTCCGAACCCATCGTCGAACCCCCTCCGGTGTGAACCTGCCCACAAGCCTGATGGATCGTCAGATTCTTGACAATCGGCTGCTGTTGATCCTTCCGGGCGCGCCGCCCGGGGCCGTCAGAACTGCAGCGCCCAGCCGTTGACCGTGCCGGGGAAGAACTCGCCGTAGGTGGTCACCCGCAGTCGCCAGACCCCGGCCGCGGTGTGCGCGGAGGCGTTGACGCCGAAGGTGGTGAGGACGTCCCCGCCCATCTCCGTGCGGTCGAAGTCGCGCAGCAGGAACGCCGCGCCGTCCGGGGCGACCAGCTCGACCCTGAGGTAGCCCCGCCACCAGTAGTCGATGTCGACCACGACGTCGAGATCGCGCGGCGCCTTGCCGGTCACCCCGGAGACGGTGATCGGGGACTCGAAGGTGCCCTTGCCGGTGAACGGCAGCGGGGCGGTGGAGGCGAACCGCGCACCGCGCGGCCGGTTCGGCACCGTGCCGGTGTACAGCAGGCGGTCCGGCGAACCGGCGCCGAGGCCGCGCAGGGAACCGGTGGTGGCGGTGGCGGTCAGTGCGGCGGACACCTGGGCGGGCGTGGCGGCCGGGTGCGACGCCAGGTACAGCGCGGCGGCGCCCGCCGCGTGCGGGGCGGCCATCGAGGTGCCCGACATGATGGTGCCGAGCCCCGGGAGGTCCGCCCAGAGCCCCACCGACTCGATCTCCACGCCGGGCGCGTAGAGGTCGACCAAGGGGCCGTAGTTGGAGAACGAGGCCTGCCCGTCGATCCGGTCGCTCGCGCCGACCGTGATCGCACTCGACACCCGCGCCGGGGAGTGGGTGTTCGCGTCGGCGTGCTGGTTGCCCGCCGCGACGGTGTACGGCAGGCCGGCGGCGACGGCCCCGGCGACGGCGGCGTCCAGGACCGGGTCCACCTCCCCGCCCAGGCTCATGTTGACCACGGCCGGCCGGACGGCGTGCTTGGTGACCCAGTCGATGCCCGCGACCACCTGCTCGGTGGTGCCCTCGCCGTAGTCGTCGAGCACCCGGACGGCCACGATCTTCGCGGCCTTGGCGACCCCGTAGTTACGGGCGGCCACCGTCCCCGCCACATGGGTGCCGTGGCCGTGGCCGTCCTGCGCGACGTTGTCGTTGTCGATCGCGTCGTAGCCGTAGGAGGCCCGCCCCTCGAACTCCGACGAGGCGATCCGCACTCCCGTGTCCACGATGTACGCCGTCACCCCGGCGCCCGCCGCGTCCGGATAGGTGTAGCGCTGGTCGAGCGGATGACGGCGCTGGTCGATCCGGTCCAGGCCCCAGGACTCCGGCGCCGCCTGCACGCCGTCGGCCCACACCCGCCGGTTCTGCGAAACAAGCGCCACCGACGGATCGGCGGCCAGCCGGCGCGCCTGCTTCGCCGTGAGATCGGCCGAGAACCCGCGCAACGCGGCATCGTAGCTGCGGCGCACCGAACCGCCGTAGGAGCGGGCCAGCGCCGCCGCGCCGTCCGCCACCGAACCCGCCACAGCAGCACCGGACTTGAACACCACCAGATAGCTCCCGGGGACCGCCGTCGGCGACCCCTCGCCCTGCACCACCCCCTCCGCGACCGCCGCCGAAGCGGGGAACACCCCGCCCGCGCCGATCACCAGGACCCCGGCCGTTCCCAGCACCGCGCAGACCCTTCGCAAGCGTCGTCCCGAACCCGTCATCGAAACCCCTCCTGGTATGGACCTGTATGGACCTGCCCAGAAGCCTGACGGATCGTCAACTCCATGACAAGCAAAGGCTGTTGTTATTCGCCAGAGACCGGACCGGAATCCGGGCAGACCGGCGGTGCGCGGCGCGCCGAGCCTGACACCGCACCGGGCGGTGCGCTATCTTCCGTACGGAATCGCCCTGTTGGGGCGGGGCTGCCGACCGGTGGGGGCAGGCACCATGCACAGCGCACGCGACGTCACGCACCCGGACGGGGAACCGGGCAGACCCGGCGCCTCCCGGACCGCTCCCTTCGTGCGCGGGCCGTTCACCGGCCTCGGCGAGGTCGACCTGCGGGAACTCGGGAGGCTCGGCACCCGGCGGGTCTACGCGCCGGGTGAGGCCCTGATGATCGAGGGCGACCCGGGCGACCGGGCCGCCCTCCTGCTGACCGGGTGCGTCAAGGTGGTCGCCGCCACCGAGGACGGCGGCGAGGCCCTGCTCGCCGTCCGGCTGCCCGGTGAACTCCTCGGCGAACTGGCCGTGCTGGACGGCGAGCCCCGCTCGGCCAGCGTCCTCGCGGTGCGCACCAGCACCACCCGGGAGATCGGCGGTCCGGCTTTCCTGGACTTCCTCGCCGACCGGCCCGCCGCCGCCCTCGCCGTCCAGCGCTCGGTCACCCGCAAGCTGCGCTCGGCCACCCGCCACCGGGTCGACGCCGGCCACGGCACCGGGCTGGCCCGGCTCGCCCGCACCCTGCACACCCTGCTCGGCTCCTACGGCACCCCCGTCGAGGACGGCCTGCGGATCGACGTCCCGCTCAGCCACGCCGACCTGGCCGCGCTCGCCCGGCTCTCCCCCGCCAGCGTCGAACGCTCCCTGCGCACCCTGCGCGACCAGGGCGCCGTCCGCACCAGCTACCGCGAACTCGTCGTCCTCGACCGCTCCCTGCTCGCCCGGGCGGCCGGCGTGCCGCTCCCCCCGGAAGGAGGCGGCCGGTCTTGAGCCGCACGGAGACCCCCCGGCTGCGCCGGATCTGCCTGGTCGTCGACATCGAGGCGTACGGCGGCCGGCCGTACCCGGTCCAGCAGAAGGTCCAGGAGCGGCTGGACCGCGCCCTGGACCACGCCTGCGAGCGGGCCGGCGTCCACCGGTCGCGCTGCGAGTCCCAGGACCGGGGCGACGGCCAACTCCTCCTGCTGCCGACCGGCGTCGACGAGGCGAAGGCGCTGCCGGGCCTGGTGCTCGGCCTGCGCGACGCCCTGCACACGCTCAACCGGACGCCCGGGACCTCCGGCCGGCTGCGGATCCGGGCGGCCCTCGCCCAGGGCGGGGTGCAGCGGGCGCCGCTGGGCTACCTGGCCCGTTCGGTGGAGACGGCCTGCCGGCTGCTGGACTGCGCGGAGGTACGGGCCGCGCTCAAGGCCACGCCGGACACCGACCTGGCGCTGGTGGTCGCCGACGACCTGTTCACCGACGCCCTGGCGACGGATGCGGGCGGTGTGCCCGTCGAGGAGTTCACCGAGATCACCGTGGCGATCCCGGACAAGCGCTTCGAGGCGCGCGCCTGGCTGGGCACGCCCCGCTCGGGCGCCCCGGTGGTCCTGCCCTCGCCCGCCGCGCCCGGCTCCCGCCGCCGGGCGGCGGGCTCGGCGCTCCTGCGCGGGCTCGGCGACGCCCTGGCCGGCGCCGCCCTGGGCGCCACCCTGCACGTCCCCCACGACGACCCGCCGCACCACCACGAGGACGGCCACGAGCACACCTGGCACGACCACGACGGCCACCACGGCCACCCGGATCACCAGGGCAGCGACGAGCACCACGAGCGCCACGGGCACGAGGCCGACCAGCAGGCCGAGCAGCAGGTGGAGCACCTCCCCCACGACGACCACGGCCCGCACCACACCGGCCACGACACCGACGCCTGGGCCGCCGACGACCCGCACCACCACCACGACCCGCACCACGAGGACGCCGGCACCCCGTACGACGACCACCACACCCATGACGACCACGACACCCACCACGGCCACGACCCGCACGACGGCTCGGCGGACCACGGGTGGCACGGACCGCACCACTGAGGCGCCGCCCCGGACCGAGGACCTCCGAAGCACCGCGCCGGAGGGCACCGGCGCGCTATGGTGGACGACGCACTGTCACGGGGAACGGGGGTCGCGGTGCCCGAGGCGCAGCCCGCAGCGGAGGAATCCGGACCGGTCGACGATCTCGCCGCGCTGGCCCGGGAGTTCACCGGGGCGCTCGCCCGCGAGCAGCAGCTCGCCGAGCGCCGGGAGGAACTGATCGCCCGGCTGCACACCGAGCTGGAGCAGCTGCGGCGCGGCGAGCTGGAGCGTGCGCTGGACCTGGTCCGCCACCCCCTGATCCGCCTGCACGACCAGATCCTGCGGCAGGCGGAGCTGCTCGACTCCCCGCTGACCGTGGACGAGTTGGGCGTGCTCCTGCGCGCGCTCGCGGACGAGACGGCGGACGCCCTGGCCGGCACCGGTGTCGAGCGCTACACGGCCGCGGTGGGCGAGCCCTACGACCCGGCCCGGCACCGCCCGGTGGGGCGGGACACCGCCGCGGCACCCGGGGAGGACCGCACGGTCAGCCGCGTCGTCTCGGCCGGCTTCGCCGCCGGCGACCGGGTGGTGCGCAAGTCCGAGGTGGTCGTGGCCCGCTGGGACCCCTGACGGATCCGCCGTCCCCCGTTCCTGTTTCGGCGAACCCCCTGGGAAGGGACCGCATGGCCGTCTACGGCATCGACCTCGGCACCACCTACTCCTGCGTCGCCTGCGTCGACGACGTCGGCCGGCCCACGGTGCTGCGGAACCTGGAGGGCTCCGACACCACCCCCTCGGTGGTGTACTTCGAGAGCGCGGACTCCACCGTCGTCGGCCAGAGCGCCAAGGACGCGGCCGTGCTGGACCCGGAGCGGGTGGTCCGGCTGATCAAGCGGGACATGGGCGAGTCGGTGCTCCGCGAGTTCCACGGGCGCGCGTTCACGCCCGAGGAGGTCTCGGCCCGCATCCTGCGCAAGCTCGCCGACGACGCGCGGGTCAGCGGCGGGGCGGAGGTGCGGGACGTGGTGATCACCGTGCCCGCGTACTTCGGACTCGCGGAGCGCGACGCGACCCGCAAGGCCGGGGAGATCGCCGGCCTGCGGGTGCTGGACGTCGTCGCCGAGCCGATCGCCGCCGCGCTGGACTACGGGGTGCTCGACACCGACGCCGAGCGCGACCGCTCCGTGCTGGTCTTCGACCTGGGCGGCGGCACCTTCGACACCACCGTGCTGACGCTGCGCGGCACCGACCTGAAGGTCCTGTGCACCGACGGGGCCAAGGAGCTCGGCGGGACCGACTTCGACGACCGGATCGTGATGCACCTGGTCGAGGCGTTCCGCGCCCGGTTCCCCGAGGTGGACGACCCGCTGGCGGACCAGCACTCGGAGACCCAGCTGCGGCGGGACGCGGAGGACGCCAAGCGGGCGCTCTCCTTCCGCGAGCGCTACACCGTCCGCGTGATGCACCAGGGCCGGGTCGCCGAGGTCGAGCTGACCCGCGAGCTGGTCGAGGAGCTCACCCGCGACCTGCTCGACCGCACGGTCGAGATCACCCGGCGCACCCTGGCCCTGGCCCGCGAGCGCGGGGTCGAGCGCTTCGACGAGGTCCTGCTGGTCGGCGGCTCCACCAAGATGCCCGCCGTGGCGCAGCGGCTGCGCGAGGAGTTCGGCTTCGAACCCCGGCTGCACAACCCCGACCTGACGGTGGCGCGCGGCGCCGCGCTGTACGCCCTCGACCGGGCCCTGTCCATCGTCAAGAGCGGTGACCTGCCCGCCTCCGAGGCCCCCGACGTGCCCGACACCGGCCGGATCACCCGGCAGGCCTACCAGGTCGCGACGGTGGCCGCGCGCGGCTACGGCATCCGCGTGCTGGACGTGGAGACCGACCGCGAGTACGTCAGCCACCTCGTCCACGCGAACGACGGCCTCCCGGCCGCGGTGACCCAGGACTTCTACACCGTCCGCGAGGGCCAGCGCCGGGTGCGGATCCAGGTGATGGAGCAGGCCGGCGCCGTCGAGTCCGACCAACTCGACCACAACACCGTGGTCGCCGAGGGCGATCTGGACATCCCCCCGGGGAAGCCCGCGCGCTGGCCGTTCGCCTGCGAGTTCTCGCTCGGCACCTCGGGGCTGCTGGAGGTCGTCGCCACCGAGCGCGAGACGGGCCGCCGGCTCGAACTGTCCGTGCAGATCGGCGGCATGACCGCGGCGGCGGTGGACGAGGCCAGGGTCGCGCTCGGCCGCGAGCAGATCACCTGACGGCGGCGGGACACCGTCCGAGATGGCGTTCGACGAGGCGCGCTACCTGCGCGAGGTGCTCGACCCGGGCCTGCCGGTGGACGAGGACCTGCGGCACCGCTACCAGCTCCCGGCCGAGCTCACCGCGGCCGGGGTCGACGAGGCGGTGCGGGCCGCCCGCGCCTGCTGGCGGCGGCACCGCACCCGGCTCAAGTACCTCGCGGTGATCGAGGAGCTGGAGGCCGGCCACCTGCCGCACCAGGCCGTCTTCGAGGCGGCGCGGGGCGGCGACCTCGCCCCGCTGCGCGCGGCCGTCGCCGAGCAGGGGCGCCGCGCCGCGGCCGCGCGGGACGACCTGCTCGCCACCGTGCGCGAGGCCGCCGGCGGCCTCGGCCTGATCACCCCCGCGACGCTGGCCCGGGTCGGCGCCGTCCACGGGGCCGACCCGGCCCGGCTGGACGGGGCCCTGACGGCCCTGTCCGTCACCGTCGCCGGGCCCGACCCGCTCCCCCGCGACCTGCCGCACCCGGCCTACGCCCGCTGCGCGCGGCAGCTGGCGGTCCTGCGGCTGCGCCACCTCGCCGACTTCCTGACGGCCGGCGCCCCCGGGGAGCGCGCCGACGCCCCGGTCCGGCCGTTCACCGGCCCCGCGCCGGCCGAGCACACGCTGGAGGCGGCCGCGCTGCGCTGGGGCCGGCAGCCGCACGGCGCCGCCCACACGGCGGCGCAGGCGGTGGCCGCCGCCGCGCGCAAGGTCCTCGGCGACCTGGGGCCGGAGGGGCTGCGCGCCGTGCTGCTGCACGAACTGGCCACGCCGCTCCGGGCCCGGCGGGCCGCCCGGGCCGGGGCGGGGACCCTGCTCGCCCACGCCGAGCAGGGCCTGTCGGTCGCCGCGCCCGACGCCCGGCGGCTGGTCCTGGCCGTGCTGGACGAGCCGGAGCCGGACCCGGTCACCGCCCGGCTGCGCGCGCTGGTCGCCGACGGGCTGCTGGCCGAGGCGGCGGCGGTGCTGGACCGGCTCCCGGAGCGGGCGCTCCCGCCGGAGGCCGCCGCGCCGGCCGCGCACGTCCGGGCGGTCCTGGCCGAGGCGCGGCGGCTCGGCGACCTCGCCTCCGGGCACCGGGTCACCGATCCGGACCACGCCTGGGCGCTGCTGGACCGGGCCGAGGCCCTGGTCCGGGACCTGCCCCGGCTCGACGAGGTGCGCCGCTCGCTGCCGGTCCGTCCGGTCCCCCGGGTGAGCGCGGCGGCGGACCGGACGGGCGTGCTGGTGGTGTGGGAGCCGACCCCGTCGACGGCCGGGTGGCCGGAGTACGTGGTGGTGCGCCGCGTCGACCGGGCGCCGCGCTCGGTGGCCGACGGGACGGTCCTGGAACCGCCCGCTCCCGGCGCGGTCTCGCTGCTGGACACCGGGGCCCCGGTGAACGTGCCGGTCCACTACGGGGTCGCGGTGCGGCGCGCCGCCGAGCCGGACGGGCTGTACTCACCGCTCGCCGTCAGCGGGCCGGTATGCCACCGGCCGGAGGTCGGATCCGCCCGGCTGGAGGCGGACGACGGTGTGGTGAGCGGCCGTTGGCAGCTCCCGGCGGGCGCGGAGGCCGTGCGCGTCACGCGCCTCGCCGACCCGGATCCGCAGGGCGCGCCGGACCCCCACGGCACGCCGGTCGCCGCCCGGGCGGACGGGTTCACCGACCGGGGGCGGCCCAACGGCCGCGCCCACGGCTACCGGATCCAGGCCCTCTACCGGGAGGACGACGGCAGCGTGACGGCCACCGCGGGCCTGGTGCTCAGCGCCCTCCCGCTCGCGCCCCCGGAGCCGGTCACCGACCTCGTCGTGGCGCCCGCCGCGGAGGACCCCGGCCAGTTCGAGGCCCGCTTCACCGGCCCGGCGGAGTCCGCGCGGGGCGAGGTCCGCCTCTACGCCTTCGACGCCCGCCCGCCGTGGCCGGTCGGCCGGCTGCTGCGCCCGGCCGAGGTCGCCGCCCGGGGCACCCGGCTGTCGGCCCGGCCCGCCGCCGGGGGCCTGCGGTTCCGGCCCCCGGGGCGCGGCGCCGTGGTCGTCGCGGTCACGGTCGCCGGCGACCGCGCCGCGATCGGGGCGGGCGAACCGGTGGTGGCGGTCCCCGAGCTGCGGAACGCGGCGGTGGTCCGCGGCGCGGGCGAGGCCGTGGTCACCTTCGACTGGCCGCCGGACGGGCCCGGCGAGGCCGAGGTCCGCTGGCGGGTCGCCGGCGGCGCGCTCCAGCGGCGCACCGTCACCCGCCTCGGCCATCTGCACCGCAACGGGGTCCGGCTCCCCGTGCCGCACGGCGCGCCCGCCGAGGTCGAGCTGCGCCCGGTCGGCCGGGCGGACGGCCTGCCGGCGTTCGGCCCGCCGGTCCGGCTGGTCCTGCCGGCCCGGATCGAGGTCCCGTACACCCTGACCCGCCGGGGGCTGCCCGGACGGCGTTCGGTGCGGGCGGTCTTCCGGTGCGCCACCGAGGTCCTGGTGCCGGGGCTGGTGCTGGTCGCCTCCACCGGGCCGACCTGGCCGCTCGCCGCCGGTGACGGCGAGACCCTTGCCGAGCTCGGCGCCGTGCGGATCGGCCCCGGCCGCCCGGCCGTGCTCACCGCCCGGCTGCCCCGGGGCCGTGTCTCCTGGCTGCGCTGCTTCACCCTCGGCGAGGAGGTCGTGCTCGTCGATCCGCCGGTCCGCCGGCTGCGGACGGGCGCGCGGCGGGCGGAGGACCGCTCGTGACCCTCCCGGGCCGTCGCGGGGGCGGCCTCGTCTGCCCGGCCTGTCTGCGCCGGGTCGGCCGCGCGGACACCGTCTTCCGGTGCGTCTCCCGGCCGGACCGGTGCAGCGGCGACGACCGGCTCGCCCTCGCCGATCCGCGCGCGCCGTCCGCCGTCTGCGGCCGCTGCGGGCGGACGACCTCGCGCCGCCACTGCCGCCGGTGCGGCGAGCGGCTGCCCGAGGGCCGTCCCGGGGAGCCCGGCCTGATCCTCGCGGTCGCGGGGCCGCCCGGCGGCGGGAGGAGCACCTTCCTCGCCGTGCTGCTGCACGAACTGCGGCACGGCCTCGGCGCGGAGCTGGACGTGGCCCTGCTGCCCGGCGACGACCGGACCGAGAGCGAGGTCCGGCTGCGCTACGAGCACCCGCTCTACGAGGAGGGCCGTACGCTCCCCGCCCACGACCCCCACGCGGGCTCCCGACCGCTCGTCCACCGGCTGGGCCGCGGCGGCGGCCGGCGCGAACGGACGCTGACGCTGGTCCTGCTGGACTGCCCGGCCGGCGCCGCCCCGCCGGACCTCTCCGCGGCGGACGCGGCGGTGCTGCTGCTCGACCCGCGCGACCTGCCCGGCACGGGGCTGCGCCCGGGCGGGGGCACCCGGTCGGCGCAGGCCCTGGACCGGGCTCTCGACGGGCTGCCCCGGGCCGCCGGCGGCCGGATCCGGATCCCGCTCGCGGTCGGGCTGGCCAAGCTCGACCTGCTCACCCCGACCCTGCCGCCGCACTCCCCGCTGCACCGCCGCCGCTCCCCCGGCCCGGCGTACGACCCGGTGGACCGGGCGGCCGTGGACACCGAACTGCGGGCGCTGCTGGAGCTCTGGCGGGGCGGCGGGATCACCCGGCGGCTGCGCGAGGAACGGGCCGACCACCAGCTCTTCGCGTTCTCCGCGCTCGGCGCCGCGCCCCGCTCCGGCGCGACGCCGCCCGGCGGCCCGCGTCCGCACCGGGTCGAGGACCCCCTGCTGTGGCTGCTGCACCGCGTCGGCTTCCTGGACCGGGCCCGGCGGGTGGGGCGGGCGTGACACCGGGGCGCGGGGAGACCGGCCGGGCGCGCCGCCCCGGCCCGACGGCGCAGCAGTGGGGCAACGCCGTCTTCGCCTTCCTGCTGCTCCCGGTGCTGCTCTGGGCCGGGGTCCTCTTCGCCGCCGCCGGTGTGGCGCTGCACGCCCTCGTGGTCGTCCTGCCGCGGCTGCTCCGGCGCCATGCCCGGGCCGTCCGGGAGGCGTTCGGCGCGGGCGCGCCCGCCCCCGCGGACGGCGGCCCCGCCCGGGAGCCGTACCTGCACCGGGCCGGCGGGCAGGCGCTGCGGGCGGTGTGGCGCGCTCTCCGGGAGGCCTACGCCGAGGAGTTCCGGGCCGCGCGCAGGATCGGCCCCGGGCTGCTGCCGCCCGAGGGCGGGTCCGCGCGGCGCGCCGAGCGGATCGTGACCCGCGGCGTCGGCGGGCTGCTCCGCCTCCTCAAGGGCGTCAGCGCCGCCGCGGCCGTCCTGGTGTCGGCGCTCCTGGCGCTCCCCGCCCTGGCCGGCCAACTGCTGCTCCGGGCCGCGCTGCTGGCCGCCTTCCGGCTCTGGTGGACCGCCTGCCGGGCGGTCGACCGCCTCGGCCGCCGGCTCACCGCCGCCGCCGCGGTCTGCCCGCACCCGGACTGCGGCCGCGCCGTGGAACTGCCGGACCGGCTCTGCCCCGGGTGCGGCGCGCGGCACCCGGGCCTGGTTCCCGACCGGCACGGCGGCCTGCGCCGCACCTGCCGCTGCGGGGTCCGGCTGCCCGCCGGGACCGTGTTCGGCGCGTGGCGGCTGGAGGCCCGCTGCCCGCACTGCTCCCGGCCGGTGCCGCCGGGCGGCGCACCGGCGCGGACGGTACTCGTCGCGGGGGCGCCCCGGTCGGGGCGCAGCACCGTCGTCCGCGGCGGGTTCGCGCACCTGGCCGCGGTCCTCGGGCCGTTCGGGGGGCGGGTCGGTCCGGCACTGCCGGGGACGGCCGCGGCGGAGCTGACCGGGCCGCGCGGTGGGCGGCGGACCCTCGTGCTGCTCGATCCGCCGGGCCCGGTGTTCGCGGAGCAGTCCGGCCTCGACGCCCTGGACGGCCTGCGCCGCGCGCACGGACTGGTGCTGGTCCTCGACGCGCTGACGCTCCCCTCGGTGCGGCGGGCGCTGGGCGGCACGGCCCGGTCGGCGGAGCCCGGGTCCGTCCCGGCGGCGGAGCGGGTGCTGCGTGCCGTCGGCGCGCTTCCCCGGCGCCGCCGGCCGCGGCGGATCGCCGTGGTGCTCACCCGGGCCGCCGCGCTGCGCGCCACCCCGGCCGGTCCGGGGCCGGGGGACGGCGAGGAGGCGGTGCGCGCGTGGCTGGAGGAGGCGGGGGCCGGGAACCTGGTCCGGCTGCTCAACCGGACCGGCACGCGGACGCGGTTCCTGGCCGACGGCCCGGCGGCGGAGGCGGAGGCGGGGGCGGGCCCGGCGCTGGGCGGGCTGCTGCTCTGGGCCGCCGGGGTCCCCGCCGGGCCCCGGCGCCTCCCGGCCCCGCGCCGCGTCCGCCCGGCCGGCGGCCTCCGGGTCCGGCACTCCGGCGGGACGGCCCGCACCCGGCGGGCGCTGCTGCTCTCCCATCTGGCCGGCCTCGCGGCGGTGCCGGTGGCGCTCACCCTACTGTTCACCGGGTCGCTGCCGCCCTCAGCGGCGTTCGGGCTGCCCGCCGCCGTCGACCGGTGGCTCCGTCCGCTGCCGGACTTCGCCCACGAGGTCGACCTCGCCGCCTTCCGCGGGGACGGCTCCTGGCCGGCCTTCACGGCCAGCTACTCCGCCCCCGGGAGCAGCCCGGACGGGCCGCGCGACGGGAAGGGCGGCGACTGGTCGACGCACGGCAGCCCGAACGCGGCCGTGCCCGGCGCGGCGGACGCCGAGGAGATGGCGGACTGGCTGCGGCGGTCGGAGTGGCTGGAGATCGGCTTCGGGAGCCCGGTGCCGATCTCCCGGATGGAGCTGGACATGGAGCCCGGCGGCTTCGCGATGACCACGGTCCAGGCACTCACCGCCGGGGGCACCTGGGTGGATGCGGGCCGGGAACGGGTCTCCAACGAGAACCTCCTGACGGGACGGGACCGGCGGTTCGAACTCGGCCTCACCACGTCGGTGATCAGGATCGTCCCGGTCGTGCTGCCCGGGCAGGAGGGCGCGCGCATCACCCGCCTGCGGGTCTGGTCGGCCTCGACCACGCTGGTCCGGCCGCGCCTCGCCGGGACCGACCTGCGGCTGACCAACACGGCCCACCGGGACGTGTCGATCGAGGTGCTCCCCCCGGTGCTTCCGCCGGGCTGGCGGGCCGAGCCCGGGACGGCACCGCCGCGGCGGCTGGCGGCCGGTGCCACCGCCACCGCCCCGTGGCACCTGACCGCCGACCCCGGCGCGCGGCCCGGGCCGGTCCGCTACGCGGTCCGCGTCACCGAGGACGGCCGCAGCGCGACCGCGACCTGCTACGCCCTGCTCCGGCCGACGCCGGAGGGGCCCCGCGCCGAGCCCCTCACCTGCGACCCGGCCTGAGCCCCGGGCCGCCCCTCGGCCTTCGGACTTTCTTCGGGTGCGCACCGCGGCCGTCCTCGGAAACCGGGGGCCCGAACGTGTACACCCGGGGGCGGCAACTCCCCGTCCCCGCAGGTCCTCCGGCCACCGACCCCGTCCCCCGCGAACGGCCCCACCCGGGTGCTCCGCGACCACGCACCTGATCACCTCCACGTGCAAGGAGTCCTGACCATGCGGAAGTTCATCATCGATCTGACCGAGCGCACCGCGGCCACCTACGCCTCCGCGTTCCTCGGCCTGCTGCTGGCCGACACCTTCGACCTGACGTCGATCGGCGCGCTCAAGGCGGCGGCGGTGGCGGCGCTGCCGGCCGCGCTGAGCGTCCTCAAGGGAGCGCTGGCGACCCGCGTCGGCGACCCGGCCTCGGCCGCCCTGCTGGCCCGCGGCCGCGACTGACCGGCGCGGCCCCTGCTCCGGCCCCGCGGGGCCGGAGCAGGCCGAGCTCTCCCGCGCTCTCCCGGGCGTGCCCCGCGCGCCGCGCTACGGGCGCCAGCGGCCGCCGGAGAGCTCGGCCAGCGCCTCCTCGATGTCCGGGGGCACCGCCCGGCCGACGCCCAGGGGCTGCACCAGGTACCACCCGTCCCGGCCCCGGAAGCGCGCCGGGGGGACGGGCGCCCCCGGGCCCGGCCGGACGTGGATGCCGTGCACGCGGGCGTCGCGGCCGCAGACGTGGACCCGGCGGACCGCCACCTCGTCCACGTCGCACCACGCGTAGCGGCAGGTGTTCCGGCCCCACCGGGCGGCGATGAACGTGTCGGTGATGTGCAGTTCGAACCGCCGCCGGGGCAGGAAGCGGATCAGCATCAGCAGCAGGCCGATCGCCGGCAGCCCCACCATCGGCGCCCAGGACACCAGCTGGTCCCAGGTGCCGCCCACCGTGGTCCGCACCAGTTGGAGGGCCATCAGGGCGCCGAGCGGGCCCCAGTGCGCGAGCATGACCTCGCGCGTCCGGCCGGTGAGCAGGTACGAGGCCGGGTCGCGCCGCGCGGTGAAGCCCCGCCAGGTCGAGGCCGGGGGCAGGAACGGCGACGGCGACGGCGTTCCCGGGCCGGTTCCGGGGCCGGGGCCTGGACCGGGGCCGGGGCCTGGACCGGGGCCGGGGCCTGGACCGGGGCCGGGGCCGGTCGCGCCGGGCGCCCTGCGGGGTGCGGGGACCGCTCCCGTCCCCGGCGGGTGCACCGGGTCGACCGCGGCGGCCAGGTGCTGCTGGAGCCGCAGGTTGCGGAAGCGGTACGTCCCGGCCGTCCGCTGGAGCAGGCCGGCCCGGTGGGCGTCCCGCAGGAACGTCATCAGCGCCCAGGGCACCCGGCCCGCCGCCGCCAGCGAGCACCGCGCCAGCAGCCACCGGCTCCACGGGCTGATCAGCAGGAACATCGCGCACGCCCCGCACCAGGCCGCCAGGGCGTCGGCCCAGTCCCCGTGGGGGTGGGCCCGCGCCCAGCCCAGCAGTTCGATGCCGGCGGCGATCAGCGGCGCCGGCACGACCATCGTCAGCAGCACCGCGGTCCGCTCCGACCGGAGCAGCGCGTCGGGCGTCGCGGCGTCCACGGTGTCCGAGGGGGCCGCCATCACGATCATCAGATAGCCGGGCAGCAGCAGGCCCACCACCAGCATGAGCCCCACCGAGGACGGCACCAGGTACTGGAACACGCCCAGGGCGAGGATCACCGGCGGCCCGCCGATCACCACCGTGAGCCGCCAGGCCCGGCCCAGCCGCCCGTTGCGGCCGGCCGAGCGCAGGGCGCCGGCGAACCGCAGCGGATCGGCCCGCCGCCGGGGCGTCGAGGGGTCGTCCCCGAACCACACCTGCCCGGCCGTCCGGACCGCCCCCGCCATGGTCACGCTCAGGCCCAGCGTGGCTCCGAAGCCGAAGATCCGGTGCGAGGAGCCCTGGACGAGCCCCAGCACCAGGTCGAACAGCACCGACAGCGCGATCCCCGCCGCGATCAGCACGGGCACCGCCAGCGCCCGCGGCAGGGGCGTGCCGAACAGGCGCCACCAGGCCAGTTCGGCGGTGCCCTGGCGGCTCATCAGCCGGGCGAGGTGGGACAGCCAGACCCGCGCCTGCTCCGCCTCCCACTGCCGGGGCGGGTGCAGGCGGTCGGGGCCCGGAGGCAGCCGCGGGAACGACGCGGGCACGATCCGGTCGAGCAGGTGCCGTTCGACCTGCGCGGCGGTCGGGAAGCGCCGGCGGTCCACCAGCTCACCCGGGTCCGCCGGCGCCCGCTCGTAGCCGCGCCGCACCAGCCACACCATCAGCGGCGTCGACAGCGCCCGGCTCACCGGGCTGTTGGGCTCCGCGCGGAGCTCGGCCAGCAGCGGCGCCCACTCCTTCGCGCGCGACGGCTGCCGGGCCTGGCGCAGGTAGGCCGCCACGTCGGCGGGGTCGAGCGGCAGCGCCTCGATCGCCGAGTCCACCCGGAGCACGTCCCGCTGCGCCGCCACCAGCTCGCGGTAGGCCTCGGTGCGGCAGATCACCACCACCCCGCCGTCCTGGCCCAGTTGGCGCCCGAGGGCGCCGAGCACCGCGATCCGCCGGTGCTCGGGCAGCTCGTCGAGGCTGTCCAGGACGGGCAGCAGGCGCCGCTCGCTGACCAGCCGGCCGGCGGGGTGGAGCCCGTCCACCCGCGGCAGGCCGGGGTGCTCCTCGGCGATCCGGCCGATCAGCCAGTCGTGGAAGTTGACCCGCTCCGCGTCCCAGGACTCCAGCGACAGCACGACGGGCACCGGGACGTCCTCGCCGCGGGTGAGCCGGCGGGCGAGCAGCTCCAGGGTGAGCAGCACGGCCAGGGTCGTCTTGCCCGCGCCGGCCCCGCCGAGGATCAGCAGGCGGCGCCGGTCGAGCCCGAGCAGGGCCTCCGCCATCGTGCCGACCCGGTCACCGCGCCCGCCGAGTTCGGTCCCCGGCCCGAGGGCGGTGCGGCTGTGCACCCAGCGGACGGCCAGCGGTTCGGGGTCGGCCATGTCCCAGGCGTCGGCCTCGGCCCGCCACTGGTACAGCAGGCTGCGGGCCAGCCGCTCCTCGGCGAGGCCGAGGGGTGTCGCCGGCGGGACCGGCGGGGGCGGCACGGTGAGGTGCAACTCGCCGTTGAGCACGCCGATCTGGACCAGGTAGTGCACCGTGCTGTCGGTGACGATGTTGCGGATGTCCGCGGGCCCCTGGCCCCGTTCGGATGCTGTCACTCCCCCGTCCCGCCTGTGTCGACCCCTGCCGCGCCCGTCCTTTGTACCAGCACCGGCCCGGTTCGCGCGGTCAGTGGCCGCCCTTCGGCTCGGTGCAGCCGCCGTCCAGGTAGTACCCGTGGGCCTCGACCGTGACGGGCCTGCCGAGGCGGCCGGCGACGCACGGGCCGGCGCCAGGGACGCTGACCTCGAACGACACCTCGCCGCCCGCGACGTGGAGCTGGATGTTGTCGGCCGGGTAGCCGAGGGACGCCAGGATGCCGCGCACGTCGTCCTCGGTGAGCGGTGCCCCGGCGCGGGCCCCGACCGCGTCGGCGATGCGCTTGCCGTGCGCCTCGCCCCGGCAGCGGGCCTCCGCGGTGAGCACCGCCATCTGCTTGTACATCGAGTTCTCGGCGTGCTTGGCCACCCACGGGTCGACCGGTTCGGCCGGGCCGGTCGACCCGGTACCGGTGCCGGTGCCGCCGGCGGTGGGGCTCGGCCGTGCGGACGCGCAGCCCAGCGCCGCCACCTGGGGAAAGAGCCGGTCGTGCTCGGCGATGCCGGTCGGGGAGGTGGCGGACGCGGACGGGGCGGACGGGGTGGGCGCGGGCGCGGTGGACGCGGCCGTCCCGCCGCCGCCCGTGCTGCGCACGCTTCCGCAGCCGGTCACCGCCACCGCCCCCGCCAGCACACCCGCTGCCACCGCCACTGCCGTCCGCCTCATCAGCCCGCCCCTCCCCGGCCCGACCCGCGCCCCGCGAGGGCGCTCCGTACGCCGCCCATCATGCCGGACGCCCCGACTGCGCCGCCGACCGGTTCGAGTCCGCCGATGCCGTCCGGCATCCGCGTCGGCCTCGACGCGCGGCAGCGGACGCTGTCGCTGCTCGAACCGGCGGTAGGGCCGCACCCGCGGACGGGGCCGAGCCGGCTCGCACCTCGGTGACCGCCGCCCCGGGTCGCTCGTTGGGCCGGTGGGAGCGGCGGTCACGGCCCTACCGCGGGTGGGCGCCGGGCCGGTGGTCGTCGCAGAACCAGCCGCCCGGGTAGAGGCGGGCAGCCGCTCCGCAGCGGGCGCCGCGGCCCGCGGTGCAGAGGTCGCGCACGAGCGGTGCGATGGGCGGCCTGGCGATCGGTAGCGGGACCTCGACGACCGGTGGCCCGGGTCGGCGGCGGTGGACGTCCCGGCGCGGGCGCGGGCCGGTGGTGCCCCGGCGCGGGGGCGCGTCGCGGTCCGCGGTGCGGTGGCCGGCGGCCCCGACCGCCTCCGCCTCGGCCGGGTGGCCGGTGCTCTCGGCCACCCGGCGGCAGCGCTCCTTGGAGGCCTTCTGCTCGTCGCTCTCGCCGTGGTACCGGCGGTGGCGCGGGTTGTGGTGGGCGGCGATGCGGACGCCCTGGCGCTCGAAGACGTACATCCACACGGCGACTCCGCGGGTCGCCAGGCAGTCGGGGCAGTAGAGGCCGCGCCGGTGGACCGGGCGCCGGTCCCCGAGCAGGCGCGACCACAGACCGGGGTGGCCGGGGTGCCCGAGGTCTTCGCGGTCGAGGTCGAGGGTGGCGTTGACGAGCGTGCAGAAGACGGGGTTGCGCGGCGAGGTCTCGCCGTCGAAATCGTCCATGGCATCTCTTCTCTGCCCTCGCCCACCGGAGGTAGGCTCGGGCGCAAAAGGGACCGCAGCTGTGATTCCAACGTGCGCACGTCCCCGAATGCCTCCGAATTCCGGGAACCTCCGGACGGTTGTCCTGAATCCTGCGGCGCATTCCCGGAATTCCCCCCGACATTGACGGTCCCTTCCCGACGGCTGCCGCGTTTCCCATCGATTGCCCGGTATGCGGTGGCCCGGAACAGGCCACCGCATCCGCGTGAGGGGCGGTCAGGCGGGCGGGGTGGCGAAGTAGATGCCCTCGCACAGTTCGCGGGCGATCCGTGCGTGGCGGCCGACGTCGCGCAGGGGGCCGTCCTCCAGGCGGCGCCAGTCGCGGGCGGCGCTCGCCGCCGCCCGGCGCAGGTCCGCGGGGGCGGCGTCGGCGGGCAGCCGGAGGCGGGCGGCGGGGGTGCGGCCGGTGGCGAGGGCGATCAGGGCGGCGGCGGTGTCCTCGTCGAGTTCGAGCCGCTGTCCGGCCACCGCGGCCAGCGCCCGGGCGAGTTCGTGGCGGCGCAGTTCCGGGTGCCGGCGCAGGTCGCCGATCCGGGTGCGGGCCTGCTGGAGGACGGCGGCGGGCAGGCCTTCGCCGGTACCGAGGGCCGCCTCGACGGCGCCGAGGGCGGCGGCCGAGCGCAGCGCGTCGGCGACGTCGACGAAGCGCAGCCGCAGGTGCTCGACGACGGCCGCGATGCCGGAGGCGGCCCGGAACTCGGCGAGCAGGGCGGCGGCCCCGATCGGGCGGCCCTCGGAGCGGGCCCGGCGGGCGGCCGTCAGGGCGGTGTCGACGCCGTGGACGCCGAGCAGGCCGTACAGCCGCTGCCGTTCGGGGCCGGTGAGCGGCGCGCCGTCCCAGTCGAGGAAGCGCCGGCCGGAGTAGAGGGCGCGGCGCAGTTCGGGGGCGGGGGCCTCGACGAGCCGGCGCACCAGGGCGGCGTCCGGTTCGGTGAAGTCGTCACCGAGGGCGGTCTGGGCGAGCAGTCCGACCACCGGGAGCACCGCGTCGACCAGCCCGGCGAGCCGGTCGGCGTTGGTCGCGGCGACCTGCCGGGCGCGCGGCCACGGGTCGCCGTGGCCCTCCCCGAGCAGGTCGATCCGGCTGAGCACGCCGACGGCGTTGAGCGCGGTCATCCGGCCGTCGGCCTGGGCCCGCAGGGCGCCCAGCGCCTCGGCGTCGCCCGCGCCGGGGTGCGGCATGACGTAGATCATCGCGTCGGCGCGGGCGAGGGCCTCCAGCGCGGGCCCGTCGAGGCCGCTGAGCGAGTCGAGGCCGGGGGTGTCGACGAGCACGCAGTCGCCGGCGGGCCGCAGTCCGGCGGCCTCGACGACGACCTCGGCGATCCGGTCGGCGCTCACGCCGAGGTCCCGGGGGTCGCGCGGCAGTCCGCCGGCCTGCCAGTGGACGGTGCCGTCCCGCTGCCGGACCTGGAGCCGGTTGAGCCGCCCGGGCCGGAACCAGGCGACCACCGTCGTGCACTCGGTGGCGGCCGAGGCGGCGAGCCGGCGGCCGAGCAGGGCGTTCACCAGGGTGGACTTGCCCGCGTTCATCCGGCCACCGACGGCGATCCGCAGGGTCCGCTCGGCCAGCCGCTCGTGGACGGCCCGCACCGCCTCCGCGGCCGGGCCGGGTGGCAGCCGGCCCGCCAGCTCCGCGCAGAACGCGGCCACCACCGGGGCGAGTTCGGCGTCGGACGGGGGGACGGTCACCGCCGGACCGCCCGAACGGGCGCACCGACCGGCGGGGCCGTGCCGCGCTGCTCGCGCTCCAGCAGTCGGGCGAGCTTCCGGGCCGGGCGGCTCAGCCCGGCTACCTCCTCCTTGAGCTCGCGCACCCGCCCCTCCCCGTACTTCAGCCGCTGGGCCGCGCCCTCCACGCCCTTGAACCAGGAGACCGGCAGCCGCGCGGTCTCCGGGCCGTCGGCGGCGGAGCCGGTGAGCGCCCCGCCCCGGTAGGCCGTCCAGTGGAAGCCGGGCACCTCGCCGCGCCCGTATCGCAGCCCGGCCTTCAGCTCGGTGCGCCGCGAGGACGGCGGCGGGTGGACGCCCTGGCGCAGCCGGCCGCCGGCGGTGGTCAGGTCGTCGGCGGTCCGGCGGTCGGCGGTGACCGGCCGGAAGCCCTTGCGGTCGGCCGCGAGGTGGGTGGACATCCCCGCGAGGCAGCTGCTCCTGCCGGCGCCGCTGTGGCCGAGGGCGACCACCCGGAGGTTCATCAGGTCCATGCGGTCAGCTCCGGCCGGGGTCCGGCGCCCCGGTGGTGCGGCCGAGGGAGTGGGCGAGGGCGAGGCCCTCGTCGCGCAGCGCGGTGAGCGAGCCGATCCGGCGCTTGGCGCGGTCGCGGGCGGCCGCGAGGTCGGCGGCGGAGGCGGCCAGGTTGCGCCGGTGGTCGGCGAGCTGCCGCTCCAGCCGGAGCCGCTCGTCGGCGATCGCCTGGTCGAGCGCGACGGCGAGCCGGTCGGCCAGTTCGTCGACGTGGCCGGTGATCTGGGCGGGGATCTCGGTGTTCAGGTCGGTCAGCACCCGGTTGAGGTGGCGGGTGGCGTCGCCGCGCACCCGGCCGAGTTCGGCACGCCGGCGGCGGCGCCGGGTGAGCACGGCGAGCATCGCGTAGCTGGCGACGGCGGGCAGCAGCACGCTGCTGGTGACCAGGGCGACGACGGTGCCGAAGGTGGCCGCCGTGCTGATCGACGGGATGACGCTCTCGATCACGCCCAGGGCGCCGCCGTCCGGGTGGGTGGAGAGCACCAACTCCGCCAGCGGGGCCTCGCGTTCGGCGCGGATGACGGCGCCCTCCCCGACACCCTCGCCGTCGCCGTCTCCGTCGCGGACCACGGCGAGTGCCGTGCCGGGGCGCCCGGCGTCCAGCACCGAGGCGCACTCCCGCCGCACCCGCTCCTCCAGGATGGCCAGGCCGCGCCGGGCGGCGTTGTCCAGCTGCAGCCAGACCGCCTCCACCTGGGCCTCCAGCTCGCCCGGGAACTCCTGGGCCAGGGCCGCCGGTTCGGAGGTGGCGATCTTCGCCTCGGCCACTTGGCGGACGTCGTTGAGACTGCGCCGGAGGCCGAGCTGGAGGGTGTTCTTGAGGTCGCGGGCCCCGGTGGTCAGGACGCGCCGCCACTGGGCGCTCTCCGACTGGAGCAGGCGCAGCGCCTCCTCGGTGGCCGCGACCTCGGCGGCCAGCGTCGGGTCCTGCTGGAGCGAGCGCAGGCGCAGCTCCTGCTCGGCGAGCGGGGCGGCGAGCGCGGCGAGGGCGACGTGCACCGCGTTGGCGAGCCGCAGCTCGGCGGCCCGGGCGGCGATCCGGTGGCGCAGCAGCGCGTCCAGCGGTTCGAAGCCGCTCTCCTCCAGGAGTTCCGCCGCGTCGCCGAGTTCGCCCGTGCCGGCGGCGTCGGCGGCGTCCCGGCAGGCCCGGTTGCTGACCGGGAACCAGGCGGCGTCGGCGTGCCGGGGGGCGTGCCGGGCGAGCAGTTCGCGGTTGCGTTCGAGGACGGTGGGCCAGGCGTCGTGGCTGTCGGTCTTGGTGAGCACGAACACCGTCTCGGCGGTGCGCTCGGTCGCGCGGGAGAGGAAGTCCAGCTCGGACCGGGTGAGTTCGCTGGAGCCGTCGACGACGAAGACCAGCGCGTCGGCGTTCTCCAGGGCGGCCAGGGCGAGTTGGGCGTGGCCGCTGACCAGGCCGCCGACGCCGGGGGTGTCGATGAGCTCCAGGCCGGCCGCCAGCAGCGGGACGGGCAGTTCGACCTCGACGTGGTGCACGTCGAGGCGGTGCGGACGGCCGGTGGCCGGGTCGACGGCGGCGTACTCGGCGATCCGCTCCAGCGGGATCGGCTCGGGGCGCGGCGCGGCGTCGGAGGTGTTCGCCGCCGTGGCGCTCGCCGTGGTGCTCGCTGTGGCGGCGGGCAGCAGGAAGGCCTCGGCGCGCGGGCGGTCGCCGTACCGGACGACGACGTGCACGCCGGTGGCGACGTCGGCGTCGACCGGGAGGAGGTCCCAGACGCCGACCAGGCTGTTGATGGTGGAGCTCTTGCCGCGCTTCTTCTCACCGACGACGACCAGCGAGGCGGCGCCGCCGGCGGCCCGGGCGGCCTCGGCGCGCACCCGCCGGGCGCCGTCGGCGGCGTCGGTGTCCCGGTTGTCGCCGGGGGTCGTCGGGGCTTCGGCGGCGGCCGTGCGGGCGGCGCGTTCGAGGAGGTCGGCGGTGCGGGTCGCGAAGTCCAGGACGCGGGTGCGGGAGGGGGCTTCGGGGCGGATCCGGGTCATGAGGGTTCTCCCGTGGCGGGGTCGGGCCGGTCAGCGGGGTCGGTGGAGGGGCCCTTCGGCGGGTGCGTCGGGGCGGGCGGCGCGGTGGGCGGCGCCGGCGGTGCGGCAGGCGGAGCGGTGGGCGGCGACGGGGGTACGGGGTCCTCGTCGAACTCGCCGAACATGCCCGCCAGGTCGGCCTCCTGCGGGTCGACCGCCCGGGTCCGCCAGCGCGGCGGCTCGTCCGCACCGGGGCGCGGGACGCCGGGCGCGGGGCCGTTGGGCGCGACGGCGGGGCGGGGCGCCTCCGGGGCGGGCGGCGGATCGCCCAGGCCGTCGTACGGGTCACGGTCACGGGCGCCATGGGGGTCGCGTCCGGTGACCGGGTACCGGCCGTGCCGGGGCTCGCCGCCGGGGTGCTGCCCGGGCGCCTTCGCCTGCTCCTCGGGGTCGTCCGGCCAGATGGCGCCGACCACCACCTTCCCCAGCTTGCCCAGGCCGCGTACGGTCCTCCCCCACCCGGACGGGCCGCGGCTCGGTCCGGGTACCGGTCCCGCCCCCGGGCTGTCCTTCGCGCCGGCCTTCGTTCCGGTGTCAGCGCCGGCCTTCGCGCCGGTGTTCGCGCCGGGCCCCTGCGCGGGCCCGGCCCCGGGTTGCTGCTGCGGGGGCGGCGGAGGTGGCGGGGGCGGCGACAGCAGCTCGTACCCGTGGCAGTCCGCGCTGGTCAGATGGGTGAGCCGGCCCGCTTCGGCGTCCGAGCGCCGACGCCAGCCGGTGACCAGCACGCACCGGCCGGGCCCGGCCGCGGCCGCCGCCCAGAGGCCGGGTGCGTCCGCCTCGGGCAGGAGGTGGCTGCCCGCCGGATGAGCGGGGCGCCAGGCCGGCGGTGTCGGCGCCGGATCCGCCGCCCCCGCCGGCCGGTCCGGCCACGGCGCGGCGACCGGCCGGGTGGTGCGCGGCTCGGCGTCCTCCCGGCCGACCGCCTCCCAGGTCGGCGCGATCCACTCGGTGTAGACCGGTCCCGCCCAGCCGGCCAGGTGGTGGGCCAGCTCGGGGAGTCCGGGGAGCCGCCCACCGGTGCCGGCCGACGCCGGCCGGTACCAGCCCACGAACCCGTACAGCGGGCGGCCGAACCGGTCCTGCACCATCTCCCGGCTGATCAGGCCCAGCTCGCAGGCGGCTCCGACCAGCACGCCCCGGCCGTCGCGGTGCAGCAGGAAGCGCGGGCCGTACTCCAGCCGGCTCCCGCCGGCGACGGCGGCGCGCACGGCGTCCCCCACCGGGCCCTGCCGGTCGACCCCGGCGGGCAGGGCCCGCCACCACTGGTCGACCCGCAGGGTCCGGCCGTAGACGACCGCCGACCAGCCGCCGGGGGCGGTCCCGTCCGCCCCGCCGGCCGTGCTCGCGGGCTCCGGCCCGTCGTTCGTCGTACTCGTCATGGCATTCGTCCGTCCGTCAGTCCCCGTCAGTCCCCGTCGGTCCCTCGGCCTCGGCCCGTCAGTTCGTCAGTCCGCCAGTCCGTCAGTCCGTCAGCAGCCGGCCGTCGCGGTAGATGGCGACTCCCCGCAGCTCCGCGTCCAGCTCCTGACAGCGCTCCTGGGCCCGCGCCAGGTCGGCCGAGGTCGCCGAGCTGCCGGCGACCAACCGGTCGATCTCCTGCCGGGCGCTGTTCTTCTGCGCCCCCTTGAAGAGCCCGCCGAACAAGCCCCGGCTGAGCGCGGCCAGTTCGCCGCGCGAGGCGTCCAGGCTGCCGGCGAGCCGGTCCATCTCCTGCCGGTTCCGCACGATGCCCTCGCTGAGGTAGTGGCGGAGGCTGAAGATGATCGGCAGGTGGAGGTTCTTCGGAGCGATCCGGCCGGCGTCCACGGTGGCCTGGGCCGCCGCGCCGAAGTTGCCGAGCTGGACGGCGCAGAGCGCCACGGTGACGCCCTCGGCGTCGTCGCCGGCCAGCACCGGCACGAGGTTGGGGAAGTTCCGTCCGGCCGTCTGGAGCGCCTCGGCCGCCCGCAGGCCGGTGCGCTCGGCCAGCAGGTCCGCCTTGGTGAGCAGGACGGTCACACCGGGGACCGGCTCGCCCTTCGCCAGCCGGCTGCTGAAGACCCGGGAGATCGCGCGGCTGAACCGGGAGATCTCCATCGGGTCGTCGTCCCGGTCGAGGTTGCCGGGAGCGCCGTGCTTGATCCACTCGGCCACGTGCTCGGAGTCCAGCGCCAGGATGATGCTGTCGGAGCGCATCAGCCGCTCCTCCAGTTGCGCGACGTCCGCGGCGGCGCCGCGCCGGTCCAGGGCGGCGTTGCCGCGGAAGTCGACGCAGTCGATCGTCATGAGGTCGCGCATGCCCCGGCGGAACACGAACTCGTAGGAGATCGGCTCCTCCGAGGTGGCCTTGGGCATCGTGCCGGTGCGGCGCAGCCGGGCCCAGTCCTCGGCGAGGTCGAGATCGAGGTCGGGGTCGGTGGTGTAGAGGTAGTAGCCCTGGACCCCCGAGGAGAGCCGGTTGTACATGCCGTGCAGGTAGGCGGTCTTGCCGGAGCCGCTGGCTCCGAGCAGGGTGAGGGTGAGGGTGGGGACCGTCATGGTGCGGTGTCCTTCGTCTCGCGGGGTCGTGGATGTCGGTGCGCGGTGGCGGTGTCCGAGCGGGGCGGCGCGGACCGGCGCGGCGGTTCAGAACGCGAGGACGTCCTCCAGTAGTTCGCCGAGCCGGTCGGCGGGCGCCACCAGCGGTTGCAGCCGCGCCAGTTCGGCGCCCGCCCGGGCGCGGTCCCGGTCGCGGATGGAGGCCCAGGACGGTTCGTCCTCCCACCAGCTGCTGAGCCGGTCCCACAGGGTGTCGCGCTGGTCGGCAAGGCGGGCGGAGGCCATCAGCCGGTCGATCGAGGCGGACAGCTCCATGGCCCGGCCGATGATGCCGAACCGGAGCGTCCACAGCACCGGCAGGGCCACGCCCTCCGGCTCCGGTCCGCAGACCAGCGGGATGAACGCCCCCTGGATGTGCCGGGTCTCCTGGACGGCCTCGATCAGCGGCAGGAACGGGCCGACGAAGCGCTCCTCCGCGTCGGGGGCGCCGAGGTCGACCAGGTCGGTCTTGGTGAGGGCGATCACCAGCGGGGTCACGCTCTCCTCCCGGTCGGCGACCGCCTGGTGGACGCGGACGACGAGCCGGCGGACGTCCTCGGCGGCGTCGGGGTCGGTGTCCAGGCGGAGGGCGTCGACGAACAGCACGATGCCGTCCGCCGCGACCAGGTCGTCGTGCAGGCCGGCGGCCTGCGGGCTGGACCTGCGGTGCTCGGTGAGCGCGCCGCCGCGGTGGTCGGTCCAGCGGAACGGGAAGACCGCGTCGCCGTCGTGGCAGAGCGCGAACTCGTAGCAGCGGGGCCGGTCGCTGGCCCGGGGGTAGCGGCCGCGCCGAATGGCACGGGCGTCGGCGAGCAGCGCGTGGTGGGCGGCGCGGTCGGCGGTGCTCAGGGTCATGCCTTCGACGCCGTCGCACATGGCGGCGTACATGAGGGAGAGGTAGCTGGTCTTCCCGGCCGCGCTGTGGCCGAGCATCACGATGTCCATGCGGTTCCTCGCGGTTCTCGCGGGTCCTCGGGCGGGCGGTCCGTTTCGGGGCGGGGCGGTCCGCATCTGGGCGGGGCGGCCGTATCGGGGCGGGCTGGTCCGTTTCCGGGCAGGGTGGGGCGCGGTGCGGCGGGTCCTGCGGTCCCGCGGAGTGGGGAGCCGGGCGGCCGGGCCGCCGTCGGAGTCAGAACCAGAGTTCGGGGTCGACCTCGTCGGGATAGTGGGCGACGCTCCAGGGGCCGGAGCCGGTCTCCGGTGCGCCGTCCCCGTCGAGGCCGGCAGCGGTCCCGGCCCCGGTGTCAACCGGGGCGGGCGGTTCGGTGAGCGCCCCGAGGGCCACGGCGGCCTTCGGGTCGGCGGCCAGGTCGGGGATCCGGCCCAGCCGGGCGGCGACCAGGTCGGCCACCGGCGGCGTCCGGCTGGCCGCCCCGCAGAGCACGACGGCCCCCAGCTCGGCCGGGGTCAGCCCGGCCCGGGTGACGGTCCGCTCCAGCAGCCCGACCGAGGCGGTGAGCGCGGGGGTGACGGCCGCCCGGTACTCGCCGCCCTGGACGACGAACGGCTCCGGGTAGCCCGGCACGGCGAGGTACACCGTGCCGGTGCTCGACAGGGATTCCTTGGCCAGGGTCAACTCTCGCGCGAGCTGGGCCCGTTGGTGGGAAACCGTGGGAGTGGGGTCGGCCCAGAGCTGCTGCCAGGGCCCGGGGTCGAGGTCCAGCGCCCGGTCGCGGAGCAGTTCGAACAGGGCCTGGTCGAGGTCGCGACCGCCGAAGTCCGGATCCCCGGCGACCGCGACGGCCCGGAAGCCGCCGCCCTCCCGGCGGAGCACGGCGGTGTCCACGGTCCCGCCGCCGAGGTCGTAGACGGCGATCGGGCCGTCGCCGTCCGCCGGGGCGTTCGCGGAGGCGTTCGCCGCATGGAAGCGGGCGGCGGCCACCGGCTCGGGCAGCAGCTCCGGCGCGTCCAGCCCGGCCCGGCCGGCGGCTTCGAGCAGCCGGTCCAGGTCGCCCGGCGACCAGTCGGCCGGGTGGGTGAGCACCGTCCGCGCCGGCTCCGTCCCGCCGCACTGCGCCCGCGCCTCCTGCGCCGCGCGGGCGAGCACGGCGCCGGCCAGGTCGACGGTGGCCTGCTCGTGGCCGTCCAGCAGCACGGCCGCCTGCCGGAGCAGCGCCCGCTTGGGGTGCAACTCGGCGCGCTCCGGCCGCTGGGCCGCGAGCTGGACGGCGGCCCGGCCGGTGAGCAGCCGGCCGTCGTCGTCCAGGCAGACCAGGGACGGCAGGTACCGGCTGTTCTCGATCTCGACCGCCGCCACCGTTCCGGCCGGTTCGGCGCGCACGGCCGCGGTGGTGAAGCAGGTACCGAAGTCGATCGCCAACGACCAGTCAGACACGGGTCCTCACAGGTGAGTTGCGGTGACGCGGGGCACACGGGCGGGCCGGGGGAAGGGCCTCCGGCGCCCCCGCGCAGGATGGTAGGGCCCCAGGGGCAACTGTGGAGAACATCGGCACATCTTGTAACAATGGCATGGCCATTGCCGGACGGGGCCCCGGTCCGGGGACCGTCCCGGGTGGCACCCCGCTCCCCCGGACCGGGGTGCCGCGACCAGTCTCGGCGCGGTGTTCGATCGAGACACCGTCAGGTGACCGAATCCGCCTGCTTCCTTATCCGTTCGCCCTGCCGGACGGCGCGTGCAAGAGTCGGAACCGGACAACGCGGGGGCCCGCCACCGCCCCGCCGAGGGAGGTTCCTTTGAGCACGCCCGGCCCGGTCGAGATCCCCGGGGCCTTCGCCGCCCGGTACGGCGCGAACGGCCCCGCCGAGCGCCGCTGGATCGGCGAACTCCCCTCCCTCGTTTCGGAGTTCCTCGAACGTTGGACACTGCTGCCGGACGGCCCGCCCGCCCACGGCATGGCCGCCCTCGTCCTGCCGGTCCGGCGCGCGGACAGCTCGCCCGCCGTGCTGCGCCTGCACCACGTCCGCCCGGACACGGCGGGCGTGGTGGCGGGCCTGCGCGCCTGGGGCGGCGACGGAGCAGTCCTGCTCCTGGACCACGACGAAGCGGGCGGCGCCCAGCTGCTCGAACGGCTCGACGCGGCCCGCCCGTTGGCCACGGTGGCCGACGACGACGCCGCGCTGCTGATCCTCGCCGGGCTGATGGCCCGCCTCACCGCCGTCCCCGCCCCACCCGGCCTGCGCCGCCTCGCCGAGGTCGCGGCGGCGATGCTGGACGAGACGCCCCGCGCCGCCCCCGCCCTGCGCGATCCCGGCGAGAGGCGCCTGCTGCGGACCTGCGCGGCGGCGGTCGCCGAACTGCTCGACGACCCCGGCGACCGGCTGCTGCACTGGGACCTCCACGACGGCAACGTCCTCGCCGCCGCCCGCGAACCCTGGCTCGCCATCGACCCCGAACCCCTCGCCGGCGACCCGGGCTTCGACCTCCTCCCCGCCCTCGACCAACGCTGGGACACCACCGGCGCCGACCCCACCCGCACGGTCCTGCGCCGTTTCGACCTCCTCACCGCGGCCCTCGCCCTGGACCGCCCCCGCGCCACCACCTGGACCCTCGCCCGCGTCCTCCAGAACGCCCTCTGGGACATCGAGGACGGCCGCACCGCCCTGGAGCCCACCCAGGCCGCCATCGCCACGACCCTGCTCCGTCATCGCAGCGGGTAGCCGGGTTGCTCCCGCGCCGGTCGGTGGTCGTGGGCGATCAGTGGGCGGGTGACGGTTCTGCGCACTGGCCTCCCGCCAGCGACGTGGCCCTCTCCCGGCGCCGGGAGAGGGCCACGATCAGCGGACCACGGCGATCGGGATCGCCGCGCGCCGCCTCGCACGCGTCATGGACGTCAGTACTGTCGCGACTTTTCGAGGAAGTCGGGGTCGGAGGCGAGGACGCCGCCCTGCGCCCAGTGCTGGACCGGGTTGGCGCGGAACAGGGCGAGGATCTTGTCGCGCGGGACGCCCGTGACGCGGTGCACGGTCTCGGTCACCTCGGTCAACAGTTCCTGCGTCTGCTCGTCGCCGGCGCCCTCCCAGGCGTCGATGGTGATGATGGGCATCGTGCTTCTCTCCTGAGCTTCTTCATCAGGGGCATGCCGCAGCGCCGGACGCGCGGCGGCATCCCCGGTCCTGGTTCACAGCCACTCGCCGATGGCCGTGCCGCCGGCACAGCGGCCGGTCGACGTACGTCACGGGGCGGACGTGTCCTGGAACCGGCGGGCGAGGTAGTTGAGCCAGGTCTGCTGGAAGGTGGTCGCGAGCCGCGACTCCGGGGCGAACAGGTCGAAGGCGTGGTAGGCGCCCGGGTAGAGGTGCAGTTCGACCGGGACCCCGTGGGCGCGCAGGCGGGTGGCGTAGTCGAGGTCCTCGTCGCGGAAGCAGTCGAGGTCGCCGACCGCGATGAAGGTCGGCGGCAGGGCGCTGAGGTCCTCCGCGCGGGAGGGGGCCGCGTACGGGGAGACGTCGTCGGTTCCGGTGCGGTCCCCCAGGATCGCCTGCCAGGCCAGGAGGTTGGTCGAGCGGTCCCAGATGCCGATGTCGGTGATCTCGTGGCTCGACGCGGACCGGTTGCGGTCGTCCAGCATGGGGTACGTCAGCGACTGGAACAGCGGCGCCGCGCCGCCGCGGTCCCGGACCAGCAGGACGGTGGCCGCCGCGATGCCCCCGCCCCCGCTCTGCCCCGCGATGCCGATCCGGGCGCCGTCCAGGCCCAGGGCCTCCGCTTCGCGGACGAGCCACCGGTAGGCGGTGAAGCCGTCCTCGGCGGCACCGGGGGCGGGTGTTTCCGGGGCGAGCCGGTAGTCGACCACGGCGACGGCGCAGCCGAGCCGCGAGCACAACCGCTTGAGCCAGGGATCGTCCTGGGCGGCGAAGCCGAGCACCTGGCCACCGCCGTGGAACCAGAGCATCACCGGCAGCGGTCCCCGGGCGGTCGCGGGCCGCAGCAGGCGGACCGGCACGTCGGGGCCGTCCTCCCGTCCGATGCGGTGCTCCTCCACGGTGACCGCCGGGTCGTCGGGCTCGTGCTCGGCGGCCGCCTCGGCCTGGGCGCGGAACGCCGCGCGGGTCGCTGCGAGGTTCGTCAGGTCGAACGCGCCGTTGGGCGTCATGGGGACGCCGTCGAGTGCCTGGCTCAGTTCCCGGTCCATCAGCAGACGGGAAGCGGGCATGATCGTGCCTACTTTCTTTCCATGGCGGCGCCGTTCGGGGCGGCGCCGGGTGGGACGGCTCAGGCCCGGAACTCGTCGATGACGACGACGCCGGTGGGTCCGTACGTCTCCAGGGACTCCAGCACCCCGCTCGCCTCGTGGAGGCCGACGGTGCGGGTCACGATGCGGCCGGGGTCGAGGCGGCCGGCGGCGATCATGTTCAGCATGGTGCCGAAGCGCTGGCCCTGCATGCCGAAGGCGCTCAGGAACTCCAGTTCCTTGACCATCATGACGTCGATCGGCAGCGCGACATCCCCCTTCTCCGCGGCGGTGGTGTGCCCGAGCTGGAGGTGGCGGCCGCGGGTGCGCAGGGACAGCACGGAGTTGCGGCAGGCCTCGGCAATGCCCACGGAGTCGACCGACACGTGCGCGCCCCCGCCGGTGAGGGTCTTGACCGCCTCCGCCGGGTCGTCCGTGGCGGCGTTGACGGTGTGGACCGCGCCCAGGGCCCGCGCGGCCTCCAGCTTCTCGTCCGTGATGTCGATCGCGATGACGTTGGCGCCCGTCGCCGCGGCGATCTCCACCGTCGACAGGCCCATGCCGCCGCCGGCCCCGTACACCGCGACCCACTCGCCGCCGCGGACCTTCGCCTGGTCGACGACGCCGTGGAAGGCGGTCATGTAGCGGCAGGCGAGCGCGGCGACGTCCGTGAAGCCGACGGACTCCGGCATCCGGACCAGGTTGACGTCGGCGAAGCGGACCATGACGTACTCGGCGAAGGCGCCCCAGTACGACACCCCGGGCACGAGCGAGTCCACGTGCTCGCACACCTGCTGGTTGCCGCTGCGGCACATCTCGCAGGAGCCCTCGCCGGGGTTCATCGGGAAGATGACCCGGTCGCCCTCCTTCCACCCCCGGACCTCGCGGCCGACCTCCACGACGGTGCCGGCGAACTCGTGGCCGAGGACGAACGGGGGCTTGACGCTCGGCCCGCCGGTCCAGAAGTTCCCGGCCCACAGGGCCCAGTCGGTGCGGCAGATCCCGTTGGCGCCGACGCGCAGGATCGCGCCGTCCGGCGGGCAGACGGGGTCGGGCACGTCGCGGACGACGAGCGGCTTGTTGAGTTCCTCGATGACTGCGGCGCGCATGGACGCGGCCTCCTCGTGGCTCGTGATGCGGCGAAAGGCTTTCGAAGTCCACCTGTTGAAGCGGTGGACCTGAAAGCTAGGCGCTTGCCCGTCGCGATGTCAACCGCATAAAGTGGTGGACATGGATGACAAGGACGGTCGACGCGAAGGGCGCCAGCGCGCCAAGGCCGACTTCCGCTTCGACGACGCGCGGCTCTGCTTCGCCTTCGCCGGCACCCTGGCCGATCGCGGCACGGACACGCCCTTCGAACGGCTGGCCCGACCGGAGGATCTGGGCCGGTGGAGCGTGGAGAGCGGCTGCACCACCGTGGCGCCGGCCTGCACCGAAGCCGACCTGGACGGGGCCAGACGACTGCGCGAGGCGATCCAGCGGACCGGCCAGGCCCTGGCGGACGAAGCCGCGCCCGCCCGCGAGGACATCGCGCTGATCAACGGCGCGGCAGCCGAGCCCACGTCCGTGCCCGAGCTCTCGGCCGACGCGGCCTCGGTGCGCCGGCACGGGGACCAGGTCGCGGCGGCGCTCTCCCTGGTCGCGCGGGACCTGATCGAGCTCTGCCGCTCGGACCACCGCGACCGCGTCCGCATCTGCGGGAACCCCGCGTGCGGCACGCCCTTCGTCGACACCTCCCGCGCGGGCGCCCGCCGCTGGTGCTCGATGAAGACCTGCGGCGCCCTCGCCAAGAAGCGCACCTACCGGGCGAGGTCGCACAGCGGGTCCTGACCCCGGCACGCGGATGAGGGCGTACCGCGCAGCGGCCCGGCCTGCCACGTGTCCGCGCCGGTCACATGGCAGGCCCATGGGCCGAGCACGGCGTCGGGGACGAGGCGCTGCCCGACGGTGCGCGCACTGACCGCCCGCAGCGCCCCGCCCCTGCCGCCCGCGAAGGCCGCGGCGGCGACCGCCCGGAGATCGGTGGTCAGCGCGGGCGCCGCCATCATGGCGAGGGTCCCGAGCAGATCGGCGAACATCAGGGCCGGTGCCGCCCGAGGAGCCGGTTGGCCCGGCCGACGGTGAGCGCGACGACCTCGGCGACGCCGAGGACCGCGCCGGCCGCGCGGAGCAGGGGACGGTGACGCCGTCGCCGCGGTGGTCCCGAGGCCGGAGCCCGCCGAAAGGCGCTCGGCCCCGGCCGGTCGCTCAGTCGCCCGGGACCACGTTCAGCAGCGGCAGGCCCTCGAAGAAGGCCACCGCCTCCTCCCGCCAGTGCGGGCGCCAGGCCGACGCCTCGGCGCGGGCCGCGTCGGCGCAGCGGCGCATGTCGGCGCGGAGCTTCGCGTCCACGCCCAGCTGTCGGGCCAGCTCGCGGATGCGGTCGACCGTGTCGGCGGTGCCGTGCGGATCGCCGAGTGCGGACTCCACCACCGCCCGCCCCGCCTCGTCCGCGCTCGCCAGCAGCGCGCTCAGCGCGTAGCTGCGGCGGCCCGCCCGGAGGTCGGCGCCGGTGGACTTTCCGGTGGCGTCCTGCTCCCCGAACAGGTCGAGGTAGTCGTCGCGCAGCTGGCCGCCGATGCCGACCAGGGTGGCGTACCGGCGCAGCCGTGCGTCGTGCCGGGCCACGTCCTCGCCGGCCGCCAGCAGCCCCAGCCGCAGCGGGGCGAGCACGGAGTACCGGGTGGACTTGTACTCGCAGACGGTGTGCAGGAACTCCTCGTCCGGGAGCGGCACGAAGTCCCGTTCGAGGTCGACGATCTGACCGGCGACCGTCTCGGCCCCGGCGTTCAGCTGCACCTCCAGCATCGCCTGGCGCAGCTCGGCCGGGACGTCCGCGTCCAGCAGGACCCGCATCGAGAGGAAGGCGGCGAGGTCCCCCGCCAGGACGGCCAGGCCGAGGGCGGTGCGGTCCGCCTCAGGGAACTCGCGGCGGTAGGCGTAGTAGGTGGAGGGGCCGCCGCGGCGCACCGGCGCGTCGTCGATGAGGTCGTCGTGGACGAGTCCGTGCGTCTGGAGCAGTTCGATGCTCAGCGCGGCCTCCGCCAGGCCGGGCACCGGGTCGGTGGTCACCAGTCGGGCGGCCTCGTACAGCAGGGCGACCCGCAGCCGCTTGCCGCCGCGCAGCGAGAGGTCCCGCAGCAGTTCCAGGCAGCGCGGGGTGAAGCGGCTGAGCGGCGGTGTGTCCAGGCGTTCCGGCAGGGCGGCGAAGTAGGCCTCGAAGCGGAGGTCGAAGCGTCGCCGGTGTCCGGCGGCCCGTTCGCGGGCGGCTGCCATGATCGTCTCGTTCACGGGGCCCACCCTCGCATCCGCACGGCGGATCCGCGTCCCCGGGGCCACGGGAGAGCCCCCGCCGGGCGAGGCCGGCGGGGGCTCGGTGCCGTGCGCGCGCTCAGGCGTGCTGCGCCCCGTTGAAGACGTTGTAGGCGTCGTCACGGTAGTAGGCGCTCACCGCCCACCACTTGCCCTGCCAGCTGTAGCCCGTGACGAAGTCGCCGGTCTGCACGGCCGACCCGTCGTTCTGGTTGTAGTTCACGAAGAACGGTCCGCCGCTGGAACCTCCGTCGAGCCCGATGCAGTTGTCGATCAGCGCGGTGGACGGCTGCTCGGGGCCGGCCACCGGCTGCCCGCCGCACCAGAGCATGTGCTCGTCCTTGGCGTCCTTCCTCCCGGGGATGCCGATGATGTGCGCGTAGTTGTTGACGGGCTGGTTGAAGCCGATCCCGGTGGCCCCGACGACATCGGCGATGTGTCGGCCGTTCTGGGTGTTCAGCACGATGAACGCGATGTCGCCCTGCGGAGCGGGAGCGTCGACCCAGCCGGCCGACCGCCAGGTCCACCAGCCGTAGGGGGCGTTCCCCGCGTCGTAGTTGGGGGCGAACTCGAAGTCGTGCCCGCCCTCCACGCAGTGCCGGGCGGTGGCGATGACATCGCGGTTGGCGCTGGAGACGACGTTGGCGGTGCAGACGCCGCCCCCGGTGCGCAGCCGGCCCGTGGTGCCCCAGACGCTGGCGGCGGCCGTCGGACCGGCGGCGGCCTTCGCACCGGCCTTCGGGGCGACGGTCGGTACGGTCGCGGGGATCGTCAGCGGCTCGCCGTCGAGGGTGCTCTGCTTCCCGGGGTTCCAGTTCGTGCGGCCGGCGTCCGCCGGGTTGATCAGGACGTGGGTCCTGCCGCTGACCTTCTCGATCGGCTCGGCGCCCTTGGCCGGTGCGGCGGACGAGGCCGGTGCGGCCAGGCCGAGGGCCGCCACCGAGGCCACGACTACTGCGAGGAGACCACGCATGCGCATGGGTGTCCCTTCCTTTCGCTGCGGGGGTGTGCTGTCTCCCGTCAGCCTGGAAGGGGCGCGTCGACAACGCGTCGACAACGTGCCAACGGCCCGCACCGGGGATCCGGCACGGCGGGGAAAACCGCTTGCGGGGGCCGGAGCGCGCCTGACACGGTGCGGATCTCCACCACACCCGCGAGGTTCCCATTGACGATCCACTTCTACGGCGCCGATGAAGTCCCCTACGGATGCTTCTCGAACTTCTCCGACCACGGCTTCGACCTCGACGGGGTCCGGTGGCCGACCTCGGAGCACTACTTCCAGGCGCAGAAGTTCAGGGGCACCCGCCACGCGGAGCTCGTCCGGCGCGCCCGCACGCCGCTGCGGGCGGCGGAGCTGGGCCGTGACGCGTCCAGGCCCCTGCGGAGGGACTGGGAACGGGTCAAGGACGACGTGATGCGCCGTGCGGTGACGGCCAAGTTCCGCGCGCACGCCGACATCCGCGCCATCCTGCTGTCCACCGGTGACGAGGAGATCGTCGAGGACACCACCACCGACCACTACTGGGGCCGGGGCAGGACCGGGAACGGCAGGAACATGCTCGGGCGGATCCTGGTGCGCACCCGCCACCAGCTGCGCGCCGAAACCGCCGACACCCTCGACGCCGACGCCCTCGACGCCGACGGCCGGGGCCCGGTGCGCTGAGCCGCGAAGCACGCGCGATTCCCCCGCCCCGCGGTCCCGACACGGACGCATTCCTGCCGACCCGGATGCACTTCGGCCACCTTTCGGCCATCCGTGCGAGACGTCTGTACGCGGCCACGGCACCCCCCTAGGGTGGACCGCGCCCCTCCACAAGTGGCATTTCCTTCACACCGGTTCACTGGTTCAACGGACGTTCAGCGCAGCCTGTTCCCACCATCGAGCCGGAAGGGCCGGGTCCGTGTCGCAGGCGTTCCAGTCCCCCGGCTTCGCCGCGCTCGCGGCCGACCGCGCGGTCGAGACGCGGCTCGTCGAGGAGCGCTGGCAGGCGGTGGCCTGGGACCTCGGGACGGGTCGGCGCCGGGTGGTCACCGACCGCCCGGGGGGCGTCCACCTGAGCGAGATCGAGCCGGACGGCGGCGCAATCTGGTGGTTCGACGCCGACAGCACCGGGGAGGGCCGGTGGCGGCGCGAGCCGTTCGCCGGCGGGGCGGGCGGCGAGGCGCTGCACGGCGTGCCGGCCGGGCGGGCGTACGGCGTCGCCTTCGACCGGACGGGCGCGCTCGCGGCGGTGGCCGTCGGCGTCGACGACGCCTCGCACTGCTACGTCGGACCGCCCGCGGGCGAGGCCCGGCTGATCGGGTCGGCGCCGGGGTACCTGAGCCTGGCCGACCTGTCGCCGGACGGTCGGCTGCTCGCCCTCAGCGGGCAGCCCGACGGCGACGACGCCGTGGTCCTCCGGTCGACGGACGCCCGGGCGGGCGGCCCGCTGCGGCTCCCCGGGAACCACCGGGTCCGGCTCTGGCCGATCGAGTTCAACCCGCTGGCACCGCTCGAACCGGAACTGCTGCTGGTCGTCGAGGAGGACGACCGCTACACCGTCGCGACCTGGCGGGCGGGCACGGGGCTGCGCCGGCACCCGCTGCTGTCGTTCGACTCGCAGATCACGGCCGGCTGGTACCAGGGGCCGCGCGGCGTGCTGATCCAGCACGAACGGGCCGGTCGGAGCCGGCTGCTCCGCGCCGAGCTCGACCCGCCGTCCACCGCGCGGGGCCCGGCGGACCAGGCCCCGCCCGCCCGGGAGATCAGCACACCCGGCGGCACGATCCACGACCTGTCCTGCGCCCCGGACGGCACCCTGCACTGCGTCTGGAGCCGCGAGTCGACGCCGCCCCGCCCCCTGGTCCTGCGGCCCGGCACGCCGGACGCGGCCGACGACCCCGGTCCCGACGACGGCGACGCCTCCCGCACCCGGCGCTGGACGCCCCGGCCGTACGGGCGGATCCACAGCTTCGTCAGCACCCCGGCCGGCGACGGGCCGTGGCCGACCCTCTTCCTGGTGCACGGCGGCCCCGCCACCCACGACCGGGACTCCTACGACCCGCGCGTGAACGTCCTGGTGGAGCAGGGCTACGCGGTGGTGCGCACCAACTACCGCGGCTCCACCGGCTACGGCGCCCGCTGGCAGCACGACTACGGCCACCGGGTCGGGCTGGCGCAGATCGAGGACCTGGCCGCCGTCCGCGCGGAGCTGGTCGCCGACGGCACGGCGCTCGCGGAGCGCACCGGCCTGTGCGGCTTCTCGTGGGGCGGCTACCTCGCCCTGCTGGCGATGGGCGCGCAGCCGGAGCTGTGGTCGCTCGGCATGGCCGCCCAGCCGATCGCGGACTACCCGGCCGCCTACCGCACCACCACCCCCGCCCTGCGCGAGCTCGACCGGCAGCTGTTCGGCGGGACCCCGGACGAGGTCCCCGAGCGCTACCGCGCGGCCGACCCGCGCTCGTACGTGCACCGGGTCCGCTCGCCCGTCCTGCTGGTCGCCTCGCGGACCGACGAGCGCTGCCCGCCCGAGCAGGTGGCCCGGTACGCCGCGGACCTGCGCCGGCTGGCGGTGCCGCACGAGCTGCTCTGGGTGGACGGCGGCCACTACAGCCGCCGGACCGCCGACCACCGATCGGTGCTGGCCGCGATGGTCCGGTTCGCCGGGCACGCCTGGTCGCCACCGCTCCCCCGAGCACCTCGGGGCGGCCGCCCCGAGGGACCCGTCGATCCAGCTGAAGGAGGTGAACAGCCATGAAGCGTCGCAGCATTCAGAACGACCCGATCAGCACCCCGGAGCGTGACCGGGGCGCCGTCGTGGTCCAGAACTTCGCGCTCGACATCACCAAGGCCGCGCCGGTCGCGCCCGCCCTCAAGGGGCAGCGCAAGCCGAAGCCGGAGCCCAAGGGCAAGTGATGCTCCGTCGCTCCGGGGCGCCTGCGGTGTGCCCCGGAGCGACACCCCCGACCCGCCTGCGACCGACAGAAGTGGCCACCATGCGTATCGTCCTGCTGCACATGCCCTGGGGCGCGATCGACGTGCCGTCGCTGGCGCTCGGGATCCTGCACACCGCCGCCGCGCGCGCCGGCCACCAGGTCGACGTGCGGTACGCCAACCTGGACTTCGTGGACTGGGCGGCCGGGACCGCGGGCTTCGGCGTGGACGACTACCAGTACTTCTCCGAGAAGTCCTACTTCCAGGGCGCGGGCGACTGGGCCTTCGCCGGCGCGCTGTACGGCGACGACCGCGACGACCGCGACGGTCCTGGCGACGGCGACGGTCCTGGCGACGACGCCGATGTCGCGCGCTACTTCGAGTACCTGGCCGCCAACGGCGCGAGCGAGCAGGAGATCGCCCTGACCCGGGCCACCCGCGCGCTCGCCCCCGCCTTCATCGCCCGCCTGGTCGAGGAGCTCGCCGCCGACCCGCCGGACCTGGTCGGCTTCACCACCACCTTCCAGCAGAACACGGCGAGCCTGGCCGCCGCGAAGCTGCTCAAGCAGCGCTGCCCGCAGGTGCGCACGGTGTTCGGCGGCGCGAACTGCGACGGTCCGCAGGGCGCCGCGCTGCACCGCAACTTCCCCTTCCTGGACTACGTGGTGCGCGGCGAGGGCGAGGCCGCCTTCCCGGCACTCCTGGAAGGCCTCCGGGAAGGCCCCCCGGACGGCTCCCCGGAAAGCGGCGACCTCTCCGCCGTCCCCGGGCTCTGCTGGCGCGACGCCTCCGGGACGTCGACGGCCAACCCGATGACCAACCGCCCGCTGCCGCCCTCGGCGATCCTGACACCCCGCTACGACGGCTTCTTCGAACGGCTCGACGCCTCCGTCGCGGCCGCCTGGGTCGACCCCAAGCTGGTCCTCGAAGGCTCCCGGGGCTGCTGGTGGGGCGAGAAGCACCACTGCACCTTCTGCGGGCTCAACGGCTCCTCGATGGAGTTCCGCTCCAAGCCGCCGGCGGACTTCCTCGCCGAGGTGCTCACCCTCGCCGAGCGCCACCAGCTGCTGGACGTCTACGTCGTCGACAACATCCTGGACATGGGCTACTTCGACACCGTCCTGAAGTCGCTGGCCGAGCTCCCGGTCGACCTGCGGCTGCACTTCGAGATCAAGGCCAACCTGCGCCGCCACCAGTTCCAGCTGCTCGGCGACTCGGGCGCGGCCCAGGTGCAGCCCGGCATCGAGAGCCTGAGCACCCGGGTCCTGCGGATCATGGACAAGGGGGTCACCGGCTGCCAGAACGTCCGCGCACTGCGGGACGCGCAGAGCGCCGGGGTCTCGGTGACCTGGAACTACCTCTACGGCTTCCCGGGCGAGCAGCCGGAGGACTACGAGTCGGTGATCCGCCAGTTGCCCGTGCTGCACCACCTGGACCCGCCGACCGGGGCGGGGCGGATCGCGATCGAGCGGTTCAGCCCGTACTTCGACCGTCCCGAGCTGGGCTTCGCGATCACCCGGCCGGCCTTCCAGTACCGCGCGACCTACCGCCTTCCGGAGAGCGAACTGGCCGAGATGGCCTATGTGTTCACCGCGCCGCCGCGCGGCATCGGCGGCCCTCTCGCGGAGCGGCTGGGCGCGGCGGTGGACACCTGGCTCGCGCGCTTCCCCGACAGCCGGCTGAGCTACCGGGACGCGGGCGCGCGGATCGTGCTCGTCAACACCCGGCCCGGGTACGACTGGCGGGTGGTCGAGCTGACCGACCCGGTGGAGGTCGCGGCCTTCCGGCTGCTGGCCCAGCCGCGCTCGGCGGCGGCGCTGGCCGCCAAGGTCCCCGGCGGCGCGGCGGCGGTCGAACCGGTGCTGGAGCGGTTCACCGCGCTGGGCCTGCTGTTCCACGACGGGGACAGCTACCTCCAGGTCGCCGTCGAGTCCGACAACCAGGTGCTGATGCGGATGCAGCACCGGCACGGCCCCGCCGCCGCCCGGCCCCGCGCCGAGGAGACCGCCGTCCGCCCCCGTACCGAGGAGGTGCTCGATGCCGTCACGATCGGCTGAGCGGACCGAGGCCGACGCCCACGCCGGTGCCGCCTCCCACGCCGCTTCCGACGCCGCTTCCGACGCCGACGCCTGGCGCACGGCCGCACCGGAGGCCGAGCTCTGGCTCGACTACGACCCCGCCGCACGGGAGCTGCCGGGCTGCGCACTCGGCCGCCGAACCCTGTCCGGCCCGGCGCAGGAGGAGATCACCGAGCTGCACCGCGCCGGGGTCCGCTGCCTGCGGCTCACCGCGCCGGTGCGGCTCTGCGCGGACGCTCCGGCGGCCTCCGCGCGGGCACTGATGCTGCTGCGCGAGGCGACCGGGCAGGGGCTCGCCGTCCTCTGGCAGGCGGTCTGCACGGACGGCTGCGCGGCGCGGCGCCGCTTCCACCACCTGTTCCCGCCCGAGGAGTCGCGCGGCCTCCCCGAGGACGTGGCCGCCGACTGGCGCGCCACCTACTTCCCGAGCAAGTGCGTCTTCCGGCGCGGCCCCGGCTTCGTCGAGGTGCGCGACCGCCGGTTCGGGACGCTGGAGCTGTTCACCATCGACGAGCCCGGCCACCTGGCCCAGCTGGACGCGCTGGCCGAGGGCGTCGAGGTCGGCCAGCTGCCGGACGCCGTCCACCGGGACCTCACCGAGGCCGGGCTGATCGTCGAACAGGCCGGGCGCGCCTGGTTCCTGCCCATGCGGGTGCGCCGCTGGCCCTTCCCGTCGCTGACCGTGTAGCGCGCGTCCGGCGCCGAGTCCACCACCGAGTCCGAGCCCGAGTCCCAGGAGAGATCCATGACCACCGCGGTCGACGACGCCGCCTCGCGGATGTCCGCCTTCATCCGCGACCCCTACCCCACGCTCGCCCGGATCCGCGAGGCCGGCGCGGTCTCGGTCGTGGAGTTCGGCGAGGGCCTGCCGGTCTACCTGGTGACGCGCTACCAGGACGTCCGGGCCGCGCTGATGGACCCGCGGTTCGGGCAGGACGTCCGCCGCAGCCAGGCCATCGCGAGCGGGCGGGGCTCCGGCCTGACGCTCGGCTCGGAGGTCGTCCACATGCTCAACAGCGACCCGCCGGACCACACCCGGCTGCGCCGCCAGATCCAGGGCGTCTTCACCCGCCGGCGGGTCGACGGGATGCGGCCGCTGGTCGAGCGGATCGCCGGCGGCCTGCTGGACGGGCTGCGCGGGCGGGACAGCGCGGACCTGGTCACGGACTTCGCCTTCCCGCTGCCGATCATGATCATCTGCGAGCTGCTGGGCTTCCCCCCGGAGGACATGCAGGCCTTCCGCACCTGGTCGACCGCGATCCTCACGCAGGGCAGCGACATGACCTTCCAGCAGGCCACCACCGAACTGAACGACTACCTGCGGGAGTTGATGAAGGCCCGGCGGGCAGCCCCGCGCGAGGACATCCTGACCGACCTGGTGCGGGCCAGCGACGCCGGTGAACTCACCGAGCAGGAGGTGTTCTCGATGGTCTTCCTGCTGCTGATCGGCGGCCACGAGACCACCGTCAACCTCCTCGGCACCGCCACCCTCGCCCTGCTCCACCACCCCGACCAGCTCACCTGGCTGCGCGAGAACCCGGCGGCGATGCCGGTCGCGATCGACGAGTTCCTGCGCTACGAGTCCCCGGTGAGCATGGCCACGCTGCGGTTCACGAACGCCGAGGTGACGGTCGACGACGTGGAGATCCCGGCGGACGAGCTGGTGCTGCTCTCGCTCGGCGCGGCCAACCGGGACCCGGCCCGCTTCACCGACCCCGACCGGCTGATCCTGGACCGGGGCGATCCGGGCCACCTGGCCTTCGGGCAGGGCCTGCACCGCTGCCTCGGCTCCTTCCTCGGCAAGCTGGAGAGCGAGGTCGCGCTGACCGGCCTGCTGGAGCGCTTCACCCGGATCGAGCTGGCCGCCGCGGAGGAGGACCTGCCCTGGCGCAACACCATCATGCTGCGCGGGCTGGAGTCGCTGCCGGTCTCGCTCGATGGCTAGCGGCACGGGGACCGGCGGCGCGACGGGGCTGCTGCGGTTCCGCCCCCGGATCGGCGTCGCGCCGCTGCGCTCGCGCGGCTACCGGCTGCTGGTGATCGGACAGGCCACCTCGGAGTTCGGCAACGCGTTCCAGGTGGTCGCCCTGCCGCTGCTGGTCTACTCCCTCGGCGGAGGCGCCCGCCAGCTGAGCCTGGTGGTGGCCGCCTACGGCGCGGGACGGCTGGCCGCCACCCCGCTCGGCGGGATCCTGGCCGACCGGTTCGGCGCCCGGCGGGTGATGCTGACCGCCGACCTCGGCCGGCTGCTCGCCACCGCCGGACTGTGCGCGGTCGCCGCCGGCGGGGCGGCGCACTTCTGGCTGATCGGCCTGCTCGCGCTCCTGGTCGGCCTCGGGGCGGGGGTCTTCCTGCCGGCCGCCTGGGCGATCACCCCGACCCTGCTGCCCGCCGAGGACCTGCACGCGGGCAACGCGCTGAACAGCACCGTCACCTTCGGCGCCGGCCTGCTCGGACCGGCGGTGGCGGGCCCGCTGGTCGCGTGGCTGGACCCGGCCGCCGCCCTGGGCGTCGACGCGGCGACCTTCGCGGCATCGGCGGCGACGCTGCTGCTGATCGGCCGCGGCAGCACCGTCGCACCGCCGCGGCCGATCTCCGAACGGGCCTCGGTGCCGCGGAACTTCCGCGGCCTGCTGCGGGAATCGCCACTGCTGCGCGCCGTCCTGACGGTGACGGTGATCGCCAACCTCACGGTGGGCGGCGCCACCCGCGTCGCCCTGCCGTCCCTGGCCACCGACGGCTTCGCCGCCGGCGCCGTCGGCCTGGGCCTGCTGCTCGCCGCGTTCACCGGCGGCGCCCTGGTCGGCGGCCTCTTCGCGGCCGGCCTCACCGACCTGCGCTCGCGGGGCCGCACGGCGATGCTCTCCGGCCTGGTGATGGGCGCGGCGATCGGCCTGGTCCCGTTCACCGGCATCATCGGCGCCGTGCTGCTGCTCTGCGTGGCCGGCGGCGCCAGCACGGTCACGAACGTCCTGGTCGTCACCGGCATCCAGAAGAACACCCCACCCGCCCTGCTGGCCCGCGTCATGGCCGCCGTCACCTTCTGCGGACTGGGCGTCTTCCCGCTCTCGGTGATCGCCGCCGGCGCGGCCGTGGACGCCTTCGGCAGCCGGGGCGTGTTCGCCACCACGGGCCTCTGCCTGCTCGCCGCGTTCGGCTACGCACTCACCAGACGCGAGATCCGCGAACTGTGAGGTCGGTGGCGTCACTCGGGGACGTCCCCGCCGGTCCAGGGGCTCCGGGTCGACCCGGCGGCCGCGCGCGCCGAAACGGCCCGCGCGGGCGCGGGCGCGGGCCGAGCGCGCCGGGCGCGCGGCCGGAGCTCTGCCATCGGCCACCCGGCCGTGGGCCGGAACCGGGCGGGTGACCGACCGGTTGCACGAGCGTGAGCCACCTCCGCCGCGCCGTTCGCGGTACCGCACTCCTCGTCACCCGCATCTGTTCCGCCGTCGAGCGCCTCGACGCCCGCGCCGACGCCGCCCTGCGGTCCCGGCTTCGCCCGCTGGTCACCCGCCTGGCCGTCCTGCTGCAACGGATGGCGGCCGCCAACTGCAGCGACGCCCTCACCCGCCACCTCCCCTGCCGGGCCGCCCGGGAGCGCGGCCGGGATCAGTCGACGACCACCGGCACCTCACCGCTCGACGACCGGCTGTGAGGACATTCGTGGGCGTTCCGGTCGGGTTCGGCCCGACCGTGCGTGGACGGATCTCTCCCGCGCCCGTGACAGGGCACCCGGAAGGCGCGAATCCCGGCGCGGTGCGGAATTCGGCCCCACCGTTGCGGGTTCTCGATTCCCGTGTCACCTTCCCGGTCACACTGTCATCCGCGTGTACCGATCCGGCACGGGATTGGGAACCGTTGCCGGTGGCCGTCCCGCCCGCCCTCCCGAATCCGGGCCCGGGACGGGTAGCGTGCCGGCATGACGAGCGATGACACTGCTGTGACGGTGGAACAGATCGGCGCCGCCCTGGCCGCGTTGGGTGCCTACGAAGGAACCAACACGCCGGCCGAGCACGCCGAAAGGGCCGCGCGGTTCGACAGCCCCGAGATATACCGGCTGCATCTGCTCAACACCCTGCTCGGCACGGTGCAGGCACAAGCGAAGCTCGACGACGACGTCAGGGTGGACGGCGAGGAGTTGTTCACCGTCTGGCTGGAACAGCTGAAGGGCGCCGGAACCTGGGAGGATCCGGCCAAGCAGGTGTCCCTCCTGGGCTGGCAGGTCCGGCGGGTGGGTGTCCCCCTCTTCGTCCTCGCCCAGGATCCGGACACCGGGCCCATCGTGGACGCGTCCGCGAACGCCGCCGAGGCGCTGCACATCCTGCTGGGCGTGGCCGGCACCCTCGAAGAGGCGGACCCGGCCGTCGACATCATCCCCATCCTCAACCAGGGTGCGATGCTGCTGGAGAGCCGGAAGCTCCTGGTGTCCGCCCTGGAGCACACCGACACCGCGCTGGAGACGTTCAAGCCGGTCCTCCCGTAGCCGTCCGCCCCCGGTCGCCCCCGCCGGACGCCGCGGTGGCCACCCGCAGCGCGAGGTGCGCGAACTTCGGTGCGAGGGCGGCCGGCGGCTCGGTCCCGCCCTCCTCGGGCGTCTCCGGCTCCCGGAGCGTCAGGGTTTCGAGCTGCGGCAGCAGCGGGGAGTCGGCGAGGGCCGCGAGCACCTCGGACAGCGCGGCGTCGAACTCCACCTTCCCGAGGTCGAGGTTCCTGAGCTCCGGGTACCACTGCGCCGCGTCCGCCAGGTCGTCCAGCTGGTCCGCCGAGCACGCGACCCCGAAGACGTCGCTCTCCAGCTCCAGCTCCAGGGACACCAGGGCGGGGAGCCGCCCCGGGAGGAAGACCGAGCCGTCGGCCACCACGGCTCCCCGGGTCCGCAGCCGGGTCAGGCCCTCGTGGTCCACCGAGGGGAACAGGAAGGCGCCTTCCAGCTCCAGGGTGCGCAGCGCGGGCAGCGCGTCCCAGAGGTCCGTCCGCACCAGCCCCTCGCCGTGGTACTCCATCGGCTCGATCCGGCTGCCCGCCGACCCCCGGCCGTCCTCGAAGAGGTACTCGAAGCCGTGGCCGAAGGAGAACCGCTCCAGCCGGGGCCGCGGCTGCCCGGCGAGCGCGGCCGCGGCCCGTTCGGCGGAGTGGTGGTAGTCGGTCAGCCGCAGGTCGAGGGTGCGCAGCCGAGCACTCACGGCGTGGGCGAGCAGGGCCGCGATCAGCACGCCCTCCCACTGCTCGGGGTCGTCCACCGCCGCGTCCGCCGCCACGTCCATCGGATGCGCCGTCAGGATCCCTTCCACCAGCTCCCGACGCCCCGGCCGGCCGTCCGGCGCCAACCGGAAGGACGCCTCGTCGAGGAAGCCGCGCGACCAGCTGAACCGCCACGAACCTTCCGCCCGCAGCCCGTCCAGCCCCAGGTGCCGCTCCACCTCCCCGTACGCCTCGGCCCACCGGTCGCGGTCGCCGCCGCCGCACTCCAGCCGGATCGCCTTGCCCCGGGGGTCCCCCGCCGCCGTCAACCGCTCCGCGTACGCGAGCCAGGCGGCCGCGTCCTCGGTCTCCGGAACGTCCGTCACATCGAACAACCGCACACCGTGCTCCAGTTCCCGCTCTCGACACCGGGGAGGGTCGGACGCGCCGTGCGTCGCCCGCACCCTAGACGCCGCCACCGACAGCCGGCTGACCGCCGAGCGGGCCGGCCGCGCCCTCGCCGCCCACCTCGCGCTGCCCTTCTACCTCGCCTCCCCGGACTCCCCCGGCGACGAGGCGCCGCGCCGGCGCCCCTGAGCGGCGGTCGGCGCGACCGCGTCCGGCGTGCCGGAGCGGGGCGGGAGCGGGCCGGGCCCGTACGGTCGGCGCATGTCCTTCGGCCTGCTGGCGGCGCTGGCCGCCGCTCTGCTCACCGGGTCCGCCACCGTGCTCCAGGCGGTCGGGGCCCGTCGTGCCGCCGCCGGGCAGCGGCCCGGCGGGGCGGCGGCCCTGGCGGGGGCGTTCCGGCAGTGGCCGTTCCTCGCGGGGGTCGGGATGGACATGCTCGGGTTCGGCGCGGAACTCCTCGCGCTGGACCGGCTGCCGTTGTACGAGGTGGAGGCGGTGCTCGCCTCGGCGCTCGCCGTGACGGCCGTCGGCGCGGCCCGGGTCCTGCACGTGCGGCTGCGGCGCAGCGAGTGGGCCGGGGTGGCGGCGGTGTGCGCGGGGCTCTGCGTGCTCGCGGTCAGCGCCGGGCGCGACGGCCCCGGCCACGGCACCCCGGTCCTGCGGCTCGGCACGCTGGTCTGCTCGGTGCTGCTGATCGGCGCGGGCTGGGCGGCGGTGCGGTTCGGCGGGAGCCGGCGGGCGCCGCTGCTGGGGCTGGTCGCCGGCCTGCAGTTCGGTGTGGTCGGCGTCGCCGTGCGGGTGCTGCCGGACGCCCGGTTCCCTGACCTGCTGACCGAACCGGCCGCCTACGCCGTCGCGTTCGCCGGGCTGGGCGGGTTCGCCGCGCTGACCTGGGCGATGCAGAACGGGTCGGTCACGGCGGCGACGGCGGCCATGGTGCTCGGCGAGACGCTCGGCCCGGCCGTCGTCGGCGTGCTGCTGCTCGGCGACCACACCCGCCACGACCTCGAACCGCTCGCCGTCCTCGGTTTCGCGGCGGCGGTGTTCGGGGCCCTCACGCTGGCCCGCTTCGGGGACGCCGAGCAGCCCGCCACCGCCGGAGCCGCGCCCTGACGGCTCCCTGGCGGAGGGGCCGCGCCGGTCACGGAGCGGTTCCGGTCCCGGCGGCGGCGGTTGCTCCGGCGGGCGGCCGGGTAACCCCGGGGCGGGGCGGGGCCCACCGGGACGGAGGGGACGACGATGGCGCTGCACTGCGAACTGTGCGGCAGCCGCACGGACGGCGCCGAGCGGCTCGGCCGCTACTGCCCGGGCGAGTACTGCGGCGCCGATCTGCGGGCCGGTCCGGAGGCGGGCGTGCGGGCCTGGTGCGAGCCGCCGCGCCGGTTCGGGACGGCCGGCGGCACGGTCCTGCTGGACCTGCTCGTGCACAACGCCGGGCCGGACCCGACCGGCTTCCGGATCGACCCCGTCGAACCCGTCCAGGGGCGGCTGGACTTCGACCGGCGGGCCGTCGAGGCACCGCTGCCCTCCGGCGCGACCCGCCGGATCGAGCTGCGGTACACGGTGCCGCCCGACCTCGTCGGGCTGGGCCCGGACATCGCCTCCCGGTTCGGCGTCCCCGGCGCCGGGGCGGCGGGGCAGGTGCAGGGCGCGCCGCACGCGCGGGTCGGGGTGGCCCTGCGGGTGGCCGCGGTCCCGGCCCGCCGGGGCGCGGCCTGCGCGGCGTTCGCGGTGGACGTCCCGGAGCGGCCCGGGCGGCCCGGCGCCGCCGCGGGCGGCAGGGGAACGGCCGGCGGGGGAACGGCCGGCGCGGGTACGGAGGAGCGGTCCGCGTCCCCGGCACAGCCGCGGCCCGCCGACCGGCGGGCCGCGGCTGTGCCGGGGCCCGCCGACCGGCGGCCCGGCGGCTGCGGGCCCCTGGCGGTCACCGTGCTGGTGGCGCTGGTCGCGGTGCTCTTCGCGCTCGCCCTGCTCCTCGTCGGGGGCTAGGAAGCCGAGGCTGTCCGCCCGCCCCCACCTTGACGGATCGTCAGCGACAGCGGGCACCCCGGACGCGGCATGTCGGCGGCAGGTGCTTGCATACGGGTCATGTCTGACGATCTGCATGTCGATGACGCCGGGACCCGCCCCGGGGGGATACCGGGCCCGGGGACCGGGACCGCCCCTGCCGACCGGCCCGCGGGCGTGCCCGCGGAAGCGGAGTACCTCGCGGAGTGGGAGCTCTCCGCGGGCGGCCCGGCGTGGCCGGTCTGGGCGGTCGGAGCGCGCAACGGCGGTGCGCCCACCGGCCGGTGGGTGCTGTGGCGCCCCGACGGGACGCCGCTGGAGGAGAGCGAGTGGCGTGACGGCGCCCGCCACGGGACGCTGCTGCGCTACCACGACGACGGCACCCTGGCGGTCCGTGCCGAGCACCGCGACGGCACACCGGTCACCGTCACCGGCCACCGCTGCGACCACCCGAGCCGCGACCCGTTCTCCTTCGACGGGCTGCCGCCGGTCCTGCGCACCGTGGTCCTGGAGTACGACGAGCAGGGCGCCCGGATCCGTCAGGCCTGCTACGCCGCCGACGGCACCGAGATGACCGCCGAGGGCGGGCCCGTGCCGGAGCGTCCGGCCGGTGTGCCGGAGCCCGCCACCTTCTGGCCGGACGGCGAGTGGTCGGCTCCCCGCTGGCGGCAGGACGGCGTCCTCGAAGGCGTGGCCCGGCACTGGACGGGGGACGGCACGCCGGACCGGCTCGTCTACAACCGCGACGGCCGGGAGATCGCCCGCTTCCCCCAGGGCGAGGCCAAGGCCTCCCCGCTGATCGAGGCGGCCCGCGACGGCGACGCCGCCTCCGTCCGGCTGTGCCTGGCGGCCGGCCTCGGCGCCTCCCCGGGCGCGGCCCGGCACGCCGCCTTCGAGGGCCTGCCCGAGCTGGCCCTGCGACTGCTCCGCTCGGAGCCGGCCGGGGCCGGGGAACCGGCCGGGGCCGGAGGGTTGGCCGAGGTGCGGACCCCGCCCGCGACGCCCTCCACCGGCGTACCCGCCGACGCGGTGTGGGTGGCGGGCCTGCTCGCGTTCGTCGACGGCGCCGTCGACGCGACCACCGGGGCGGCGGTCGGGACGTGGCGGCTGTGGAAGCAGGCCTGGGAGAGCACCTCGGCCGCGGAGGGGCCGAGCTACCACAACCCCGACAGCGTCTACCACGGTTACGAGGAGGCCGACTTCACCGACGGCCGGCAGGTGGAGCGCAGGACGTACCTGAACTCCCGCACCCCCTACCGGCTGAAGCGGTTCCGGCCGGACGGCGAACCGCTGCTGGAGCGCAGGTACGAGGGCGGCGTGCCCCGGCAGGAGCGCGAGTGGCCCGGCGACGGCAGCACCGTCCAGCGGCGGTTCCACGACGACGGCGCCCTCCGCGCCGAGCGCACCGAGCGGGACGGCGTCCTCGTCACCGAGCACTGGTACGACGCCGACGGCACCCGCACCGCGGACGTCACGCCCACCGACGCCACGGTCGACGGGTTGGCGGTCGAACGGTGGCGCGCCGTGGACGCCGCCGGGGCGCTCGTCGCCGAGGGGTACGTCGAGCCGGGCATCCGCGGCGGCCCGGTCGGGGACTGGCACGTGTACGGCGCCGGCGACACCGGCGACGACACCGACGGCGCGGAGCCGGGAACCGTGACCTTCGAGGGCCTCGGCCTCGCCCGCGACGAGGAGCTCGGCACGGCGGCCCGCACCCTGCACGCCTGGCGTGCCGCGCCCGTGCCGAGCGAGCTGCACGGTGCCGGGGCGGTGCCGTGGGACGAGCTGGAAACCTTCTTCGGCGACTCGGAGGACGTGCCGTTCCTGCTCAAGGGACTGGCCGTCGGCGACCCGGAGGCGTTCCACCTGGCCCTGGGACAGCTGTCGGACCTGCTGCTGCACCAGCACACCATCGCGGAGGCCACCGGCCCGGCGTTCCGGTGCATGGCCGCGCTGGTCGACCGCGTCGAGGACCTCGACGCCCGGGCCGCGCTGCTGGAGTTCCTGGCCGACATCGCGACCCGCGACGGCAGCCTCGAAGCCTGCCAGGAGCTCAAGGCCGTCCTGGCCGACCTCCCCGCCGACTCCACCGACCCGGCCGAGGACTTCGCCGACAGCGGCGCCGAGTCCGCCTACCACGAGGTCTACACCGTGCTCGCCGACGCGGTGCCGACCTGGACCGGGCAGGCCGCCCACGAGCACCCGGGGATCCGCCGCCGGGCCGTCGCCCTGCTCGCCGCGGCGCCCGGAGAGGCGGCCGCCGGGGCCCTGCACGACCGCCTCGCCCTCGAACCCGAACCCCGGATCCGCGCGGAGATCCTGCTCGGCCTGGGCCTGCACGAGGCCGGCGCCGACACCCTGGGCGCGCTGGAGCGGCACCTCGCCGACGACGATCCGCTGCTCCGCTCCTGCGCCGCCCTCACCTGGGTGCGCACCCGGCGCTCCCCCGCCCACCCGGGCGCCCGGACCCTGATCGAGGTCCTCCGCGGCGACCTGGACGTCCCCGGCTTCGAGGACCTGTACCTCGGCGCGGGCGACCCGACCACCGACGCGGCCACCACCCTGGCGCTCCTGCCGCCCGAGCAGGCCGAACCCCTGCTGGCGGAGCTGTGCGCCGCCCTGGACGAGGTCAACGCCATCGACGCCGTCACCGTCGCCGGGGCCCTGCTCGACATCGTCTTCCCCACCGAGGCGTACGACGGCGAGCAGCCGCTCACCGACCCGCAGCGCACCGTGATCCGCGCGATCGCCGGCAGCACCAGGGCCTGGCACTTCAGGGTCAACCTGCACGAGGTGCTGGACCTCAACGGCCTGCCGTGCGACGCCGGCAGGCTGCGGGCCCTCGCCGACCCCGGGCCGGCAGGGGCGCCGTAGCGGCCACCGCCCGCCCGTCCCGGGTGCGGCCGCCCGTCGGCCCGTACCCGGGTCAGCGGCGGCCGCGGCCCGTCAGGCAGGCGACGGTCCAGGCCGCCGCCGCGGCGACCACCAGGCCCAGCACGGAGATCACCTCGGTTCCGGACCAGCTGCCCCACCACACCTCGACCGGGGCGTAGGGCTCGGTCTCCAGCATCCGCCGCAGCGCGTCGATCCCGTCCGCCCGGAGCACGACGAACGGGACGGCGTCGGCGTAGCCGAAGAACGCGCCCAGCGCGGCCACCACCGCACCCGCGGTCCACGCCCCCTGGCTGCGGCGGCCGACCAGGCCCACCAGCAGGCCGACGACCGTCCCGTTGACGAGGGCGTGCCCCAGGTAGAGCGTGTGCACGGTGTTCGTGGACCGGTAGTAGTCCTCGTACGTGAACACGATGATCGCCGTGTAGACCGCCGCGACGACCACCGAGGCGATGAACCCGAGGACGAGCGCGCCCACCGGACTCCCGGGGCTCGGCCGCGGCGCCGGCCGCACCGGACACGGCTGTCCCGGGAAGGGCTGCGGAGCGCCGTAGGCCAGCGGCGGCGGCTGGTCGGGGTGCTGCTGGCTCAACGGGTTCCCCCTGGTGAGGACGGTACGGACCGGGTCTGCGCGCCAACCTATCAACGGCGTTGACAGCGGGTCAGCTCCCCGGTTCCCACCCGCGGTTCCCCGCCCCGTTCCCGGCCGGTCCCCGGGACGGAAATCCGTTTGGCGGACCGCGGTGACCACTGCTACGTTTCCCGAGGCCGTGCGAGCGAACGAGGAGGTGGTACCCGTGAACATCACGACATGGGTGCTCTCCTCCGGGGTCACGGTCGGACGGTAGGTCGTCCGGGAGCGCCGTTCCAGAGCCCTCCCGAAAGGCACGACCATGCACGTCACCTCCGAACAGCGCCTCGCCGACGGCGTCATCGAGCGCGAGTTCACCCTCGGCGAGATCCCCGGCACCCTGTGGACGCCCGGCTCCGCACCGGCTCCGCTGATCCTGATGGCCCACAACAACGGCCTGCCCAAGAGCGATCCCCGGCTGGTGGCCCGGGCCCGGTACCACGCGGCGTGCGGCTACGCGGTGGCCACCGTCGACGCCGCCGGGTGCGGTGACCGGCCCCGTTCCGCCGCCGCCGAGCAGGCCCGCGCCGACCTCCGCCGGGCGATGCGGGCCGGCGAGCCGGTCGACGAGATCTTCGAGTCCCTCGTCGGACCGATGGTCGAAGCGGCGGTCCCGGACTGGCGGACCACCCTGGACGCCCTCCTCGCGCTGCCCGGTATCGGCGGCCCGGTCGGCTACTCGGGGTGGACCGCCCTCGGCATCCGGCTGGCCGCGGCCGACCCGCGCATCGCGGCCGCCGGCTTCTTCGCCGGGGGCTACGTACCCCGTGCCCAGCGCGAGGAGGCCCGGCGGCTCACCGTTCCGCTGCTGTTCCTGCTCCAGTGGGACGACGGTGGGAACCCCCGGCAGCGGGCCCTCGACCTCTTCGACGCCTTCGGCAGCAAGGAGAAGACGCTGCACGCCAACCTCGGCGGGCACGTCGGCACCCCGTGGTTCGAGGTGGAGGACGGCGCCCGGTTCTACGACCGGCACCTGAGGCCGGCGGACGCCGGCTGATCCCGACCGGGGTCCTGTCCACCGAGGACGGGACCCCGGCTCTCCCGGCCTACGGGTACCGTCGGCCGCCCCACTAGGCTGCGGTCCGCAGGCGATCACCACCGAGGGGGCGGGATGCTGACGTACCAGGACCTGACCGGGCCGGAACAGCGGGTGTGGGACGCCTGCGCCACGGGCGCGGCGGTGGACCTGCGCAGCGGCGACCCGGCCGCGGACGATCCGGTCGGCGGGGCGGCCTGGGGCGACGGGCGCACGGTGCGCGCCGAGGCGCTCGCCACCGCGCTGCTCGGCGCCGACGGGCCGGGCGGCCCGGTCCGGGTGCTGTACCTGATCGGCGCCCGCGTCACCGGCCGCCTCGACCTGCGCGGGCTGACCGCCGCCGGTGAACTGCGCCTCGAAGGCTGCCACTTCGAGGAGCAGGTGGTACTGCGGGACGCCACCCTGCGGTCCACCAGCCTGAGCAACTGCCGCATCCCCGGGCTCGACGGGTGGCTGCTGAAGGTCGACGGCAACCTCTTCTTCGAGGGCTCGGTCTTCGACGGGCGCCTCACCCTCACCCGCGCGCAGATCACCGGCGAACTGCGGCTCAGCGGAGCCCGGCTCACCGCCACCGAGCTGCTCGGCGCCGACGGTGCGGACCCGGTCCCGGACCCGGCGCGCGCCCCGGACGTCTGGGCGCTGTGGGCCGGCGGCCTGGTGATGGACGGCGGCTGCTTCGCCCGCAAGGGGTTCCACGCCCGCGGCGGCCTGCGGCTGGTCGGCGCCCGGTTCAACGGCGGGCTGTTCATGGAGCGGGCCCGGATAGACAACCCCGGCGGCGACGCGCTCACCGGCGACGACCTCACCGCCTCCACCCTCGTCCTCGCCCGCGGCTTCACCGCCAACGGCTCGATCCGCCTCCCCGGCGCGGCGATCCGCAGCAGGCTCTCGCTCGACGCCGCCGTGCTGGACGGCTGCGGCGCGGTGGCCCTGGACGGCAACCGGATGACCGCCGGCGACCTCCGGCTCACCCCGGCCGCCGTCCCGAACGGCACCGTCGACCTCCAGGACGCGCAGACCGTCGTCCTGCACGACAACGCGCACAGCTGGCCGGCCGACACCCGCCTGGACGGCTTCACCTACACCTCCCTCCAGGCCTCCTCCGCGGCCCCCGAGCCCGTCGCCCGCCGGCTGGCCTGGCTGGCCGCGCTCCCCGGCTACTCCCCCCAGCCCTACGAGCAACTCGCCGCGTGGTACCGGAGGATCGGCCACGACGACGACGCCCGGCGGGTGCTCCTGGCGAAGCAGCGCCGGCGCCGGCGCACCCTGGGCGCGCCCGGCCGGCTCTGGGGCCGGCTGCTGGACGCCACCGTCGGCTACGGCTACCGCCCCTGGCAGGCCGTGCTGTGGCTGGGCGGCCTCGCGCTGCTCGGCACCCTGGTCTTCCGCCACGGCGCGCCCCACGAGGTCAAGGCCGGCGAGAGCGTGCCGTTCAACCCGCTCGTCTACACCCTCGACCTGCTCATCCCGATCGGCGGGCTCGGCCAGCGCACCGCCTGGTACTGGACCGGGGCCCAGCAGTGGTTCGGCTACTCCCTCATCGCCATCGGCTGGTTGCTCACGACGGCGGTCCTGGCGGGCATCAGCCGGACGCTGAACCGCAACTGACCCGCCGGCGGACTCGGGCCGTTCCCGCCCGAGCGACGGGCCGCGGCCCCGGTGGGTGGTCCACCGGGGCCGCGGCCGCCGTGCGGGGTTCAGGCGTCAGCCCTGGCCGGCGAGCACCCCGTTGACCAGGCTGCGGGCCTCCTCCTGGACCCGGGCGAGGTGCTCGGGGCCGTGGAAGGACTCGGCGTAGATCTTGTAGACGTCCTCGGTGCCGGACGGGCGGGCCGCGAACCAGGCGTTCTCGGTGCACACCTTGATGCCGCCGATGGCCGCGCCGTTGCCGGGGGCCTCGGTGAGCACGGCCGTGACCGGCTCGCCGGCCAGGTCGCCGGCCGTGACCTGCTCGGCCGACAGGCGGGACAGCAGCGCCTTCTGCTCGCGGTCCGCCGGGGCGTCCACCCGGGCGTAGGCGGGGGCGCCGAACCGGGCGGTGAGGTCGCCGTAGTACTCGCTGGGGGTGCGGCCGGTCACGGCGGTGATCTCGGCGGCCAGCAGGGCGAGCAGGATGCCGTCCTTGTCCGTGGTCCACACCCCGCCGTCGCGGCGCAGGAACGACGCGCCCGCCGACTCCTCGCCGCCGAACGCGATCGAGCCCTCCAGCAGCCCGTCGACGAACCACTTGAAGCCGACCGGCACCTCGACCAGTCGGCGCTTGAGGTCGGCGGCGACCCGGTCCAGCATCGAGGAGGAGACCAGCGTCTTGCCGACCGCCGCGTCGACCGGCCACTCGGAGCGGTGGCGGTAGAGGTAGTCGACGGCCACCGCGAGGTAGTGGTTGGGGTTCATCAGGCCGCCGTCCGGGGTGACGATGCCGTGCCGGTCGGCGTCGGCGTCGTTGCCGGTGGCGATGGCGTACTCGTCGCGGCGGGCGATCAGCGAGGCCATCGCGGCGGGCGAGGAGCAGTCCATCCGGATCTTGCCGTCCCAGTCCAGCGTCATGAAGCGCCAGGTCGGGTCGGTGACCGGGTTGACCACGGTCAGGTCCAGGCGGTGGGTCTCGGCGATCCGGCCCCAGTAGGCGACGGACGCACCGCCCAGCGGGTCGGCGCCGATCCGCAGGCCGGCCGCGCGGACGGCGTCCAGGTCCAGGACGGAGACCAGGTCCTCGGTGTAGCCGGTGAGGTAGTCGTGGCGGCCGGTGGTGGCCGCGGCCAGGGCGCGCGCGTACGGGACCCGCTTGACGCCGCGCAGGCCCTCGCGGATCAGGGCGTTGGCGCGGTCCTGGATCCAGCCGGTGGCCTCCGAGCCGGCCGGGCCGCCGCTCGGCGGGTTGTACTTGAAGCCGCCGTCGCGGGGCGGGTTGTGCGACGGGGTGACGACGATGCCGTCCGCGAGCGACTGCGGGTTGCGCCGGTTGTGGGTCAGGATCGCGTGCGAGACGGCGGGCGTCGGGGTGTAGCCGTCGGCGCTGTCCAGCAGGACGGTCACGCCGTTCGCCGCCAGCACCTCGACGGCGGTGGCCTGCGCGGGCTCGGACAGCGCGTGGGTGTCGGCACCGAGGAACAGCGGGCCGGTGATGCCCTGGGCCGCCCGGTACTCGCAGATCGCCTGGGTGGTGGCGGCGATGTGGTCCTCGTTGAACGCGGCGTCCAGCGAGGAGCCGCGGTGGCCCGAGGTGCCGAACGCGACCCGCTGGGCCGGCTCCTCCGGGTCCGGGTGCAGCGTGTAGTACGCCGTCACCAGCCGCGCCACGTCCACCAGGTCGCCCGGCTGCGCCGGCTGTCCGGCCCGTGCGTGTGCCATCGTCTTCTCCCACTGGAATTCTCGCCGTGCGCCGGCCCGCGGACCGGCGCTTCCTTGCCCCGTGCTCACCGATCGTAGCCAGTGCGCGACCGGTCGCCGAACCGGGGCGCCCCGGCCGGGCGCAGGAGCGGGACCAGTCGGCTTATCAGGCCGGAAGCCGCTGCCGGTGGGCTTCCAGGACCGGCGCGACGGTGGTGGCGAGGAACTCCGTCACCCGGTACTCGACCAGGCCCTCGACGGCGAACGGGTCGGTGCGCACGATCGCCTCGACCGCCGCCCGGTCCTCCCCCACGGCGAGGATGACGCCGCCGTCGCGGGGCACCTTGCGGCCGGAGGCCAGGAAGGTGCCCTCCGCGTAGTGGCGGCCGAGCCACGCGATGTGGGCGGGCAGCACGGCTTCGATGCGGTCGATCGGCGCGGTGTAGGCCAGTTCCAGAACGAACATGCGACCGAGCCTATCGGGTGCCGAACCGGGGGTCCGACGCACACCGCCCCGGGCCGCGGTGCGGTCCGGGGCGGTCCGAGGTGGGCGAGGATGGATTCGAACCACCACAGCCGAAGCGGGGGCTTTACAGGCCCTTGGGCTCTCCCAGGCCCAGCTCGCCCTCGGTGTCGTTCCTTGATCCCGACAGCTCCACTCTCTCCCGATCACCACGGCCGGACAACCGGATTTCCGGCCACCGCGCCCGCCCGCCGACGCCCGGGCCGGCCCCCGTTCCACCTGGTCAGTACCGTTGCGCCGGAGGCCGACGACTGTCCGGATCCCGCCCCCGACCCACCCAGTGGTATAGACCGCTCCCCATCCCGGGCGCACCGGAGCCCGGACGGACCGTCACCGAAGTGTTCAGGTCCGGCCTATTGCGCGTGTACGTGCCGACTGAGATACAACACTGCTCATATGACGATTGATCGGAGATATCTGTAATGAGCAAGTCAGCCCTGCCCCGCCGCAGCGTGATCGTCGGCGCCGCGGCCACCGTCATCGGGTGGAACACCGTCGGCCGTTCCTGGGCCGTGGAGGCCCCCACCGGGGGCGCCGCCGACGCGGCCCCGGCCGACACCGCGCTCGCCGCGCTTCCCCGGCTGGACGGCACCCTGGTCGCCGACGCCGACACGCTGGCCCGGTTCGGCGGGGACTTCGGCCACCTGGTGACGGCCGCGCCGCGCGCCGTCCTGCGTCCGGGTTCGGTGCGCGACGTCGCCACCCTGGTCGGCTTCGCCCGCCGGCACCGCATCCCGGTCGCGATGAACGGCCAGAGCGGCACCGGCGGCCCGGCCGAGCTGGAGTCGCACTCCAGCTACGGCCAGGCCGCCGTGCGCGGCGGCGTCGCGATCGACTCCCGCGGACTGGACCGGATCATCCGGATCACCCCCGGCCGCGCCGTGGTCGAGGCGGGCGTCACCTGGGCGCAGCTGACCGACGCCGCGCTCGCCCAGGGGTGGATGCCGCCCAGCCTGACGGACTACCTGCACCTGTCGATCGGCGGCACGCTGAGCGTCGGCGGCATCGGCGGCGGCGTGCAGCGCCACGGCTTCCAGGTGGACACCGTCGAGTCGGTGGACGTGGTCACCGGCACCGGCGAGCTGGTGACCGCCTCGGCGAGCGCCAACCGCGAGCTGTTCGAGGCCGTGCTGGGCGGCGGCGGGCAGGCCGGCCTCATCGTCCGGGCCACCCTGCGCCTGGTGCGGGCCCGTGAGCGGGCGCTGGTGCTCAACCTGTTCTACGACGACCTGGCCGACTACCTCGCGGACCAGAAAAAGCTGATGCTGGAGCGGCGCTTCGACCTGCACGTCGGCGACGTCTCGCGCAACGCCGCCAACACCGGCTGGAAGTACAAGGTGGAGGGCGTCGTCCACTACGACGGTGCCGCCGCGCCGGACCGGGCGAGGCTGGTGCGCGGCCTGCGCTGCCTGGCGGCCGAGACGACGTTCACGGACCAGACCGCGCGCGAGTACGCGTTCCGGGTGGACGGCTTCGCCGGGTTCCTGAAGGGGGCCGGCCTCTGGTCGCAGCCCAAGCCGTGGATGAGCCTGTTCCTGCCCGCCTCGACCACCGAGGCGTTCATGCGCGAGGCCACCGCGCTGCTGACGCCGGAGGACCTGGGCGCCGGCCTGCTGCTCTTCTACCCGTTCCGCACCGACGTGTTCACCCGCCCGATGACCGTGATGCCGAAGGAGGCGGTCGGCTTCCACTTCGACCTGCTGTCCTTCCCGTTCCCGGGCGCCGACCACGCCGCCGCGCTGCGGCGCAACCGCCGGCTGTACGACCTGGCGGTGCGGCTGGGCGGCAAGCGCTACCTGATCGGCGCGATCCCGGACGTGACGCCGGCCGAGTGGCGCCGCCACTACGGCGCCCAGTGGGGGCGCGCGGTGGCCGCCAAGCACCGCTTCGACCCGGCCGGGATCCTGACGCCGGGCCAGGGCATCCACGCCTGATCACCCGGTCCTGACACCGCTGTCGCACCCCCGCGTCCCGGGGGTGCGACAGGCGGACGTCACACCGGACGTCACACCGGACGTCACACCGGACGTCACACCAGCCGGTGCATGCCGACCGACTCCGGGGCCGTCCCGACGAAGCCGTACTTGGCGTAGAGCCGGTGGGCCTCGCCGTCGGCGATCAGCGAGATGTAGGCGCCCGCGGGGGCGCGCTCCTCGAGCTCGGCGGTCAGCCGCGCCATGATCCGCCCGCCCAGCCCGCGGCCCTGGTGGGCGGGGAGCACGCACACGTCGGCGATCTGGAACACCGCACCGCCGTCCCCGACGATCCGGCCCATCCCCACGGGCTCGCCGTCGTGGTGGACGGTCACCCCGAACCAGGTGTTCGGCAGCCCGGCGGCCACCGCCGCGGCCGGGCGGTCGCTCATCCCGGCGGCGGTCCGCAGGTGCCGGAAGGTCGCGACGTCGGGCACGGCCGCACATATCTCGTAAGGGTCATTATCGCTCTGCATACATTACAGCCTACCGGCCGGACGCCCCGGGTGCCCCATCGGGCACGGCCTCGGGAGCGGCGCAACCCGGCCCCGGCGCCGTCCGGTCGTTCACGGGCATGAACCTCCGCAGAAGAAGCCACCCGCTCCGGCGACGGCGCGCCCTCGCCGTCGCCCTCGCCCTGTCCGCCTGCGCCACGGCCCTCGCCCTCCCCGGCGCGGCGGCCGCGGGCGAGGCCTCCGGGGCCGCCGCGCCCGCCCCGTCGATCGCCTGGGGTCCCTGCCCGAAGAGCGAACCGCCGATGCCGGACCCGACCCCGGCCGCGCAGTGCGCCACCGTCCAGGTGCCGGTGGACTGGGCGCGGCCGAACGGTCCGAAGACCGGCATCTTCGTCGCCCGCCACCGGGCCACCGACCCGTCGCGCCGGATCGGCGTCCTGCTGTCCAACCCCGGCGGGCCCGGCGCCCCCGGCGCGGAGGACGCCCTGTACGCGGGCATCCCCGACCTCGGCGTCTACGGCCCGGAGATGCTGGAGCGGTTCGACCTGGTCGGCTTCGACCCGCGCGGCATCGGGCGCAGCCGGCCCGCCCCGTGCGAGGAGACCGCCGACGACGAGAGCAGCGCCGACGACGAGAGCACCGCCGAGGAGGCCGCCGAGTTCCCCCAGGACGCCGCCGCCTTCGAGCGGCTGCGCGCCGCGAACGGGCGGACCGCCGCCGGCTGCCTGCGCGCGATGGGCCCGCTCGCCGCCCACCTGGACACCGAGAGCGTGGCCCGGGACATGGACGCGATCCGCGCCGCCCTCGGCGAGCGCCGGATCAGCTACCTCGGCCACTCCTACGGCACGCTCCTCGGCGAGCGCTACGCCCGCCTGTTCCCGGAGCGGCTGCGGGCGATGGCCCTGGACAGCGCGGTGGACCCGGACCGGCCGGACGCGGAGCGCTACCTCACCGACAGCAGCGCCACCGTCGACGCCATGTTCGAGCAGCTGGCGGCCTGGTGCGCGACGGCCCCGGACTGCGCGCTCCGCCCCCGCGGCCTCGCGGCCGTCACGGCGGAGCTGTTCGCCCGCGCCGACGCGGGCACGCTGCGCGAACCGGGCCCGCAGGGGCCGGGCCCGGTCGCGGTCGACGCCGACCGGCTGTCCGGCCTGCTCACCTTCCTGCTGCTGTCCCGGCGGCCGGACTGGGCGGCGGAGCAGCTGGCGGCCGTGGACAGCGGGCGGGGCGAGGTGTCCTGGCCCGGCCCGGGCGGCCGCAACACCGCGATGCAGCTGGTGATGTGCCGGGACTTCGACTTCCGGATCCGCGACTACGCCGAGTACCGGGCCATCCGGGCGCGGGTGGCGCGGGCCGCCCCGCACGTCCGCGTCAGCACCTACGCCCTGGCCCCGGTGCTCGGCTGCCAGGGCTGGACCCTCCCGCCCAGGGCCCGGCCCGCTCAGGCGCGGGGCGACCTGCCGCCCGTGCTGGTGGCCAACGCCGTCCACGACCCGGCGACGCCGCTGCCCGGCGCCCGCCGGATGGCGCGCGCCTTCCCGGGCGCCCGCGTGCTGACCGTGGACACGCCCCACTGGGTCTACTACGACCCCGCGGCGCGGGCGGCGATCGACGCCCACCTGCTCGCGCCCCGGCGCTGAGCCGCGGCGGACCGGCGGCCGCCGTCAACCCGCGCGTTACGGTGGGGCCATGAACTACCGCCACCCCGCCCGCGAGCAGATCCGGATCGAGCACGTCCTGACCGCCCTCGGCAACCCCGTCCGCCTCTCCGCCGTCCGCGTCCTGGACGGCGGAGGGGCGCACAACTGCGGGAGCGTGCTCGCCGCGATCGGCATCACCGCCAAGTCGACGATGACCCACCACTGGCGGGTGCTGCGCGACAGCGGCGTCATCCACCAGCACCCCTCCGGCCGGGAGAACCTCCTCCGCCTGCGCCGCGAGGACCTCGACGCCCGCTACCCCGGCCTCCTCGACGCCGTCCTCTCCGGCGCACTCGACGACGAGCGACAGGCCCCCGCCGAGTGACCGCGCACGGAGACGGCCCGGGGCGGACGGTGTCCCCACCGCCCGCCCCGGACCCGTTGCCCCTGTGTCAGTACTGGGTGGTGACGGTGACGCCGCTGAAGGCGGTCTTTCCGTAGAGGGTGATGTAGCGGTAGCCCTCGGTGGCGTTGGTGACGGTCAGGGTCTGGGTGGTGCCGCCGCTGGTGGAGGCGGCGGTGTAGGCCGTCTCGGAGGCCCAGCGGTCGGCGTTGTAGTAGAGGTGAGCCGTGCCGGTGCCGCCGCTGGTGGAGACGGTGAGGGTGGTGGTGCCCGCCGGGAGGTAGATGTAGAGCTGGTCGAGGCTGCCGGCGGCGGCGGAGCGGTCGGCGCGGTAGCAGTTGTAGTCCATCCGCCGGGTGTCGGTGCCGGCGCACGGGCCGGGGGCGGCGGGCGCGGTCACGGTGACGGACTTGCTCGCGGTGGCCGTCTTGCCGTTGCTGTCGGTGACGGTGAGCGTGACCGTGTAGGTTCCGGGCGCGCGGTACGACTTGGACGGGGAGGCCGCCGTGGAGGTGGTCCCGTCGCCGAAGGTCCAGGACCAGGTGGTGATGCTGCCCTTGCCGCCGGTCTCGGCGGACCGGTCGGTCAGCCGGACGTTGAGGTCGCGGACCGTGGTGTCGAAGGCGGCCTTCGGGGTCCCCGCGGTCAGGCAGAGGTCGGCGGCGCAGGAGTCGAGCCAGGTGTTGAAGCCGGCGTCGTAGCGGGTGCCGATGGAGTTGTAGTAGCCGTAGCCCTGCGCGTAGTTGCCGGTGCGGAAGTAGTGGAGCATCGTCTGGACGACGCTCGGGTACCGCTCGATCATGAAACGGGCTGCCAGGTAGCCCCAGTGGTACGTGCGGACGACGTCGCTGTTCAGGTAGGTGCTCTGGAGCAGGGTGCTGAGCGGGTAGGCGTGCTTGGGGGCCTGGGCCACCGCGTTGGCGTCGGTCACGCCGCGGTAGGTGTAGGAGACGTACTCGGCGACGCCCTCGATCCACCACAGGTTGGGCACGCTGGTCTGGTCGTAGAAGTCGCCCTTGAAGTCGTAGCGGGCGTCCAGGGCGTGGGCGTACTCGTGGTTGAGGTTCCAGATCCGGGCGGTGAAGCCGTTCTCGTTGGGGTGCCGGTACATGATCGAGACGGGCTGGTTGGCCGGGTCGCTCGGGGTTCCGGTCAGGGTGATGCCGCCGTTGCTCGTGTTGGCGCCGTAGATCGCGCCGGCGTACGTCCGGTAGTCGGCCTGGCTCGCGAAGGCCACGACCTGCACGGACGACTCGTACTGGCCGGGGACGGGACCGTTGTCGCGGACCAGGGTGTGGAAGAACGCGTCCTCGCCCTTGAGGTCGGCGCAGACGGCGGCGAGTTCGGCCGCGGTGAGGTCCTGGGCCAGGACGGTGAGGGTGGCGTTGCAGGTCTGCCTGATCGGCAGCACGGCCGCGGTCAGCCGCTCCGCCAGGTCGCAGACGCCGTAGGAGGCGCACCGGCCCTGGTCGAAGTAGGCGGCCGTGTTGGCGGTGCCGACCCACAGCGGGGCGGTGGGGCCGGTCATCGAGGAGCTGTCGAGCAGGGCCTTGACCAGCGGCCGGACCTTGTCCCGGACGGCCGGGTACGTGAGGAAGCGGGCGAGCTCGATGCCGGCGTTGGACTCGAGGAAGTAGGAGTCGGTGCCGAGCAGGTCGCGGTGGTCGCGGGTGAACGCGTCGAGGGTGTCGATGATCCCCGGGTCCGCCGCGACGGCGTCGGCGTAGGCCTTGTTCTGGTGGCCCCGGTCCAGCGCGTTGAGGACGCTGTTGACGAACGTGAGCAGGTTCCTGGAGCTGTCGTACGAGCGGTTGTAGCCGTTCAGCACCTGCCGGTAGGTGTTCAGGTAGCGGCCCTGCAGCTCGGCGCTGTCGGTGAGGATGACGACGTCGTTCGCGACCTGGCCGTGCGCGTCGGTGGCGTCCGCGAAGTGCGGGCCGGCGACGAACGTGTCGAGGCCGCGTGCCACGGCTGCGGTGAGCGAGGCGTCGTAGGGGCCTACGTGCGCGGCGTCCTTCTCGTGCACGTAGTAACCCGCGCGCAGGTACAGGACGATCTGCCAGGTGCCGCCGGAGTTGTCACCGGGGTAGGAGGCGGCGGCGCTCTGGAAGGCGTCGGCCATCGTCGCCATCTGGCTCTGGCGGAACAGGGACGCGGCGTACGGGCTTCCGGCGAGCAGGAACAGCGAGCCGATGCACTCGGGGGTCGCGGCCTTGACGTACGAGACGAGGGCGGCCCCGGTCCGGCTCGCGAAGTCGGCCGGGCTGCACGACGTGGCGGCGGCCGGAGCCGCCGCGAGCGAGCGCGCCGAGGCCGGGGGCGAACCGGTCCCGGCCGGGCTCGGCGCGGTGGGCAGCGGCAGCTGCCCGGCCGTCAGCCGGCGGGCCTGCGGGGCGGCGGGGCTGTCGGGATCGGTGAACGGACTACCGGTCACCCCCGGCGGGCCGTCGGCCGCCTGGTGCGGGCCGGCGGTGGCGGGCGCGGGGGCGGGAGCAGCGGCCAGGCTCGGGCCGGCGGCTATGCCGAGCAGAGTGGCTGCCGCGGCGACTGCGGCCAGCAGTCGGGGCATGCGTGAGAGCGGACGCATCGTCATTCCTTCGTGGGGGAAGGGCATGTGAATGCGCCTCGGGCGTGGGGGGGAGGGAGGCCGTCGAAGCGCGTGACGAACCGTCTCACAGGACCGTCCGTGCATCAATAGCCTGTGACATGTCACATGTGGATCGTTATTCAGTCGAACCATCCGGTGAATGCGCCTGATCGCACCAGGTGATCACAAGCACCCCCGGCCGGTTCGGCGCACGGCGACGATTGTGTTCCCCGCGTGAAGAAGTGCTCCCGTGCGCTTGCGGTGCGCCTCACCGCGCCCCGGGTTCCGGTGATCTCCTGTTCCTCGGCACCGGGCAGCCCATGGCATGACATGCCCAGGTCATCCCACTTTCCGTATGGAGGCACCCATGAAGAAGTCGTTCACTGCGGCCGCGCTCGCGGCGCTCACCGCAACCGCCCTCGCGGCCACCACGGCCGCCGCGGCCGTTCCCGGCACCGTCTCCGGCAACGGCGGCAACCGCATCGCCCTCCTCAAGGGCGACGGCACCGCCCTCGTGAAGGAGGGCGAGCTCTCCGCCCCGTGGACCGTCGAGGGCGACGGCGTGAAGCAGATCGTGGTCGCGGGCAACCGCATCGGCATCCTCAAGGACAACGGTTCGGCCCTCGTGAAGGAGGGCGACCTCTCCGCCCCGTGGACCCTGGAGGCCGCCAACGTCAAGCAGCTCGCCCTGTCCGGCGACCGCGTCGGCATCGTCAAGGACAACGGGACCGCCTACGTCAAGGAAGGCCCCCTCTCCTCCGCATGGGTCCTGGAGGGCGACGGCGTCAAGGAACTCCAGCTCTCCGGCAGCCGCGTCGGCATCGTCAAGGGCAACGGCAACGCCCTGGTCAAGGAGGGGTCCCTCTACGCCGCGTGGAATTCGCAGGCCGACCACACCGTCCACCTCTCGCTGTCCGGCAACCGCATCGGCATCCTCAGGGGCAACGGCACCGCCCTGGTCAAGGAGGGCTCGCTGACCGCGCAGTGGACCCTGGAGGCCGACTTCACCTCCCAGTTGGAGCTCTCCGGCGACCGCATCGGTGTGCTGAAGGACGACGGCAACGCCCTGGTCAAGGAGGGCGCGCTGGACGCCCCGTGGACCCTGGAGGCCGCCGACGCCACCCAGCTCTCCCTGTCCGGCAAGCGCATCGGCGTCGTCAAGGACGACGGCGCCGCCTACGTCAAGGAAGGCACCCTCACCTCCGCGTGGACCGTGGAGGGCTACAACGTCACGGAGCTCGCCCTCTCCTGACCCGGCCCCCGGGCTCGGCGGCCGGCCGGGGCCGGGGACGACGGACGGGCCGGGGGCGGGGGGGGGGGGGGCCGGGCCGCCCCCGCCCCGCCCCCCCGGGGGGGGGAACCCCACACCGGCGCCCCGGCCGCGGGGGGACCCGCCCCGGCCCCCGCCCGCGGGGGCGGGGGGGGGGGGGGGGGCGGGGCCGGCGGCGGGGGGGGGGGCGGGCGGGGGGGGCCCCCCCCCCCCCCCGGCCGGTTCACCGAGGGGCGGTCAACCCGACACGGCCGCCGGGCAGTCGGGGGCAACGGCCGCGGCCGCGGCCGTGCGCGCCGGGCGGCGCAGCGTCAGGGCGAGCAGCAGGCCCAGCAGCATCCCCGCCGCCGTCAGCAGGACCACCAGGAACCCGCCGTCCGCCGTGGCGCGGGCCAGCCCCTCGCCGCTCAGCCCGTCGGTGCCCGCGTCGGCCACGACGGTGAACAGCGCGAGGCCGATCGCGTTGCCGAGGTTCATGGTGGTCGAGGCGGCTCCGCTCGCGATGCCCTGCTCATGGGCGGGGGTGCCGGTTGCGGCCGCGATCCACATCGCCGTCCAGACCACGCCCTGGCCGAGCCCGGAGACCACCAGCCCGGGCAGCAGCGCGAGATAGCCGGCGTCCGCGTCGAATCCCGCGGCCAGCACGGCGGTTCCGACGGCGCCGACCGCGAACCCGCCGAGCAGGGTGGGCCGCAGCCCGGCCCGGGTGGTGAGCCGCTCGCCGAGCTGGGTGCCGGCGGCGATCGCCAGCGAGGGGGCGAGGAAGGCGAGCCCGGTCTGCAGGGCACTGTAGCCGTGCACGCTTTGCATCAGCACGGTGAGGAAGTACGGCAGCACGCCGAAGGTGGCCATGTAGAGGAAGGTGATGGCCGCACCGGCGCTCAGGCTGCGGTTGCGGAACAGCCGGAACGGCATCAGCGGGTCGGCGCTTCGGGTCTCGACCACGGCGAAGGCGGCGAGCAGGACGAGCGAGGCCGCGAGGGCGCCGAGGATCCACGGGTCGGCCCAGCCGAGCTCGGGGCCCTCGACCAGCGCGAAGACCAGCAGGGTGGCGCCCGCCGTCACGGTGAGCGCCCCGGGAAGGTCGAACCGGCGGCGCTCGGTGCGGGCCGGGTCCGGCGGGATGACGAACACGGCCGCGAGCGCGATGGCCCCGGCCAGCGGCACGTTGACGAAGAACACGGCCGGCCACCCGAAGCCCTCCGTGAGCACCCCGCCGAGCAGCGCGCCCAGGGTCAGCCCGCTGGCACCCGCGCCGCCCCACACGGCGAGCGCGCGGTTGCGCCTCGGCCCCTCCTCGAACAGCGTGTTGACGAGGGAGAGGATCGACGGGAGCAGCAGCGCCCCGCCGATCCCCTGGACGATCCGGGCGCCCACGATGACCTCGGGCGACCGGGCCAGCCCGCCGGCCAGCGAGGACAGCGCGTACAGCACGAGCGCGCCGAGGAACACCCGCCGCCGCCCGAGCAGGTCACAGGCGCGGCCCCCGAGCAGCAGGAAGCCCCCGGCGAAGACGACGTAGGCGCTGACCACGAGTTGCTGGGTCTGGCCCGGGAAGCCGAGGTCGGTGCCGATCTCGGGTAAGGCGACGAAGACGATGTTGAGGTCCAGGGCGAACACGGCCTGGCCCAGGGCCAGCAGGACCAGCGTCCACCCCGGGCGGGCAGGGCTGAGCGGTGTCACGGGCATGCGGAGGTGCTCCTCGATCTCGGTGAGGCCGGGACTGACTGTACGTATATTCACGTACAATCGAACTATGAAGCAACACACCGCCGTTCGCACCCCACCGCGGATCGCCCGTTGAGCGGCGGTTAAGCGCACCCCGCCACAATGGTCATCGTCACCCGGGGAGCGCACCGTACGCCCGGCCCGCGTTCCCCCGGCCAACGGAACGAAAGGTGCGAACGCGCATGCCCATCGGACTCGCCCTCCCCCAGTACGGCGTCCTCGCCGACCCGACACTGACCGCCCGGGTCGCCGCCGAGGCCGAGGCCATCGGCTACGACCGGCTCTGGACGGCCGACCGCATCCTGGTCCCCAACGAACCGCGGAGCCGCTACCCCGGCGGGGACGGCACGATCCCGGCCGAGTTCCGCACCTTCCTCGACCCGCTGACCCTGCTGACGGTGGCCGCCGGCGCCACCACCCGGGCGCGGCTGGGCACCAGCACGCTCAACGCCCTCTGGCAGCCGCCCGCGCTGCTCGCCCGCACCCTGACCACCATCGACCGGCTGAGCGGCGGCCGGCTGGACGTCGGCATCGGGCTCGGCTGGTCCAAGGACGAGTACCAGGCGGTCGGCGTCCCCTGGGAGGGCAAGGCGGCCCGGCTGGAGGAGACCCTGGACGTGCTGGAGGCGTTCTGGGCGGGCGGCGAGGACGTCCGGCACACCGGCGCGCTGTGGACCGTCCCGCCGTCGACGGTGCTGTCCCTCCCGGTCCAGCGTCCGCGCCCGCCCGTCCTGCTCGGCGGGGTCAGCCCGGCCGCGCTGGAGCGGGCCGGACGCCGCTCCGACGGCTGGCTCGGCATCGGCCTGCCGATGCCCGCCCTGCACGGGATCCGGGACCAGCTCCACCGCGCCGCGCACGCCGCCGGCCGGGACCCGCTGGCGCTGCGCCTGATCCTGCGGGCCAACCCGGTGATCACCGCCACGCCCGCACCCGCCGAGCAGGTCCCCCAGCGCGGCACGGTCGGGCAGATCGCCGAGTACTTCACCACCACCATAAGGCAGTTGGGCGCCGAACCACTGCTCGACCTGCACCACGCCGCGCGCTCGGCGGACGAGTACCTGGCCCTCGCCCGGGAGTTCCACGACGCCTTGGGCGCGTGACCCTCCCCGCCCGCCCTCTGTCGACGGCGAGGCCTGCGTGAAGGGCGGCGCCCGCTACGCCGGGTGAACGGCCCGGGCCGGACGGAGGAAGCACCGTCCCGCCCGGGCCGTCCTGCCGATGACCGCTCACATCCGGGACCTCAGCACGTCGACCTCGCAGCCGGGTGCGAAGGGGTCGAAGCCGTGCTCGGCCAGCCAGCGCACCGCCAGCAGGCTTCGCAGCGACCACCACGCGTGGATCACGTCGAGGTCGAGGTCGATGTCGGTGCCGTAGCCGGCGAGGAGGTCGTCGAGGTGCTCCTCGTGCCCGAGCGTGAACGTGGCGAGGTCGTACAGGGCGTCGCCCCGGCCCGCCTCGGACCAGTCGATGATGCCGGTGACCTCGTCACCGTCGAGGAAGAGGTGCGCGATCTGCAGGTCGCCGTGGGTGAACGCCGGGGTCCAGGGCCGGAGCGCGGCCTCGGCGACCCGGCGGTTGCGGGCGACCAGGTCGGCGGGCAGGACGCCGTTCACCACGAGCAGTTCGCACTCCTCGTCGAGTTCCGCCGCCAGCGCGGCGACGCTCCGCCCGGCCCGTCCCGGACGGGGCGGCAGCGGCGCGTCGTGCAGCGTGCGGATGGCCGCGCCCGCCGCGGCCCACGCCGCCGGCGACCCGGTCGACGGCCCGCCGAGGCGCCCGAGCGTCGCCCCCGGGAGGGCGGCGAGCGCGAGCACGGACGGCTTGCGCCACAGGATCCGCGGGGTGGCGACCGGCACGAGGGACATCGCCTCGACCTCGGCGTCGATGCGCGCCTGGTCGGCGTCCACCTTCAGGAACACGTCGCCGACGCGCAGCGTCGCGCGCTCGGCATGGGCGACGACGACTTCGACCTCATCCATGGGCGACCAGTATCCCGGGGGCGACCGGCGACGTCGCCCGGTTTTCCGGGGCGACGTGGCCGGCCCCCGGGACCGCAACCCCGTCCCGGGGACCGGCATCACGTCGGCGGAGAGCGGGCTGAAGCAGCGAGGTGGAGCGTCCGGACGAAAATCCCTTGCGGTCAAGGGTGTTGACAGTCCTACGATTGCTCCCCGTGACCATCGAGATGCCCTACCGGCCACTTCCGATCGACCAGTCGGACGTACGCTACGTCCACGGACCCGACTCCGCTCCACAGCCGGGCGTGCCCGCTGGTGAGACGGTCGAGTTCCAGTGGAGTGGGAGTGAGGTCTACCCGGGAACCTTCCGGAAGTTCTGGGTGCACGTTCCTGCAGCGTACGACCCGGCGGAACCGGCATCCTTGATGGTGTTCCAGGACGGATGGTGGTACTTGGACCCCGCAGGGGAGGTACGCGGCGCGATCGTCCTGGACAATCTCGTTCACCGCGGCGACATCCCCGTCACCATTGGCGTGTTCGTCGATCCCGGCGTCTTCCCCGATGCGGAGAACCCGAAGAACCGCAACAACGAGTACGACGCCTTCGACGACCGGTACGTCACCTTCCTCCTCACCGAGATCATCCCGCAGGTCACGGAGCGCTATGCCATCGCCCAGTCGCCCGAAAGGTGGGGCATCTGCGGCGGGAGCAGCGGTGGCAACTGTGCCTTTACCGCCGCGTGGCTGCGTCCGGACAAGTTCCGCCGCGTCATCGGCTACCTGTCCAGCTTCGCGCAGATGCCGGACGGCAATCCCTACCCGGACCTCATCTCCCGCGTCCCCCGCAAGCCGCTGCGCATCTTCATGCAGGGCGGCCACCGCGACCTGCACTGGAATGAGCCACAGTGGAACTGGCTCGCCGAAAACCTGCAGGTGGCAGCCGCTCTCGCTGAAGCGGGCTACGACTTCCGCCTTGTCCTGGGAGACGGTGGGCACAGCCCCAACCACGGCGGCGTCCTGCTTCCGGACGCTCTGCGCTGGCTGTGGCGACCCAACGAGGATTGATCGATACCGGCGTCATGCAACCCGGCGTCGGCTACGGTCGCTCTTCTTGCGCCGAGCCGCTGTCACCGAAGCGCTCGACGAGCCCTTTGAAGTGCCCGTCGGGAAGCGTCGGTCATAGCCGGGTCCGTTCGCCTACGGCGACCTTGAGCTACTCATCCCGGGCATCGCTCCGCAGCGGGTCGAGACCTCCGGCTGAAGGGCTACCAGGTGGCGCCGGCGGGCTGGCGGGTGGTGGCGTTGACGCGGTTGAAGAAGTTGGTCAGGCCGATCCACAGGACCAGCGAGGCCAACTGCTTCTCGTCGAAGTGCGCGGCCGCCGCGTCCCAGACGTCGTCCGGCACGACACCCCGGTCGGCGAGCCGGGTCACGTGCTCGGCCAGCTCCAGCGCGGCCCGCTCGGCGTCGGTGAAGAACGGCGCCTCCCGCCACGCCGCCACCGCGTGCAGCCGGTCGTCGGTCTCGCCGTTCTTCCGGGCACTCGCGACCCCGGCGACCACGCAGAAACTGCACCCGTTGATCTGACTGGCCCGCAGGTGCACCAGCTCCAGCACGCTCTCCGGCACGCCGCCCTTCCTGGCCGCCTTGATCATGCCGAGGATCGCCGGCATCGCCTCCGGGATCACCACGGCCGGGTTGGCCATACGCGCGTCGTTCGTCATGAGGTGACCTCTTCCGTTCGGGTTCCTGTTCGGTCACTGCACTGACGGAACCCGGCGGGAAGATGTGACAGCTACCGCGCGAGGTGGTCGAACTCCCCCGCCTTGACGCCGAGCAGGAGCGCCCGGAGCCGGTTCGGGGTGGTGGTGAGGACGGTGTCGGGCTCGTCGCTCTCGCGGATCTTGATGGCACCATCGGGTGCGGCCGCGAGGTAGATGCAGTTGGCGGTATCGCCACTGAAGGAGGACTTCTGCCAGCTGTGCACGGCCATGACTCTTCCCGTCTCAAATGCTCTGGGCGATACGGCGGATGAGGTCGCGGGACGCACCGGGCTTGAGCGCGGTCGCCTCCAACCGATCCAGCACAGCTCGATACTTGATCAGCTGCGGCTCGGTGTCAATGAAGTCGAATCGGTCCCCGTCGACCTGGACGCTGTCCAATCGCGTCACTTCTGCGGCGAGGTACACGATCCCCGCACCGGAACTCGGGTAGCTTCCGGTACCGAACGGAATCACCCGCAGGTCGATGTGGGGATGCTCGCTCGCGGTCAGCAAGTACTCCAGTTGGTCACGAGTAACCTCCGGACCACCGAAGCCCATACGCAGAGCGGTTTCGTGCACGACGGCCGACAGCGGAGTCGGCCGCGCACCGAAAAGGACCGCCTGTCGCTTGATGCGATGGGAGACCAGGTGCTCCACTTCGGGCGGGGACAGGGGTGGCACCACATCCCGGAACAGCGCGCGGCCGTGTTCGGCCGTCTGCAGCAGGCCCGGAATGTGAACCACCGATGCGATTCGGATCGACTGTGCATGGTGTTCGAGTTCCGCCAGATCCAGCGCTCCGGCCGGGAGGATCTCGCGATACTCCTCCCACCACCCCCGCGTGCGACCGCCGGTCATGCCGGTCAGCGCCTCGATCAGGGCGTCGTCCGCACAACCGTAGAGCCGGGCCAGCGTCCGAACCCGGTCCGCGCTCACCGGGTATCCCCCGGATTCGATGTTGCTGATGCGGGACTGCTGGGTGCCGTGCAGTTCCCCGGCCCGGGTCACCGACAGACCCGCCTGCTCGCGCAGGCGGCGCAGCTCCGTGCCGAGCCGCCGCTGCCGGATGCTCGGCGGGACCTTGCTGGGCGGCATCCGCTGCTCCTTTCCTTCGCTCGCCATGACGAGCGCCGTTCACCCGTTGGAGTGATGGCGCCATGAATACCTCAATGACGGTGGACTACATACTACCGAATGGCTACTTTTGACGATGCGTCAAGACTTTCCATTCGCCCCGACTCCCCCTCAGGCAGGAGACTTCCATGTCCGCTACGCCCTCGCCAAACCCTCACTCGCTGTTCGACCAGGAGCTGTGCGGGCTCGTGCTCGACACGGCGCCCAGGCTGTTCGCCGTCGTCCAGGTCCACCACGTCGGCGGCGAGGACGTCGACGGGTGTGTCGTCGCCTGGGGGCTCGCCGGCAACACCGGGCCGACCCACCTCGTCAGCACCGACGGGCACACGCGCATGACCGTCACCGCACCCGAGCGGGCGCTGCGCTACTTCACCGCGCGACCGGGCCTCACCACCAGACTCGTGTGGCTCGCGCAGCCCGGCGCCGCCACCCTGAACCAGCTCGAAGCCGCCTGAAACCCTCCTGTGACGCAGGTCATAGGAACCTGCACGGCCCGTGCACCAGATAGGGGTCGTGGAATCTTCAGATCAAGAAGTGCGCACGCGGGTGCGGGCCGGGGACCGGGACGAGTTCGGCCGGCTCTTCGACACGCACGCGCGCGCGGTGTACAACCATGTGTTCCGCCTCACCGGAAACTGGTCGACGGCGGAGGACGTGATGTCCCTGACCTTCCTGGAGGCGTGGCGCCGGCATGACCGGGTCGACGCCGAGGGCGGTTCGCTGCGGCCCTGGCTGCTGGGCATCGCCACGAAACTGGTCAGCAACCAGCGCCGTGCCGTCCGGCGACACCGCCAGGTCCTGGAACAGCTCCCGCCGCCACGCGAGGACGTTCCCGACTTCGCCCAGGAGCTGGCCGGCCGGCTCGACGACGCGGCGCAGCTCGCGGTCCTGAACCAGGCGCTGGCGCGCCTACGCCGCCGGGACCGCGAGGTGCTGGCGCTGTGCGTGTGGGCGGGCCTGGACTACCAGGAGGCCGCCGAGGCCCTGGGCGTACCGGTGGGCACCGTACGCTCACGCCTGTCCCGGGCCCGGGTCCGGCTCCGCACCCTCACCGAGACGGCCCAGCGCCGGGCGCAGCCGAAAAAGGTGGAACCCGGCCGCAGCCGGCACCAGATCCAGGGTGGGTCCGCGAACGCGGCCCCGTCCCCGAAGGAGGCACAGTGAACGCCGGACAGCGGCCGGATCAGGCCGAGCGCGCGGAACTGCTCGGGCAGGTGCCCGTGCCGGCCGAGCGCGACCTCCCGCCGGGACGCCACGCACTGCACCGGGAGCGCCTGATGCGCCGGATCGACCTCGACACCTCCACCTCCACCGCCCCAACCCCCGTCCCGGCACCCGCCGGGCCGCGCCTTCGGCGGCGACTGGCCGTCACCCTCGCCGGTGCGGTCGCCGTGGGCACGGCGGCGGCCGTCGCGCTGGTCGCGACGCAGTTGTCGCCGGGCGGTGGCCGCGGACCGCTGAGCTCCGCGGAGCTCGCCAGCTGGACCGAGGCCCCGACACCGCTGACCCCTTCGACGGGCCCGGGCGCCTCCGCCGAGAAGTGGTGCCTGGACCGGATGACCGACGCCCCGGGCGCCGGGTCGCCCACCACGGTCACCAACGCGGACCTGCGGGGCAAGGTCGCCTCCATGGTCGTCAACCGCGGTGGCAACGCCATGCTCTGCTACGTCGCCTCGAACACCAGTGGCTTCTGGGAGCTGATCGACCCGCCGAAGACCGTGGCGCCCGATGCGGTCACGTACGACACGGGCGGCTCCCACGGCGACGGGGACGCCATGTTCAACTACGCGCAGGGCTCGGTCGGGGCCGACGTCAAGGCGATCACCATGCAGGGCGCCGGACACACCTTCCAGGTCACCGTGGCGAACGGCCGCTGGACCGCCTGGTGGCCCGGCAACACGCCGTACGGCGGCCGCATCGACACGGCGACCATCACCCTCGCCAACGGCACCACCCGCACCGTCAACGGAAGCTCGCTGTACAACAAGTGAGGCCGCTCGGCCGCGCCACGGGACCGCCCTGACCGCAGCCGCCCTGCCCGCGCGCCCGACACCATAACGAACGGCCGCACCGCGTCGACACCGTCGCGGTGCGGCCGGGAGCAGCCTGCTTGGATCACCGGATGATCGACCGGTCCGCTCTCCAAGACGTCGACCGCGCCGACGAAGAGGTGGCCCGTCAGGGTCCGGCCCTGGCGCGCCTGCGGCACGCGGCTGCCACGCGCCTGGCACCGGGCCCGGACAGGCGAACCTACCTTCGCGGGCCACCCCCTCTGGTTCGAGAGTCTGGACGACTTCACCGACTCCTTCTACACCGTCGACTGCCCGCACTGCCGCGCCGCCGTGACGGTCGCGATCGGTGACTACGGCTGCTACTCCGCGACCGGGACTGGAACCTCGGGGACGTCCACCGGATCCCGCTGCGACCGGCCGCAGCGGACGAGCTGAGCGGAATCGGGAGGATGCTGCACGAGTTGGCAGAGCGGGACGGGCAGACAAAGCTTGCCCGGGGCCTCACGCACCTGTTCGGAGCGGCCGAATGCCCCGGCTGCGGAAGCATCTTCGGCATCGCCTCGGAGTACGAGGCCTCGAACTCACCCGCCCCGTGGGACTTCGCCCGTCGCCGGACCAAAGACCTTCCCTGACCTCTGACGAGGCGTTCGCGTACGGGGTCCGGATCCGCGGCCCCGACTCACGCCTCGGCATCGCGCGGTGGCTGTGTGGCCGCAGACCTACGCGGCGGCCCGTTCGCCCGCCGTCAGCGCCAGGTGGGCAAGGGCCGCGAGCGCCGGCCCGGCGGCCGTCGCGAACATCGTGGTCGCCCCCGACCGCGCCGCCAGGCCGCCGATCAAGGTGCCCGCGCCGATGCCGGTGCAGATCGCCGACGAGTTCAGCGCCAAGAGCCCGACCAGTACCGGGGCCCGCGTCCCGCTCGCGGCCAGGGCGCCGGGGCCGGCCGGTCCGGCGGCCAGCACCGCGTACAGCAGCACCGAGACCGCGGGGATACCACATGTCTCGATACTCTTCGCCACCACGCGCCCGGCCCAGTGAGGCATGCGGATCCGATGGAGCCGACCTACGGTGAGGGCGGCGCGTCGAACGGCCCTCTGGCCGGCGGCGCCACTCCCCCATCGACGGCGACGACCCGCCTGCCCGCCCACCCGCCCGGGCATCTGCTCCGGATGCGTCCGGCCATGCGCGGCATCGCCGGCTCCGATCCTTCGGAACCCATGACACTCGTCGTCACGACGAGTGGGAGGCACCATGAGAAAGCTCCCGGCCGCACTGGCCCTGATCCCCGCCGCCGCGCTGGTCGCGTCGTGCTCCGGCAACGGGGGAACGGCGTCCGGCGGCAGCACCGCCGCACAGCAGGCCGCTCTCGTCACCGCCGACCCCACGCAGCCGGGCTCGCCGCAGCCCGGCTCCACGCAGAGCAGCTACGCGCAGACACCGACCCAGTCCGCGCAGACACCGAAGACACCGGTGAAGGTGGTGGCCGACGGGCTGGGAGACCCGTACGAGATCACCTACGGCCCCGACGGGCAGCTCTGGGTCAGCGAGAAGTCCGGGCTCAAGGTCACCCGGGTCGACCCGCAGAGCGGCGCCAAGACCACGGCCCTCGACCTCACCGGGAAGGCCTACCACAGCCAGGACGGGCAGGACGGCGTGCTCGGCTTCGCGCTGCACCCCGACTTCGGCAAGAACCAGGGCAGCGACTACCTCTACCTCGCCTACACCTACAAGAACGGCGACGAGTCCGCCACGAAGATCGTCCGCTACACGGCGCAGGACGGCCGGCTGTCCGACGAGCAGCCCGTCCTGACGGGGCTGCCGGGCCACAACCAGCACCAGTCGGCGCGGCTCCGGTACGGGAACGACGGCAAGCTCTACTACTCGATCGGCGACCAGGGCCACAACTACCTGGCCGACTACTGCCTGCCGAACCACGCGCAGGACCTGCCGACCGCCGCCCAGGTCTCGGCCTCGGACTGGTCGCTCTACCAGGGCAAGGTCCTGCGCATCGACCCGGACGGCTCCGTCCCCGAGGACAATCCCGAACTGAACGGGGTCCGCAGCCACGTCTACGCCTACGGCATGCGCAACCCGGACGGGATGGACTTCGCCGGCGACACCCTCTACACGGCCGAGAACGGTCCCCTGACGGACGACGAGTACAACCGCATCGAGCAGGGCGGCAACTACGGCTGGCCCGACGTCGCGGGGTGGAAGGACGACAAGGCGTACGTCTACTCCGACTGGGCGCAGGCCTCCGGCGGCTGCCAGAACGTCACCTACAACCCCGACCCGGCCTCGCCGCCGGCCCAGGTGCCGACGACGCAGGAGAACGCCTTCACCCAGGAGATGGTCCCCCCGCTCAGCACGTACGGGACGACCGTCGACAGCGGGCACAACTTCGGCCCGACGCAGGTCTGCCCCGACCCGGCGTCCGCCTACATGTGCTGGCCGACCATGGCCCCCGGCTCGCTCAAGGTGTTCGGTGACGACATCCTCGTGACCTCGATGAAGAACGGCACCGTCTTCAAGCTCTCCAAGGACGGCAAGAGCTATCAGGAGCTCTACCCCACCGTCAACCGCTACCGCGACGTCACCCTCAGCGCGGACGGCAAGACGCTGTACATCGCCACCGACAGCGAAGGCCAGCACATGGTCCGCGGCGAGGGCGGCACCCCCACCACCCACCTCGCGAACCCGGGCGCGATCCTCGCCGTCCCCTACGAGCAGGCCACCAAGCAGTGAAGCCCCCACGCGGAGGGCCGACCGCCCCGGCAACCGTGAACGACGGCCCGGCCAGCCTGCACGACAGTAGCCGAATCCCTCACCCGGGCAGCCGGGCCCGTGGCGGGCGCGCCGGGGCGGCGTGACCGCCGTCCCGCGCTCTCTGCGCGTCAGCGGGCCCGGCCGTAGATCGCCCGCAGCCACGGTTCCCTGACGGCCGGCATCCGCGCGAGCGTGTACCGGAACGCCCCCGTGGACGGCTGGAACGGTAGGCGCGGGTACGGCGGCAGCGGGTCGTCCCGCTCCACGCCCGCCGGCAACCCGCCGACTGTCGGCAACCGGGTGCGGTGCGGCGGGAAGGCGAGTTCGGCCCAGAGCGCGGCGTCCACCGGCACCGGCACTGCCCCGGTACACGGCTGCCACACCGCCCCGGTCTGCGGATGGACCGGCACCAGCACCAGGTCACCGGCCGACTCGCCGTACCCCGGTCCCGCCAGGTCCAGCCGCTTCGCACCTTCCCCGGAGGGGAGCAGCGCGCCGAGTGCCCGACCGAGGAGCTCCGCGACCGGCCCGGGCGCCGCCTCGACCGGCGCTCCCCCGGAGGCCACCACCAGGTGGGCGAGGGCCACCCCTGCCGGGATGTCCCGGTACTCCCCCAGCCGGTGCCACAGCGCGCCGGTGGCCAGGAGCTCCCCCCAGCCCGTGACCGGCCGCTCGGGCGGGCCGGGCAGCCGCACCACCGCCTGCGGCACGAGCCGCACGACCTGCCAGCATCCGCAGTCGTCCATCCTCGTGCCGACCGGCAGATCGCAGCCCGAGCAGGCCAGGTTCGGCCCGGCCCTGCCGTCGATCCCCATGCAGTAGCCATCGGCCCGCTCAAGGATCAGCCTGGTGCCACGCATGTCGCCGGGCGCCAGGAGGACGGTGCCCGCCGGTCCGTCGGACACGGCACCGAACGGCGCGAAGAGCCCCCGATCCTCCGCCTCGCCGACCCCGACCCGATCCCACTGCCGCCACGGCGGCCCGTACGGAGCGGGGTCGACGGCGTAGGTCCCCGACTCCAGAAGGGGCGGATGCAGCCTCTCCCAGTGCGTGTCGGCCAGGTGGATCGGCAGCGCCACCTCCGACACCGCCACCGTCAAGGCCGCGCCACAGCCCGCACACCCGAACACCGCCAAGAGACCGTCCCCCATCGTCGAAGCCCCTGCATCCCACCAAGCGGGCTCGCCGGGGAGCAAGGGATTTTCGACGGGGCTGCGGCATCACGGTTCGTCGAAGCCGGACGCCCGGTTGATCATTCTGGGATGAGATCCGAAGTACGCGCGTTCATCGCCAATGGCCCCCTCCCCGTTGCGTCGTCAAAACCTCTGGAGCTGCCCCATGTTCACCGGCGTGCGGACCGTGATGACCTTCGCCGTGGATCCCGAAGCCTCGGCCCGGTGGTGGGGCGAACTCCTGGATGCGCCCGTGAAGGTGGACGTCGGTGACACCGGGGCGATCTACGCCTGGGTCGAGATCGCCGGGGTCGAGCTCGGCTTCCACCCCGCCGACTACGCACGAAATCCCCGGGGCGGCAGCCCGGTCGTGTACTGGGCGGTGGACAACGTCGGCCAGGTCCGGGAACGGCTCCTGGCAGCCGGCTGCGAGCACCACCGCGGCCCGCTGACGATCGAGCCGGGCCGACGGATCGCCCAGCTGCGTGACCCGTTCGGCACGATCGTCGGCATCGAGGGCCCGTAGAACGCGTCGAAGGCCCGCGCCGCGTGGGCCGAGCCCATACCCGGCCCGGCCGACTGCGCGGCGGCTACGATGCGCGGCAGGGGAACGAAGGGGGAAACGTGGCCGAGTGGGACGGCGTAGGGGCTCGCGGCTTCTACCAGGAGGAACACCAGGTGGCTCGCGACCGGCTGTCCGATGCCGCGCACCGGGGCGACTGGACCGGGGTGCTGGCCGCCGTGGAAGAGGCGCCGAACCTGATCAACGCCCGGCGCGTGGGCGGCCGAAGCGGCTGGGCGCCCCTGCACCAGGCCGCCTGGCACAACGCCCCGATCGAGGTGGTCGAGCGGCTGTTGGCGGCCGGCGCCTGGCGCACGCTGCTCTCCGCGGACGGCGAGCGTCCCCTCGACCTCGCCACCCGCCTCGGACGCGAGGCTCTGCTGCCGCTGCTGGAGCCGGCACCACTGCACCCGGCACGGGAGTCGGACCTGCGGGCGCTGCAGCACTTCCTGCACGCCCTGATCCGGGTCCGGACCGAGGAGTTCGGCGTCACGGCACCCCTGGTGCTTCCACAGGTCAGCGTCCTGACCGAACTGTCCGACCCCGCCCTGGGGTTCACGGTGCCCGGCATGTACGGAGGCTTCAGCATCCTCCTGGAGAGGGGACAGGACGGCCCACAGCTGACGGTACGGAGCCACTGCCGGATCGTCGGCTACTCCGGCCGCACCCACCGCATCACCCCGGACGACTGCACGGTGGTCGAGTCCGGCTGGTAGCTGCAACGGGCCGGGGAGGTCCGTGTCGTGGCGGGGAAGTCACTCATCTGTTCGGGGGCCGGGTGCGCCTCGCCGATCACGCCGGGTGGGACCGGGACCGGGGCTTCCGGTGGAGTACGGCCCGGCGCCACCGACCCCCCTCCCGAGCCGGACGTCGGCCCTCCCCGCGGTGTCGGTCCCGACTGCGAGGATCGCGCCCATGGACCTCTCCACCGCCCTCGCCGGGCTCGACGACCACCCCTGGGCGAGCGTCTCCGACGCCTACGGCCCCGCCGAGGAGCTTCCCACCCTGCTGCGCGCGCTCGCGGGCGACGACGGCGAGGCGGCCGAGGAAGCGCTGTCCGAGCTGTACTCGTGCGTCCTGCACCAGGGCACCGTGTACCCGGCCGGCGCGGACGCGGCACCCTACCTGGCCCGGATCGCCGCGGCCGGGATCCGTCCGGCGGACGTTCTGCGCCTGCTCGGCGGGCTGGCCGGAAGCGAGGACGAGTACGGGGTCGGGAGGGGCGGCGTCCGGGCCGCGGTCGGCGAGCAGCTCCCGCTCCTCCTGCCGCTGCTGGCCGACCCCGACGCCGCCGTCCGGCTGACCGCCGCCTGGGCCGTCGGCCACACCCGCCGGGGCGGGGCCGTGACCACAGCCCTCCGGGACCGCTGGACGACCGAGACCGACCCGGACGTACGCGCCGAACTCCTCGTCGCGCTCGGCCGGTCGGACCTCTCGACGGCCGCCGCCGAGGCCGACGCGCTGCTCGGCGACGACACCCCCGTCCCGGTGCGGCTGGCAGCCGTCCTCGTCCACCTGGACAACCGCGAGCACTGGACCGCCGCCCACCACAGCGCCGCGCTCAGCCTGCTCCCCGCCAGGGGCCTCACCGTCGACCGCTACACCTTCGACCGCCGCGAGCCCCTCCACGCGATCGTCGACGCCCTGCTGCAGCGCGACACCGACTACTCCGACTACTCCGAGGACGATCGCGACGCGGCCCTCGCCCTGCTGGAAGCCGCGCTGCGCGATCCACGGGCCAGCGTCCAGGACGAGGCCCTGTGGGCGGCCGACCACGCCTGCCGCCTCTCCCGCAGCGCCCCGGCGCGGCTGCTGCCGGCCGTCGCCGCGCTCCTCCCCCACCGTGACGCGCAGAACCTGCTCGGCCTGCTCGGCCCCCTCGCCGCCGACGCCGCCCCCGCCCTCGCCCGGCTCGCCGCGGGGCCGGACGACGAGTCGGCCGACCGGGCGCTCGCCGCGCTGCTGCGCGTCGACCCCCGGCAGGCCGCCCCGCTGCTCGCCCGGCACCTCGACCGCCGCCCCCGCAGCCTCGCCACCGCGGGCCTCCGCGTCCCGGCCGTGCCCTTCGACCCGGACCTGCTCGCCGCGGTCCGCTCCCGCCTGGCCACCGACGGACTCGACCACAACGAGACGTCCGCCCTGGTCAACCTGCTGCGCCGGTGGGGCCCGCCCGCCATCGCCGCCCTGCCCGAGTTGTCCGCGCTGCTCCCCCGCTTCCCCTACGCGGCATCCGCCGTCGCCGCCGTCGCCATCGCCGCCCCACCGGCCGAACGCGAGCACGCCGGAGCCGTCCTGAAGGCCGCCACCGGACCGATCGCCGTGGCCCGCGCCCACTACGACGTCACCGGCGACCCGGACTTGCTCCTGCACACGATCACCGAACAGCTCGGCTCGCCGGAGGCAGCCCTCTCACGGGAGACCGCCGAGGCGCTGAACGCGGCCGCCGACCTCGGCCCGGCCGCCGCCGACCTCCTCCCGACCCTCCCGGCCCTCGCGGCACTCCCGGCGGCGGCCCTCGCGGACGGCCCGCCGACCGTCCCCCAGTTGGACAACGCCATCGCGACGGCACGCGCGCTGTGGCAGATCGACGGCGACGCCGAAGAAGCCGTCGACATCCTCGCCGCCGTCCTCGACCACACCGCGGACAAGAACCCGTGGCACCGCTGGACCGTCGTCCGCGCGCTGCGCGCCGCCGCCGCCCTCGGAACGGCGGGCCACCCGCTGGTCCCCCGGCTGGAGCGGCTGCTCGACGACCCGGAGAAGGCCGCTGCCGCCGCCCTCGCCCTCGTCGACATCGAGCACCCCGACACCGTCGATCCCGACCGGCTCGCCGAGGCCGTACTCCACGCCGTCGAGACGGGCGCCGACACCGCCGGAGGCTGCGAGGCCCTCCACGTGCTCGGCCCCGCCGCGCTGGACGGCGCCCAGCGCGGACGGGTCGCCGACCTCGCCGAGACCGACCGCAGGATCACCGGCCCGGGCCTCGCGGACGAGCTCATCGGCGAGGACGAGCGGTTGCGGGCCCTCCTGGCCGAATTCCTGCACACGCAATGAGTCGCACACTCACCGGATAATCCACCCCAACCCGGCGAATCGAACCGGGCAATAGGGGCGCCGCTGCCCAAAGGTCGATCAGATGCCCTCCGAGGACGTCGATCGGGATGCTTCCGCCCGGGCCGCCGACCCCGTTAGCCTGCCTGTCATGCACGCGTTCGAATCATGCGTCCGGGCATGTGGTGACGCCCCATCAGGCGGGCGCCACAGAATTCGGGTTCGGCCGGCGAGCATTCCCGGCAGAACCCTGGCGCATGCTCCAGCGCGACCGACATCTCCAGGCCAGGGGGGGAAAATGAGAACTGTTCGAATACGCCACCGGATCAGCATGCTGGCAGTCGCGGTGCTGACCGTCGCGGGGTCCGCCGTATTGGTGCCGCCGGGAGAGGCGGTGGCCGTGTCCGGTCCCACCGACCATGTCGTCTTCTGGAACAAGGTCCTGCTCGATGCCTACCGGCAGACCCGCAATACCGGTCCCGGACCTTTGGCGCACGCGGGAGCCGTGATGCACACGGCGATCTGGGACGCGGTGGACTCCGTCACAGCCGCCGCCGATCGCCGGTTCCGTCCGTATCTGACCGTGGTGCCGGCTCCCCGTACCGCCTCGGTCGAGGCCGCGATCGACCAGGCCGCGCACGACACCCTCGTCGGACTCTTCCCCGGCTTCAACCCCGGCCACGACTTCGCCGCCGACTTCAGCCAGGCCCTCGCCACGGCACGGGCCACCATCCCGGCCTCCGTCACCGAGGCGGCCCGCAACCAGGGAGCCGCCGTCGGGAGCGAGGTGGCCCGGGTCGCGGTCGAGAGCCGGCCCGGCACCACACCCGCCTGGGACGCGTCGTACACCCTGGACAACGTGCCCGGCGCCTGGCGGCCCACAGACCCGGGGCAGTCGGCCCCGACCAATCCCCACTGGGGCCTGCTCGCTCCGTTCGCCATGACCTCCGGCGCACAGTTCCGCCCCCAGCCTCCCGCGCAGGCCACCTCCTACGCGGCACTGCTGGCCGACCCCGCCTACGCCGCGCAGGTCAACGAGGTCAAGTCCCTGGGCTCGGCCACGTCCACCACCCGCACCGCCGATCAGACCAAACAGGCGTTCTTCTGGGCCAACGACGTCGACGGCACCTACAAGCCGCCCGGCCAACTGTTCGACATCACCCAGACGGTCGCCCAGCAGAAGGGGCTGACCCAGACGGAGAACGCCAGGCTGTTCGCTCTGGTCGCGGTGGCCCTGGCCGACGCCTCGATCGTCGCCTGGGACGCCAAGTACGCGGGCAGCATCGACCTGTGGCGCCCGCAGAGCGCGATCCGGCTCGCGGACCCGGGCACCAGCCCGGCCATCACCCCGGACCCGGCCTGGCAGCCCCTGTCCGTCAACCGGGCGGGCCAGCACTTCAGCCCGCCCTTCCCCGCCTACGTCTCCGGACACGCCACCTTCGGCGCGGCCTGGGCCGGGGTGATGCGCGGCATCTTCGGTGACCAGGTCACCTTCACCGCCACCACCGACGACCCCCAAGCGGTGGGGGCCACCCGCACCTTCACCACCTTCACCGCCGCGGCCCGGGAGAACGCCCTGAGCCGTATCTACCTCGGCGTGCACTACCGCTGGGACGCCGACGCCGGAGTAGCGGCGGGCAACTCCCTGGGCGCCTACGTCCGCGGCAACGTTCTCACCCCGGCACCGGCCTACGTTCCCGGCACTGGGTGGACCTTCGCGGGAACCGCCGACTACGACGGCGACGGCTACTACGACACCATCGCTCGGGACGACGCAAGCGGCAGCCTCTACCTCTTCCCCGGGGCCGGGGACGGATACAGCAGCCGGGCACGCGTCGAGATCGGAATCGGCTGGCAGAACTTCACCTTCGCGGGCGTCGCCGACTACACCGGCGACGGAAAACCCGACATCATCACCCGCAACAACGGCAACGGCAACCTCTACGTCTACCCCGGAACCGGTGGGACGGGCTACCTCGCCGGCGGGGTCGAGATCGGTTACGGCTGGCAGGACTTCACGTTCGCGGGTGTCGCGGACTACACCGGCGACGGAAAACCCGACGTCATCACCCGCAACAACGGCAACGGCAACCTCTACATCTACCCCGGAACCGGCGGCACCGGCCAACTCAACCCCGCCACAGAAATCGGCAACGGCTGGCAGAACTTCACCTTCGCAGGCGTCGCCGACTACACCGGCGACGGAAAACCCGACATCATCACCCGCAACAACGGCAACGGCAACCTCTACATCTACCCCGGAACCGGCGGCACCGGCCAAGTCACCGCCGCCACAGAAATCGGCAACGGATGGTAGCCCACTGACCCAGCCCCAGGGCACAGGACGGGCAAAGAACATCCTGTGCCCGCCGCCCCGCAGAGAGGGACCCCGGGCGCCGTCGCCCGGGGTCCCGCCCGTACTTCGTTCGACTGCCGAGGAGGACCGCTTCGCGCACTTGAGCGTGGCGGTCGGGGCCGAGACTCGTCAGGAGCGGGCCGAGAAGGGCTGGCTGGCCGACCATTCCCAGAATGCCTGGCCCTTGTTCTCCAGGTCTTCCATCACCGCGATCAGTCCGGCAGCCTCGATCCCCTTGGGTATGTCGACTGCGACGAAGCGCTCACCACTCCATTCACTCAAGAGCCCCGACGCGAGAATTTCGGCCTTGACCCTGTCAGCTGCCTGTTGAAGATCGGCGGTCGGCAGGTCCGGGATGAACAGCAGCCGGAGGTTTCGATGCCCACCGGTCCTGAGCACCTCACTGACGCAGTCGTCGTCGGCCAGCAGGACGGTGTCACCCAGGGCGAGGCCGTAGGTGAAGAACGGAATGCACGCGACGTCATAGCTTCCGTCGTCGTTCGCCGGCTTGAGCCAGAGCTGTTCGATCTGGCCTTCCATGCCGAAGGGCGCCAGGTCGACCCGTGCGATGTAGTTGCTCGCAGAGCGCCCGACCGGACCCTCATGGACGATGAACCTCATGGAACGCGCTCCCCTCAGCAGACTGCGTGTCCGCAATGATGCCGTCATGGGTCAGGGGACGTGTGGCCAGGGCAGGGGCCGACCTCGTCGTGAGTGGCTCTGACCCTCGTCGGGTTGATGTCCCCACTCGGCCGGCACGGCGCTCTCCAGGCCAGTCGCGCCGAGCCGTCTGGAGACCTCCGCCTGCCGCCGCGGCCTGCTCGCCGGCCCGGGCGGCCGGGTCCGACGGAGGTTCGGAGCGGGCTGCCCGCGCCGAGCTCGGTAGGGCCGACCCGCAGGCGGCCGACGGCGCCGGGGCGCTACGGCAGGTAGGCGGAGACGCGGTCGGCGAACTGGTCCGGGGTGAGGATCGGGATGCCGAGCGACTCGGCCTTCGCCCGCTTCGAGCCGGCCTTCTCCCCCGCGACGAGCAGGGTGGTGCGGCCGGACACCGAGGACGAGGCCTTGCCGCCGGCGCGTTCGACGAGCTCGTTCATCTCGTTGCGGGAGAGGGCGGCGAGCGGACCGGTCATGCTGCCGGTGACGACGACGGCCTCGCCCGAGAGCGGACCGGCCCCGACCGGCTGCGCCGCGCCGTCGGCGTCGCCGTCCGCCTTCTCGCCGTCCGCGTTCTCGCCGGCAGCAGCGTCCGCCCCGGCGGCCGGCGCCTGGGGCTCGGTGACGGCGGTGCCGACGTCCTGGGCGGCGAGCTTGTCGAGGAGGGGCGCGAGGTCGGCGAGTTCGGCGACGATGACGCGGGCCTTCTCCGCGCCGATGCCGTCCACGGCGGCCAGCGTCTCGGCGTCGGCGGCGCGCACGGCGGCCATGGACCCGAAGTGCGCGGCGATGCGGCGGGACATCGTGCGCCCGGTGCCGCGCACGCCGAGCGCGCAGAACACCCGGCCCAGGGGGCGGCTGCGGGCGGTCTCGATCGCGGCGAGCAGGTTGTCGGTACTGGTGTCGCCCATCCGCTCCAGGGCGAGGAGCTGGTCACGGGTGAGGGTGAACAGGTCGGCGATGTCGGCGACCAGGCCCGCTTCGACGAGTTGGACGGCGCGGGTGCGGCCCAGGCCTTCGATGTCGAGCTGGTCGCGGCCGGCCGCGTAGATGACGGAGGCGACGGCCTGGCAGTCGCGTCCGCGGGTGCAACGCCAGCGCTGCTCCCCGGTGTCGATGGCGTCGCCGCAGCGGGGGCAGGCCTCGGGGAAGGCGATCGGCCGCTCCTCGCCGGTGCGCTGGTCGGCGAGCGGCGCCTCGACCCGCGGGATGACGTCGCCGGCCCGGTAGACGAAGACCTGGTCGCCGATCCGCAGGTCGCGCCGGGTGATGTCGGCGGGGTTGTGGAGGGTGGCGTAGGTGACGGTGACGCCGTCGATGTCGACGGGTTCGAGGACGGCGCGCGGGGCGATGATGCCGGTGCGGCCGACGTTCCACTCGACGTCGAGCAACCGGGTGACCTTGTGCTCGGCGGCCAGCTTGCGGGCCACCGCCCAGCGCGGGGCGCGCGACCCGGAGCCGGCGTCCCGCTGGTCGGCGGCGGAGTCGGCCTTGACGACCACGCCGTCGATGCCGAACGGCAGGGCGGCGCGCAGCGCGGCGATCTCCTCGACCCGCCGCTGCACGTCCTCCGGGGTGGCGCAGCGCTGCGGGTGGGCGGGGGTGGTGGCGGCGGTGTTCGCCCCGAGGGCGGCGAGCCGTTCCAGCAGGGCGCTGTGGCCGAGGTCGTCGTCGAGGCCGACGGCGCCGTAGGCGTAGAAGGTCAGCTCGATGCGGTAGGGGCGGTCCTTGGCGCGCAGGGTGCCCGCCGTACCGCTGCGGGGGTGGGCGAACGGTGTGGCGCCGTGCTCGGCGCGCAGGCGGTTGGCGTGTTCGAACTGGTCGTGGGTGAGCAGGACCTCGCCGCGCAGTTCGACGTCGACGGGTTCGGCGAGCGCGGCGGGAAGGCCCAGGACGGCGTCGGCGGCGTGGCTGATGTCCTCGCCGGCCAGGCCGTCACCGCGGGTGAGGAGCTGGTGGAGGCGTCCGGCGCGGTAGCGGGCGGCCACCGCCATGCCGTCGAGCTTGGGCTCCACGCACCAGGCGGTCACCTCGCGGCCGAGGTTCCGCTCCAGCCCGGTGACCCACTTCGCGAGTTCCTCGGCGGAGAAGACGTTGTCCAGCGAGAGCATCGGGACGCTGTGCGGGACGTCGCCCGTGACCGCGCCGCCGGCGACCTTGCCGGACGGGGAGTCGCCCAGCACCTCGTCGGGGTGGGCGTCCTCGTAGGCGGTGACGGCCCGCAGCAGGGCGTCGTACTCGTCGTCCCCCAACGGGGTCGACCCGTCGCCGTAGTAGGCGGCAGCGGCCCGCACCGCCCTGTCGACGGCGTCGGCGTAGTCGGCCGGGGAGGCAAGGGCGGCAGCGGTGTCGTCGGTCATGCGGGCATCATGCCGGGCGCCACTGACAGTGCCGTTCCGGAGGGCGACCGCACGGGCGGGGCGCGCGGCGGCCGGGAACCGCCTGCTCGGCCTGAGCTGTCCCGTGGCCTCGACGGCACACCACGCCGCAGCCCTCGTACGGGTGATGTGCCGAACCGTTCTCGTCCCCGGTCCTTCCCCGGACCCGGCGAACCAGCCACATCCGCCCCTGCCGCGCGGACCTCACATGTCCCGGACACGGCGGGTGACCTGCCCGGACACCGGCGGGGTGTCCGGGACAGCCCCCGGGTCTTGTCGTCCGTGCCGGGAGGCGGGAAACCTCGACGGCGGCCCGGTGAACCGCCCTGGACGACCGGTCGGGCCCGAGGAGAGGTCGTCGCAACTCTTTCCCTGGAGACGTCATATGACCATCGGTCGACGTGTGTCCGTATCGGTGGCCGCCGCCGTGCTGGCGGGTGGGCTGACCGTGGCGCTGGCGCCGTCCGCCAGTGCCGCCGGGGCCGTGTACACGGGCACCTCGTCCAAGGGCGGCTACGGGATCGCGGAGATCAGCGCCACCCGGTACTTCTACGCCTGCGACCTCGGCAGTGCGGACGGCCTGAGGGTCGTCGCGCACCTGTGGCCCGACGGCCACTCCTACCAGTGGGTCCAGGACGCCAACGGCTCCAACGGCAGCTGCGGCTCGGGCATCCAGCTCAGTCTGCCGATCGGGACCGGCTACACCCTGCGGGTGTGCCTGCGCGACGGTGCCGACGGCATCGACCAGCTCTGCCGTCAGGAGCGCGGCACCATCCTGACCTGACGATCCGCGCCGTTCGAGATACCCATCCGCCCGGCCGTCCGGCCGGACGACGGAAGCCTACCGAGAGGTACACCGTGCGTTCTTTGAGGAAGATCGCGGCCACCGGCGCCGTCGGCGCCGTCCTGGCCCTCGGACTCGCCACCGCCCCCGCCCAGGCGGCGCAGCCGGTGCCGCCGGCCGGGCCCCCGCAGTCCCTGGCGGCGCTCTGCCCGTGGACGGGCATCGACCTGGTCACCGCGGAGGGGACCATCGTCAAGGACCAGGCCGCCGTCCACAACGGCCCCGCCGCGAGCTGCAAGGTCATCGGCCACCGGCCGCTGAACAGCGGGGTCGAGATCTACTGCAAGTACGTGAACAGCTCGGGGAACCTCTGGTACGCCACCACCATCGGATGGATCTACGGCCCCTACGTGCGGGTCGACAAGGTCTCGAACCCGCTGCCCAACAACGGCTACTGCTGACGGGGACGGCGAAGGCCTGACATCTCGTCCCGGCACCCCGAACCGCCGGATCCGTCGCACGCTCCCCGCACCCGCACCCGCACCCGCAATCCCCTGGAGATCACATGCTGAAGAAGACCGCCGGTGCCCTCGGCGCCGCGATGCTGCTCGGTCTCGCCCTCGGCGGCACCGCGTCGGCGGAGGCCGCTCCGGCGGCCCCGGACACCGTCTCGGCCGCGCCTGCCGGGATCACGGCGGTGTCCGGCCGGTTCTACGTGGACGGTGTCAACATCCGGAACAGGCCCGACCTCACCGCGAAGATCAACGGCCTCGGGTACGTCAAGCACAAGGTCACCGTGTACTGCGGCACTCGCGGCCCACTGGAGACGTACTGGTGGCGCATCACCGACACCACGACCGGTGTGTCCGGCTACATCGAGCAGGGCGTCGGCGGTCCGAGCGTCGGCGTCCCGACCTGCTGAGAGACGCACGCCCCCGACCGGCCGCCGGCGACAGCTGACTCCCGGGGCAACGGGGAGTGGCGGTGCACGGACTGCCCCACACAGGCCGTGCACCGTCGCCGGTCCGCGCGCTCGGCCGCGGGAACCCGTCGGGACGGCGGGCGTCAGGAGGCGGCCGCGCGCGCCGCCTCCAACTCGGCCACCAGCCGCTTGACCCGCCTGTTGGTCCTGCCCGAGCTGTGGCCCGCCAGCATGTGCAGCTGGTCCGTCCCGCCCGAGGCCAGCACCAGCTCCGGGACGTCGGAGGAGTAGACCCTGCCCTTCAGAACGGCGACCCGCACCTCCCGGACGTCCGCCCACGCGTACGAGCGCGCCCCGAGCAGCCCGGAGTACCTCAGCCCGGTCGGCCCGTAGGAGACGCCGAACACCGGCGCGCGGAACGTCAGCACCGCACCCGGGACGCCGAGGATCACGACCGGGATCAGGGACTCCACCTCCGCGCGGGCCCACTTCGTCACCACACCGATCGCGATCACCACGGCGACCAGCAGGCACGCACCGCCCAGCACGAAGTAGGTGAGCGACAAGGCCGTGGGCCTCCTCCACGTCCGCATGTCCGCGCTCCTTTCCGCCGTACGCCACCCCGTCCGAGGTCCGATGCACCGCCACCAGCCCGTGGACAAGCATACGAACGGCGTCGGCGCCGCCGGGAGCAGCAAAGCGGCGAGATCCGCGGCGCCTGTTTCCGGTTCGCTCAGGACCTGTGATGCGACTTCCTCCGTCGGCTGATCCAGAGGGACCACGACGGGTGGTCGCGTTGGCCGATCAGCATCGGTGGTGAACTCTGGACCTGCTCGCCACCGACCTTCGTCCACTGGCGGGTGGGGCAACTCCCTTGGAAGGCCGGACTCGACCCGGCCACCGACGAACCGGATCCCTACGCCGACACGTTCCCTCGCCGGCGGGGCTCAGCGGCTCACTCACTCGGAGTCGACGCCCCCTGAGCAGCGTCGACTCCAGCCCCGATGTCAGAGGTGGCTGCCATGCTGCCAGCGGAAGAGAACCGCGACGGGTGGCAAGGGCTGAGTGCGATGGGTTTGGTTGGACAGGTCTGGCGTCTGGTGCGCCGGGACGATCTGGTGGGCGAGATCGTGGTCGAGGAGACCGACTTTCCCTGGCTTCGCGGACGCTTCGTCGCGGGGCCCGCCTTCGCCGCGGTCGAGCCACTGTTCGCCCGGTCGGCGGCACTGGCCGACGCCGAGGACTGGGAAGGGTTCGACGACGTCTACGACGAGATCACGAAGACCCTGTCCCTGGTCTCGCCCTCGGGTCCCGTCGCCGAGTTCCTGCTCCACATCCAGGACGGACATTCCTGGTTCCGGTGGAGCGACGAACCGTTCGACGACGAGGAGGGCGACGGTGATTCCGTCGTGCAGGCTCCGAGCGCGCCGCTGAGCGGTGACGTGGACCCCGGCCTGCCGGTGATGACCTGGGAACGGTTCTGGCAGCTCATCGAGCTTCTCGGTGGCACGGCTGGTACCGAGACCTGCCAGGGCGTCGAAGAGGGCTGCTCACGTCTGACCGAGCTTCTCTCCGGCGAGCCTGCCGACCAGATCATCGGCTTCGGCGAGCGGCTCGCCGAGGCGCTCTACCGCTTGGACCAGGAGCAGTTCGGAACCCTGCCGATCTTCGGGAAGGTGCTGCCCGACGGCTCACCGTTCCCGCAGTCGGACGACCACTTCCTCTACACGCGCGCCGCGGTGGTGGCCGCGGGCCGCGATGCCTACGAGGGCGTGTTCGACGGTCCCGAGCGGTTCACACCGTTCACGGCGCGCCAGTGCGAGCAGTTGCTCTACGTGCACGAGGAGGCGTTCGAGCAGGCGACCGGGAGGGAGTGGGACCGCCTGACCCGCTACGACTACGAGTCCTGCTCGAACAGGGACGGCTGGCCCGACCTCGACGGCTGAGCACCGCCCGCCGCGGAACCGGTGATCGCCCCCCCTATCCGCGGAGCGGCGGTCGGCGAGAGGATGCCGCCACGCGAATTCCCCGTTCCTCGGATCCCGACCTGCTCGACGTCATCGGTCTTCGTCGTTCGCTGGTCGGCCCGGGTTCCTGCGCTGGTCGGGCTCTTTCGAGATGCGTTCGGTGGCGGTCATCGGGGAGCCGTCCGCCAAGGATCGTCGCACTCCACCGGACCGGGCCGGTCAGGGTGGAGCATCTCTCTGACGCAGCGCCGCAGTCCGGTCTCGTCAGATCCGCGGACGGCGGCCATCCAGGGCAAGGCGTCCATCGCTTGGGCGCGTTCCTCGGTGGTGAGGTCATCGACGACGGCACGCAGGTTGTCGGGGGCGGGTTCGTCGGTGAGGCAGAGCCAGCCGATCGCGGCGGCCAGCCGGGTCTCGGGCACCTGCGTGCCGTCCCGCCACTGCTCCCGCATCCAAGCCATGGTCGGCGGGTGGGGGTGGGAGCGGGTGGCTTCGGCGGTGGCGAGCACCAGGGCGGCGCGGACGACCGGGTCCTGCTCGGCGGCGAACCGGGTGTGGAAGGCCACACGGACCCTGTGGCCGGGGTCGCTGACGGTCGCCAGGGCGTAGGCGGTGCGGATCCGGACCACAGGGGCGGGGTCGTCGAGGAGGGGCTCCAGGAGGGCGGTGTCGGCGGTGATCGCGGCCCGGGCTGCGGTGATCGACCAGCCCGCCGGGTAGCCGGTCACCTCGATGCCGTAGTCGTCGTAGAGGTCGTCACGTCGGGTGTCGGCGCGATGGAGCAACAGGGTGTCGCGGGAGGCGACGCCGAGGTAGCGGGCGCGGGCCGGGGCGGAGGCTTCGGCAAGTGCGTCGGCACGGTGAGGGTGTCGGGAATCCGCGGCGATCCGGATCAGAAACGGTACGGCGAGCACCGCGGCGGCCCGCATGTCGTTGGCGCACATGCCGCTCACAACGCCCGTGCCTGTGCAAACGGACGAGTCGCCGCTCTGAAGCAGGTGAACGGCCTCCCTGACGTGGCCTCCCCGCGGGAAGTGCTCCCAGGGGACTTCGTCGAGCAGGAAGCCGTCCTTGGCCTCCGGCCGGATGGCTTCCACCACAGCCCGCACATCAAACGGCCCGCCCGCGAACGAGGCCAGGTCCGCCCCGTCCGTCAGCGCCCGGCACATCGCGAAGGTCGAATCGGTTCGCCACTCGTCCACGTCGCTCCGTCCCCATCACCGAGTCCGTCGAAGCCGATCATGCCCGAGTGGACCGACATCGGTGGTGGGGCTGTCATCGCCGATGTCACCGTCGTCCTCCCTCCGGTTCGGCAGGCGAAGATGGGCACATGGACGATCTACCGGGGTTCCTTCGAACTCGTATCGAGCAGGACCAGCACGCCTACGCGTACATAGCCCAGGTCTTCGGCGGAGAGGCGCTGCTCGACAGCCATCTGCCCATGCTCGACCTGATCGACATGCTGGCACGCCGGCAGATGGCGATGGACCCTGCGGATCGCCGGTCGGCCGGCCTCTCCTACGCTCTTCGTGTCCTCGCGCAGGCCTACGACGAGCACCCCGGCTACCGGGAGGAATGGCGTCCGTAGCCTGCGCCGAGAAGGCGCGTCTCGGCCGGAGCGAGGGGTGGACTGTCAGACCCGGCCGATAGGTTGCCGTTCATGACCTCCGTGAACACCATGGCCGCCCGTGCTCGCACCAGCCACCGGGCCACGGCCCCCGGGCCCGCCTCCGAGGGTGGTGCCCGCAGCTCTGCCGCCACAGTCGAGGTGATTCCCCTGTGGGCCGCGCCCCGCGTCCCCGTTCTGCCGGTGCCGCGGACGCGCTGAGGCCGGTCAGTGGCGGTACGCGGTTGTCGCGATGTCGATGAAGGAGCGGATCAGCGGGTTGGTGTCGCCTTCGTTCCAGGCCGCCACCACGCGGCTCGGCGGCAGGTCGACCAGCGGTACCGCGGCGAGGTCCGCGGGCAGGTCGTGTCCGAGCGGGGCCAGGCCGACCGTGGCGTTCCACCGGACGGCCTGTTGGCATTCCTGGACGGCGCGCACGACGGGGCCCTCGCGCGGGGTGCCGCCGTTCCAGTACGACTGCCAGAGGGGGTCGGTGCCCCGGGGGAACTGGAACCAGGGGCGGTCGCCCAGCTCGGCCAGTCGCAGCCGGTCGCGGCGGGCCAGCGGGTCGTCGGCGCGCAGGACCACGCCGACCGGGTCGGTCCGCAGGGTACGGACCGTCAGGGCGGTCTCGTCGAACGGTGCGCGGGTCAGGGCGACGTCGACCAGGCCAGCGCGCAGCCCGCAGGTCGGGTCGGTGAGGTCGGTCTCGCGGATGCGGATGTCGACGCCGGGGTGGTGCCGGCGGTAGGCGGCGGCCAGTCTGGCCGTTCCCGGGTCGGTGCCGTCGCCGAGGATGCCGACGGTGAGGGTCGCGGCGCCGGCCGCCGCGTTCACGCGGAGGCGGACGCGGTCGGCGTGGTCGAGGAGGGCCCGCGCCTCGTCGAGCAGCACGGTGCCCGCCGGGGTGAGCGTGACGCCGGTGGGCGAGCGGACGAGGAGCAGGACGCCGAGGTCGGCCTCCAGCTGTTTGATCGCCCGGCTCAGCGGCGGCTGGCTCATGTGCAGTCGGGTGGCGGCCCGGCCGAAGTGGAGTTCCTCGGCGACGGCCACGAAGTAGCGCAGGGTCCGTAGCTCCACGCTGCGACGATACCCGTGAGGTATCGGCGCTGCGAGACAGGTCTTGGACACCGCCGGAGCCCCGGCGGTGCACTGGTAGGCATGACCGAAGAAGCGAAGAGCAGCGAGCCGCAGGCCGGCCCCGCCGTCCGGGTGGTGGGGCCCGGCGAGGGCGAGAAGATCGTTCTGGGCACCACGCAGATGCGCGTTCTGGAGGACGGCAGCCACACCGGGCACCGGCTCGCGATCGCCGAGTCCGTCCTCGCGCCGCACGCCCAGGGGCCGCCGCAGCACCGCCACGGCCGGCACGACGAGGGCTTCTACATCCTCTCCGGCACCGTGCGGTTCACCGTCGGGGACGAGGACCACGACGCCGGCGCGGGCACGCTCGTGGTGGTTCCGCCCGGCACCCCGCACACCTTCGCCAACCCGACCGACCAGCCCGCCGTCATGCTCAGCACGTTCACGCCCGACCTGTACGTGCAGTACTTCCGGGACCTCCAGGAGGTGCTCGCCCAGGGCCGGCCGCTGACGCCGCAGGCCAACATCGACGCGATGGGCCGCTACGCGACCGAGCCCGCCTCGTGAGCGTCGCCTACGGGATCGTCGCGGGACCGCTCGCCCTCTTCTACCTCTACGCGGGCGCGCTGAAGGTGAGCCGCGGCCGCGACCGGCTCCGGCCGATGATGGCCTGGGTCGACCGCGTGCCGCTGCCCGCCCTGCGGGCGCTGGGGGCGGTCGAGCTGCTCGGCGCGGCCGGACTGGTCCTGCCACCGCTGACGGGCATCGCCCCCTCACTGGCGCGGGCCGCGGCCATCGGCTTCGTCCTCCTGCAGGGCGGTGCGATCGCCGTCCACCTGACCGGCGGCGACCGCCGGATCGGGCTCAACCTCGGGCTCGTCGCCGCGGCGGCCGCGACCGCCTGGCTGGCCACCGGGCTGTGACCGGGCTGTGACCGGGGCCGGCCCTCGACACCGGTCACGTAGCGGAGTCTCCAATTCCTTGACAGTTCATACGAATTATCACCACTATGGGCGCAGGTCGCCGTGATCTCCGGCCGACCACCCCCCACACCGAAGGAGACAGACATGCGGAAGATGAGCATCCGTAAGTCCGGCACCGTCGCGCTGACCGGCAACACCCGCCGGATCTGGTTCGAGTGGTGCTGGTAACTCCGGCGCACCACTGACACCGGTGGCGCGCCGGGGCGTTCGGAGAGCCCCGGCGCGCCGCCCGGCAGCCGAGGCGGCACGAGGAGGGGATGGGTCGAGCATGCGGCACGTCTGGGTGGAGGCGGCACTGCCCCGGGATCGGCGCGCGGCGGCCGCCGGAGCCGAAGGGCTCCTGGGCTCCTTCGACTGCCGGGTCTGGGAACGCGGCCCCTACGGCGGTGTCGGCGAGTTCGTCCGCCGCCTCGTGCTCGACCAGGGGCGCTCCCCGCTGGTGGCCCGACACCAGGTCGAACTCCTGGCTGCGGTACGCGACTTGAAGCCCGCGATGCCCTGGGCCGCCGAGGCCGTCGCGGCACTGGATGTCGCGGACGTCCAGATCAGGTTCCACCCGGCCCGGCGCACCCGCCATCTCGCCTACGGGGTGGCCGAGTTCGTGGCCGCCTGGGCGGCGGAGCGACGGACGCCGGCCGCCGTCCTGCTCGACGGGGTGGACGAGGCGGACGGCACCACCGTCGAGCTCGTCGAGACGCTGCTGCGGCGCGTCGACCCGTCCCGGCTGAGGCTGTACGTCGGCGGCGCCTCGCTGCCCGGGGCGCTCGCGGCGGCCGTCGGCGAATACGCCCAGCCCCTCACCGCCTCCCCCTCCGAACCCGTGGCCGAGGACGCCGCGGCGGTCCACGACCCCGCCTGGCACGACGAGCGCGCCGACGAACTGGCCGCGACCGGCGAGTGGTCCTGGCAGCTCGGCGCGATCCCCTACCACCGCGAACGCGGCACCCGACCGGCCACCGACGGCGTCGACGCGCTGCGCACCGCGCTCGGCGCGGCCCTGCAGAGCGGCTTCTACGAGCACGCCGTCCGGCTCGCCGACCGCGGCCTGCCGCTGGTCGACCCGGCTGCGGACACCCGGAACTGGTGGGCCTTCACCACCACGCTCGCCACCGCGCTGACCGCTCTGGACCGCCCGGCCGAGGCGCTCGCGCTCTACGACCGGGCACGGAAGGCCACCGACGAGCCGAGGATCCACCTGTCCGCGGCCTACTCCACCGCCATGCTGTACGCCCGCCACCTGCCGACGCCCGACCGGGACCTCACCACCGCCCGCACCTGGCTGGACCGCGCCCTCGCCCTCGCCGAGCAGATCGAGGACCCGCGCGAGCGCACCGTCACCACCGTCTTCCACCGCCAGGGCCTGGCCCTGCTCGACAGCCGTGCGGGCGACCACGCGGCGGCGCTGCGCACGGTCGAGGACGGCATCGCACGGCTCGCGGAGACCCTGGCGCCCGGCGAACGCCCCCAGGACCGCGCCCGGCTGGTGCACAACCGGGCCCAACTGCACCTCGCGATGGGCGATCCGGACCGCGCGCTCGCCGACCTCGACACGGTGATCGCGCAGGACCCGCAGAACGCGGAGTACTACGTCGACCGGGCCGCCCTCCACCGGGCCACCGGGCGGCCGGAGGAGGCGATCGCCGACTACGGCACCGCGATCCGCCTCGGTCCGCACCTCCCCGAGGCGTACGTCAACCGCGCCGGGACCCTCGCCGACCTGGGCCGGCCGGAGGCGGCTCTGGCCGACCTCGACCGGACCCTGCGGATCGACCCCGACCACCTCGACGCGCTGGTCAACCGGGCCGGCCTGTACCTGGACGACGGTGAACTCGACCTCGCCGAACGCGACGCGCACGCGGGTCTGGGCCTCTCCCCCGACCAGCCGCACCTGCTCTGCGTGCTCGGCCTGGTCGCGGGCGAACGCGGCCGGCTCCCCGAGGCCGAGGCCCTGCTCACCCGGGCCGTCGAGCACTCCCCCGACCTGCCGACCGCCTGGGCCAACCGCGCGGCCATCCGCTTCGAACGGGGCGACGTCCCCGGCGCCGTCGCCGATCTGGACCGCGCCATCGCCTTGGACCCCGACCCCGTCGCCCTGTACAACCGGGGGCTGGCCCACCGGGAGCTCGGCAACCCGGCCGCCGCCGCGGAGGACTTCACCCGCGCCCTCGCCGCCGACCCCGGGCCGAACCCCGAGCTGCGCGCCGAGCTGCTGCGGGAGCGGGCCTCCTGCACCCCGCCCGCCGGGGCACGTCGGAGTCCTTGACCGTCGCCGTCCTCAACGCCCGGGGCGCGAGGGTCAGTTGTCGTCGGTGACGGCCAGCGCGTCGGTGATCAGGCGGGTGGCGAACTCCTGGTCGTCGCCGACCATGCGGTTGATCTGCTCCGCGAGCAGGACGGCGGTGGCCTCCAGCGGGTTCATCTCGGCGCGGGTCCAGTCGCCGTACTGGGCGCGCCACAGGTTGGGGCTCAGGCCGGTGCCGGAGGCGATCAGGAGGCCGGCCATGGTGGGGACGACCTCGGGGCGGAAGGTGTTGGGCATCATCCGCATCGTGGCCACCAGGGTGGGGACCACGTGCTCGATGACGTCCTTGTCGTGGCGCTCGCAGACCGTCCGCAGCCAGTCCATGTACATGTAGATGAGTGTGCAGACGCCGTCCAGCAGCGCGTCCGCGTCCGCCGGGCCCATCGAGGCGACGAAGCCCTCCGCGAGCCGCTGCTGCTCGGGGTCGGTGCCGCTCTTGCCGTCGTAGATGGCCTTCAGCCGCGAGTCCATCACCATGACGGCGGTGCTCACATCGCCGGCGCGGGCGTAGGCGGGATCACAGGGCGACGACACAGGAGTCCTCCTCAACGGCCGCACTGGGTAGCGGCTCATGTTCGTAGGGTAGTCCTCCCCGGGGCGGGAATCCGCCGAATCCCGCTGCTCGCCGAGGGGGCGGGACGGCCGGTCAGCCGGTGGTCACCCGGAGGTTGACGAGGAGGGCGGCGCCGTCGGCGGAGGTGGCGAGGACACGGCCGGAGCGGTGCCAGTAGGTGACGGCGCCGGCGTGACGGCGCACGCCGACACGGGGGCCGGAGGCGTCGGGGACGAGCAGGGTGAGCGCGCCGGCGGAGGACGGGCCGGTGCCCGCGTGGACGCGCAGGCCGGTGCCGTCGGGGACGGTGAGCGCCCAGTGGTCGCCGTCGGCGGTGGGGCCGTTCAACGCCCGTCCGTCGAGGGTGAGTTCGACATCCGGGAGTTCGGACGTCCACTGCAGGAGGGTGCGGTCCGGCTCCGTGGCGGCGGCGGCCAGCAGGCTGCCGGCGGCGAGGGCGACCGGGTCGAGGGACAGCTCGGCGATGACGTCGTCCACCCGCAGGCGCCCGCGCAGCCCCCAGCCCGGCAGGTCCCAGCGCCACACCTCGGTGAGCGGGGAGCCGTCGGGCAGCGGCGAGCGGACGACGGCCGCGCAGCCGTTCGGTGTGCGCGCGATGCCGCCCAACAGCCGCTGCTCGCCGCCGAGTTCGCGCCAGACCACGGTCGGACGCGGGGTCAGGGTGTCGAGGACGACGAGGGCGCCCTCGTCCGAGGCCAGCAGGTGCCGGCCGTCGAAGGACGGCGCCACCCGGCGGGCCCGCAGGGTGGTCCACGGCCGGACGGCGCGGGTGGCGAGGTCGAGGTGCGCGAAGCCGCGCAGCTCCGGACCGTGGTCGGTGACCAGCAGCGCGCTGCCGCCGTGGTCGGCGAGGACGAGCCGGTCGGCGGGGGTGTCCCAGCGGGCGCGGGTGCGGCCGTCGGGGGCGAGCAGCCGCACGCCCGCCTGGCCGCAGGCGACCAGCAGGGAGCCGGAGGCGAGCAAGGCGGCGTCCAGCACCGGGAGCGTGCCGGGCCGGTCGGCGGCGGTGTAGGTCGGGGCCGCCGTACGGAGGCGGGGCAGCGGACGGGGGCGGGCCAGGTCGGCGGCCGCCAACGGGTCGGCGCGGCGCAGCAGTCGGTCGAACAGGGCCTTCTCGGCCGCACCACCCGGACCACCGCCGTGGGCGCCGCCGAAGCCGCCGTCGCGGACGGCGGCCCGGGCGGCGGCGGTGGCGAGTTCGCGGTCGGCGGCCTCGCCGGCGGCGGGCAGGTCGGCGAGGGCGGCCGCGAGGGCGGAGCGCCCGGTGGTGTGCGGATCGCCGTCGCCGTCGAGGACGGCGCGGGCGAGCGCGCGGGTGGCGTCGCCGGCGTCCAGGGCCAGCAGGTACGGCAGGGCCCGGCCGCGGACGGGGCCGCCGAGGGCGACGGCGTCGCGCAGGTCGGCGACGATCGACGGCCGCAGCTCCGCGTCCGGCCAGGCCGCCTCCACGGCGCCGATCCGGTCCCCGGCCGCGCGGCAGTGCTCGGCCCAGGCCGCGCGCAGGGCGCGGGCGGCCTGGGGGTCGGTGGCGGACAGCCGGTCGACGGCCGTCGCGAACGCCCCTCGGCGGTGGGCGGTGCGGACGGCGCGCTCGCGCTCGCCGGCCCGCCACCAGAGGCGGACGACCAGGTCGGCGGGCAGGTCGCGGCCCTCGGCGAGTTCGGCGGCCGGGGCGGGGCGGCCGTGCCGCTCCAGCAGGGCGACGGCCTCGGCGGGCGCGTCCAGCAGGTCGGCGAGGACGTAGGCGGCCTCGTCGATCCGCCCCTGGCTCTCCAGCCGTTCGGCGGCACGCCGGTAGAGCTCGGTGAGGTGGGCGTGGGCGGTGGAGCTGTGGAACGGCGTCGTCACCACCGTCGCACCGCCGGTCGCGGGGGTGGCGCGGAGCGGGCCGGTGAAGCGCTTGGGCAGGGCGAGGGTGAGCCAGGTCCGGGCGGCGCCGCCCTCCCGCCCGGAGGCGAGCGGGAAGGCGTCGCGCAGGGCGTCGTCCCAGCGGTGCTGCTCGAAGGCGCGGGTGAGGTCGTGCAGGTAGCGGACGTGCCGCTGGTGGAGCAGGTGGGCGGCGGGGGTGCGCAGGGTGAGCCGGGCCAGCCGGTCGCCGAACCAGGAGCGACCGGTCCTGCGCGGGGCGGCCGCGCCGGTGGCGGGGGCGCCGACGGAGGTGCCGGCGGAGGTGCCGGCGGAGGTGCCGGCGGAGGTGCCTCCGGCGCGGCCGGTCCCGTCCCGGGCGGCGCGCCGACCGAACAGCAGCCCGTAGGCGGCGCCCGCGGCGGCCGCCGCGACCACCACGCCGCCCGGGTCGAAGCCGTGGTCCGGGAGCAGTCCGACGCCGTAGAGCACCACGAGGACCAGCGGCAGCACGATCGTCAGGGCGATGATGACCTTCGCGGTGCGGGGGTCGACGGCGATCTGCGGACCGCCGCGCCGCCGCGACCGGGTGTCGCGGGCCGGCGGCGCCTCGGCGGTCAGCCGGCGGGCCCGGTCGGACGTCGGCCGGATGCCGGCCGCCGCCCTCAGGTCGGGCCGGGGGGCGGTGGGCACGGACTCCTCGACGGGCGCCGCCTCGGGCGCGGGGGCGACACCGAGGGGGCGCGGCCGGTGCAGGACGAGCCCGGTGAGCCGCAGCCAGTCGGACGGGTCGACCTCCGGCAGTTCGGCGATGGCATGAGTGATCGTCAGCTCTGCTTCCAGAAGCACGAGTTGCCCCGCGCTGGCCGCCTCGACGGAAGCCCCGGGGGCGGCCAGCGCGCCGTGCCCGGCGCGCTCCAGCGGCAGGCCGGGGGCGCGGTCGGCCCGTATCAGGACCGGCTCGGGCAGCACCAACAGCCAGCGCCCGTCGGGAAGTTCACACAGCCGTGCGCCCTCGCGCCACAGCACGAGGACGCGGTCGGCGGCCTCCGCCGCTCCGATCAGCGGCACGTCGAGGACGAAACCCGCGGCGTTCACTCGTCGCTCCCGAACAGGTGGTGGATCCGGCCGGTCGCGGTGTCGCCGACGGCGATCCGGCCGGGCGAGGTCTCGGCCGCGATCAGCGGCAGGGTGGGGTGCACGGCCGGCGCGACGTCGCCGCCGGAGAACCGGCTCAGGGTGCGGACGCCGTCGGCGCGGACCGCCCGGACCAGACGGCCGCCGGGCGACCAGGTGATCAGGGCGGGTTCGCGGCCGTCGTGGACCAGGCCGAGCACCTCAGCGTTCTCCCGGAACGCCAGCGTCCGCCGGTCGCCGGTCCTGGTCTGCACCGTCCAGCTCTTGCCGTCCTCGGACCAGGCGGCCGTGCCGTCCGCGTGCAGCAGGTGCCGTGCCCGAGCGGCGTCCGGCGGCAGGGCGCGCGCGAACAGCCGCGGCTCGCGGAACCGGTCGAAGCCGCGTTCGCGTTCCGTGCCGCGGCCGACCGGCCCGTCGTCGGTGACCGTGCCGTCGGGGGCGATCCGCCGCCAGCGTCCGGCGACCGGGACGAGCAGGTCGTCCCCGGCGCGCAGCAGCGGCAGCACGGGGCGACCGGCGAGGCGCTCCACCAGGCCCTCGCCGAGACCGAGTTCGGCCGGGTCGACGGAGAGCTCCGCGGGCCCGGCGAGCGGGCGGCCGCTGACGTACCGGAGCACCCGGCCGCCGGCGAGGTGCAGGACGACCAGCCGGCGGCCGTGCCGTCCGGCGGCGATCACCCGGCCGTGCAGGCGATGGGCCTTGGGCTGCACGGCGGAGGCGTGGCGGCGCTCGACATCGCGCACGTCCACGGCGACGACCGTTCCGGCGTCCCGGCCCCGGACGAGCAGGAACGGGGCCTCGGTGGTGAACGCGGGCAGGCCCCGCCCGGGCGGAGCGGCCGCGGGCGGCTGTGCGGCGGCCGTCGGGGCGGCGCGCCGGAACTCGGCGCCGCGCAGCGCCCGGACGGCGATGTCGGCGGCGGGCAGCGGCAGTTCGAAGGTCGTGCGGTCGAGGCGGACGGTGACGTGGGTGGCGCCCGCCGGGCCCCAGCGGGTCGGCTCGCTCGCCAGGACCCTGGGCAGGCCCGGGGCCGGGTCCGCGACCCGGCCCGGGGGCCGCTCGGCGATCCGGTCGGCGAGCCGGGGCGACGCGAGCAGCCAGGCCCGGTCGGCCGCGTCCAGGGCGGCGGCGGCGAACTCGACGTCCTCCGGAGTCGGTTCGGCGCCGCGGCGGGCCGCGAGCCAGACGGGCAGCAGGTCGGCGGGCTCGCCGCCGAACCACTGCACGGGCTCGTCGCCGAGGACGCCCACCAGCAGCTCGCCGCCCCGGGCGGCGGCGCGGCGGTGCAGGACGAGCAGCGCGGCCAGCTGGACGAGACGCCCGGCCCCGGCCTGCGAGGGCCCGGCATCCACCATCGCGACCGTCCGGCCCCGGGGTGCGGTGCTGTGGAACTCGGGTGCGAGGTAGAGGAGTTCGCGGTCGACATAGCGCCGCAGGAACTCCTCGGGGTGGTCCTCGGCGAGCAGCCACTCGGCGGGCAGCAGCTGGTCGGGCCGTCCGGTCCGGCCGAGTCCGCCCACGCCGTCGGGCTCCCCCGGCCCGTCGGTCACCGGCTCGCGCTCCCCGACGAGGGTGTCGAGACGGCGCAGCAACGGACCGAGCGCGGCGGCCAGTTCGGGGCTGATCGCGGACAGTGCACCGGCCCAGGGCGCCAGTCCGGCCGGCAGCCGGGCGGCGCTCATCGGCCGGCCTCCCGGGTGTGGGGCGTGAGCGCGTCCGGGTCGGTGGCGGGGGCGGGCGGGGCGGCGACGAGGGCGCGGTCGGGGGTGAGCACGCACAGCTCGCCGGGTTCGGCGCCGAGCGCGGTGCGCCACAGGGCGGGGGCGGGCCAGGGCCGGGCGGTGGTCGGGACGAGCAGGTCGCCGTCCCGGCCGAGGTAGCGGGCACCGTCCGACCACGGGAGGTCGGCCTCCGCGCCGAGGACGAGCAGCGCGGTGTCGTCGGCGAGGACGCCGAGCCGGGCGCCGTCGAGGAGCCGGGCGCGGGTCGCGGCGGCCAGCGCCGGGACGGCGTCGCCGACGGCGAGCACGGCGGCGGCGGTGAGCGGCGGCTCGCGGCGCTCCCAGCGCGGGGCCACCGGGGGCGGGGACACCTGGGACGAGGTCGCCTGGGGCCGGACGTGCGGAACGTGAGCGGAGGTCACGAGGAGGAGACCGCCGCGACGAGCTCGGCCCGTATGCCGGCCAGTGCGGCGGGCAGGTCGGCGGGGTCGAATCCGGCGTCGATCTCGCGCAGCGCGGCCTCCAGACGGAGCCGGGAGTCACGGCCCTCGGGGAGGTCACGGTGTTCGGCGAGCAGCGCGGCACCGGTGCGGGCGAGCCGTTCGGCGCGGGCGGCCGTGCTGCGGGAGAGCTCCTCGGCGGCGTGCGCGAGGGACTCGTTGGCGGCCTTCTCGATGAGGTCGCCGAGGGTGTCGCGGGCCAGCGTCTGGGTGTCGGCGGTGGGCGCGATCAGCGGCAGCACCCACAGGTCCCGGGCGGTGGCAGCGGTCCGCCCGTCCAGGACGGCGGCGGCCGCGACCAACCGCTGGGAACGGACGGCCCGGCGGTCGCCGACGGGAACGCCGGCGGCGCGCAGCCGGCGCAGCGCGGTGGCGAGCAGCGGGGTGACGCCGTCGAGGTCGCAGGCGCGGGCGGCGGTGGTGAGCCGGTCGAGCGCGCCGAGCAGGTCCGCGCCGTCGGCGGGCGCGGGAACGGGGGCGGCGGGGCGGCGGCCGGTCTCCAGGAGCTCCTCCAGCCGGGCATCGGGGACCGGCTCGACGAAGACCCGGGCGAGGAAGCGGTCGGCGAAGGCCGCCAGCGCCGGGTCCTCGGGCAGGTGGTTGGCCGCGCCGACGCAGACCCGCAGCGGGCTGGCGAGGACGGTGCCGCCGCGCCGGAAGACCCGCTCGTTGAGCAGGCCGAGCAGGGTGTTGAGGACGGCGGTGGAGCCGAGGAAGACCTCGTCGAGGAAGGCGATCTCGGCCTCGGGCAGCATGCCCGCCGTCTCGAACTCGACCCGGCCCTCGCGCAGACCGCGCAGGTCGACGGGGCCGAACAGCTCGTTGGGTTCGGTGAACCGGCCGAGCAGGTACTCGAAGTACCGGCCGCCGAGCTGCCCGGCCACCCGCCGTACGGCCTGCGACTTGGCGGTGCCGGGCGGGCCGACGACCAGCAGGTGCTCCCCCGCGACGGCGCAGAGCGCGACCACCTCGGCGACCGTCTCGCGGTCGACCGTGCCGCGCCCGGCGGCGGTCACGGCGGCCGCGATCAGTTCGGCGTCCTGGCGGAGCACGGCGGGAGGGGCCTCGGCGGGAGTGCGGGTGTCGGTCACGAGCACCGGAGTCTACGGGCGCCGGACCGGTCGTCACCAGCGGGTTTCCGCCGGGCTCCGCCAGGGGGCCACGGGCCGTCAGGGGTCAGGGGCCGTCAGGGGCCGAGGGCGTCACGGGTCGGGGATCGTCAGAGGTCTTCAGAGGGCCGGGGTCGCGATCCACACCTTGTCGTCGGCCGGGTCGCCCGCTTCTGCGGACGCGTCCTCCTCGACGGTCCTGATGAGGAGCGCCTTGCTGTTCGGGACGGCGCCGACCTCCGCCACCCGGTATCCGGGGAAGGTGTGGTCCCACACGGTCCGGCGGGCGCCGACGTCCCAGATCACCGCCCGGGAGGAGATCCCGCCCGCCGCGCGCCGGCCGTCGGCGAAGGCCGCGACCGTCCAGATCAGGGTGAAGTCGCCGACGGCGATCGTCTTGTCGGCGATCACCCGGCCGGTCGCGAGGTCGACGACGACCACGTGGCCGTCGGCGGTGCCGAAGGTCGCGAGGCTGCCGTCCCCGGTGAACGTCACGCTCCGGGCGTCGCAGCCGCAGCCGATCGTCTCACCGGCCCGGTCCGGATCGGCGGGGTCCCAGGTCTCCACGCCGTCCACGCCGGCGGCGCGGACCAGCCCGTCCCCGGTGACCGCCCAGTCCTCGTAGGCGGTTCGGCCCCCGTCCGGAATCGGCTTCGCGGGCAGGGTGCTCGTCCGCCCGCTCACCACGTCCAGCACGGTGAGGTCGAAGCTGCCGAACACGAGGAGGTCACCGTGCGGGGACAGCCCGCCCGGCCCCTCGGTCGGGACGATGTCGAGGTCGGTCGGGGTGCTGCGGGAGAGGTTCATCACCCGCAGCGCGCCCTCCTGGCTGAGGACCGCGGCCGTCCCGCCGTCCGCCGAGACACGGATCCGGCGCACGGCGCCGAACGTGGTGGTCATCAGTTTGGCCGTGCCGGGACGGGCGGGGTCGACGTAGTAGACGCTTCCCTCCGAGGTGCCCACCAGGACGAGGTCCTCGCCGAGGGCGGCGCTCGCGGTGATCCGCCCCTCGGCGCCTCCCGGCAGCGACACCTCGGTCAGCGTGTACCGGGCCTCGTCCGGACCGTTCCCGGTCGGCCCGCTGTCGGCCGCGGTCGGCGGCACGGTGGCCGGCGGGTCGTCCGACTGCCACCGGGCCACCCCGATGCCGACGCCGACGGCCGCCAGGCAGAGGAGGATCAGCGTGAGGGCGCGCGCCCGGACCCTGCTCATGGCGTGGCCTCCCCGCCCGGTGCCGGCGGCACGAGCCGGTCGCCGACGGCACGGGTCCGGCCGGAGGAGATGTCCACCCACCTGCTCTGGAAGTCCCATGACCACAGGGGTGTCGCCGGGACCGGCGCCGTGCGGAAGTTCTTCCCGCCGTTGTCGACCCGCACCGTCGTGTGCTTGTCCCCTGAGACCAGGTCGAGTTCCAGGTACCACTGGTAGAGCGCCCGTTCGGTCTTCGCCGAGATCAGGAACGTCTCGATCTCACCGGACTCGACCGTGAAGCCGAAGGGAGCGCCGTCCTCGGAGGTGTAGGTGGCCCGGGGCTGGGGGCTGTCCAGGTCGATGGTCAGGAAACGGAGGTTGGCCTGGCCCGCGGTGGGACAGGAGACGCCGACGGAGGGCGGCGGATCCTCCCGGGAGACGACGACCACCCGAAGGTTGGCGATCTGCACCTGGCGCTCGGCGTTGCCCTGGACCGTCACCTGGAGCCTGCTCTCGCCGGCGTCGGTCCCGGCGTTCGCCACCAGCCAGTCGTGGAAGCCGGTGCACCCCTTCCCCGGACCGGTGGCGGGCGTCGCGCCCTCGGGAAGCACACCCCGGATCTCCAGGTCCCCGAACGCGCCGACCTTCCTCGGGTTCGTCTCGACGGAGACCGTGGCGGGTGGCGGGGTGTCCCGCGTCAGCGAGTCCGCTCCGTCGGTGAGCCGGGTCACGCCCCAGGAGACGATCCCCACCACCGCGGTCGTGACGATCAGTGCGGGCAGCGAGAGGAGCAGGTCCCGCCGCCTCCGTCCGGCCTGTGCGCCTCCGCCCGGCTCGGCCTGCGCGACTCCGGCCTGCGCGGCTCCCGCCTGCGCCGCTCCGGTCTCTGCGGCTCCGTCCGGCTCGGCCTGCGCGACTCCGGCCTGCGCGGCTCCCGCCTGCGCCGCTCCGGTCTCTGCGGCTCCGTCCGGCTCGGCCGCCGGTCCGGCCGGCGGTTCCTCGGGCGGTCTGTCCCCTTCCACGCCCTCCCCCTTCTCCCGACGCGCTCACACAGCGGTCGAGCCCAGGAGACGCCTCGTCCGGAACGCCCGGAGCGCCGGAAAAGACCCCTGTCTCCCCCATGCCCTGCCGCGCCGCCCGCCAAGCCTCAGATCATGACGAATCGTCACCTTTCCTGCGGTGGGCGGTGCACAGCAGAACAGGCGTCAGAGGCTCGTCCGCCCGTCCTGGTCCGCGCGGGAGTCGAAGGCGTCCACGTGGGCGTGGAGCAGGGACTCGCCGCTGCGGAACGAGTGGCGGGCGAACTGTGCGGGGTCGGCGAGCACCCGCTCGTACGCGGCCCGGCCTGCGGCGATCACGGCGGCCCGGGCGTAGAGGAATCCGTCGTCGCTCAGCGGCAGGGGCCGGTCGTCGGGATCGTCCGGGTCCGCGGCCCGCTGGGTGCCGTACTCCTCGCGGTCGAGGCGGTGCAGCGCCTCGGCGAGGCGCGAGCCGAAGGCGGTGATCTCCTCCGCCGGTCCGGCGGCGAGCGCCTCGGTGAGCCGTTCGCAGCCGGCGTCGAAGGCGGCGCAGGCGGCGACCGCGGGCTCGCCGCCGATCAGGTCGATCAGCTGCCAGAACCGCTCCCAGGACAGCTCGGCGGCCGGTCCCCGGTCGATGGTGCTCATGGTGCTTCCGTTCCGCTCCGAGGATGTGTCGTCGGAACGCAGCCTGGCACACGCCGCCGACAACCCGGCAGCGGTCAGTCGTCGACCTGCTCCCAGCCGCGCGGAACCGGGCTGCCCGCGGGCTGCCGGGGGTCGCGGCTGCGGTAGACGATGTACGGGCGGAAGAGGTACTGCACGGGGGCGCTGAACATGTGCACCAGGCGGGTGAAGGGCAGCAGCGCGAACAGCAGCAGGCCGACCACGGCGTGCACCTTGAACGCGACCGGCACGTCCGCCATCCGGCCCACGTCCGGGCTCAGGGTGAACAGGCTGCGCGCCCACGGGGCGATGGTGGAGCGGTAGTCGTAGCCGGAGTCGAGCGAGGAGTGCATCAGCTTGGCGACCAGGCCGAGCACGATCGCCGCGAGCAGCACGACGTACATCAGCTTGTCGTTGCGGGTGGTGGCGCGCAGCACGGCGGGGTTGCGGCGCCGGCGGTAGAGCAGCACGAGGATGCCGGCGACCGCCAGGAAGCCGGCCGCGCAGCCGGCGAACAGCGAGAGCAGGTGGTAGGCGTGCTCGTCGAGGCCGACGGCGTCCGTCCAGGAGGCGGGCACGAACAGGCCCATCAGGTGGCCGGCCAGCACGAAGAGGATGCCGTAGTGGAACACCGGGGAGGCGATGTTCAGCAGGCGGGACTCGTAGATCTCGGAGGAGCGGGTGGTCCAGCCGAACTTGTCGTAGCGGTAGCGCCAGACGAGGCCGGAGACCAGCAGCGCCGCGGCGGCGTACGGCAGTGCGCCCCAGAGGAAGGTGTCCATGGCAGCGGGTTCTCCGGTCAGGTGGGCAGGACGGGCAGCAGGCCGAGGTGCCCGTACGGCGGGGCGTCCAGGCCGACCTGTTCGCGCGGCGGCCCGCCCCGGGCGAGCGCCAGCGCGGCGGCGCGGTCCCGGGGGGACGGTCCGGGCAGGGTGGCGCAGACGGCGGCGAGCACGTCCGCGTACGGCGTGCCGTGCTCGGCGAGGGCGAGCCGCAGGAGTTCCAGGGCGGGCCGGTGCTCCCGCAGCAGCGTCTCGTCGCCGGTGGCGGCGGTGAACTCCAGGACGGCGGGCAGGAAGTCGGGCAGGTCCTCGCCGGTGCACTCCAGTCCGTGCGCCCGGTAGGCGGCCTTGAAGCGCAGCAGGGCCTCGCCGCGCCGGCGGGTGTCGCCGTCGGTCCACCAGCTGAGGTGCAGGCTGTGCCGCTGGGTGAAGTCGAAGACCTCGACGTAGTGGCGGGCGAGTTCGCCGGCGGGGAGGGCCCCGGCCCGGCCGAGGAAGGCGCGCAGCGGGGCGGCGGCGGCGTGGCGGACCGGGCGGAGCAGTTCGGCGAGCGGCGGCAGGGGGGCGTCCGGGTAGCAGAGGCACTCGGCGGCGGCGCGGCGCACCAGTGCGCGGGGGTCGGCGGTCACGGCGAGGGCTCCTCGCGCGGGGCGGCGGCGTCCCCGGGCGGCTCCGGGTGGTCGGCGGTCTGGCGACGGCGCAGCCCGTGGAAGCTCTCGACGGTGACCATCGGCAGCGGGCGCCGTCCCGATCCGGCGCCGAACGGGCCGTCGGCGCCGTCCGGTGCGCCGTCGGCGTGGTCGAGGCCGCAGCCGGCGGGCAGCGCGGACTCCTCCAGGCGTTCGGCGTCGGCGCGGGCGGCGGTCGGGATGACGTAGCGGTCCTCGTACTTGGCGACGGCGAGCAGCCGGAAGAGGTCCTCGACCGAGCCGGCGTCGAGTCCGACGGCCTCGGCGGCGGCGTGGTCGGGCTCGCGGCCGAGGTTGACGGCGCGCATGTGGGCGCGCATCGCGGCGAGCCGGTCGAGGGCGGCGCGCACCGGACCGGGGTCGCCGGCGGTGAAGAGCCCGGCGAGGTACTCGACGGGGATGCGCAGGGCGTCGATCGCGCCGAAGAGGTTCCCGGCGTCCTCGCCGTCGTGGCCGGCGGCCGCGACCTCCTCGACGACCGGGGAGAGCGGCGGGATGTACCAGACCATCGGAAGGGTGCGGTACTCGGGGTGGAGCGGCAGGGCGACCCGGTAGGTGCTGACGAGCGCGCGCACGGGCGAGCGGCGGGCGGCCTCGATCCAGTCGTGCGCGATGCCGTCGCGTTCGGCGGCGCGCCGGACCTCGGGGTCCTCGGGGTCCAGGAAGACGCCCAACTGGGCTTCGTAGAGGTCGTGTTCGTCCTCGACGGAGGCGGCGGCGGTGACCCGGTCGGCGTCGTAGAGCAGCACGCCGAGGTAGCGCAGCCGCCCGACGCAGGTTTCGGAGCAGACGGTGGGCAGGCCGACCTCGGTGCGCGGGTAGCAGAAGGTGCACTTCTCGGCCTTGCCGGTGCGGTGGTTGAAGTAGATCTTCTTGTACGGGCAGCCGGTGACGCACTGGCGCCAGCCCCGGCAGCCGTCCTGGTCGACGAGGACGATGCCGTCCTCGGCCCGCTTGTAGATCGCGCCGGAGGGGCAGGCGGCGGCGCAGGCCGGGTTGAGGCAGTGCTCGCAGATCCGGGGCAGGTAGAACATGAAGCTCTGCTCGTACTGGAACCGGATCCGCTCGCCGACCTCCCGGCGCATCCGCTCGACGTTGGGGTCGGCGGCGGCGTGCTCGGGGGCGCCGCCGAGGTCGTCGTCCCAGTTGGGCGACCATTCGACGGCCATCGGGCGGCCGGTGATCAGCGAGTGCGGCCGGGCGACGGGGTAGTCCTCGCCGAGCGGGGCGTCGGTGAGGGCGCGGTAGTCGTACGTCCAGGGCTCGTAGTAGTCCTGGAGGGTGGGCATGACGGGGTTGGCGAAGATCGAGGCGAGCTTGTAGAGCCGCCCGCCCTGGCGCAGTTTGAGCCGTCCGCGGCGGTCGAGCCGCCAGCCGCCGCGCCACCGGTCCTGGTCCTCGTAGCGGCGCGGGTAGCCGAGGCCGGGGCGGGTCTCGACGTTGTTGAACCAGACGTACTCGGTGCCCCGGCGGTTGGTCCAGGTCTGCTTGCAGGTGACCGAACAGGTGTGGCAGCCGATGCACTTGTCGAGGTTCATCACCATCGCGAGCTGGGCCATCACGCGCATCAGTACCGCACCTCCTGGCGGCGCCGGCGGACGACCGTCACCTCGTCGCGCTGGTTGCCGGTCGGGCCGAGGTAGTTGAACGCCCAGGACAGCTGGGCGTAGCCGCCGATCAGGTGGGTGGGCTTGAGCAGCACCCTGGTCAGCGAGTTGTGGATGCCGCCGCGCCGCCCGCCGGTCTCGGCGCGGGGCACGTTGACGGTGCGCTCCTGCGCGTGGTGCATGTAGACGGTGCCGGGCGGCATCCGGTGCGAGACGACGGCGCGGGCGACGACGACGCCGTTGCGGTTGACGGCCTCGATCCAGTCGTTGTCGGCGACGCCGATGGCGGCGGCGTCCTCGACCGACATCCAGATCACCTGCCCGCCCCGGGAGAGCGCGAGCATGAACAGGTTGTCCTGGTACTCGGAGTGGATCGACCACTTGTTGTGCGGGGTGAGGTAGCGGACCGTCACCTCCCGCTGCCCGTCCGGCCCGAGGGCGGGCTCGCCGAACAGGCGGCGGATGTCCAGCGGCGGCCGGTAGACCGGCAGGGCCTCGCCGAGTTCGTGCATCCAGTCGTGGTCGACGAAGAAGTGCTGGCGGCCGCTGAGCGTGTGCCAGGGCTTGAGGTGCTCGGTGTTGAGGGTGAACGGGCTGTAGCGGCGGCCGCCGGACTCGCTGCCGGACCACTCGGGCGAGGTGATGACGGGGGCGGGCGCGGCCTGGGTGTCGGCGTAGGTGATCCGGCGGCCCTCGTGCTCGGCGGCCAGGTGCGCCAACTCCCGTCCGGTGCGGCGCTCCAGGGCGCGGAAGCCCTGGGTGGCGAGCCGGCCGTTGGTGGTGCCGGAGAGGGCGAGCACGGTGTCGCAGGCCTTGACGGCGGTGTCCAGGGCCGGGCGGCCGTCGGCGGGGCCGCCGCGCACCACCCCGTTGCGGGCCTTGAGCTGCTCGACCTCCTCCGCCGGGTGCAGCGCCACGCCCTTGGCGGGCAGGCCGAGTTGTTCGACGAGCGGGCCGAGCGAGGCCATCTTGGCCGCCACCGCGGTGTAGTCGCGTTCGACGACGGCGAGGTTCGGCAGGGTGGCGCCGGGGACGGGCTCGCACGCGCCGGACCGCCAGTCCAGGTCGGTGCCGCCGGGCTGGGCGGTCTCGCCGGGGGTGTCGTGCTGCAGCGCGGTGGCGACCAGGTCGTACCGGGTGCCCAGGTGGTCACGGGCGAGTTCGCTGAACCGCGCGGCGATCGCGTGGAAGGCGTCGAAGTCGGTGCGGGCCTGCCAGGGCGGGTCGACGGCGGGGGCGAAGGAGTGCACGAAGGGGTGCATGTCGGTGGAGGACAGGTCGTGCTTCTCGTACCAGGTGGCGGCGGGCAGCACGACGTCGGACAGCAGGGTGGAGGAGGTCATCCGGAAGTCCAGCGAGAGCAGCAGGTCGAGCTTGCCCTCGGGGGCCTCGTCGTGCCAGCGGACGTCGCGCGGGCGCACCTCCTCGCCGGCCTCCCGGGCGCGCAGCGAGGAGTGGGTGCCGAGTAGGTGCTTGGTGAAGTACTCGGCGCCCTTGGCCGAGGAGCCGAGCAGGTTGGCCCGCCACAGGGTGAGCACCCGGGGCCAGTTGGCCGGGTCGTCCGGGTCCTCGCAGGCGAACTTGAGGCGTCCGGCGCGCAGTTCGGCGACGACGTGCTCCTTCGGGTCGCGCCCGGCCGCGCGGGCCTCGTCGACGAGGTCGAGCGGGTTGCGGTCGAAGGTCGGGTAGGAGGGCATCCAGCCGAGCCGGGCGGAGCGGGCCAGCAGGTCGACGGTGGCCAGGCCGCGGAAGCGGCCGGTGCCGAGCGGGGAGGCGAGCACGTCGGCCGGGTAGGTGTCGTAGCGCCACTGGTCGGTGTGCAGGAAGAACCAGCCGGTGCCGATCGCCTGCCGGGGCGGGCGGGACCAGTCGGAGGCCCCCGCGAGGGTCGCCCAGCCGGTGAGCGGCCGGCACTTCTCCTGGCCGACGTAGTGCGCCCAGCCGCCGCCGTTGCGGCCCTGGCAGCCGGTCAGGGCGAGCAGGGCGAGGAAGGTCCGGTAGATGGTCTCGGAGTGGAACCAGTGGTTGGTGCCGGCGCCCATCAGGATCATGCAGCGGCCCCGGGACTCCTCGGCGGTGCGCGCGAACTCCCGGGCCACCCGGACGGCCTGGGCGGCGGGCACCGAGGTGTGCCGCTCCTGCCAGGCGGGGGTGCCGGGGGTGTCCGGGTCCTCGTAGGAGGCGGGCCAGTGGCCGGGCAGGCCGTCGCGGCCGACGCCGTACTGGGCGAGCAGCAGGTCGTAGACGGTGGTGACCAGCGCGCCGCCGTCCAGGCGCAGCGCGGGAACGCCCCGGCGCACGGTGTCGCCGCGGCCCTGGCCGTGCGCGCCGCCGTCGGTGTCGAAGCGCGGCAGCAGCACCTCGACCGGGGTGGTGCCCGCCTCCCCGTGCAGGGTCAGGCGCGGGCGCAGGCCCTCCAGGTCGAGGTTCCAGCGGCCCTCGCCGGAGGCGGTCCAGCGGAAGCCCAGCGAGCCGTTGGGCACGGCGGGGCGGCCGGTCGCCTCGTCCAGGACGGCGAGCTTCCAGGCGGCGCCCTCGCCGGTGTCGCCGAGGTCGCTCGCGCGCAGGAACTTGGCCGGGGTGTACGCGCCGTCCCGCTCGTCCAGGGTGACCAGGAACGGCAGGTCGGTGAAGCGGCGGACGTAGTCGTCGAAGAACGGGGTGGTGCGGTCGACGAAGAACTCCCGCAGGACGACGTGGCCCATCGCGAGGGCGAGGGCGCCGTCGGTGCCCGGGTGGGGGTGCATCCACTCGTCGGCGAACTTGGTGCTGTCCGCGTAGTCCGGGGAGACGGCCACCACCTTCTGGCCCCGGTAGCGGGCCTCGGCCATCCAGTGCGCGTCGGGGGTGCGGGTGACGGGCACGTTGGAGCCCCACATCACCAGGTAGGCGGCGTCCCACCAGTCCCCCGACTCGGGCACGTCGGTCTGGTCGCCGAACACCTGCGGGGAGGCCACCGGCAGGTCCGCGTACCAGTCGTAGAAGGAGAGCATCGCGGCGCCGATGAGCGAGTGGAAGCGGGCGCCGGCCGCGTGCGAGACGATCGACATCGCCGGAATCGGCGAGAACCCGGCGATCCGGTCCGGGCCGTACCGCCGCACGGTGTGCACCTGCGCGGCGGCGACGATCTCCACCGCCTCGTCCCAACTCGCCCGCACCAGGCCGCCCTTGCCGCGGGCCTGCTGGTAGGCGCGGCGGCGCTCCGGGTCGCCGGTGAGCTCCGCCCAGGCCGCCACCGGATCCCCCAGCCGGGCCCGCGCCTCCCGGTACAGCTCCAGCAGCACGCCGCGCACGTACGGGTAGCGCACCCGGGTGGGCGAGTAGGTGTACCAGGAGAAGGCGGCGCCGCGCGGGCAGCCGCGCGGCTCGTACTCGGGGCGGTCGGGGCCGACGGACGGGTAGTCGGTGGCCTGGGTCTCCCAGGTGATGACACCGTCCTTGACGAAGACCTTCCAGCGGCAGGAGCCGGTGCAGTTGACGCCGTGGGTGGAGTACACGACCTTGTCGTGGCTCCAGCGGTCCCGGTAGAAGGCGTCGGCCGCCCGTCCGCCGGTGAGGCGGACACTGTGCAGGTCGGGCGCGGGCGTCCCGGGGCGGAGGAACCGGCCCGCCTTCAGGAACGCGGCACCGGGCTCGCTCGTCGGCGCACCGCCGGACCCGCTCGTCGCCTCGCGCACGTGGCTTCCTCCGCTTCCGGGCCGGACCGTGAGCCCATCGAAACCTCCCGGGCGCGCCGCCGCACCCGGGAGGGGGCCCGCCGGGTGACCCGTCCCGCCCGGGTGCCCCGGTCCGGCGGCACCCGGTGGCCGGGGCCCCGTCCGGGCGCTGCCATGGACCCATGAACGTACGGAGCCGCCTGCGGTGGGACGCGGTCCCGCCGGCGACCGGCGCGGCGGTGATGGCGACCGGCATCATCTCGGTCGGCTTCCACCTCGCCGGCTTCGACGCCCTGTCGGTCGCGGACCTCTGGATCGCCGGGCTGCTCTGGCTGCTGCTGGCCCTCGCCTTCACCGCCCTGCTGCTGGGCGACCGGCGCGGCTGGACGGCCCGGGCGCAGACCCCGCCCGCGCTCACCGCGGTCGCCGCCACCACGGTGCTCGGGGTCCGGCTCGACCAGCTCGGCTGGACGGCCGCCGCCGAGGCGCTGCTCGCCGTCGCCGCCCTCGCCTGGCCGGTGCTGCTGACCGCCGTGCTGCGCCACCTGGGCCGGCGGCTGCCGGGCGCGGCGTTCCTGATCTGCGTCGCCACCCAGGGCCTGGCCGTGCTCGCCGCCACCCTCGCCCCGCACACCGCCGACTGGCTGGCCTGGGCGGCGCTGCCGGTGTTCGTCCTGGGCCTGGTGCTGTACGGGGACGCGCTGGTCCGCTTCGACCCGCGCCAGGTGACGGCGGGGGCGGGCGACCACTGGGTGTCCGCGGGCGCGCTGGCGATCTCCGCGCTGGCCGCCTCCAAGCTGCTCGCCTCCGGGGTGTGGAGCGGCGGCGCGCACACCGTGCTGCGGGTGGTGACGCTGGTGCTGCTCGGCCTGGCGCTGGCCGGGTACGCGGTGCTGGCCGCCGCCGAGGTGCTGCGGCCCCGGTTCCGCTACGACCTGCGCCGCTGGTCGACGGTCTTCCCGCTGGGCATGACGGCGGTGGCCGCGCTGTCGGCCTCGGCGGCGGCGCGGGTGGACTGGCTGGACCCGCTCGGCCGGGCGCTGCTGTGGGTGGCGGCGGCGGTCTGGCTGGTCGTCGCCGTCGGCGCGCTGCGCCGGCTGCGGCCCGGACCGGGCCGGGCGGACGCCCGGGCCGCCGGCCCAGGCCGCGCGGGGCGGGAGGCCCATCTCCACCGGAGATGACTGACATCTCGAAGGATCGCCGGGAACGAGGAAGCGGGACGACCGGTCCAGCGCTGATCACTGCGTGGACGGCGGCGACGGCGCCGCCGTCCGCCGCCCAGCACAACGGTCCGGGCCGGCCTCGCCGGCTCCCCCTCGAAGAGGTGCCCATGTCCTCCGCATCGTCCGGCCTCCGTTCCCGCCGCCGCAAGGCCGACCCCGCCGAGCCCACCAAGCCCACCGAGCCCGCCCACGGCGTGCCCGGCTGGCTGATCGTCCTGCTGGCCGTCGCCTCCGGCAGCACCGTCGCCAACCTCTACTACGCCCAGCCGCTGCTGTCCGCGCTGGCCGAGGCGTTCCACACCGACACCGGGACCGCGGGGACGCTGATCACCCTCACCCAGATCGGCTACGTGCTCGGCATGGTGTTCCTGGTCCCGCTCGGCGACCGGCTGGAGAAGCGGAACCTGATCAGCGCCCTGCTCGCCGTCACCACCCTCGCCCTGGTCGCCGCGGGCGTCTCGACCGGCTTCCCGATGCTGCTGGTCGCCTCGCTGGTGGCGGGCGCGACCTCGGTGGTCGCGCAGATCCTGGTGCCGCTCGCGGCCGGGCTCGCCCCCGACCACGCCCGGGGCCGGGTGGTGGGCCGGGTGATGACCGGTCTGCTCACCGGCATCCTGCTCTCCCGCACCCTGAGCAGCCTGGTCTCCGACCTCGCCGGGTGGCGCGCCGTCTTCCTCGGCTCGGCGGGCCTCATGGTCGTCCTCGGCCTGGCTCTGCGGGCCGCCCTGCCCGCGCACGCACCGACCACCACGATCCCCTACCACCACGTGCTGCGCTCCACCGTCCGGCTGGTGCGCACCCACCCGGCGCTGCTGCGGCGCGGGCTCTACCAGGCGGCGATGTTCGGCGCGTTCAGCGCCTTCTGGACGACCGTCTCGTTCGTCCTGACCGGCCCGTCCTTCCACTACTCGGCGACCGGGGTCGGGCTGTTCGCCCTGGTCGGCGCGGCCGGTGCGGCCGTGGCGCCGTTCGCCGGGCACTGGGCGGACCGCGGCCTGGCCCGGCCGATGACCGGCGTGGCGCTCGCGGTCGCGGGCGTGGCGTTCGCGGCGGCGGGCATCGGCGGGCACAGCGTGGTGGTGCTCGCGCTGGCGGCCGTGCTCGTCGACATGGCCGTGCAGACCACGCTGATCCTCGGCCAGCACACCGTGTACCAGCTCGACCCGGCCGCGCGGGCCCGGCTGAACAGCGCGTTCATCGCGATCTTCTTCGTGGGCGGCGCGGCCGGCTCGCAGCTCGGCTCGGTGCTCTACCGGACCGGGGGCTGGACGGCGGTGACGGTGCTGGGCGCCGCCCTGCCGCTGGCGGCCCTGCTGTACTGGGCCACCGAGCGGCGCGGCGGGCCGGTCGCGGAGGTGTGAGGTCCGGGAGGGGGCGGAGCTGACGGCCGGTCCGCCCCGGCTACCGGAGCCCGGCCGCCGGCGGCAGCGGCCCCGCCGAGACGTCGAAGGCGTGCGTCACCGCGGGCGCGGTCCCGGGGCGCAGCAGCGCCCGGGCCTCCTCCTCGTCCCGGCGGTCGGCGGCGGTGAGCCGGCCGCCGTGCTGGGCGAGGTGCTCGGCCCAGGAGGAGACCAGGTAGGTCTCGACGAACCGCTCGGGCGCGCCGCCGTCCTGGTAGAGGCCCCAGCTGAGCGCGCCGGTGCGGCGGCGCGAGGCGGCGACCCGGCGCATCCGCGCGGTGAACGCGGCCCGGTGCTCCGGCTCCACCCGGTACTCCACGGAGACCAGCACGGGTCCGTCCGCGTGGCCCGGTTCGACCGCCAGCGGGGGCTGCGGCCAGTGCTCGGAGGGCGTCGGGTCCACCCCGTCCCCGGCGTACAGCGGCAGCCGGCGGGCGCCCAGCGCCCCCAGCAGCAGGACCGCGCCGGCCGCCAGCAGCGCGGCGCCGGGCCCGTGACGGTCGGCCAGCACACCCCACAGCGGGGCCGCGAGGGCCTGGCCGCCCTGGAAGACCAGCAGCTGGACGGCCAGGCCGCGGGCCCGCACCCAGCCGGGCAGCCGGGTCTGGACCGCCGCGTTCAGGGTGGAGAGCACCGCGATCCAGGCCACGCCGGCGGGCAGCAGGGCGAGGCCGACGAGCCAGGGCAGGCGCACCGTCGCCAGGACCGCCAGCACCCCGGCGAGCACGACCGTGCCCGCCACCAGGGTGCCGTTGGCCCCCAGCCGGCGCCGCAGCAGCGGCAGCGCGAACGCCCCGCCCACCGCGCCGACGCCGACCGCCCCGAGCAGCAGGCCGTAGCCGCCCGGGCCGAGGCCCAGCGACCGGCGCGCGACCAGCGGCAGCAGCGCCCAGAGCGCGCCCGCGCCGGGCACGAACAGCGCGGTGCGCAGCAGCACCCGCCGCACGCCCGGCGCGTGCCGGATGTAGCGGCGGCCCGCGTGCACGGCCGCCAGCAGTCCCTCGTCCCCGCCGGTCGGGCCGTCCTGCGGCGCGGTCCGGCGCCAGCGCAGCAGCACGGCCAGGACGCAGAGGTAGGAGGCGGCGTTGAAGGCGAACACCCAGCCCGCGCCGGCCGCCGCGACCACCGCGCCGCCGACGGCGGGGCCGACCGCCCGTGCCAGGTTCATGTTGACGGCGCCGAGCGCCGCGGCCTGCCCCAGCTGCCGGCGCTCCACCAGCTCCGGCTGGACGGCCTGCCAGGCCGGGCCCATCACGGCGGTGCCGCAGCCCAGCAGGAAGGTGAGGCCGAGCAGCGGGCCGGGGGTGAGCGCGCCGGCGAAGGCCAGCACGGCGAGGACGGTGGCGACGGCGAGCATCGCGAGCTGGGCGGCGATCAGCACCGAGCGCCGGTCGCGGCGGTCGGCCAGCACGCCGGAGGGCAGCGCCAGCAGGACGACCGGCAGGCTCGCGGCGGTCTGCACCAGGGCGAGCAGGGCGGCGTCGTGCCCGACCAGCAGCCACTGCGCGCCGACGGTCTGCATCCAGCTGCCGACGTTGGAGACGAGTTGGGCGATCCACAGGGCGCGGAAGACCCGGCCCGCGAGCGGGGCCCACGCCGAGTCGTCCGCCGGGCGCCGGGCGGGGGTTGTCACTGTGCTCATACCGGTCCGTTGCGGGTGGGGGTCGGGGGTCACGGTCCGACCGGACCCCGCCGGGGGTACGACGGTCCGGTCGGACCGTACGGAGGCTAGGGCGGTCCCGGCACCCTGGTGTGCCCGTGGGCGCACGGATCGTGCCCCGGGAGTGCACGGCGCGCGCCAGCCGGCCCGCCAGCCGCACGGCGGCGCCGCGTACGATGCGGCCGGGGATTGACGATCGTCCCGTTCCGGCCCGGGTTCTGCTCCCGGGCGAGCCGGGCGGAACACGGCCGAGCGGGAGCGCTGGTGGATCTGCGGCAGATGGAGGTCGTCGTCGCCGTCGCCGAGGAGGGCGGTTTCACCGCGGCCGCGCGCCGGCTGAACGTCGTGCAGTCGGCGGTGTCGGGCACCGTCCGCGCCCTCGAACGCGAGCTGGGCACGCCGCTGTTCGACCGCACCACCCACCGCGTGGCGCTGACCGCGGCGGGCGAGGCGTTCCTCCCGGCGGCGCGGGCGACGCTCAGGACCGCCGACGCGGCCCGGTCCGCCGTCGACGCGGTGCGCGGGCAGCTGCGCGGGCGGATCACCGTCGGCACCATGCAGGGGGTGTGGGCCGACCTCCACCTGGCGCTGGCCGCGCTGCGGGCCGAGCACCCCGGCGTGACCGTCCGGCTGCGCCAGGCGGCGGTGGCCGACATCCGGCAGGCGCTGCGCGAGGGCACCGTCGACCTGGCGGTGGTGGCCCTCGACCGCCAGCAGCAGCGCGGGCTGACCGCGCGGCTGCTGTCCCGGGAGGAGATGGTCCTGGTGGCGGCGCCCGGACGGCTGCCGGCCGGACCGGTCGCCCTCGACGAGGTGGCCGCGCTGCCGCTGGTCGACTTCACGCCCGGGTGGGCGATCCGGTACGCCGTCGACCGGTCCTTCCGGGCCGCCGGGCTGGACCGGGAGACCACCTTCGAGGTGAACGACATCGTCGCGGCGTCCGAACTGGTCCGCAACGACCTGGGGGTCTGCGTCATGCCGCGCTCGATCGCGGACCGCTTCCCCGACCTCGCCCGGCACCGGTTCGCCCGGCACGCCCCGACCTGGCAGGTCATGGTGGTCCGCCCGCCCGGCGAGGCGCCGCCGGCGGTGGCGGCACTGCTGCGCCACCTCGCCTGACCGGCCGCCCGCCGGTGCCCCCGAGCCGGGCTCAGACGTCCCGGCGGTGCACGGCGGCCGCCGCGACCAGGGCCGCGCCCACCGCCCAGCCCGCGAAGGCGAGCCACGACCCGAGCGCCGTGGCCGGGTACGGCGGCAGCAGGACCCGCGTCGGGTCGGGCGTGGCCAGCCACCTCCACGCCGTGAACGGCATGGCGTGCGCGATCGCCGCCGACCAGCGGTGGTCCTCGTTGAAGGAGGCGGGCAGCAGGAACAGCACCAGCACCGTGGTGACCACGCTCGCCGCGGCGTGCCGCAGCAGCGTCCCCAGCCCGAAGCCGATCAGCGCGCAGACCGGGGCGAGCACGGCGGCGCCCGCGACGGCGGGCAGCACCCCGGGGTCGGCGAGCGACACCCCGGCGTGCCGCCGGCCCAGCAGGGCCTGGGCGAGGCCGAAGGAGACCCCCGAGGCGCACACGCCGAACCCGAGCATGACCGCCGCCAGCACCCCGGCCTTGGCCAGCAGCACCGCCCGGCGGTCCGGGACGGCGGCGAAGGTGGCGCGGATCATCCCGGTCGCGTACTCGCCGACGATCACCGCGGCGCCGACGCCGCCCGCGAGGAGCATCAGCAGGTCGGCGGCCAGCCCGGTGAAGGAGGCGTTCACCGCCACGCCGACGTACCCGGACCCGGGCGGCGGGCCGCCGGGCCCGGTGTGGATGTAGGTGTAGCGCGCGGCGTTGAGGTTGACGCCGACGAGGACGAGCGCCCCGAGGCCCAGCACCCAGGGCATCGACCGCAGCGACCAGAACCTGATCCACTCGGCGGCGAGGAGGTCGCGGAAGCGCGGCCGGGGGTCGGTGGCGGCGCGGGTCAGGGCGGTGGTCATCGTGCTCCTCCGGCGGGGTGGTCGACGCGGTCGGCGGTGAGCGCCATGAACGCCTCCTCCAGGGAGGCCGTGCGGGCGGTCAGTTCGAGCAGCGGGATGCGGTGGTCGGCGGCGAGCGCGCCGATCCTGGCCGCGTCCAGGCCGGTCACGGCGAGCGCGCCGTCCCCCGCGCCGCGCGACACCGCGCCGCCGGCCGCCGTCAGGACGCCCGCCAGCGCCTCGGGTTCGGCCGTGCGGACGGTCACGCCCGGCCGAGCGCCGGCCGGCCCGGCGCCGCGGGCGGCGAACTCGGCCACGGTCTCGGCGGCGATCAGCCGGCCGCGTCCGATGACCACCAGACGGTCCGCCGTGTGCTCCATCTCGCTCATCAAGTGACTGGAGACGAACACCGTCCGCCCCTCCGCCGCCAGATTCCGGAACAGACCGCGCACCCAGCGCACCCCCTCCGGGTCCAGCCCGTTCAGCGGCTCGTCGAACAGCAGCACCGGCGGATCCCCGAGCAGCGCCGCCGCGATCCCGAGCCGCTGCTTCATCCCGAGCGAGTACCCGCCGATCCGCCGCCCGGCCGCCCCGGCGAGCCCCACCTCCTCCAGCACCGCGTCCACCCGGGCCCGCGGCACGGCGTTGCCGCGGGCCAGCGCCCGCAGATGGGCGCGCCCGCTGCGACCGCCGTGGACGTCCCCCGCGTCCAGCAGCGCGCCGACGTGCCGCAGGCCGCGCGGCCGCTCCCGGAACGGACGGCCGCCGACGGTCGCCGTCCCGCCGGTGGGCGCGCTCAGGCCCAGGATCATCCGCAGCGCGGTGCTCTTCCCGGCGCCGTTCGGCCCCAGGAACCCGGTGACCTGCCCCGGGTGGACGGTGAAGGTGAGGTCGTCGACGGCGGTGGTGCGGCCGTAGCGCTTCGTCAGTCGGTGCACTTCGATCATGCCCACCACGGTGCCGCCCGGCGGCCGGACGGCGCATCGGCCCCGGGCCGACACCCGGACGGCCCGGCTGTCACCCCCGGTCGTACACCCGTGGTCCGATGCCGCGCCGGACGCCGCCTCGTTACGATCACCCCATGTCCGCGACGCCCCAGTCCCCCCTGCTCCTCCCGCCCCGGCTGCGGCGGGTGCCCCCCGGCGCCTGGACGGCGCTCGCGTGGTGCTTCGCGCTGCTCTCCCCCTCCCTCGTGCCCACCGCCCGCCCGGTCCACGGGCCCGCTCCGGACGGCGCCCACGCCACGGCCGTCCACCAGGACTGGGCGAGCGCCGCGGTCACCACCCCCGTCGCCTTCCTCGCCGCCGCCCTGCTGCGCCGCCGGCCGCGCACGGCCGTCGCCCTCCTGCTCGCCGCCACCGTGGCGCAGACCAAGGCCTGGCGCTGGGAGCTCGAACTGCCGCCGACCTCGCTGCTCGCGGTCGCCGCCGCCCTCTGCCTGGTCACGGCCGCCGAACCGCGCCGGACCTCGCGCGCCGCGCTGGCCATGGTGCTGGGCGTGCTGACCCTCCATCTGATCCTCTCCCCCGCCCTCGGCGGCGGCCTGCTGCTCACCGGCACCCGGATCGGCGCCAACGACGCCGGCGTGCTGATCGCCGTCATCGCCTGGCTGGTGGGCCGCTCGGTGCACCAGTCCCGGGCGCACGCCGAGGCGCTGAGCGCCCGGGCGGCCGCCGAGGCGGTCACCGCCGAACGGCTGCGGATCGCCCGCGAGATGCACGACACCGTCGCGCACAGCATCGGCATCGTCGCCCTCCAGGCGGGCGCGGCCCGCCGGGTCATCGACACCCGGCCGGACCGGGCGCGCGAGGCGCTCGGCGAGATCGAGACCGCCGGCCGCGAGACCCTGGCCGGCCTGCGCCGGATGCTCGGCGCGCTGCGCCGGGCCGACGACTCCGCCGAGCCCTCGGCCGCCGCCCTGCGCCCGCCCGGACTGGCCGACCTCGACGGGCTGAGCGCCGCCACCACCGCGGCGGGCGTGCGGGTCGACGTCCGGTGGCACGGCGAACGGCGGCCGCTGCCACCGGAGATCGACCTGGCGGCGTTCCGGATCGTCCAGGAGTCGGTGGCCAACGTGGTCCGCCACGCCGACGCCCCCTCCTGCCGGGTCACCGTCGACCACCGGCGCCCGGCGGAGCTCGCCATCGAGGTCACCGACCGCGGCCGCGGCCGCGGCCGCGGCGCCGCCCCCGGCGCCGGCTACGGCCTGGCCGGCCTGCGCGAGCGGGTCGCCCTGCTGCACGGCGAGTTCGACGCCGCGCCGCGCCCCGGCGGCGGCTTCCGGGTCGCCGCCCGGCTGCCGGTCGCGCGGGAGGCCCGATGACTCCCCCGGTCCGCGTCCTCCTCGCCGACGACCAGCCGCTCGTCCGCGCCGCCCTGGAGATGGTGATCACCGAGGCGCCCGACCTGGAGGTGGTCGGCGAGGCCGCCACCGGCGCCGAGGCCGTCCGGCTCGCCGAGGAGCTGCGGCCCGACGTGGTGGTGATGGACCTGCGGATGCCCGTCCTCGACGGCATCGAGGCCACCCGCCGGGTGACGGCCGCACCGGACGCGGCCCGGGTCGTCGTGCTCACAACCTTCGACGAGGACGAGAACGTGCACGCCGCCCTGCGCGCCGGGGCCTCCGGATTCCTCGTCAAGGACATGGCCCTGGACGACATCCTCGCCGCGATCCGGGTGGTGGCCGCCGGCGACGCCCTGATCGCCCCGAGCGTCACCCGCCGCCTGATCGCCGAGTTCGCCGCCCGCCCCGCCGCCGCCGCACCTCCCACCGGCCACCGCCTCACCGGCATCACCGACCGCGAACGCGAGATCCTCACCCTCGTCGGCCGCGGCCTGTCCAACACCGAGATCGCCGCCGAACTCGTGCTCAGCACCGCCACCGTGAAGACCTACATGACCCGCCTGCTCACCAAGCTCGCCGCCCGCGACCGCGTCCACCTGGTGATCCTCGCCTACGAGTCCGGCCTGGTTCCCCTCCCCCGGTGAAGGTCGGATTCCTCGGCCCGTCGGCGGAAGGGATCACCCGCCATGACCGCCGCCGAGGTCGTCCCGTCCGCCCCGAGCGCGACGCCCGGCACCGGGGCCCGGGACCGAACCGGGCAGCGGGCCCGAGCACGCCCGGACACGCCTGACGGGTGTGGCGCCGGGAGCGACCGGGGCGGACGGGTCACGTGTGCGCGACCACCAGGAACTCTCCGTCGCCGGAGCCGACGGGTTCGCGGTGCCATCCTCCGTAGATCCACTCGACGGTGAAGCCCGCGTCCCGCAGCGAGGCGCGGAGGTCGTCCTCGCCGCGGAAGGCGAGCGTCCCCGTACTCAGCAGTTCCCCACCGTCCGGGAAGCGGTAGTGCTGGGTGAAGCTCACCACGCCGGGCCGGTCCTCGGTCGTGTCGTCCCACAGCGTGACCTCGCGGCCGTCCGGCAGGGTGACGTGGCGCAGCGACTCGGCCGGGGTCCACTCCTCCCATTCCCGGGGCTGCGGGTCGCGGGCGTCGAACACGAGCCGGCCGCCCGGGACGAGGCTTCGCCGCAGATCCGCGAGCACCTCCGCCCACGCTTCGTCCGTCACGAAGAACTGTGCGACATGGCTGCTCATGACGGCCGCGTCGAAGGCCTCGTCGGGAAGGTCGCGCGAGGTGCCCTCCAGCCAGGTCACCTTCTCGGCGCCGGGTTTGGCGCGGGCCGCGTCGAGCGACGCCACGGCGGGGTCCACTCCCGTCACGGTGTGCCCGGCGGCCGCGATGCCGAGGGCGAGGCGGCCCGTGCCGCAGCCCAGGTCGAGGACGCGCAACCGCTGCTCCGGTTCCCCGACGACGGAGAGGAAGAAGTCGTCCCGGTACGACCACGGGAACTCGGCGTCGTACACGGCCACGAGCAGGGGATCACGGAACTCGGCATGGAACATGACCGGATCGTAGGCGGACCGCCGTCCGGGCCGCCACGGATTATCCGCTCCGCCACCGGGGCGCCGCGCGGCGGACTGCGGACGGCGGACGCCACGAAGTGCTCGCCTCCGCCCGCTCGGTTAGCGTGAGGACGCCGGCCGGCCCGCAGGCCCGGCCGGTGGCAGAGCACGGCTTCCGGGCCTTCGTCCACGACCGGCGCGGGCACGGACGCCGCGCGAGGTGCGCGGCGTACGAAGATGCCCCGCACGGGCTGTCGACCGTGGCACCCTTCGAGGACCGGTTCGACGCCGAGCTGTTGGCCTTCCTCCGCGGCTGACCGACGGACCGGAGGCGGGGGAACCCGGTCAGTGATGCGGAGGGCGTCCATGCCGAGCAACCAGCCGGAACCCCCGGCCGAGCAGCGGCTCCGTGACCTGCGCGCCGAGTTGACCCCGGCGGCCGAGCCGGATCCCGCCGTCGTGACCGAGTTCGCGGCGGGGCGGGGGCGGCTCGCGGTGCTCGCCGAGCTGGCGGCGCAGCAGCGGCGGGTCATCGTCTCCGACCGGCGCAGCCTGCTGCTGCTCGCCACCCGGTGCGCCGACGGGCCGCTGGGCGCGTGGTTCGCCGGGCTGGCCGACGGCGAGAGCGCCGCGCTGCGCACCCTGCCCGCGCTGGCGGCCGCCTGCGGACCGGCCCCCGCCCGGTCGGCCCCCGTCGGGGCGCCGCTTCCCGGGTGCCAGGCCTACCCGGCGTACCTGGCCTGGCTGGCGCTGAACGGCCGGCCGGCCGCCGCGGCGGCGGCGCTCGCGGCCAACTTCGCGGCCTGGGGCGGTTACTGCGCGACGCTGGCCGGGGCACTGCGCCGGTTCCACGGGTTCGACGAGGAGGCGTGCGCGTTCTTCGACTTCTTCGCGCAGCCCGCGACGGCGTTGGAGCGGGCGGCGGCCGAGGCGCTCGGACCGGCGGGGCTGACCGCCGGTCCGGACCTCGACGCCGCCCGCGAGTACGGCCGGCTGCTACAGGCCTACGAGCGGCTGTTCTGGAGCACGCTCGCCGAGCTTCCCTGAGCCGCACCGGGCAAGGATCCGGCTCACGCCTGCCAGTGCGGCTTGCCGCTGACCATCCGGCAGGTGATCACCCGGCCGCCCGCCTCGTGGGTACTCCTGCCGAGGTCGTCGTTGCGGCAGAACTGGCCGGCCTTGTAGCAGTTGCCGGCGTTCGACTTGATCTCGCAGTCGCCGGTCGCCGCCGCGGCCTTGGTCTCGGCGGGCGCCGGGTCGGGGTCGGTCGGCGGCTGGGCGGTCGTGACCTTGGGCTGCGGCTCGGCCTTGGTGGGCGTCGGCTGCGGCTTGGGGGTGGTGGCGGCCTTGCTCGGCTGGGTCGTCTTCGGCGGGGCCGCCGGGACGGTCGGCGCGGGCGCGGCGGCGGTCGGCTCCGGCGCCGGGGGCGCGGGCGGCGGCGTCCGGACGGGCTCGGCCGGCGGCGTGGTGGCCACCGGAGCCGGCGGTGCCGGGGCGGGCGCGGCCGGGGTGGTGGCCTCGGCCGTGACGGCGGGCGAGGAGACCGCGGCGGTGGCGGTGTCCCCCGTCGTGGGGTCACAGCCGGTCAGTGCGAGGCCGACGGTGAGGACGAGTCCGGCGACGGCGGCCAGGCCGCGACGACCGCCGCGCATCCGTGAAGACATGGACGTGAACACTCCGTTCCGATTGGAAGAGGTTCGCGATTCAACCATGCCTGGCACATGATCCGTCCATACTTCAAACACTTGCCAGCAGATCGAGATCTGACGATCACTGAGCGTCGATCAGCGAAGCGTTTCGATCACCTACCGCCGAATTCGGTCAGGAAGGGTCGGACAACTGTCACCGGACACCCCGGCACTCCCCGGCACCGTCAGCACCGCCTCCTGAACCGCAGGACCACGCCCGCGACCACCAGAGCGGCCGCAACGGCGAGGACGGGGCCGCCGACGGTGACGAGCCGTTGGAGGGAGGTCGCCGCCGCGTATCCGGTGCCGGCTTCGGCGGCAGCCCACAGTCCGGCGGCGCAGGCACTGTAGGAGGCGATCCTCCGGTAGGGCAGGCCGGTGGCTCCGGCGAGATGGGGAGTGAGGGTGCGGACCATCGGCAGGAAGCGGCCGAGGAACACCGCCCGGCCCCCGTGGCGGGTCATCAGGCCCTCGGCGTGCTGCCAGGCCGCGGCGGGGATGCGCCGGCCGATGCCGCCCTCGCGCAACCGCTCGCCCAGGGCGCCGCCGGTGCGGTGGGCGAGGTAGTCGCCCGCGACCGCGGCGGTGGCGGCGGCCGCGATCACGAGGGGCAGGCTGATGGTGCCGGCGCGGGCCAGGGCGCCGGAGGTCGCCAGCAGGGCGAAGGTGGGGGTGAACGCGCCCAGCAGCAGGACCGACTCGGCGCAGACGGCCAGGGCCACCACCGCGTACACGGCGAGCGGCGGCAGGTCGCCGAGGGCGTCGGTCAGGAAGTTCACCGCCGGGCACCGGCCTGCTCGTCGGACTGCTGGTCGGCCTGCTCACCGATCTGCTCGTCGGCCCGCTCACCGGTCGCGTCGGGGCGCCGCAGCTCCCAGACGTGGGCCGGGGGCAGGTTGGCGAGAACGGTCCAGCGACCGGTGGCGTAGCGGTGCTGGTAAGCGGCCGTGATCTCGTCGACGGCGGCGTGCCGGCGCGCTTCGGCGCGGGAGGCGAGGAGGGTGCGGGCCCGCCGGGTGCCCAGGTAGGCGAAGTAGGAGAGGGTACCGCCGGGGTGGAGCAGGTCCAGGTAGCGGGCCATGATCCGTTCGACCCGGTCGGGGGCGAAGTTGGTCAGCGGCAGGCCGGAGACGATGACGTCGTAGCGCCGGTCGGTGTCCAGGTCCTCGACGTAGGCCTGGTGCACGGTGACCCGGGTGTTCCGGGCGGGCGGGGCCGGGTGTGCGTCGAGGAGTTCGTGGAGCCGGGCGACGAAGCGGGGGTTGGCCTCCACGAGGTCGAGGCGGCTGCCGCGCGGCAGTTGGGGCAGTAAGGCGCGGGTGATCGCGCCGGTGCCGGCGCCGGCCTCCAGGACGGAGAGCGGGCGCGGGGCCCGGACACGGATCGGGTCGGTCACCGTGCGGGCCAGCGCCCTGCCGCTGGGGGCGACGGCGCCGGTGGTCCGCAGATCGCGCGCGGCCTCCCGCAGGAACGCCCAACCGTCGGTGCGGCCGCGTGTCGTGGAGGGGCCTCGGTCCGCGGCCCGCCGGTCGGTGTGGTGGTTCATGGATTCGACGGTAGGAACCGGCACGCCGCCCCGGGACGGCCGTTGTGCGACGCGTTCCCCCGACGAAAGTAGGGGGAACGCCCGCCCTCATGGCGTGACGGGGACGGGATCCGGTCGAGCTCCCTCACCCGTTTCCCCTCCACCGCCCTCCTTCAGGTCCGGCGCGGAGCGGCGAGGTCCGCCAGTACCAGTTCGGCCGCCCGTGTCGGGTTCCCGTCGGCGCGGGCCAGCAGCGAAGCGGCATCGTACGCGGCGCCGGCCGTTCCCCGGACGGTCACCCGCAGGTGGTGCACCGATTCGTGGCGCGGTGAGTCGAGCGCGGCGCCGACGCCCGGGCGCAGGCGTTCCAGTTCCACGACGACCGTCCAGGCGTCGTCCTCGATCCGGGCCCGCTGGACCGGGTCGCACGCCTTGATCGCCCGGTCGGTCCCGTCGGGGTCGTGCTCATAGGCGTGCAGGGCCGGAAGGAGTTCGGGGGCGCCCAGGACCTCCGCCGCTTCCAGGAGGAAGACCTGGGGCCCGTCGGCGGAGTCCAGCAGGCGCGCGACCAGTGGCACCGCCCGGGGGTCGCGCCGTCGGGCCAGACCCCGCGCGGCCTCCTGCCGGACTTCTCCGTCCTCGTCGGTGGCGCAGGTCCACAGCGCGTCCCTGATGGCGGCCGTGTCGTGGTCCAGTTGGCAGCCCAGCGTGAAGGCCGCCCAGTTGCGGACATCGGGGTCCTGATCGCGGGTGAGCCGGATCAGGGCGTGGACCTCGGCCCCGTCCGGCCGTCCGCTGTTGGCGGAGCCGATCGCCGCGGCCACCCGGCCGCGTACGTCGGCGTCCGCGTGCCGGGAGAGCCGCACCAGGACGGGAACGGCGCGCGGGTCCCGCGTCCGGCCCAGGCCGACCACCAGGGAGTGCAGCACGTCGACTTGGGTCTCCGCCTCGGCCGGCGCCATCAGGACGGTGGCCGCCTCGCCGCGCAGGGGCTCGTGCCGGTCGGCCGCGCCGGCCACCAGATCGCAGCCCACCTCCCGCTCCAGGGCGTCGGTGGATTCCAGCAGCGCCGACCCGCAGCGCAACGCGCTCAGCCCGCTGTCACCCTGCACCGCTTCCGCGACGAGCGCCCAGTAGGCGTGCTCGTCGCGGTCCGCCTCCGAGGCCCGCGCCACCCGCGCCGCCGCCATCAGGCGCCCCACCAGCCCCGCGCTGTCGTCCATGCGGGCCATTCTTGCCCCGAGGGCCCGCTGCCGGATAGCGATTTCCCGGGGCCCCGGCGGACACGTCCTCCGTCCGCCGCCCTGATCCCGACACCGATGACGAAAGGGAGGGAACGCCCATGACCACCGATTGGCAGTGGGACGACACCCTGTTCGCGGGCACCGAGGTCGTCATCCGGCATCGGCAGGAAGGGGCCAATCACTGACGGCCCAGCGGACGCACAACTGGTGGACGCTGCCGGGAAGGATGACCGGCAGCGACAACGGCCCCGTGGAGTCCAGGTATTCGCGTACGAGACGCTCGGAACAGGGCCCCGTCAGGTAGCGCTCGAACCACTCCCACTGCGGCCGGCTCATCGGCCGGAACCGAAGGGCGGTCCAGAGCGCGGCGAGCGCCTTCGGGAGTAGCACGTAGGTCGTCGGCGGCAGGATGCCGCCGGTGATCTCGACGGTGACCAACCGGTCCTCCCTCATGCCAGGCCCTCCAGGCAGTCGAACGCCGGTCCGATCTCGCACCAGACGACCTTCCCGACGCCGTTTCTGGGGCAGCAACCCCACTTCTCCGACAGCGATTTCACGAGCAGGAGGCCGCGCCCGGACTCCTCGTCACGGTCGGCTGCCCGAAGAACCGGCGCACGGTCGGCCAGCGCGTCGTGCACCTCGATCCGCAGGCGGACGGAATCGGCGGACAGCTCCAGCAGCACCCGGTTGTCCCGCGAGGAGCCGTGCACCACCGCATTCGTCACCAACTCGCTGACGAGCAACAGACCCGTATCGATGAAACGTTCGCCGCCGACGACGTCGCCGAGCAATCGTTCGAGGCATCGGCGCGCCTCTCCCGGCGACCGCCTGCTGCGCGGGAGCCAATGGCTGGCATTTCGGGCTGATGGGGGAAATCCGGACACGGGCTGCCGCCTTCCGCACAGAGGTTCCAGCCAAGGCGGCCGCCAAAGGGCATGGGAATGCCCGATGGTCGGTCGCGATGGACATGTGAGAGCAAGTCGCCACACATGGCCATCACGGTGCGTCATACTCTCGTCACGATCAGCATGGATCAGGCGGCGGCCCAACCGCAAGTCAAGTCGAGGAAATATGAAAACTTTCACCCCTTGGCTCAAGGTGCCGCCTCTAGAGTCGAGTTGCCGGTGGCGAAGCACCGACGCGACCGTGCACACTGGTCCACGCACCACTCAGGAGGGGCTACAGACATGGCAATTGCCGTTCCGGCCGTGCGCTACCGGCGCATCGCGGCAGAGCTGCGGAGGCTTCGCGAGCTCAGGAACCTCTCGGCGGAGGAGGTCGCGGCCCAGGTCGACGGCGTCAACCTGGTGAAGCTGAGCCGATACGAGAACGCCCGGGTCCAGCTGAAGCCCGACGTCGTCCGCGCGCTCCTCGACTTCTACGAGTGCGATCCGGAGCTCAAGGAAGTACTGGTCGACATCCTCAAGGACAAACACCGCCCGGGCTGGGCAGCCGGATTCGATCAGCTCAACTCCCTGTACCACGACCTGATCAGGCTCGAAGAGACCGCGATCGGCAACAAGTCCTACGAGTCCTCCTACATCCCCGGCCTGCTCCAGACCCGTCGATACGCGCACGCCATCATCTCAAGCGGCGTCTTCACGACGCCCAGCGTCGAGGCCCGGGTCGACGTGCGGATCAATCGGCAGTCGGTGCTCACCCGGGCCGAGATGCCGCTCAAACTCTGGGCGGTCATCCACGAATCGGCGCTGACGATGAGGGCTCCGGATGGCGTCATGGCCGACCAGCTCGACAAACTGATTCAGTGGAGCGACCTTCCGAACGTCAGCATTCAGATCATGCCCGCGTTCGCACCTCCGCACCCCGGCATGAGCGGTCCGTTCACGCTCCTGGAGTTCCGGCAGCGCGATCTCGACCTCGTCCTGCTCAGCGACATGCTCGCCAGCAACTGGGTGGAGAGCCCCGGTCACGTCGATCTCTACCGAACGGCTTTCGACGAGATCATGGCGACCGCCCTGAGCCTCGGCGAATCCCTCAACGTCATCCGAGAGAAGAGAGATCAGCTCAAGTGACCCATTACCCCGTCGCCTCCGCCCTACCGGTCACCTGGACGAAGGCGACTGCCAGCAACCCGAACGAGAACTGCGTGGAGTTCGGGCAGTTGAGCGGCTCCACCCTGGTCCGCGACAGCAAGGACCCGCACGGCCCCGCGCTCGCCTTCACCGGCGCCGCCTGGCTCGCCTTCGTCGCCGGCATCAACGCCGGGGACTTCCCCGCCCACCGCTGACGCCCCGCGGCCCCGCACCATTGCGGTGCGGGGCCGTTTCATTCACCGTTACTCTACGGATCGATAAATGGCCCGCGATAGCGGAAAGTATGCGGCGCCCTGCTCTTGAAAGCCCCGACTCCCGGGTGTGAGACTGCAAGAAAAGAAAGAACCTGCCGAGGAGGTGGGTCTTGTGACGTTGCAAGCGAGTTGGATCCACGGGAACGCCATGGTGGTGGAGAATCCCGAGAATCTCAGCCGCAACGGACACTTCGGGTGGGGTGCCGATGTCGACATCACCCCCGGAAAGAGCAGTTGGTTCCACGTCGCCGTACCGACGCCGGTGATCGTCAACGACGTCCGGTCGAACCTGGTCAAGGTCTTCGTCCTGTTCATGACCGACGTCGGATTCGGCCGGCTCACCCGGGTCCACGTCTGGGACGGTTCCGCCCAGGTCCAGCAATTCGAGAACCTCGCCGGCGAAGGCGAACACCGCACCGGATTGGACGGTCAGAACACGTTCGTCCTCGACCAGCCGCACTCCGTGGCCTTCGGTATCGGAATCTCCTTCTTCGTCGTCGCCGCGATCGGGTTCGACACGCCGATCGCCCCCTCGCGTTTCATCCTCGGAACGGCGGGCGGTGATTTCACGACCTGACCAGCGGTCGATCCCGGCCGCTCAGTCCACCAGTGCCGAGCGGCGTTCGAAGACCTCGGGGCGGGCCCGGTCCAGGGCGGTCGCGAGGGCGCCCAGCAGGACGGCCTCCTCGCCGAGGCGGCTCGGGGCGAGGGTGGGCCGCATCGGGCTGAGGCCGTCGAGGGCCTGACCGAGGGGGTCGAGCAGCAGGTCGGCGCTGGCGCCGATGCCGCCACCGAGGACGATCAGGTCCGGGTCCAGCACCGCCGACAGCACCGCGACGGCGTAGGCGAGTTGGCCCGCCGCGCGGTGCACGGCGGTGACGGCCGACGGGTTGCCGGAGCGGGCCGCGTCGAAGACCTCCTTGGCCGTCAGCGGGCCGGTCATGCCGAGGTCGAGGGCGGTGCGGACGACGGCGTCGGCCGCCGCGGCCTGCTCGACGGTGCCGCCCGGCGTGCCGTCGGCGTGCGGCGGGAGCGGGACCAGGCCCACCTCGCCCAGGGCGCCGTGCGCGCCGACCAACGGCTCGCCGTCCTTGACCACGCCGACGCCGAGGCCGGTGCCGACGAGCACGTAGGCGAACATCCGGCTGCCGCTCCCCCGGCCGGCGCCGAGCGTGTACTCGCCGAGCGCGGCGAGGTTGGCGTCGTTGCCGACGGTGATGACGGTCGCCAGGCCGTCCGCTATCCGGTCGAACAGCCCGGGTCTGCCCCAACCCGGCAGGCTGGTGGCGTAGCGCACGCCGCGCCGCTCTTCGTCCCAGACGCCGGGCGTGCCGATCACCGCGTGCACGATGTCCGCCGCCGCCAGGCCGGCCTCGGTGGTGGCCTCGCGGGCCGCGGCCACCACCGCGTCGGCCACCGCGTTCGCCGTCCGCCCCGTGTTGGGGATGTCCCGGCGGGCCACGATGTCCCCGGCGAGGTCGGCGACGGCGACCCGCAGCCGGGCCCGGCCGATGTCGACGCCGAGGACGTGCCCGGCGCGCGGGTCGGGCTCGTACAGGACGGCTGTGCGCCCGCGCTCGGGGACGAACCGCCCCGCCTCACGGGCCAGCCCGGCGTGTTCGAGGGCGGCCAGGGCGGTGGAGACGGTGGGCTTGGACAGGCCGGTGTCCCGGGCGAGCTGGGCGCGCGAGGACGGGCCGCCGAGGCGCAGCCGTTCGAGCAGCAGCCACTCGTTGTTGCTGCGCAGCCGCTGCCGGTTCCACGGCTGCGCCGGCGCGGGGCCCGGCGGAACGGTGGTCGGCAGGTCGCGGCTCATCGGGTCCTCCGGTCTCGGGCACGGTCCCGGGCGCAGTCGGGGTGCGCCGGTCGGCGCACCCGGGGCCCGGGCATCAGCCAGTATGACCGGTCGTCACGCCGCTCACCGGCGGGTTCTCACGCGCACGGACGGAAGGCCGAGGGGGAAGGAAGCGGGGGCGGCAGGGGGGCGGTGGGACGTCACGCTCCTCCTGCCACTCTCAACGTATAGCGCACGGGGGGTCTTGCCGCAAGGCCCCGGTGCCGGCGCACAATCGTCGACCGAAGCCGGAACCAGCCCCTTTGGGAGTTTTGCCAAGTGCCTTCCCCCCTGTCGGAACCGCGGATCGCAGCCGCTGCCACGACCTCCCTCGCCACCAGCGTGTTCGCTCTCCCCGACCGCCTCTCCGCCAAGGCCGACCCGTCGCTGGTCGCCCAGGACGAGCGGCACTTCGCGGCCGTCACGGCGAGCCTGGAGCGGGCGGTCGCCGAGGTCTCCGACCGGCTCGACGCCGCCCGGCGGGCCCCCGGCGGCGCCGGCCGGGCCGCGATGGACCGGGACATCGAGGTCCACCGCCTGACCGGCCGCCTGCGCGCGCTGCGCCGCTTCGGCCTGGACCTGTGCCTGGGCCGGATCGTCCCGGCAGACGGCGGTGCGCCGGTCTACATCGGCCGCCTCGGTCTCACCGACAGCGAGGGCCGCCGGCTGCTGCTGGACTGGCGCTCGCCCGCCGCCGCGCCGTTCTTCGGCGCCACCCACGCCGATCCGGCGGGCCTGGCCAGCCGCCGCCGCTACCGCTGGACGGGCGGCCGGATCACCGACTACTGGGACGAGGTGTTCGCGCCCGAGGGCCTGGAGGGTCACGCCGCCCTCGACGACCAGTCCGCGTTCATCGCCACCCTGGGCGGCAGCCGCTCGGCCCGGATGCGGGACGTGCTGGCCACCATCCAGGCCGACCAGGACGCCGTCGTGCGGGCCGGCTCGCGCGGCGCGCTGGTCGTCGACGGCGGTCCCGGCACCGGCAAGACGGTGGTCGCGCTGCACCGCTCGGCCTACCTGCTCTACGCGGACCCGCGGCTCGGCCACCGGCGCGGCGGCCTGCTGTTCGTCGGCCCGCACCAGCCCTACCTGGACTACGTCTCCGACGTGCTGCCCAGCCTCGGCGAGGAGGGCGTGCAGACCTGCACCGTGCGGGACCTCGTCGCGGAGGGCGCGGGCGCGGCGGTCGAGCGCGATCCGGAGGTGGCGCGGCTGAAGTCCTCGGTGGCCATGGTGCGGGCGGTGGAGCAGGCCGTGCGGATCTACGAGGAGCCGCCGACCGAGGGGATGACCGTCTCCACGGACTGGGAGGACCTCTGGCTGAGCGCCGACGACTGGGCCGAGGCCTTCGAGGCGCCCGATCCGGGCACCCCGCACAACGAGGCGCGCGAGCAGATCTGGGCGGAGCTGGCCGAGCTGCTGCTGGCCAAGCTGGACGGCGGCGAGGAGATCCCGGTCGAGACCTTCCTGCGCTCGCTGCGGCGGGACGAGGAGCTGGTGACCGCCCTGCACCGCGCCTGGCCGCTGCTGGAGGCCGCCGACCTGGTCGGCGACCTCTGGACGGTGCCCGCCTACCTGCGGCTGTGCGCCCCGTGGCTGACCCCCGAGGAGGTGCGCCGGCTGCAGCGCGCCGAGGCGCGGGCCTGGACGGTCTCCGACCTGCCGGTCCTGGACGCGGCGCGCCGGCGGCTCGGCGACCCGGAGGAGGCCCGGCGCAGGCGGCGCCAGGAGGCCGCGCTCGCCGCCGAGCGGGACCGGATGGCCGAGGTGATCACGGACATCCTGGCGGCCGACGACGACGGCGAGGGGGCGGTCGCCATGCTGCGCGGCCAGGACCTGAGGGACACCCTGGTCGACGGGAGCGCGCTGCCCGGCCCCGACCCGGACCGGCTGGCCGGCCCGTTCGCCCACATCGTGGTGGACGAGGCCCAGGAGCTGACCGACGCCGAGTGGCAGATGCTGCTGCTGCGCTGCCCGTCCCGGAGCTTCACCGTCGTCGGGGACCGCGCCCAGGCCCGGGACGGCTTCACCGAGTCCTGGCAGGAGCGGCTGGCCCGGATCGGTCTGGACCGCACCGAGGTCGCCTCGCTGAGCGTCAACTACCGCACGCCCGAGGAGGTCATGGCGGAGGCCGAGCCCGTCGTCCGCGCCGCCCTGCCGGACGCCAACGTGCCCGTCTCGGTGCGCCGCAGCGGGGTGCCGGTCACGCACGGGAGCGTCGAGGAGCTGGACGGTGTGCTCGGCGGCTGGCTGGCGGCGCACGCCGAGGGCACGGCGTGCGTGATCGGCGACGCGGCGTCCACCGCGGGGTTCGCGGAGCGGTTCCGCGGGACGGACCGGATCCGCGCGCTCACGCCGCAGCTGGCGAAGGGGCTGGAGTTCGACCTGGTCGTGCTCGTCGACCCGGCGTCCTTCGGCGGGGGCGTCGCGGGCGCGGTCGACCGCTACGTCGCGATGACCCGGGCGACCCGGCAGCTCGTCGTCCTCACCGGCGCCGCCGGGTGACCGTGCGCTGGTCGCAGCCCGTCCGCGAGGGCTGCGACCAGCGCGGTCGGTGTGCGTCCTAGCAGTCGGGGACGGTGGTGCCGTTGTTGTCCTTGGCGGTGTCGTTGCCCCACCGCGACAGGTAGAACGCCGACACCCACTGACCGCTGGAGCCGACGTCCG
>NZ_JBHJUI010000002.1:0-77035 GCF_042268405.1 Kitasatospora sp. NPDC056184 | reverse complement strand
ACACTGCCGCCGCTGGACACCTCACGGCCCCACGCCTTGCAGTACACGTAGTTCGTCCCCTGGTACAGCGTCCCCGTGCTCACCGTCGAGGTCGGGGAACCGAACACCGGCGCGTTGGCGAAGGTGTCCACCCAGAACTTGCCGGTGGCGGGCGCGCCGCCTCCGCCGCCCGGGCAGTCGGGGACGGTGGTGCCGTTGTTGTCCTTGGCGGTGTCGTTGCCCCACCGCGACAGGTAGAACGCCGACACCCACTGACCGCTGGAGCCGACGTCCGGGTCCGTCTTCAGCCACCAGTGGTTGACACTGCCGCCGCTGGACACCTCACGGCCCCACGCCTTGCAGTACACGTAGTTCGTCCCCTGGTACAGCGTCCCCGTGCTCACCGTCGAGGTCGGAGAACCGAACACCGGCGCGTTGGCGAAGGTGTCCACCCAGAACTTGCCGGAGCCCGACGGCGGCGTGGTCGGCGTGGTCGGTGGCGTGGTGGAGGAGCCGCCGGCCCCGTAGAGCCGGATGGCGCCGTAGTAGTCGCCGTGCGAGGAGAGCGGCGCGACCTGGACGTAGCCGCCGGAGTAGGGGGCCTCGACGATCCAGCCCTGCCCGAGGTACATCGCGACGTGGTGGATGGTGGCGGCGGTGTTGCCGAAGTACACCAGGTCGCCGGGGAGCAGCGGCGCGGTCCCGTCCGCCCGGTAGTACCGGGCGACGGCTCTGGAGGTCGGCCACTGGGTGCGGGTGGTGCCGTTGATGACGTCCTCGCCGACCGCCAGGGAGTAGGCGTAGCGGACCATGCCGGAGCAGTCCAGGCCGCGGACGTTGCAGTCGTTCGGCGCGCCGTTGGCGGGGTCGCAGAGCCCGTAGGTCGGGCCGGGCCTGCTGCCGTGGCCGCCGCCCCAGGAGTAGGGGGTGCCGATCAGCCCGCAGGCGGAGCGGACGGCGTCGTTCGCCTGCGGCGCCGCGCCGGTGGAGAGCACTCCGCAGGCGGGCGCCGCCCGGGCGGCTTCGGCACCGATGAAGAACACTCCGACCGACACGAACAGCGACAGCAGCGCCGCCCACCGTAATGGGGCGATCAGCCGACGCGAGAGAGGGTTTACGCGCGTAGTCATAGCCAGGAATCGTTCCAGCGGCGGTGACGGCGCGTCAATGATCATTAGGTGAACATGACGACACCTGCTTCACATCTCCCACCCGAGCCGCCCACCGCGACCCGCCCGGGCCGTGCCGGCCGGCACGACACGACCCGGCCGGCGCGGGTTCAGGCCACCCAGCCGGCCGTGAGGTGCTGGACGGCGGAGCCGTCGAGGTCGGCGAGCTTGGCGGCGACGAAGGCCCGGGCCCGGTCGGAGGTCTGCAGCCGGAACGGCGGCCGGTCGGCGGTGAGCGCGGCGACCACGGTCTCGGCGGCCTCCTCCGGGGTCTGCGCCTGGTCGAAGGCGGCCCGGGTGCGGGCCGCGTACGCGTCCAGGGCCGGCGCGTACGGGCCGGCGGCGGCCAGCAGGGCGGGCAGGTCGATGCCCTGGCTGGCGACGAACTCGCTGGCCACCGCGCCGGGTTCGACGACCGAGACGGCGACGCCGACGGTGGCGGCGACCGGGGCGAGCGACTCCATGAACCCCTCGACGGCGAACTTGGCGGCGCAGTAGGCCTCGTTGAAGGGCTGACCGACCACACCGCCGACGCTGGTCACGGTGACCACCCGGCCGCCGGTGGCCCGCAGGTGCGGCAGGGCGGCCCGGGTCACCTCGACCACGCCGAAGAAGTTGACCTCCATGACCTCGCGGACGGGGGCGAGCCCGTCCCGCTCGACGGTGCCGACCCGCCCGGCGCCCGCGTTGTTGACCACGGCGTCCAGCCGGCCGTGCCGGTCGAGCACGACCGCCAGGCACTCGGCGACGGAGGCGGCGTCGGTGACGTCGAGCCGGGCGACCTCGGTCCGGTCGGCGACGCCCGCCGCCTCGGCGGTCCTGAGCAGGGCGCCGGAGCGCCGGGGGTCGCGCATGGTGGCGACGACGCGGAAGCCCGCGCGGGCGGCGGCCACCGCTGCGGCGAGGCCGATGCCGCTGGAGGTGCCGGTGATGAGGACGGTCCGGTCGACGGCCATGAGGCCTCCTTCGGGCTGGCATTTGTGTGCGTGCACACACACCCTAGCAATATGTGTGCGCGCACACGCACAAAGGTAGGCTGATCGGCATGGCGCAGCGCACCGACCTCACCCTGGGAGACCTCACCGCCCGCGACCACGCCTTCTACGGCCTGGTCTGGGCCGGCACCACCCTGAGCACCCGGGTCGACCAGGCCCTCGTCCGGGCCCACGACCTGCCGCTCTCCTGGTTCGAGGTGATGCTCTGGCTGCGCGCCCAGGAGCAGCCGGTGGCCGCCTCCGACCTGGGCGCCAAGACGCTGCTCAGCCGCAGCCAGGTCTCCCGGGTCGCCGACGCCCTCCAGGCGCGCGGCCTGGTCGAGCGCGCCCCCTCCCCCACCGATGCCCGCTCGGTGCGGATCGCGCTGACCCCGGAGGGCCGGCAGCTGTTCGCCGCCGCCGACGCGACCCGCCGCGCGGCGCTCGCCGAGGCCTTCGACGACCGCCTCGACGACGCCGACATCGCCGCGCTGGAGGCCGTCTGGGCCAAGCTCAAGCGCCCCTCCGGGGCTTGATCACCCGGTCGCGCGGTCGCACTACCGGAAGTCCGCCGGGTGGTCAAGCATGGACCACCCCGTGGGCGTGGCGCGCCCCGGGGCGTGATCATGGACCCATGCGGTTCTGGCGCGGCAGACGCGGCAAGGGCGGCACCCCGGCGGGCGCGGACGACACGGCGCTCACGGCGGCGGCCGCGGCACTCGCCGGGAGCGCCGGAACCACCACGGACGGTGATCGCCCGAACCTTCCGGGTGAGCTGGTCGGCGCCCTGCCGGCCGGAGTGGCGCTGCTCGACGCGAAGCTGCGCTGGCTGTACCTGAACCCGGCGTTCACCGCGGCCACCGGCCTGCGCCGGGCCGACCTGCTGGGCCGGCCGGCACAGGCCACGGCGTTCGCGGGCGCCATCGGCACGCTGCGCCGGGTCCTGGCCGACGGGCGGGACCGCGAGTGCACCACCGGCGCGCCGGACGCTCCGGGCGCGCCGGTGCCGTCCGGTCTGCGGGTGCGCTACCGGCCGCTGACCGCCGAGGGCCGCGTCACCGGTGTGGTGGTCGTGGTGCTGGACGACCCCGACCCGGTCCAGGAGCTGCGGCGCGAGCTGGCCCGGGCCCGGACCCGGCTGGCCCTCCTGGAGGCCGCCGCCGAGCGGATCGGCACCACCCTGGACGTCGACACCACCTGCGCCGAGCTGGCCGCGTTCGCCGTTCCCCGGCTGGCCGGGCTGGCCACCGTCGACGTCCTGCCGCCGGACGCCGAAGCCCGCACCGGCCGGACACCGGGGCGGCGCTTCCACCGGGCCGGGCTCGGCTGCGCGGACGGACTGCGGACGGCCGTGGACCGGCTGCCCCGCCCCGGCGAGTCGGTGCGCCACCGGGAGGGTTCGGTGGCCGCCCGCGCCCTGGCCTCCGGGGTCGCCGTGCTGATCGCGCCGCGCACCGCCGAGGAGCTGGCCGCGGCGGCGCCCGACCAGGCCTCGGCCGCCGCGTACCGGGCCGCCGGGGTGACCTCGCTGCTGGTGGTGCCGCTCACCGCGCGCGGCCGGCTGATCGGACTGCTGACGCTGGCCCGCACCGCCGGCTCCCCCGGCTTCGGGCCGGACGACGCCGTGCTGGTCGGCGACCTCGCCGCACGGGCCGCCACCGGCATCGACAACGCGCGCCGTTACAGCCGTTCCCAGGGCATCGCGCTCGACCTCCAGCGGGCGCTGCTCAGCGAGCCGGGCCACCCCCACCAGAACCTCGAACTCGCCTCCCGCTACCGGCCCTCCGGCACCAGCTCGGTGGTCGGCGGCGACTGGTACGAGACCGTCCGGCTGCCGTTCGGGCGGACGCTGCTGGTCATGGGCGACGTGATGGGCCACGGCGTCGAGGCGGCCGTCGACATGAGCAACTACCGCGCCACCCTGCGCGACGTCGCCGGGACGGACCTGCCGCCGCACCGGATCCTGCGCCAGCTGGACGCCGTCATCGCCGCCAACGAGTCCGCCCGTCCGGCCACCTGTCTGCTCGCCCTCGCCGACCCGGGCCGGGGCCGGTGGACGTTCTCCAGCGCGGGCCACCTCCCGCCGGCCCTCATCGCGCCCGGCCGGCCCACCGAGCTGCTGCGGATCCCCACCGGGCCGCCGCTCGGCACCGGGTTCGGCGGCTACGAGCAGACCGGCCGCGACCTGCTGCCGGGCGAGACCCTGCTGCTGTACACGGACGGCCTGGTGGAGCGGCGCGGCGAGGACATCGACGCCTCGCTGGCCCGCCTCGCCGCCCTGCGGCTGCCGGCCGCCGGGCCGCTGGACGAGCTGCTGGACGCGGCGCTGCGCGGCCTCGGCCCGGGGCCCGGGAGCCCGGCCGAGGACGACATCGCCGTCCTGGCGGCCCGGCCCCGGACGCGGGCGCGGGCGTAGGGCCGGTCGCCCCGATCACGCGCGTCCCTGCCCGCGGGGCGCGGGGCGCGGCGCGGGCGGTGCGGCCCCGGAGCCCGAGCCCGGTCGGAGGCGGCTCCGACTCCGTGCGCCGCACCGTGGCCGCTGTCCGCTGTCCGCTGTCCGCTGTCCGCTGTCCGCTGTCCGCTGTCCGCGGAGCGTCCCACGACGCCGGAAAGCTCTCCGACCCGCTCAGAGCGCGGCCAGGGCCTGCTCCAGATCGGCCCAGAGGTCCTCGGGGTGCTCGATGCCGACCGAGACCCGTACCGTTCCCGGGCCGATGCCGGCCGCGGTGAGCTCGGTGTCGGACAGCTGGCGGTGGGAGGTGCTGGCCGGGTGGATCACCAGGGTGTGCACGCCGCCGAGCGAGGGGGCGAGCGAGGCGAGGCGGACCGCGCCCACGAAGGTCCGGGCGGCCTCCCGTCCGCCGGCCAGGTCGAAGGCGAACACCCCGCCCTGGCCGTCCGGGAGCAGCCGGCGGGCCCGCTCGTGGTCCGGGTGGCCGGGCAGCCCCGGGTGGTGGACGGCCGTGACCGCCGGGTGGGCGGCGAGCCGGCCGGCCAGGTCGAGCGCGGACTCGCTGTGCCGCCGCATCCGCAGACCCAGGGTCTGCATCCCCCGCAGGGTCAGCCAGGCGGCGAACGGGTCGAGCGCCGCGCCCTGCTCCAGCCCGTGGTGCCAGACCCGGTGGTGGAGTTCCGGGTCGGCGAAGACGGCGAGCCCGGCCAGCACGTCGGAGTGGCCGCCGAGGTACTTGGTGGCGGAGTGGATCACGATGTCGGCGCCGTGCTCGATCGGGCGGCAGAGCAGCGGCGTGGCGAAGGTGTTGTCCACCACGCTCAGGACACCGGCCTCGCGGGCCGCGCCGATCAGCGCCGGCAGGTCCGTGACGCGGGCGGTGGGGTTGGAGACGGTCTCCAGGTGCAGCAGGCGGGTGGTCGGCCGCAGGGCGGCGCGCACCTCGTCCGGGTCGTCGCCGCTCACGTGGGTGACCGAGACGCCCCAGCGCGCCGCCAGGTCGGCGAGCGTCGCGAAGGTGCCGCCGTACAGGCGCTGCTGGGCGATCACGTGGTCGCCGGAGCGCAGCAGCGCGAGCAGCACGGTGGTGATCGCGCCCATGCCGGAGGAGGCGGCCAGCGCACCGGTGCCGCCCTCCAGGTCGGCCACCGCGCGCTCCAGCGAGCGGACCGTCGGGTTGCCGTGCCGGCTGTAGAGGAACGCCTTGTCCGGGCTGCCGAAGGCGTCCGCGAGCGTGTCGCTGTCGGGGAAGGCGAAGACGTGGCCCTGGTGCAGCGGCGTGCCCAGCGGGCGGCTGCCGGCCACCTCCTCGACGGGCGGGTGGACGATCCGGCTCTCGGGCCGCAGCGTGCGGTGGTAGTCGCTCATGCCGCTCATGCTGGACCGGGGCGGCGGGAGCGGAACAGGTCCAATCCCGCCCCGGTGGCCTCGAACCACGGCCCCGGGGCGGAGCCGGTGCCGGCTCCCCACCGCCTGCCCTCCGTGGTCAGTACAGCTAGGCCTGCTCGGTCCGCTCGGAACCCTCGGCCCGCCTGGTCCGGCGCCGCTGCCAGAGCGCGAACGGCACGGCCGCCGCCACCGCGGCGGCTTCCGGCGCGGCCGGACCGGCGGGGTCGACCGGACGGTCGCCGCTCTGGAGCCCTCCGCCGGACGCGAGGCCCTTCTGCCCGAAGGTGTCCGGCACCGGCAGGGTGTCCCAGCGCGACAGCGGCCAGGCGATCACGAACGCCCGGCCGATCACGTTCTTCACCGGGACGAAGCCGCCGCCCGGCTCGTTGACGTGGAAGCGCGAGTCGCGCGAGTCGTTGCGGTGGTCGCCCATCACCCACAGGTGGTCCTTGGGGACGGTCACCTCACCCACCGGCGCGTCGTCGCACGGCGTCGCCCCCGGGAACAGGTACGGCTCGTCCAGGGCCACCCCGTTGACCTTGACCGGGCTGCCCTGCCGGCACTCGACGGTGTCGCCGCCGACCGCGATCACCCGCTTGATCAGGTCCTTCTCGTTGTCGGACGGCAGCAGGCCCACGGTGCCGAGCACCGTGCGGAGACCCTCGACGAGGGCGTTGCCCTTCTCCCTCGGCACCTCGTCCAGCCAGCCGCCCGGGTCCTTGAACACGACCACCTCACCGCGCTCCGGCTCGGCGCCGAACCACGGGGTGAACTTGTCGACCAGGACCCGGTCGTTCTTCTCCAGCGTGTGCTGCATCGACCCGGAGGGGATGGAGAACGCCTGGACGAAGAAGGTCTTGATGCCCAGTGAGAGCAGCAGGGCGATGACGACGAGGATCGGCAGCTCCTGCCAGAGCGGCCGTTTCTTCTTCACCTTCGCCGTCTTCCGGCCCCCGCCCTCCTCACTGCCGCCCTCGGCCTCCCCACCACCGTCGGCCGCGCCCTCGCCGCCCGCCCCGGGAGCCTCCGGCGCCGCGAGGCCGACCGGACCCGTGGCGCCGCCCGCCGCACCGCCCGGCGCTCCCGGACCGTCCGCCGGACCCGTGCCCGCACCGGCCTCACCGCTGCCCGCCGAACCCGCGCTCTCCTCGATGCTCATCCCTGGCCCCCTCCGGACGGCCCGGCGGGCCCCGCCGCGGGACCCCCCGTAGTCAGCTAACGAACGGTGGTTCCCGCCGACCCGTCAGAACGTACACCCGCGGCCCCTCCGCTCCTACGCCGTCCCACCGCCGAGCATGATCCGCGCGACCAGCTCCCGGCGGCTGGCCACCCCGGCCTTGGCGAACACCGACTTCAGGTGGTCCTGCACGGTGTACGGCTTCATCGCCAGCAGCCGCGACACGTCCCGGGTGTCGCACCCGCGCACCAGCAGCAGCGCCACCTCCTGCTCACGCGCCGTCAGCCCGTACGCGGAGAGGTAGAGCGGCATCGCGTCGGCGGGCGTGGCCGGGGCCGCGACCACCGTCACCTCGCCCTCGCTGCCGCCCTTCAGGGGCGAGCCGTGCAGCACGTACCAGCGGCCCTCGCTGTCCTGCACCCGGATCTTCGACTGCGGCACGGCCAGGCCGCGCGCCGCCCGGCGGGCCTGCTCCGCGGCCACCGCGAACGCCGTCGGCACGCCGAGCGAGGTCCGGCTGGGGTCGGCCAGCCGGTCGAGCAGCTCCTCCGCCGGACCGGAGAGCGCGAGCGGCCGGTTCGCCGGACCGAGCACCACCACGGCCGGGCCCTCGTCCTCCGGACCGCCGCCCGGCTCCGTCTCCCGGCGGCCGTCCGCGCCGACCGGCGGCACGTGGCAGGCGCGCAACGCGTTGCCCAGATGGCGCGCGGCCAGGTCCGCGAGCTCCCGCTGCTGGGCCAGGAACGGCCCCCGGTCGGCCGCCCGCATGAACGCCGCGCAGCCCCACATCCCCCCGTGCGCGTCGAACACCGCCCGCAGTTCGTCGCCGAACCCGGCCGGGGCGATCATCTCGCGGAACCGCACGCTGTCCGCCGGCCGGCCCCCGGTCACCCGGCTGAGCGTCTCCGCGCGGACGCCGCTGCGGCGGATCGCGGGAAAGGTCGCCACGTCGTCCGCCCACACCTCCAGGTGCACGGCGGTCTCGAACTCCGTCAGGCTGAGGTCGTCGCTCAGCACCGAGGTCACCAGCCCGGTCGCCGGGTCCGCCGAGTGCCAGCAGACCGCGTCGTACTCCAGGAGCGTGCGCAGCAGTTCGTCGGCTCTGCGGAACACCTTCTCGGCCGTCAGCCCCGCCCCGGCGAGTTCCCGGAGCCCCTCCATCGCCTGCTGCGCCGCCACCCCACGTGCTCCACGTGATCCCATGGTCCGGGAAATTAGCAGGCACACCGACCACCGGCCCATGCGCCGACAGGCGGATCCGCCCTCCGCCTCCGGGCGGGCGCCCCGCGCCGCCGTCTCATCCTCGTGAAGGTCCGAACCACCCGCGACCGCGCCGCCACGGGCCTTGACACGGGCCGTCCCCTGGACAGGGGCGCCCCATATTCTGATTGTTCGTCATATCAACTATCTGCCATAGAAGATCGATCTCAGTTCGAGTGCGCCACCGATACCGACACCGGCGAGCATCGCGCCGGCGCCGAACGTCGGCTCCACTGCCCGACCGTTCGATCTGCAGCCCATGGGCGTCCCAAGACACCCTTCACACGCGATGACCTCGCAGCGAATCCGCCGTATGAGAAACGCTTTCCGGTCAACCATCGAGAAACGACGCCGCCGAGACCTCCGGTACCGGCAACGTTCGGGTCCCATGCGAAGGTCGCTCCCCCATCGAACGACAACCGCCACACCTTCCATGCACGTCAACGGGCAGGAGGAGCAGTGAAGGACACCGGTTCGGAGCCACGGCCGCACATCACCGAGCAGCACAACTACGGCGCCGGCGCCTTTGTCGGCGGTGACAACCACGGCGAGATCCGCATCGAGGCGGTCGACGGGAAGACCAAGGCTCTGCTCGGGAAGATCTCCAAGGACTCTCCGGCCCTGGCCGAGCTCCTCAGAGAGGCTCTGGACGACGGGGTGATCTCTCCCGACACTGCGCTTCTGCTCGCAATGGCATCGCGCCATATCAATGAGGACGTCGCCCACACGCTCTGGCAAGCCGCCAAACGCATCAACGAAGATGTCGCCGGGATGCTCGTCAACGCGAGCCACAGCATCAACCAGGACGTGGCTGAGCAGCTGTCCGGGACTGCACACACCCTGATGACCGCTGCCTCGCGGCTCGACATCAACGAGCTCGACAGGATTGCCGGCCGCATCGAGCTCACGGTCGGCTCGGGACGCGCTTCCGTTGGCCTCACCGACCTGGTCACGCGCCTTGAGAAAGGTCTTGGTTCCCTCGACCAACTGGTCAGGGACACGGAGAGACTGCAGGCCGCGGACAGGTCTCTCGGCAGGATCGAGGAGGTGGGAAACGTGCTTACCGGCGTGACCGCACGGATCGAGGCTACGATCACTCCGCCTCCGCCGAAGATCCTTCCGGACCACAGGGCGCGAGTCGTCGCTTTCTTCTGGGGCCTCGGAGTCGGCGCAGCCTTCATCCTCTATCTCGTGAACCGTTGAACCGGGCCGGCCAACAGCCCGGCAGCCCGTGTCGCGGCCGTCCTCAACCGTTTCGGGGCCATCAGCCCGACCAGAACAGATCGCCGTCGAACCGGCGACGTCCGCCCGACCTCGGGCGGACGGCCGGTCAGTCAGAGCCGCCGTGGTTGATCGTCAGGCTGCCGTGGTTGTCACCGCCGATGAACAGGCCGCTGCCGGTGTTGTGCTGGTTGAACACCGTAGTTCCCGTAGCGGTCAGGGCCATGAACTCCGGGATCGCCTCCGGGTGGGAGTCGAGGTGTGCTCGGATCAGAGAGGTCAGGCGCGTCACAAGCTCCTCCGAGCCGATCTCCCGGTCGCTGAAAACAGCGATCAAGGCTTCCCGCTCGGCAGGGGTGCCCCGGTGTACGAGCTCGCGGACCTTCATCCCGGCCCAGGCCAGACCCCCTGTGACGGCCCCACTGACCAGGGCCACAGCCGAGCCGGTCGCGACCTCTCCAACAACGTCGGGCAAGCTCACAGTTTGTTGACCCCCTCCGCGAGACGACGTGAGGCTCCAAACTACCGCTGCGGCTACACCCGGGCGATACCTTCCGCCACCGCCGGTCGTCGCGGGGTGTCCGAAGGCCGACGACCGGCGGCACTCATTCGCCTCTACAGCCAGTCGCGGCGCTTGAAGATCAGGTAGAGGCTGGTGCAGACCAGGGCCATCAGGGCGATCGCGAAGGGGTAGCCGAAGGCCCAGTGCAGTTCCGGCATGGTGTCGAAGTTCATGCCGTAGACGGTGCCGATCAGGGTCGGGGCGAAGAGGATGGCCGCCCAGGAGGAGATCTTCTTGATCTCGTCGTTCTGGGCGTGGCCGGCCTCGGCGAGCTGCTTCATCTCCTCGTTCTGCCGCTGCGAGACCAGGGTGGCGTTGACGGTGAGGATGTTCTGCAGCATCTGCCGGAAGCCGTCGACCCGCTCGGCGGCGTAGGTGGCGTGGTCGGCGACGTCGCGCAGGTAGCGCTGGAGCTCCTCGTCGGTGCCGTACTTGCCGAAGCCGGCCTCCAGGCTCCGCATGATCTCCAGCAGCGGCCGGGTGGCGCGCTGGAACTCGATGACCTCGCGGGAGAGTTCGTAGATGCGCCGGGACACCTGCGGGTCACCGCCGAACACCTCGGTCTCGATCTCGTCGATGTCGTGCTGGAGGCCCGCGATGACCGGGGCGTAGCCGTCGACGACGGCGTCGAGGACGGCGTAGAGCACGGCCTCGGGACCGAGCGCCAGCAGCTCCGGGTCGGCCTCCAGGCGGCGGCGGACGGCGGAGAGGTCGGGGGCCTGGGAGTGGCGGACGGTGAGGACGAAGTCGGGGCCGACGAAGAGGTGGATCTCGCCGAAGTCGACCTCCTCCACGTCGTCCAGGTAGCGGGCGGCGCGCAGCACCACGAACAGGGTGTCGCCGTAGCGCTCCAGCTTGGGGCGCTGGTGGGCGACGATGGCGTCCTCGACCGCCAGCTCGTGCAGGTTGAACCGCTCGGCGGCCTCCAGCAGCTGGGCCTCGGCGGGGCGGTAGAGCCCGATCCAGGCCATGGTGCCGGGCTTGCCCGGCAGTTCGCGGTAGACGTCGGCCAGGTTGGCGGCCGACTGCACGCGGTGGCCGTCGCGGTAGACGGCCGCGTCGACGACGGAGCGCTCCAGGCTCACCGGCTCGACCGGCTGGTCCGGGCGCGGGTCCATCGAGTGCTCGGGGGCCGGCTGGACGGCGGTACCGGCCGGGGGAACGGGACGGGTGAAGGGACGCTTGCTGGCACGCACAGCGCGCACTCGCCAGTCGGACATGACGGGGTACCTCCGCGGTTCGGTGGCCGCCGCACCCGGGAACAGGGCAGGTCGCGGGGTGCGGGGCGGGCGGGAGGCGCCCGGCCGTCCTCCACCGCGCACGGCGCCCGGGCCGCGCGGGGCCGCGCCGGGTCAGCGGCGGGCGGTGCGGCGGCGGGGGTCGGGAGCGGTACGGGAGGAGGGGTGCCGGGTGCCAGGAAGAGTGGGTGGCGACATCCTGGGGCGGGGCCGACTTCGACCCGGACTACTACTGCACTCCACTGCTCTCACCTCCTCGCCGTCGGGGCGCCCGCGCGGGGTCGCCGTAACCGGGCCGCCAGGAGGCTCCACACCGCCGAGCGGGCACGCACGGGCGCACCGACGACGGGTGGGCACCCCTGAATCTCGTCAGAGCTTTGGCACGCCACGGCGTAGCGCCCCGGGATTCCGGGGTGCAGCCACTTGGGGTCACCCCTTAGGCCGGGGAGACCTGTCCTGACCCTGGGCGTCTCTCGACGTCGTGGGGTCAGTGGCCTGTGTCCATGGCGACGCCTCACCGAACGAGGTGCCTTCACAACCTCCACGAGTCTAGTACCCACCGGAGGGTTCCTTCGACCGGGGGTCCGGCGGCGTGCCACCCGGAGGCGCGCGCCGGTGACGTGCGCCCGGCGCGCGTTCTCGTGACGCTACGTCATGTTCGCGGATCGGAAGGGGGATCGGTCGGCGGGATCCAGGTGGGCCGCCACGTACGGCACGGCGACCGCCTCCAGCGCGCCGGGCGAGCCGAACGCCGGGTGGACGTTGACCTCGAAGACCACGCCTCCGCTCTCCGCCGCGAGGTCGACGGCGGCGAACGGCAGCCCGACGGCCCCGGTGGCCGCCACCGCCAGCTCCGCCAGCCCGGCGGGCAGCTCCGCCGACGACAGCGGGGTGGAGACGGCGCCGCGGGCGAGGTTGCACGGCTCGTCCGGGTCGTCCTGCACGTGCTCGACGGCGCGCAGCGCCCGCCCGTCGAGCACGGTCACCCGGTACTGGTGGCGGCGACCGTCCGCGGTGAAGTTGCGGGCGTCCCGGGCGAGCAGCCAGTCGGCGCCGGCCCTCGCGTAACACTCGGCCGCCTCGGCGAGCTGTTCGCGGGTGGTGACGTGGAAGACGTCCTGCCCGCCCATGCCGACGGCCGGGCGGGCCCAGACGTCGCCGCCGAGCCGCTCGAACACCTCGGCGGCCTCGGCGGCGGTGGGCCGGGAGAGCGTGACGGTGGGCATCTGGCGGACGCCGTGGCGGGTCAGGGCCTCCACGGTGAGCCGCTTGTCGCTGGCCGCGCGCCAGCCGTCGACGTCGGTGCCGAGGGAGCGGACGCCGTGCTCGCGCAGGGCCCGCTGGCAGTCGGCGAGCTCCTCGCGCCGGTGCGGCGGTATCTCGTACAGGAGCACCGCGCGGGCGGGCACCGCGAGGCCCTCGGCGGGGACCTCCAGGGTGATCCCGCCACCGGCACCCCGCACCCGGCCTCCGCCCGCCGGACCGGCCGGACCGCCGCTCATGAAGTGCCGCGCGTCGAGCAGCACCGGCGCCCGCCCGGTGAGCCGCAGGACGGCGGCGGCCAGCGCCTCCCGGCTGCCTTCGGTCGAGCTGTGATCGGTCATCAGAACGAGCTCGCTACGCCCCATGGGGCCATCGAACATGTCGCGGACATGCCCAGGCAAGGGCTTCCCGGAATTCCGTCCCGGGGGAAATTCGTGTGCGCCCGCCGGGCATCGCGGGTTAACCTCGGCGCCATGTCGACGCCCCGTATCTCCTAGCTGACGGACCCGCCTCCACGCCACCCGTGTGCCCGTTCGCTGTTACGGAGCGTCATCCTCTTGATCACCACCCGTGGTGTCGACGTGCGCGTCGCCGCCTGCCTGCTGCTGTCCGACGTCACCCTCCACATCGCCCCCGGCGACCGCATCGGCCTCGTGGGCCGCAACGGCGCCGGCAAGACCACCCTGCTCGCCACCCTCGCCGGGCGGCTGCGCCCCGCGGCCGGCACCGTCACCCGCACCGGCCCGGTCGGCTACCTCGCGCAGGACTCCCGCGCCGCCGACCCGAGCGTGACCGTCACCGGGCGGATCCTGTCCGCGCGCGGCCTGGACACCGCCGTCCGGGACCTGCGCGCGGCCGAGAACGCCATCGCCGAGAGCACCGTGGCCGCCGCCGGTGACGAGCGCGCCCAGCGCCGTGCCCTGGCCTCCTACACCCGGGCCGAGGCCGAGTTCCAGGCCCGCGGCGGCTACCCGGCGGAGGCCGAGGCCGCCCGGGTCGCGGCCGGCCTCGGCCTGCCCGAGCGGGTGCTCGACAGCCCGCTCGGTGCGCTCTCCGGCGGCCAGCGGCGCCGGGTCGAGCTGGCCCGGATCCTCTTCGCCGACCATGGCACCCTGCTGCTCGACGAGCCCACCAACCACCTCGACGCGGACGCCGTCCACTGGCTGCGCGGCTACCTGGCGGGCTACCCGGGCGGACTGGTGCTGATCAGCCACGACGTGCCGCTGCTCGCCGGCACCGTCAACCGGGTCTTCCACCTGGACCCGCAACGCGCCACGGTCGACGTCCACAACACCGGCTGGGACGCCTACCTGGCGCAGCGCGCGGCCGACGAGCGCCGCCGCACCCGCGAGCGGGCCAACGCCGAGCGCAAGGCCGCCGCCCTGCACGCCCAGGCCGACCGGATGCGGGCCAACGTGGCGACCGCCGTCTCCGCCCGGTCGATGGCCCGCCGGGCCGACCGGATGATCGCCGCGCTCGAACCCGTCCGCCAGGCCGAGCGCACCGCCCGCATCCGGCTGCCGGAGCCGGCGCCCTGCGGCCGGATGCCGCTCGGCGCGATCGGCCTCGCCAAGTCCTACGGCGGGCGCGCCGTGCTCGACGGGCTCGACCTCGCCGTCGACCGCGGCAGCCGGCTCGTCGTGCTGGGCCCCAACGGGGCGGGCAAGACCACGCTGCTGCGGATCCTGGCCGGCCGGGAGGCCGCGGACGGCGGGCGCGTCGTCCCCGGGCCGGGACTGCGGCTCGGCTACTTCGCCCAGGAGCACGACACCCTGGACCCGGACCGCACCGTCCGGGAGAACCTCGCCGCGGCCGCGCCGGGGCTCGGCGACGGTGACGTGCGGCACGTGCTCGGCGCGTTCCTGTTCCGCGGCGACGACGCCGACAAGCCCGCCGGGGTGCTGTCCGGCGGCGAGAAGACCAGGCTGGCCCTGGCCGGTCTGGTCCACTCGGGTGCCAACGTGCTGCTGCTCGACGAGCCGACCAACAACCTCGACCCGGCCTCGCGGACCGAGGTGCTGGCGGCGGTGGGCGGCTACCCGGGCGCGATCGTGCTGGTCACCCACGACCCGGGGGCGATCGAGGCGCTGCGGCCGGACCGGGTCCTGCTGCTGCCCGGCGGGGACGAGGACCTGTGGAGCGAGGACTACCTCGACCTGGTCGCCGCCGGCTGACGTCCCCTCCCCGAGTCGCGTGAGGGTCTCCGGGCGGCGTCAGGGCTTGCGGGGCCTCGATGAGGAACCGGGCGGAGTGGGCCGCGAACGGCCTCTCCGCCCGGATCAGGGCGTCCAGCACCGAGCGGGTGGAGCACCGCGGTCGCCCTGGCGACGTTCGGCGGCCACCCCTCGGTGGCGGCCACCGTCCGCGGGAAGCGGTCCGCCACCCCCGCGAGCACCCTCCCCGCCGCCGGTCTGCACGTCCAGCGCCGCCGAGGCGAGCGCCGGCCGCTCCCCCAGCAGCCGCTGGTAGCCCCAGGACGGGCGCTCCTCGGTGGCCCGGCCGTCCAGCCAGGAGACGTCCCATCCGTCGACCGGGGCCTGGGCGGCCTCGCCCACCAACCACTCGAACGTACGCTCCACACCGCCCGTCCTGCCCCGTCCGCCTCGGCGGCGCCTACAGCTGGGCGGCGATCAGTTCGTTGCCGTAGAGGTCCCGGAAGTGCAGCGAGCGGCCCGGCCCGCCGTCCGGCACGCCGGGCCGGGTGGGCACGCCCAGCCGCGCCAGCCGGGCCGCCACCCGGTCGAGGTCGTCCGTGTGGAGCACCAGCAGCGGCATGCCGCCCGTCTGGCGCCCCACCACCGCCCGGGCGTCCGCGGACTCGGCCGGCATCAGCCACAGCCCCGCCCCCGCCCCGCCCGCCGGCCCCACGTGCAGCAGCCGGTACCCGTCGAGGTCCCCGTCGAAGAGGACGGTGAAGCCGAGGCCGTCCCGGTAGAAGGCGAGCGCCGCCTCGGCGTCCTCGACCAGCACCACCGTGCGGCCGATCGCCGTGAACAGCCCTGTCGTAACGTCGTGTTCGTCGTCCATGCCGCGACCGTAGACCACCCCACCGACACCGGACCGGACGCCGTCCTCCCACCTGGCACCGGCCCGGCGTCCCCCGACGGCCTCCTTCCCCGCGCCGGTTGTGCCCGCCGGTCAGGGTGTCGTGCAGAACACCGAGGCCGCGAGGGTGCGAGGTCCGTCCGACCCGTTCGTCCCCTGGACCGTCCAGCCGGTCGCCGTCGGGCCCGATCCGTTCAACAAGGCGTCGAGGCCGATGGATCCGCCGCCGCCGGTCGGCACCTGCCCGGCGGGGCACTCCGCATGGGCCGTTCCCACCGCTCCGGCCTCCACCGTGGTCCTGCCCAGCTCAAGGGCGGGCTGTGCGTCGGAGCAGACGGCAAACCCCCGGACGTACGACAGAGGGGCGTCCGGGTCGTAGTCCGTGTACTTCGCCCCCACCGACCATGCCCTGATGTTCGCCCAGTCCGACCACATGACGAACGTTCTGGGGCCGGCCTGGACCCCACCGCCCACCACGTACTGGGAGTTGCTGCAGCCGGCCCCGGGTGCCGAGTTGAAGTCCCCCGGCTGAATGGAGCCGTCCGGTCCGACGTCGTACGTGATGGTGCTGTCCGTCGTGCAGATCACCCGGGGGTGCACCGTCTGCACCTGGTCGCTGCCGTTGTAGGCCTGCACCACCCACCTGTTCCGCGCCGGGTCGGGAGCCGACTGCCTGAAGAAGACCGGGGCCAGGGGGTCGCTCTCGACCATCGCGCCTCCCCCCGTGGGGGTCGTTCCCTGCGGGCAGTACGCCGCCGCCGTCCCCTCCCTCCCGGGGTAGAGGATGATCGGGTGGCCCGGCTCCTGGGAAACGCTGCGGGTCGTCGACCTCTCGGTCCCGTCGGCCCAGGCGGGCGGGACCGCGACGGGAAGCACTGCGGCAAGGAACACACTGGCCAACAGCGCGGTGGTTCGCAAACGTCGCGTTCCGATCATTCCGACCTCCTCGTGATCTGTTCGGAGGACAGGCGTTCCCCGCCGTATGACCGGGGAGAGCGGTCATCGCCCGGATGCACCCGCTCATTCACCCGTGCGGAGAGGACGGCTTCGGCCTGGCCCCGCATGCGCGGACAGCGGGCCGTGGCGATGCCGACCGGACCGGAGCACTGAGCCGCCGGCCCTTCAGCGCGAGCCAGGACGAAGCGCATGACGCCCGCCCGACAGCGAGCCCGCACCGGGGGACGGCCGACGACCCGGTTCAGGCCGGCCGGGGCTCCCTCCCCGCCCGGCGGGCGGCGACCGTCCAGGCCGCGGTGACGGCACGGTGGGCCTCGGCGGTGGCTTCCGCGGTGTCGGCCGGCAGGTGCAGCGGGGCGCCGAGGTGGACGTGCAGGGCGGGGCGGCGGACCGGGGCGGTGGCCACGCCGGCGAGCTGTTTGAGCGGGCCGCCGGAGGTCAGTCGGCGGGATCCGGCCTGGCCGAGCGGGACGACCGGCGCGCCGGTGGCCTGCGCCAGACGGGCCAGGCCGCTGCGGAACGGGCCGGGCGGCAGCTCGCCGGAGTCGCGGCGGCGCGGCAGCCCGCCCTCGCCGTAGATCAGCACGACCCGCCCGGCCGCCAGGGCCTCGGCCGCCGCGTCGAGCGACTCCGCCGCCCGCGCGGTGCCCCGGTGGACGGCGATGTGGCCCTCCCGGCGCAGCGCCGGCCCGAGCAGCGGGACCCGCCAGAGCCCGGCCGTGGCCAGGACGACCGGCCGCGCGCCGAGCCGGTGCAGGGCGGCGAGGACGACGGCGGGGTCGGCGAGCGAGGTGTGGTTGGCCGCCACGATGCTGCCCGGTGCGGGGCGGCGGGCACCGGCGGTGTCGGAGGTGACGTGCAGGCGGCCGAAGGCGGGCAGCAGGAGGGCGGAGGCGCGGCTCAGCATGGCGGTGGTGTGGGTCCTCGGTGGCAGTGGTGCGGGTCCTGCCGACCAGTCTGCGCAGGACCGGCGGGCCACGCCTGAGTACCCGTACTCAGCAGGGTCCGGGTACCGCCCCGGGCCGCGCGCGGCCGCTCACCGCGCACGGATGGCCGACCGGGTCTAGGCTCGAACGAATGAGGCGACTGGACGTCATCGACCGGGCTCTGTTCCACCGGGTCGCCGCGGCCCACCGTCCGTTCGGGACGGGGTCGCTGGCCGGTCCCTGGCTGCGCCGGCTGAGCCGGGCCGCGGACCACGGGATGCTCTGGTTCGGCACGGCCGCCGTGCTCGGCACCGCCGGCGGTCGGGCCGGACGGCGGGCGGCGCTGCGCGGGGCGAGTTCGCTGCTGCTCGCCTCCACCGCCGCCAACATCGCGGCCAAGCAGCTGACCCGTCGCCCGCGCCCCCCGCTGGCCCCTGTTCCGGCGGCCCGGCGGCTGCTCCGCCAACCGGTCACCACCTCCTTTCCTTCCGGCCACTCCGCCTCGGCCGCCGCGTTCGCCACGGCGGTCGCGATCGAGTCCCCGGTGGCGGCCGCCCTGGTCGCACCGGTCGCCCTGGCCGTCGGCGCCTCCCGGGTGTACACCGGTGCGCACCATCCGGGCGACGTGCTGGCGGGGTTCGCCCTGGGCTCCGCGCTCGCGGTGCTCACGCTCCGGTGGTGGCCCCGCGCCTCCCATCTGCGGCCGGCCGCCGGGCCGCCGCGCCGTCCGGCCCCGGCGCTCCCCGAGGGGGCGGGCCTGTGGGTGGTGGTCAACTCCGGTTCCGGCAGCGGCTCGTTGTCCGCCGGCGGCCCCGAGGAGACCGTCGCCGCGCTGCGCGCCCTGCTGCCCCGGGCCGACGTCGGGCTCTGCGGGCCCGAGGACGACCTGTCCGCCCTGCTCGCCGAGGCCGCCGACCGGGCCGCGGCGGCGGGCGGGGCGCTCGGGGTCTGCGGCGGCGACGGCAGCGTCAACCTGGCGGCCGGGCTGGCCGTGGAGCGCAACCTGCCGCTCGCGGTCTTCCCCGGCGGCACGCTCAACCACTTCGCGCTGGACCTCGGCATCCACGGCATCGAGGCGACGGCGGCCGCCGTGACCGCCGGCCAGGCGTGCGGGGTGGACCTCGGCCTGGCCGTCGACGACACCGAGCGCCGGCACTTCCTCAACACGTTCAGCCTGGGCGTCTACCCCGAACTGGTCCGGCTGCGCGAGGAGTTCGAGGATCGGCTGGGCAAGTGGCCGGCCCTCGCGGTGGCCACCGCGCGGGTGCTGACCACCGCCGAGCCGGTCAGCGTCCGGGCGGGCGGGCGCGAACGCCGGCTCTGGCTGCTGTTCGCGGGCAACGGCGCCTACGACCCGCCGGGCTTCGCCCCGACCCACCGGACCGGGCTCGCCGACGGCCTGCTGGACGTCCGGGTGGTCGACGGCGGACAGCCGTTGGCCCGGACCCGGCTCGCCGCCGCGTTCCTGTCCGGTACGCTCGCCCGCTCCCGGGTCTACCACGCCGCCCGGCTCCGGGCCCTCGACCTGGACGCCCTGGGCGACGCCGACCGGCTCGCCGTCGACGGCGAGTCCCTGCCCGCCGCCGGCGCGCTCCGGCTGGCCAAGGCCCCCCGGGCGCTGACCGTCTACCGGCCCGCGGCGGTCTGAGCGCCCCCGGGCGCGCCGCGTTCGCCGACCTGCACCGGGTGCTGATTCACCGCGGTGGAGTGGCGACCGCCCGCCGCGACCGGCTTCTTCCAGCCGGTCCTGCTCGCCCGTGCCGCCGGCCCCGGCCGCGCCGGCTGACGGCCCCCTTCGACGGTCACGCCCGGGACCCGGCGGCGCCCGGAGGCTCCCCGAGGGGGCCGCGGAATCCCACCCGGTGCCGGCGCCGCAGCAGCACGATCTCGATCACCGCGGTCACGGTGACCCCGACCGGGCCCGCCAGCAGGGCGACCAGCGCCGGGCCGTGGGTGGACGCCCCCTTCGTATCGACGAACAGGACGTGCCCGAGGGCGGTCAACCAGACCAGCGGCACCGCGACCAGGGGCCTCACCAGCGGATGGGCCCGCACGGCGAAGGAGTTGCGGTGCACGAGGTAGAGCACGCACAGGTTGAACGGCGCCAGCCAGAGCAGGAGCAGCCCGGCCAGGGGCAGGAAGGCCGACCGCATCATGACGACGAACACGACGGCGGTGAACACCCCCACCAGCAACGGCCGCGCTATCAGTCGCCCCACCCGCCGCCGGGTGCCCGGATAGGCCAGCAGGACCAACGGCACGCAGCCCAGCACCAACGCGATCGGACCGGTGAGCAGCATGACGACGCTGTCCACGCCGAGCAGTTCGGTGAGCAGGTCGCCGGACGTCCAGGTACCGGTCACCGCGCGGACGAGGTACAGGACGATGCCGAGGCCGAGGAGGGCCCGCAGCGTCAACAGGCGTTCGACGAGCGGGTCTAGCGCCTCCGCGGCGATCCTGGTCGCGATCGGCTGGGCGACGGGGCCGAGGAATTCGGCGCCCACGACGGCGGTGACCCCGGAGGCGGTCAGCCGCATCATCCGGTACGGGCCGTAGACCCGTCCGGCCAGCCGCCAGGGCAGCAGCACGTCCAGGACCACCTCGTGCCGCTCCCGTGGCGGCGGCGGTGGTGTGCGGTAGGGCGGCCGGTCGTAGGCCGCCGCCAGTTCGGCGGGCGATCGTGACACCGTCCCAGCCCTCCCGTCCCCCGGTCCGGTCGGAGCCCGACCGTAGGAGCACTGTGACAGCGCGCCCCTGGGCACGCAATCCGGTTTTCCGACTTCGCAAACAAGCCTGATGATCATTTATTCGCCAGGCCGAAATGCCCGAGGTGTTTAACGATGAAGCCAGCCAGCCCGACACGCACATCAATCCGTTCGGGTGATATTCCTATCCCTGACGCCGCACCGGTATCTAGGGTTCGAAGCACCGTTGGTTCACGAAGGGATATGCACCATGTACCGCACCGTCCGTACGCTCGCCGTCCTCATTGCCGCCGTCGGCGCCGTTTCCCTGCCCACCCAGGCCTTCGCCGACGAGGTGACGGTCAACACCACGACCATCACCGTCATCGGCACCGGCAACCAGCTCGCCGGGGGCGAGATCACCAACGTCGGCGGCGACGCCATCATCGGCTCCTTCGACGGCATCGACGTCCACTGACCCCACCGCCCCACCGAACCCGCACCGCCCGCGCCCGTCCCAGGCGCGGGCGGTGCCGCGTGCCCGGGCTCCCCCGGCCGCGTCGGTCCCCGTCAGGCCCGGCCGCCGAACTGCCAGCGGTGGACCTCGACCGCGGCGTAGTGGTGCTCGGTCAGGACGGCACGGGCGGTGTCCGGGTCGGGAGCGCGCAGGAGGGCGGCGGTGCCCAGCCAGGCGCTGCCGTCGTCGGAGAGGAGCGGACCGTAGGCGATCAGCTCGTCGCGTCCGGGCGGCGGCGGGGTGAGGTCGGCGGCCGCACCGGCGCCGAGACCGAGCACCAGGTAGCGGTTGCCGCCGGTGCGGCCGCCGGGGAACTCCGCCATGGTGCGCCCCAGGAGGTTGCGCCACCGCCGCAGCAGGACGTCCCGGTAGACGCCCGCCTGGTAGCACGGCTCGTCGAAGGCGAAGGCGCGGGCGGCGGCGGGGTCCGGCAGGTCGAGGATGTGGACGCTGCCGGTGGGGGTGCCGTCGCTCTCGGACAGGGTCGGGCCGCGGGCGATCATCTCCGCGGCGAAGCCGTCCATGTAGGACCGGTGCTCCTCCAGCAGCTCCGCGCGCAGTGCCGGCGAGTGGGGCCGGTCCCGGTGGTAGGTGAAGAACTCCATGCCGGCAGGGTGCCGCCCCCGGGTCACCGCGTCGACCCGGTTTCCCGACGGCCCCGGCGGCCCTGCCCGCGCCGTCCTCGCCCTCCGTGGTCGTCTCCGGAGCCCTTCGGGCGTTGTTCCGAAGGTCGGCGAAGGGCAGAGCGCCTCCGTGGAGTTCCTTGAACTCGTCGATCAGGTCCTGCTCGGCCTCACCCGCGGTGCCCTCGGTGACCGGCTGCCGGGCGACGAGCAGTGCGTCCGAATCGACCGTGGGGTGAGGGTCAGGGGGCGGTCACGCCGTCGTACGCCCGGCGGGCCCGTTCGACGCGGTCCAGGTTCGTGGCGGACCACTCCGCCAGGCCGGCGAACAGCGGGGCGAGGCTGCGCCCGAGATCGGTGATCTCGTATTCGACCCGCGGCGGCACCTCCGCGTGGTAGGTGCGCCGGACCAGGCCGTCGCGCTCCAGCTGCCGCAGCCGCTGGGTCAGCACCTTGGGCGTGATGACGGCGACCCTGCGCTGCAGTTCGACGTACCGCTGGCGGCCGTACTCGTTGAGCGTCCAGAGGATCGGGGTGGTCCAGCGGCTGAAGACCAGGTCGACGACCGGGCCGATCGGGCACGCCAGCGCCGGGTCCGGCGGCCCCCCGTCCGCCGGTTCGCCCGCCGCTCCACCGGTCGGCCACTGCGTGCCGCTCACCCGTTCCGCCCCCTCGACACCGGGTCACTTTCCTCTAGGTACCTACTGTACGCACCCTGTTAGCGTCGTTCCGCGAGCCCGGGGACAGCCTCCCGGGCAGCGCCAACTCCCCTTCTCCGAGCGGCCGTCCGGCCGTTCTCTCTGATGCTGTTGTCAAGGAACGAGGAAGACATCGTGATCGTGGTGACGGGTGCGACGGGCACCATCGGACGGCCGCTGGTCGGTGCGCTGGCGGCGCTGGGCGAGCGGGTGACGGCGGTGTCCCGCCGTCCCGGGGACGGCATGCTCCCGGAGGGCGTACGACATCACCGGGCCGACCTCGCCGAGGCCGGCAGCCTCGCCCCCGCGCTGGACGGGGCCGACGCGCTGTTCCTCCTCCTCTCCGGTGAACTGCTGCTGGACGGCGCCGGCGCCGCGCCGGACGCGCTGCTCGACGCCGCCGCGGCCGGCGGGGTGCGCCGGGTGGTCCTGCTCTCCTCCCAGGCGACCGGCACCCGGCCGCGGGCCGCCTCGCACGCCGGGCTGCGCGCGTTCGAGGAGGCCGTCCGCCGGTCCGGGCTCGACTGGACGATCCTGCGGCCCAGCGGCTTCCACTCGAACGCCTTCGCCTGGGCCGAGCCCGTACGGGCGCACCGCACGGTGGCCGCGCCGTTCGGCGACGTCGCCCTTCCGACCGTGGACCCGCAGGACCTCGCCGAGGTGGCCGCGGCCGTCCTGCGCGGCGGCGCCGCCGGCTCGCCGGAGGCCTCCGCGCACGCCGGCCGGACGTACGTGCTGACCGGCCCGGCGCCGGTGTCGCCGCGCGAGCAGGCCGCCGCGCTCGGGGACGCGCTCGGCGAACCGGTGGCGTTCACCGAGCTCAGCCGGGAGGCGGCCCGCGGCCACCTGCTGGCGGTCATGCCGGAGGGCGTCGCGGACGGCACCCTCGACATCCTGGGCGAACCGACCGCCGCCGAACGGCGGGTCAGCCCCGATGTCGAACGGCTGCTGGGCTGCCCGGCCACGCCCTTCGCGGCCTGGGCCCGCCGGAACGCCGCCGCCTTCCGCTGACCGGGCCCCGCCGCCCCGGGCCGAGCCGCCGTCCCGGCCGGCTGCCCGGCGGAGCACCACCCGCTCAGGTCTCGCGCTGCGGGTGATACTCCGCCTCGGTTATGCCGAACGTCCAGGCCACCCCGGCGCGGGCGGTGAGCGTGCTGGGCGGCACCCGCAGCCAGTAGGTGCGGAAGGTGCCGTCGGGCTCGGCCGTCGAGTTGACCACCTCGACCATGACCACCGCCTCGTCGTCGGGCAGGTCGATCCGCCAGAGCACACCGGTCTCGTCCTGGTGCACCGGGACGGCGCCGGAGTCGGCCAGGTACCGCTCGTAGCCGTAGTGCTCCAGCAGGACGCGGCGCAGCTCGGCGTTCTCCTCGGTGCGGATCCGCTCGACGGTGACGGTACCCAGCCCGGCGAGGAACTCGGCGGGCACGGGCATGCCCCGCCAGGCGTGCAGGGCGAAGCCGTCGGAGTACGCCAGGGCCGGGCCGTCGGCGCGGTCAAGCCGGCCCGCCTCGTCGCGGTGCAGCGCCACCGGGCGCTCGCTGACCAGCGCCACGTCCGCATACGGCCACCACCAGCCGGCCCCGCGCGCGACGTCCGCCAGCGCGGCGACGGCCTCGCCCGCGGGGCCGCCCGGCGCGTCCGGCGACGGGCCGAGCACCCCGGCCGCCTCCAGGGCGGCGAACCAGGGGGCGTCGTGCTGGCCGCGGACGGCGTCGAGCAGCGCGATCCGGGCGGCGGTCCGGCGCTCGCGGGCGGCCTCGATCACGTCGTCCTCGTCGTTCTCGGTGTCCGGCTCGGGCGCGAGCCGGTCGAGGACGGCGCCGCGGATCCGGTCGGCGAGCACATTGGTCACCGGGCCGAGTTCGCCGCCGGTCAGCGCCCACAGCGGCGCCCAGCCGAGCGCGCCGGTCCGCTCGACGGCCTGTCGGCGCACCGCCTCCCAGGGCAGGGTCCGCACCGCCTCGCGCACCGTCACCGCGCTCGCCGCGCGCAGCTCCAGCGCCGCCTCGGCGGCCGCCAGCGGCGAGCCGAACCACCGCACGGCGGCGGGCTCGGCCAGGCCCGCGGCCCGGTAGGCGGCCCGTACCGCCCGCTCGACCTCGGCCCGGTCGGCCGGGCCGGTGGCGGCGGCGGCCGCCCGCCAGCGGGCCGTCACCTCGGCGGGCCCGCCCGCCACGGGGGCCGGTGCCGTCTGTCCAGTCACCATCACACTCTCCGTTCCCGCCCGGGCACCCCGCCCGACCGTGCCGCGGGCGCCGCGCGCCCGCCCTCGTCCTGTCCCTGGCGTCCGCGCGCCCACGCGCGCGCCACCGTCCGTCAGTCGGCGACCACGCGCACCGCGCCCGGCGCGTACTCGCGCTGGCGGACCACCCGGTACCAGCCCTTGGGCAGCGGGATCGCCGCGTGCTCCTCGTGCACCACCCGGCCGCCCTCGGGCAGGTGCAGCCACGCCGTGCCGAACGGCCCCGACTCGCGCCGCAGCTCCCCCGGGCCGACCACCGCGTGCGCGTGCCCGGTGACCTCGCCCAGCGCCAGCACCAGCCGGCCCCGGGCGTCCCGGGGCTGCGCGGCCAGCGACTCCACCCGGGCCGGCACCTCCGCCTCCACCACCGGCACCATCAGCACATCTCCCTGGCGGAACATCAGCTCTCCCTCACCGACTCGACGACGCATCGGAATCCCACGCCCCGGACCATAGGGCAGGGGTCTGACAACGGCGCCCGGTGCCCCGGTGAAGGCTGTGCCGAACGGGGCCGGCGGGGCACGCGGGAGGCGTGTGCAACGCGCCCGGGCGACGCCCCGGGCACCGGATTGTCGGTCCGGGCTGGTAGACACTTGTTCGGCCCGCACCGACCCCCCGAGGAGCAGCGCATGACGGTCAACAACCACATCGAGGAGTTCCACGGCCTGCCCGTCTTCGACTTCGTCACGGCCGTCGACGAGGGCGCCGAGCTGCCCGAGCCCGCCGCCGCGGCCTGGAAGATCGCCGTCGAGTTCGAGGCGGACCAGGACTGGACCGCGCGCTGGCAGCAGTTCCTGGACCGCGTGGACACCTCCCGGGTGACCGCCGTGGTGATCGGCGAGTGGTCGCAGGACGGCCCGGAGAGCTTCGCCGGGCCGCTGGCCGCGATCCTCGGCGCCGCCGAACGGCTGCCCGCCCTGCGCGGCCTGTTCATCGGCGACATCACGTTCGAGGAGAACGAGATCTCCTGGATCGAGATGGTCGACGTGACGCCGGTGCTGACGACCTTCCCACTGCTCACCGAACTGGTGGTGCGCGGCAGCTGCGAGGAATCGGTCGAGGGCGAGGGCGAAAGCGAGGGCATGGGGCTCCAGCCGGTGAAGCACGAGCACCTGCGGGCGCTGCGGTTCGAGTCGGGCGGCCTGCCCCGCGAGGTGCCGCAGGCGGTCGCCGCGAGCGAGCTGCCCGCTCTGGAGCGGCTGGAGTTCTGGCTCGGGGTGGCCAACTACGGCGGAACCACCGAGCTGGCCGACCTGGAGCCGTTCCTGGACGGCGCGCGCTTCCCCGCGCTGCGCCACCTCGGCCTGCAGAACAGCGAGATCGAGGACGAGATCGCCGCCGCCGTCGCGCACGCCCCGGTGGTGCCCCGGCTGGAGTCGCTGAACCTGTCGATGGGCGTCTTCACCGACCAGGGCGCGACGGCACTGCTGGAGGGCCAGCCGCTCACCCACCTCAAGGCCCTCGACCTGCACCACCACTACCTCACCGACGCCATGCAGCAGCGGCTGCGCGAGGCCCTGCCGGGAGTGGCGATCGACCTCTCCGGCGCCGGCGAGCCCGACGACCGGTGGCGTTACGTCGCCGTCGCCGAGTAGCCCGCGCCCGCGTCCACCCGTCCGTCCGTCACCCGTACCCACGCAAGCACCAGCGCCAGCCATGCCGTCCAGGGGGGCACCCGTGTACATCACCACCGCCGGCCACTACTTCCACCTGCCGGTCGTCAACCTCTCGCTCAACGAGCCCGGTCGGCACGACCGGCACTCGCTGACCGACGAGCTGCCGGCGGCGGACGCCGCCGCCTGGCGGCTGTCCGTCGGCTACGGTTCGAAGCACGGCTTCGACGAGCTCTGGTCGGCCTTCCTCGCCGCGGTCGACCCCGCCGCCGTCCGCGCCCTGCTCATCGGCCCCTGGTGGATGCGGGACTACGTGCCGGTGCGCGAGACGCTGGACCGGATCGTCGCCGACGCCGGCCGGTTCCCCGCCCTGGAGGCGCTGTACATCGCCGACGTGACGTCCGAGGACTGCGAGATCTCCTGGCTGGAGATGTCGGACGTCACCCCGGTGCTGAAGGCGTTCCCGCAGCTCACCGAGCTGGTGGTGCGCGGCGGCAACGGGCTCGTGCTCAACCCGGTCCGGCACGACCGGCTGACCGACCTGCGGTTCGAGAGCGGCGGGCTGCCGGACGACGTGGTGCGGGCGGTCGCGGCGAGCGAACTGCCCGCGCTGGAGCGCCTGGAGCTGTGGTTCGGCGTCGACGAGTACGGCGGCGACGCGACGATCGACGACATCGCGCCGATCCTGGCCGGCACCCGGCTGCCGTCGCTGCGCCACCTCGGCCTGGAGAACAGCGAGTTCCAGGACGAGATCGCCGCCGCCGTCGCGCACGCCCCGGTGGTGCCGCAGCTGGAGTCGCTGAGCCTGGCGATGGGCGTGCTGAGCGACGACGGCGCGGCCGCGCTGCTCGACGGCCAGCCGCTCACCCACCTCAAGGCCCTCGACCTGCACCACCACTACCTCACCGACGCCATGCAGGAGCGGGTGCGCCAGGCCCTGCCGGGCGTCGAGGTCGACCTCTCCGAGGCCGAGGAGGACGACGAGGACGAGTGGCGCTACGTCGCGGTGGCCGAGTAGGCGGGCGGCGATGCTGACGACGACCCCCCAGAGCTCCGGCCGGGCCCGGGCTGCGCGCCCGGCCCGGCCGGAGCACCGGCTCGCGCCGGACGGGCGGCTGACCGTGCTCGGCAACCCCGGCCACCGCCGGGTGACGCTGTTCGCGGCCGCCGCCCGGGCCGCCGGGCTGCCCGAGCCCGCCGTGCTGCCCTGGCTCGACCTGCTGCGCGGCGCGTACCGGCTGCCCGAGGGCACCGTGCTGCGGATCGAGTCGCCCGGCGAGGAGGAGGCCGTGGACGCGCTGCTGCGCGGACCGGCGCTCGGCGCGCAGTACGCGCCGACCCGGGTCGAGGGCGGCGCCGCCTGGTACGCCGGGATGACGGCCGCGCTGCGCGCGCTGGCCGCCGCCCCCGGGGTGCGGTTGCTCGGGGACCCGGAGGAGATCGCCGTGATGTTCGACAAGCGGCGGGCGCACGCGCTGCTGTCGCGCGCCGGCGTGCCGGTGCCGCGCGCCCTCGACGGGGCGGCCGTCACGGGCTGGGAGGACCTCCGCGCCCGACTGGACGCCGCCGGGCTGCGCCGGGTCTTCGTCAAACCGTCCCACGGCTCCTCCGCGTCGGGTGTGGTGGCGCTGGAGTTCGGCCCGCGCGGCCAGCTGCGGGCCACCACCTCGGTGGAGCTCGCCGACGGACGGCTGCACAACTCGCTGCGGGTCCGCCGCTACCAGGAGGAGCGGCTGGTCGCGGAGCTGGTCGACCGGCTCGCCCCGGACGGCCTGCACGTCGAGCAGTGGGTGCCGAAGGCCTCCCAGGCAGGCCGCTCGGCCGATCTGCGGGTCGTCGTGGTCGCCGGGCGGGCCACCCACGCGGTGGTCCGCACCAGCGCCCAGCCGATGACCAACCTCCATCTCGGCGGCGCCCGGGGCAGCCTGGAGCTCGCCCGGGAGGCCGCCGGACCGGCCTGGCCGGACGTGCTGGAGACCGCGGAGCGGGCGGCCGCCTGCTTCCCGCACTCCCCGATGGTCGGCGTCGACGTGCTGCCGACCGCGGCGTGGCGGCGGACGGTGGTCGGCGAGGTCAACGCCTTCGGCGACCTGCTGCCGGGCCTCACCGGCCTGCCCGGCGGCCCCGCCGAGGGCCTCGACACCTACGCCGCCCAACTCGCCGCGCTCGGCGCGCCCCCGCTCCCGCCCCCTCCGTCCACGCACCCGCACCCGCACCCGCACCCGCACCCGATGATCCACCCACCTACGGAACAGCACCGATGAACCACCAGCCCAGTACCCGCACCGCCGCCGCGACCCACCCGGCCGAGTCCCCCGACATGAACGCCGTGGTGGGCAGCCACGACCTGCTGCTCGTCACCCTCGACACCCTGCGCTTCGACGTCGCCGAGGAGTTGGCCGCCGCCGGACGGATCCCCCACCTGGCGGCGCACCTGCCCGGCGGGCGCTGGGAGCGGCGGCACTCCCCCGGCAGCTTCACCTACGCCGCCCACCAGGCGATCCTGGCCGGCTTCCTGCCGACCCCGGCCTCGCCCGACGGGCCGCACCCCCGCCTGTTCGCCGCCCGGTTCGCCGGTTCGGAGAGCACCGCGCCGCGCACCTGGGTGTTCGACGCCCCGGACCTGCCGGGCGCGCTCGCCGCCGCCGGCTACCGGACGGTCTGCATCGGCGGCGTCGGCTTCTTCAACAAGCAGGGCCCGCTGGGCTCGGTGCTGCCCGGGCTGTTCCAGGAGAGCCACTGGTCGCCGGAGATGGGCGTGCCCTCGCCGACCTCCTTCGAGGAGCAGGTCGCCCGCGCCGAGCAGGTGACCGCCGAACAGCCCGCCGGACAGCCGCTCTTCCTCTTCGTCAACGTCACGGCACTGCACCAGCCGAACTGGTTCCACCTGCCCGGGGCGACGCGCGAGCACGGCGACAGCCGGGCCAGCCACGCCGCCGCCCTGGAGTACGTGGACGCCCACATCGGCCGGCTGTTCGCGGCGATGAGCGCCCGTCGGCCGTGCTTCGCGATCGTCTGCTCGGACCACGGCACGGCCTACGGCGAGGACGGCTACACCGGCCACCGGATCGGCCACGAGGTGGTCTGGACGGTGCCGTACGCCCACTTCACGCTCCCCGCGAGCACCCCGCCCTCCGCCACGCCCGCCGAGGAGACCGCATGACCACCGCCCCCGCCCGGCCGGCCCGGGACACACCTGCCGCCCCCGGTCCCGCACCGGCGGCCGAGCCACCGTACGTGCCCCCGTACCAGTCGTACGTCTACGCCTACCCCCACAAGACCGCCTACCGCGAGCTGCCCGACCGCCCGCCGCTGCGCGAGCTGTGGCAGGGCGAGGCGCAGCACGCGCTCTCCCTCTACCTGCACATCCCGTTCTGCGAGGTGCGCTGCGGCTTCTGCAACCTGTTCACCCGGATCGGCGGTCCGGACGGCCTGACCACCGCCTACCTGGACGCCCTCGACCGGCAGGCGGGCGCCGTGCGCGCGGCGCTGGACGACGGCGCCCGGTTCGCGCTCGCCGCGTTCGGCGGCGGCACCCCCACGTACCTGAGCGCCGCCGAACTGGAGCGGCTCTGCGACATCGCCGAGCACCGGATGGGCGCCGACCTGCGGGCGGTCCCGCTGTCGGTCGAGGCCTCCCCCGCCACCGCCACGGCCGACCGCCTCGCGGTGCTCGCCGAGCGGGGCACCACCCGCCTCAGCCTGGGCGTGCAGTCCTTCGTGGACGCGGAGGCCCGCTCGGCGGTCCGCCCGCAGAAGCGCGCCGACGTCGAGGCCGCGCTGGGCCGGATCCGCGACGCCGGGTTCCCGGTCCTCAACATCGACCTCATCTACGGCATCGACGGCCAGACCCAGGCCAGTTGGCTCCGCTCGCTGGACGCCGCGCTGGCCTGGCGGCCCGAGGAGCTGTACCTCTACCCGCTCTACGTGCGCCCGCTGACCGGCCTCGCCCGGCGCGGGGAGGCGGAGAGCCCGGTCCAGTGGGACGCCCGCCGGCTCGCGCTCTACCGGGCCGGCCGTGACCACCTGCTCGCCAGCGGCTACGAGCAGGTGTCGATGCGGATGTTCCGCCGGGCGGCCGCCCCGCAGGCCGGGGTGAGCGAGTACGCCTGCCAGACCGACGGCATGGTCGGCCTCGGCTGCGGCGCCCGCTCCTACACGTCCCGGCTGCACTACTCCTTCGACTACGCGGTGGACGCCACCGAGGTGCGCCGCATCATCGACGACTACGTGGCCACCGAGACCTTCGACCGCGCGGTGGTCGGCCGGGCGATGGCACCGGCCGAGGCGCGGCGGCGGCACCTCGTGCAGACGCTGCTCCAGGCCGAGGGGCTGGCGCTCGACGAGTACCGGGCCCGCTTCGGCAGCACGCCGGCCGAGGACTTCCCGGCCGAGCTGGCGGCGTTCGCGGCCCGCGGCTGGCTCGCGGACGGCACGGACGCCGCCCTTCGGCTGTCCCCGGAAGGCCTGGCGCACTCGGACGCCGTCGGCCCGATGCTGTTCTCACCCGAGGTGCGCACGCTGATGGCCGAATACGAGGCGAAATGACCTTTCTCGGCATGCCCGCGACCGGCCCGGCCTCCGCCGACGCCCCGAACGAACAGCCCCTCGACCTCGGCATCCTCTACCGGGGTCCGCTGGCCTCCTGCGACTACGACTGCCCGTACTGCCCGTTCGCCAAGCGGCGCGACACGCCGGAGCAACTGCGCGCCGACCGCGCCGCGTTGGAGCGGTTCACCGGCTGGGTGGCCGACCGGGCCGGAACCGGTGACACCGTCTCGGTGCTGTTCACCCCCTGGGGCGAAGGGCTGGTGCGGTCCTGGTACCGCCGGGCCATGGTCGGGCTGAGCCGGCTGCCGCACGTCCGGCGGGTCGCCATCCAGACCAACCTGAGCTGCCGCACCGGCTGGCTGGCCGAGGCGGACCTCGACACCCTCGCGCTCTGGGTCACCTACCACCCCGGCCAGGTCGACCACGACCGCTTCCTCGCCAAGTGCCGCGAACTCGACGCCCTGGGCGCGCGGTACAGCATCGGGGTGGTGGGCCGGCCGGAGCACCTGGCGGCCGCCCGTCGACTGCGCGCCGAGCTGTCCCCGGACGTCTACCTCTGGATCAACGCCGCCGAGGGGTACACCTACACCGACGCCGAAGCGGCCGACTGGACCGCCCTCGACCCGCACTTCGGCTTCAGCCGGAACGCCCACCCCAGCGCCGGCCGCCCCTGCCGGACCGGCGAGTCGGTGGTGTCGGTCGACGGCGACGGCACCGTCCGCCGCTGCCACTTCGTCCGCGAGGAACTCGGCAACCTCTACGACGGCTCCTACCGCGCCCGCCTCGCCCCGCGCACCTGCCCGCTCCCGGTCTGCGACTGCCACATCGGCTACGTCCACCTGGAGACCCTGCCGCTGTACGACGTCTTCGCGGGCGGCGTCCTGGAGCGCGTCCCGCACAGCTGGTGACGCCCCACCGCGCGGTAAAACCGGTTGCGGGGCGGCCACACCGCGTGACACGGTGATCACGAAGGTGATCCGCGATCCCAGGGAAAGGGCTGCTCATGGCAGGCTGCGCCGAACCGGGCCTGGTGCTCGGCGACTTGTCGGTCCGCACGTCGACCGGGGAGCCACGTCTCGTCTGACCCATCGTTGTTCCCCTCCTCGTCGGCGTGTTCTTCGTGCCCATCCGCACGTTCGACCACGAGGAGTTCCGGTGTCCGCGACCGTCCACACCGACACCAGCACGACCGTCACCACCGTCACCACGTTCACCCCTGCCACTGCCCTCACCGCCCGCTGGCACAGTGAGAACGGCACACCGCCGCCCGGCCGCGTCGTCCTCGCCGACGACCGGTTGCGGGCCGACGCCGCCCACCACGTGGCCTCCGAGGGCACCGCTCTGCTCTGGCAGGGCGACTACCACGGTGCCCGCCAGCTGCTCTCCGCCCTCGCCCGCCGGGCTGAACGCGAGGCGCGCGGACAGCGAACCGCAGGCCCGGCGACCCCGGGCCAGGCCTTCCGGGAGCAGCGTCGCGACCGGGCCCGGACCGCGGGCCTGCTCGGCCGCCTCGTGGTGCAGCTGGAAGCCGACCACGCCCTCCTGCTGCGCCGTGCCCCCGACGTCCGGCAGGCCTGCCGGGAGGCGTACGGCCCGCCCGACGGGCCCCGGGTGGTCGCATTGCGGGAACTGCTCGGCGCCCTCGGCGCGCGGCAGTGGCGCGAACGGGGCGTGCGGGTGCCCGCGCTCGGCGCACGCGTCCACCCGCACTACGGCGTGTTCGCCCCGGTCCGCGGCGAGTACGTCGACCTGGTGGCCCGGGCGCCGCTGCCCGCCGCCGCGCTCGGCTCCGGCACGTCGCCCGGCCCGAAAGGCGCGGGGGTCAGCGGCACGGCGTTCGACCTCGGCACCGGCACCGGAGTACTGGCCGCCGTACTGGCCCGCCGCGGGGTCGGACAGGTGCTGGTCACCGACCTCAACCCGCGCGCCCTGGTCTGCGCCCGCGACAACGCGCGCCGCCTGGGCCTGACCGACCGCATCCGACCGGCCGGCGGCGGCCTCTACCCGCCGGGCGGCAGGCGGGCCGGCCTGGTGGTCTGCAATCCGCCGTGGCTGCCGGCCGAACCCACCTCCGCCCTCGAACAGGGCGTGTACGACTCCGGCGGCCGGATGCTGCACGGCTTCCTCGACGGACTGGCGGAGCGGCTCGCGCCCGGCGGCGAGGGCTGGCTGGTCCTCTCCGACCTCGCCGAGCACCTGGGCCTGCGCTCGCGCGCCGATCTGCACACCGCCTTCGCCGCCGCCGGCCTGCGCGTCGTCGGCCGCCTCGACGCCCGCCCCCGGCACCCCCGCGCGACCGGGGCGTCCCGGCGCACCGGTGTCCGGGGCGGTGATCCGCTCGGCGCCGCCCGCGCCGCCGAGGTGACGTCGCTCTGGCGGCTCGCGCCGACGTGACGCCCCGCCGCCCGCCGGACACATCGGGCGATACCGGCCACCCCGCGAGCACCCGGCGGCCGTCCGGCGTGGCCGACGGCGGTCCGGCGTACCTACGCTGGAAGGACGAGGAGGCGATCAGCATGCTTGGAGACGCACCCCTGGTGGCGATCATCCCTGCCGCCGACCTGGCCCGGGCAAGGTCCTACTACACCGACACCCTCGGCCTCAAGCTCACCGACGCCGGTCCGGAGGGCGACCTGACCTTCGAGTGCGGCGGCACCGAGTTCGGCATCTACGAGACACCCAGCGGCGGCCAGGCCGCCCACACCCTGGCCAGTTTCAAGGTCCCCGACCTGGACGCGGAGATGACCGCCCTGCGCGGGAAGGGCGTCGTGTTCGAGGAGTACGACCTGCCCGGGCTGAAGACCGTCGGCGGCGTCGCGGAGGCCGAGGGCATGCGCGCCGCCTGGTTCAAGGACAGCGAGGGCAACATCCTCTGCCTGAACGAGCGGACTTCCGGCTGACGGCCGCCGACCGCGACACCTGAGCGCCCGGCCGGGTCGGATCCGGCCGGGCGTCGGCATGCCCGCCGTCCAACCGCCGCGGGGACCCCTGCCGCCGAACGTCGCGGAGGCGCCGCCCGGGTTGTCCGCACACGAATTCCCCATCCCCGGAAACCCGCCGCCGAATGCCCGACTTGCCCGCATATCGATGGAAATTCCCACTAAGCGGCGCTTTGCCGACAAAGGGCGATTCATGAGGCGACGTCCGACCCGCACCCCCGACGATCGGCGGGGTTTGCCGAGGGGGGATTTGACGCCGGCCGATCGCCCCGGGGATAGTCCATTCCGGGCCGACCGGGCGATACCACCGATCTCCTGCTCGGGGGCGAGGAGACCGGGGGTGCGATGCGATTTCCGAAGGCCGTGGGGACCGTGCTGGTGGCCGCCCTCAGCACGCCCCAGGCACCGGCCGGCGCCGCCCCGGCGGAGCTCGTGGAGCCTGCCGCCGCCGTCGCACCCGCCGTCGCGGGCGACGAATCCTTCCTGCAGATCGTCGCGCACCAGGACGACGACATCCTCTTCATGAACCCGGACCTGAACCGGCAGTACGCGGCCCCGTCCGTCACCGTCTACCTGACCGGCGGCGAGACGACGGACCCCCGGTTCACCAGCCCGTGCGCCTACTCGGAGAGCCGGGACGCCGGGGCCCGGGCCGCGCACGCCCGCCTGGCCGGGGTGGCCGAGCCCACCTGGAACACCGCCGCGGTACGGCTGACCAGCGGAAAGATCGTCCAACTGGACACCTTGGACCAAGCACCGCAGATCCAGCTGGTCTTCCTCAGGCTGCACGACGGCGGCGACACCAACTACCCCGCCGGCGGCGGCCGGGCCACCCTGGACACCCTCTTCGCCGAGGGCCCGGGCGGGCCCTCCCACCAGGCGACCCTCGGCAGCCTGCCCGCGGACGGGGCGTGCGACCTCGCGTACGCGCACCAGAGTTACACCCACGACGAACTCGTCGCGACGCTGACCGAACTGATGGAACGGTTCCGCCCGACGGTGCTGCTCACCCAGGACCCGCGGGTGCCGAAGGGCTACGACCGCAATCCGCTCAATCCCGCCGACCACACCGACCACATCGCCGCCGCGCGATTCGCCGGAAAGGCCGCGCTCGGTTATCACGGACCGGACGGGAGCGGCCGGGTGATTCTCCGGAACTACCGCGACTACAACGTCCGGATGGACCCGCCGAATCTGCCCGCCAGTACCGCGAAGGAGAAGAAGAAGACCTTTCTCGCCTATCTCGGGCCGAAGCGCCCCTCGGGCGGCAGCGGATATTCCGGCAAGTACGACCCCCAGCCGAATCCGGACGAGGCGAATTTCTACGCGGACTTCCCGTCCCGGCAGTATCCGCGCTGGTCGAACGGCACCGCCTGGGCGGCCCAGGACGGCACCGGCGCCCTGAACGCCTTCGCGGTGCTCGACAGCCAGGTGCAGGCCTGGCGCGAGTCCGAGCCGGGCGGCGACTGGGGCGCGCCGGTGCCCGTCCCCGGCGGCGAGGGCCTCGCGGCCGCGCTCGGCGTGGTGCGGGACGCCGCCGGGCTGATCCACCTGTTCGGCATCCGGCTGAGCGACGACCGGGTCGTCACCGTCGCCCAGAGCTCGCCGGACAGCTGGGGCGAGTGGACGGTGCTCGGCAACCCCGACCCCGCCACCCCCGGGTTCATCGGCAGCCCCGTCCCGGTCCTCGGCGGCGACGGCCGGCTGACCGTGTTCGTCCGCAACGCCGGCGGCGGGGTCAGCGCGCTGGGCCAGCTGCCGGACGGCGGGTGGCCGGCCACCTGGGCCGACCTCGGAGGAACCCGGGTCCGGGACGGTCTGGCCGCCGCGCTCACCGCCGACGGCCGGATCGAGCTGTTCGCACCGACCAGGGAGGGCATCGGGCACTGGCGGCAGTCGGCGCCCGGCGGCCCCTTCACCCGGGACACCGCCTTCCTCGGTCCGGCCCCGGCCGGACCGATCACCGTGGGCCGCGCCGCCGACGGCCGGCTGGAGCTCTTCTTCCACCAGGCCGGCACCGGCCAGGTCGTCACCCGCTACGTGCGGCCGAACGGTTCCTGGACCACCACGCCCGAGTCGCTGGGCGGCCCGAGCGGCCTGGAGGGCGTCGCCGCGGCGACCGGGAGCGACGGCCGGACGACCGTGGCCATCCGCAACGGCGCCGGCGGAATCAGCGTGGCGTCGCTGTCCGCGGCCGCCCGGGGCTTCAACGCGCAGTGGTCCGACCTCGGCCGGCTGATCGTCGGCGCGCCGACCGTGGCACTCGACGCCGCGGGCCGCCGCGTCGTCCTGGCACTCGGGCCGGACGCCGTCCTGCGCACGGCGCGGCAGATCGACCCGGCAGCCGACAGCCCCTTCGGCGGCTGGCAGCCGGCCGGGGGCTGACCCCGGCCCCGGCCACAACCCGCGGCGCCCGCGCCGACGGGTCCCGTCACTCCTCCGCGGCGAGCCCCGGGACGGCGGTGTCGAGCGCGAGGGTGAGCCGGTCGAGCAGCGCGCGCAGGGCGGTGAGCTCCTCGACGGGCAGGCCGGTGGCGGCGAGCAGGCGACGCGGCACCCGGCCGGCCCGCTCGCGCAGGGCGGCACCCTCGCCGGTGAGCGCGACGGTGACCGAGCGCTCGTCCTCGGCGCTGCGCTCGCGGCGCACCAGACCGGCCGCCTCCAGCCGCTTGAGGAGCGGCGAGAGGGTGCCCGAGTCGAGCCGCAGGTACCCGCCGATCCGCTTGACCGGCAGCTCGCCGTGCTCCCAGAGGACGAGCATCACCAGGTACTGCGGGTAGGTCAGGCCGAGGTCCTTGAGCAGCACCCGGTAGACGCCCCCGAAGGCGCGGGAGGCGGCATTCAGCGAGAAGCAGATCTGCCGGTCCAGACGGAGCAGATCGGCGTCGTCGGGCAGGTCCGGCAGGTCCGGCAGGTCTGGCAGGTCTGGCAGGTCTGGCAGGTCTGGCAGATCAGTCAGCTCGGTCATGGATCCATGGTAGCGACGTCGCATACGCGATTGAGTTGTGCGCAATTGAATTGCGTGCTCTACTTGTCCCGGCAGGCGGCCCTCCCGGACCGCCGGACCGAGACTTCGTACGCAGGACGGAAGGGAACGGACATGGACGCGCTCTACACCGCGGTCGCCACCGCCAACGGCCGGGAGGGCCGCGCCGTCAGCTCCGACGGGCAGCTCGACCTCGCCCTGGCGATGCCGCCCGGCCTCGGCGGCAGCGGCCAGGGCACCAACCCGGAGCAGCTGTTCGCGGCCGGCTACTCCGCCTGCTTCGCCAGCGCGCTCGGCCTGGTCGGCCGGCAGGCGAAGGTGGACACCGGCGACATCTCGGTGACCGCCGAGGTGTCCATCGGCCGCGACGGCGAGGCCTTCGGCCTGTCGGTGGTGCTGCGGGTCGAGCTGCCCGAGGCGCTGGCCGGCGAGACCGGCGAGCTGCTGGTCAAGAAGGCGCACGAGGTGTGCCCCTACTCCCGCGCCACCCGCGGCAACATCCCGGTCGAGCTCGTCGTCGAGTAGCCGACTCCTCGGCAACGTCGAGCGGTCGGCAGACCGGTCATCACCGGGGCCCGTCGCGCGGGGACGCGCGGCGGGCCCCTCCGCGTCAGCCGCCGGGCCCCTCGGGCGGATACGGCGGCGGCGCGGGCGGAGGCGGGGCTGGGGGCGGAGGCGAGGGCGGGGGCTCACCGGACGCCGGTCCGCCGCCCGGGGAACGCAGGACGTCCAGGCGGTGCCGGTACTCCTCGGCGTCGATCTCACCGCGCGCGAACCGCTCCGCGAGCACCTGCTCGGGCAACGGCACCGGCGGCGCCCCGTCCGCCGGCCCCACCGGACCCTGCGGACCCGGCGGACGGACGGCCCACGCCGCCTTGGACGGCGGGCCGGCCGCCCGCGACTGCCGGATCAGGACCACCACGACGGCCACCAGCGCCAGCAGGACCAGCAGCAGCCCCAACGCCATCAGGCCCAGGCCCCAGCCCCCGAACCCATGGCCGTAACCATGGCCGTTCCAGTGCGTCATCACGACCTCCTCACCACCCCGTCCTGCGGGCGGCGGCCGTGACGGCCGACCCGTACCGGGGCGATCGGCGCCTCACCACCATCGTGCGCCCGCGCCCGTCGGAGCGGCGTGAGGAACCGGGCGCACGGAACCGGGCATGCGGAACCGGGCATGCGAAACCCCCGCACCCGGCCCCGCCCGCGCCCGGCCGGGTAGCGTTCGCCCCATGAACCACCACCCGCCGGCCGACGACCGCGAGCGCCTCGTCGCGGCCGGGGTGCTGCTCCGTTACCAGGACCACCGCCCCCATCCCGCCCTCGGCCTCTCCCCCATCGCCTACGTCTCGACGGCGCTCTGGTTCGAGCTCACCGCGCTGGCCATCTCCCCCGACGCCGCGGCGGCGACCGCGCACGCGCTGCTGGGGGCCATCGCCGCCGAGGCGGTGGACGCCGCGCTCGCGCCCGGCAACGAGGCCGCGCCGCGCGACGACCTCTACGTGACGCACCCCGCCTACATCGGCCCGTACCGGCGGGTGGTCTGGTTCCAGCGCTCGGGGCCGCGCCGTCTGATCACGGCGACGTTCGCCCCCGAGCGCTGATCACGAACGCCGATCACGAACACCGGTCACGGGCGCTGCTCGGACGCGCTGCTCGGACGCACCGATCAGCCGCGCCGCGGCGATCCGCCGTCGCCCGGTGCACCGCGCTCGACCCGCAGGCTGTGGCAGGTCCAGCCGAGCCGGTCCGGCCCGAAGGCCGGCGGGCGGGCGTGGTAGGTGCCGTCCGAGACCGACAGGTTGACGATCAGATAGGCGTGCCAGTCGGCGCCCACGCCCCGGCGGTCGGCGTGGATGAGGGTGTCGTCGACGAACCAGTCCACCGAGTGCGCGCCGAGGACGGTCCGCAGGCCGAAGGTCGCGCCGGGGGCTATCCCGGCCTCGGCCCCGTGCCAGTACCGGTAGCCGCCCCGGACGTGGTTGGAGATCTCCAGCAGGTCCGGGTTGTCGGGGTGGTACTCGAACACGTCGATCTCGTTGCCGCCGTCCCGCCACGTCCAGATCGCCGGCCAGGCGCCCAGTTCGACGGGCAGGGTGACCTCGGCACTCAGGGTGTCGCCGGTGCGCACCTGGAAGCCCTCCGGGCTGCCCTCGGTGGTGAGCAGGTTGCACGTCCACAGGTCCCCGCCGAGCCGCCGGGTCGCAGTGAACAGGCCGTCGGGGCAGTAGGCGCGGCTGAGGAAGTCGAGTTTGTGGTCGCCCCGGTTGGTCGGCCCCATCCGGGGATAGGAGCTGCTGCGCCCCGCGACCCACTGGCTGGTCGATGTGAAATCCGCGTCGAACACGACGGCCACGGCTGCCTCCCCGGACCCGGCGTCGCGGCGGCCCGCTACCACCGCACACGCTGGGTGAGATACCCGGTACGCAGCGCGATATTCGAAGCGGACGCCCCGGGTCCAGCGGAGTCACCGCGCGAACGGCGCGGCCACGGCGCGCGCGCAGGCCAGGCACGCGGGCGCGCGGGGTCAGCCGATGGGCGCAGGCGTACCGCTCCCCTGCGCGCCGCCGTCGTGCGCGCCCCCCGATCCCGCCGGGCGCCCCCCGGAGCCGTCCCCGAAGCCCGCGGGGCCCGCGCCGCCGAAGCTGTCGGCGCTCAGCCGGTCGGTCACCGACACCACGCCGTCGACCGAGCGGCAGAGGCTCAGCACGATCGGGACGAGGTGCGGCTCGGGCACGGTGCCGCTGAGCACCACCCGCCCTTGGTCGACCTCGACGCCCACCTCGGCGGGGCTGACGCCCTCGATCCGGCCGAGCACCTCCTCCACGATCTCGCGGCGGATCACCCGGTCCTCGCGCAGGAAGACCCGCAGCAGGTCGCCCCGGCTGACCATGGCGAACACCCGGCCGTCCTCGTCCAGCACCGGCAGCCGCTTCACACCGTGCCGGCTCATCAGCCGGGCCGCCACGACCACGCTGGCGTCCGGGGTGACACAGACCGCCGGTCCGGTCATCAGATCGGCAGCCGTGACCGCGCCGTCCGGGCCGGTCCGGGGAAGGGCAGGCGGCGGCATGTGACTCCCCGCGTCCTCCTGGGCGGCCAGGGTGAGCAGCAGGTCGGCCTCCGAGACGATGCCGAGCGGCCGGCCCTCGCCGTCCACCACCGGAACCCCGGTGATGTCGTACTCGGCCAAGAGCGCGACGATCTCCCGGAAACCGGTCTCGGGAGCGACCCGGACCACTGGGCTGGTCATCACTGATTCGACGGTGGCATGCCGCACGCCGGTTCACCTCGTCCGAAGGCGCCGTCCGACCGGACCCCTGCTCGTCCGATCGGCTGTACCAGGAGCATCTCCCCCGACCGGGCGATCCGCCAGGGGCCAAGGGGCTGAATCGACGGGACCAAGGACCTCTCCCGCCCAACGCCGCTCCGACACCGACGGCTCCGCCGAGCCCGCGCCGCGCCCGCCGACCGGGGCGGCTCCGTTGCGCCGGACGGGCGACACCCGGCCGCCGCCGGGGGCCGCGGTGACGGCCGTGGACGACGGCCGGACCCGCCCCCCGGTAGGGACCGGGTACCGGCGGCGCGGTGGAAGCGCTCGCCGACGGCCTACCGCGAGCGCCGGCCGAGCGCGAGCATCGCCTCGGCGAGCGCGCCGACCGCCGCGCCGGGGATCGCGGTGGCGGCCTCGTCGAGGACGAGCAGCCGCGCCCCGGGGATCTCGCGCGCGAGCGCTTCGCCGTTGCCGACCGGGAAGAACGGGTCACGGCGGCCGTGGACGACGAGCGCGGGGACCGCGATCTCCGGCAGGCGCTCCCGCCAGCGGGGTGCGCAGTCGAGCCTGGAGAACACCATGCCCAGCTGGTTGGCCAGCTGGACCGGGGCCGCGGTGCCGGGCGTGCGGTCCCAGATGCGCGCGGCGGTCGCGTGCGCGGCGGCCGGGTCGTCGCCGCGGATCTCCGCACCGGCGGCGGCGAACTCCGCGACCGCCTCACGGTCGGCCCAGTCGGGCATCTGTCGCGCGAACAGCCGGCCCATCGTCGCCCGGTCGTGGTCGGGGAGGTCGTCGTCCGGCGGGCCCGGGGCGACCGCGCGGGTGCCGACCAGGGTGAGCGCCGAGAACGCGCCCGGATGGTCGAGCACGGCCAGCTGGGCGACCATCCCGCCGACACCGATCCCCGCGAGGTGGGCGGGTGCCCCGCCGAGCGCTTCGGCGAGGGCCGCCGCATCGGCGGCGAGGTCGCGCAGGGTGTAGGCGGGCGCCTGCGGATCCCCCGTCGTCGACTCCCCGCTGTCGCGCAGGTCGTAGCGCACCACCCGGCGCCCGCCGGCGGCGAGGCGCTCGCAGAGCGCGTCGGGCCAGGAGAGCATCGTCGTCCCGCCCGCGAGCAGGACGAGGGGCGCGGAGTCGTCACCGAACGACTCGATGCCCAGGGTGACCCCCTGGACGTTGACAGTGGTCATCGGGTCACCGGAAGTCCTCGTGGGCCGGGTGCGTCGCGGTCGACGCCGATCGTACGCTCCGCCGCACCGGCGCGGTGCCCCGGCCGGCGTCCGGCCTCCGATGCGTGATCGCGGTCTACGGGCTGAGTTTGGTGATGAGCTGGTCGAGGGTCTTTCCGGGCAGGTGTCGGCGGTGGGAGAGCTCGTTCCTCGCGTTGCGCAGGGTGAGCAGGGTCGAGGTCTGCCCGGTGGTGAAGACGAGGTGGCCGTTGGTCTTCGCCGAGTACAGCCGGCCGAGTTCGAGGGCCTGGAGCCGTTCGTCGGCGCCGGCGGGCCGAAGGTTGGCGCCGTCGCCGCCGTCGGCGCCGTACATGGCGAGCAGTTGTTGCGGGGGGCAGGTCGAGGTGGGCAGGACTTCGGTGACCAGCGCGTCGCGGGCGTCATCGATGAGCGGCAGGAGGGTGCGGCTCTGCGCGACCCACAGGAGCTTGTTCAGCTCGGTGTCGCCAGTGGCGGTGCACAGCGCGGCCGGGTGGACGCGCAGGTGGCCTTCCCAGGCCTCGATCGTGCCGTTGTTCCAGCGCGGGCGCAGGGCATCGGGGGGCTGGTGGGCGAGCGCGCCGGTGCGGTGGGCCGGGTCCCGTTGGGCGGGGAGCGTCGGCGGGCCGGCGGCGCAGACGGCGGTGAGGGCGGCTCGGAGCGATTCGGGCTGTCCGTGCCAGTGGGCGGCGAGGGCTGCGGCGAGGTCGAGGTAGGGGCCGCAGACCTCCACGATGCAGGCTTGGGTGACGGATTCGCCGATGCGGGTGCGGCCGGTGTCGCGGTGCGTGGCCGTGCGGACGGACAGAGGCCGGTTGACGGCCGTGACGGAGGCGGTGTCGAGGCGGCCGAGTGCTCCCCACCACCAGTGGACGGCCACGTCCGCGCGGACCAGGTCGTCGGGCGCGGTGGCGGGCAGGCGGTCGGTGGTGGCGACGACGAGGAGCTTGGGGCGCTGTTCGGGTGGCAGGCCGAGGGCCTTGGCGGTGGCCGGCAGGCGCAGCAGCAGGCGGGTGAGGGCGTCGGGGTCGTCGTGCTCGCCGGCGTTGAGGATGTAGGTGCAGCCATCGGCGTGGTCGGCGGCCAGGCGCTGGTAGACGTCAGCCGGGTCGCCGTCGGCGGGCCGCGCGGGCAGGAGGCTCTCGAGTCTGGCTTCGAGGCCGTTGAGAGGGTCGGATGCGGGGCGGGGCCGGGGCAGGGGTGGCGCGGGTGCGGAGGATAAGGCCGCGTCGCTCCCGAAGGCGGCGGTCATCGCGTCGACGAGGAAGGTGTCGTCGATGTCGGCGAGGATCGGCGGCTGTCCGGACCACAGCGGCTCGGGGTCGTCCTCCCCGGCCTCCCCGGACCGGGGCGCGGGCAGGGCATCGGGCGGGGGGATGCGCCTGTGAGGGGTGCGCACGCCGAGGACGGCCCGCAGCAGGTCCTCGCCGTGGACGGTCGCGTGGGCCGGCAGCATCACGACGCAGGAGTGGCCGGCGGCGAGGTCCTCCGCGACGCGCCGGGTCCAGTGGCGGACGCCGGGCAGCGCGGTCAGGTCCTGGTCGGCGGCGGCGGTCAGGGGGCCGGTGGTGGTCATTCACCGTCCGTGATGGTGGCGAGGGCGCGGAACGTGACGGGGTCGAGGGAGATGCCGTGCGGGCCCTCGTCGATGACGCCGAGGTCGGTCAGCCGTGCGACCAGGTCGAGGATCCGGCTCTCGGGGACGCCGATGATGTCGGCGATCCGCGCGGGGGTGTCGGGCTCGGGCTCGTCGAGGAGCTGGGTCCAGCCGGTCAGGAGGTGGGCGAGGTGGGAGTCGAGGCCGATCCGCCGCAGGTGGGCGCGGCCCCATTCGGGGGTCTCGGTCATCGACCGGAACTTCGCCAAGGCGGTCTCCAGAGGAGTTCCGGACCGGGTGACCTGGTGGACGATCACCTCGACGAGGCTCGGCCAGCCGCCGGTGGCCTCGACGAGCTGCCGTCGCTGCAGGGGGGTGTCGAACGGGCATTCCGGCCATGCCCGCAGGCTGTCCGCGCTCCAGCGCTCCGGCCGGATCGCGTTGCCGATGGCGTCGCTGCGGCCGTGGACGCCGGCCGGGTCGACCAGCAGGACGGCGCGGCGGGCGCCCGCACCGGGTCCCTCCGAACCCGTGCCGGCTCCCACGCCCAGGAGGGCGAGGGCCTCGGTCAGCTGATCCTGGCCGCAGCCGCGCAGGTCGGCCAGGATCAGCTGGTCGGCCGGCAGCGGGGCCGCGGTGAGCTGCTTCAGGGCCGGACCGTTCGAGCGGACCACGACGGTGTTCCGCGCGGCGGCGTAGGCTTCCACGGCGCTCGTCAGGAGGTCGGGCTCGAAGGCGTCGGTCACGCAGACGGCGCTGACGCCCGGACCGGTGACGGCGAGCAGCTGCTCCTCCGTCAGGGGGCTGAAGCGCTGGATTCCGGTGGAGCCCTGGCCGACCATGCGGCGCGAGAAGCGCGGGTTGTACTCGTAGGGCAGGCGGAACTCGGACTCGGTGAGTTCGAGTTCGAGGGCCTCGGGGGTACCGAGCATGCTGACCACGTTGGGGCTGCGCACCGCGTAGGACGGGTCGTCACCGGGCTGCCGCACCAGCAGGCCCAGTCCGACCATCTCCTGCAGGTAGATCTGCATCTGGCCGACCGTCATCTCCCGGAAGCCCTCCGCCCAGCGCTCCCGCGCCTCCTGGAGGAGCTCGGCGGGGCCGTAGCTGTCGCGGTAGCCGTCCTCCAGGCTGCGCAGGGCGATCACCAGGGCGAGGACCCGGTAGCGGTCCTCCAGGTTGATCGTGATCCGCATGCGGTCGGCGATCCGGGCCCGCACGTGCGCGGAGGCGCTGACGCTCCGCAGGTCGGCCTCGGTCACCACCACCGGCCAGGTGGCCCCCGCCGCGGGCGTCGAGCGCAGCGCGGACACGAGCTGGTCGCAGAAGATCTGCACCAGGGAGGCGATGAAGTTCGTCGCCGCCAGCACCCGCCACACCAACTCCGGGCGCTCGAAGACGAAGCCCAGGGCGGCCATCGGCTCGACCACCAGGCGCTGCGCCTCGGCCGGGCTGAGCGGGCCGACGAGGACGTCGGGGCCGCCGTGGGCCAGGGGCACGTTGGACAGGTGGCTGAAGCGCTGGACCTGGTGAAGGCCCGCGAAGACCACCTTGAAGCGGCGCTCCTTGCTCTCCATGAGCCGCTTGAGGCGCAGGACGTTGGGGAAGGTGACCTCGCCGCCGCGGCCGTGGACGGAGCGGGCGTCCGCGGTCAGGAAGGCGTCGGACTCGTCGAGGAGGACCAGCAGCCGCCTCTCGGTGTTGCCGGCGAGCCAGTTCTCGATATGGCCGACCACCGTCTCGGGCGAGTCGTCGGGGCGCCTGGCCTTGTCCGGCAGCACGCCGATTCGGCGCAGTTCCCTGGCGAGTACGGGCCAGATCCGTTCGGCGGGTTCGGCCTGGCCCACACCGTGGGCGTTGAGGTCCAGGTAGACGGCGCGGTTGTGCTCGGTGGGGTAGGTCGCCTCGACGCGGCGCAGCAGCGCGGACTTCCCCAGCTGGCGGCCGCCGTAGAGGAACAGGCTGCCGGAGGGGTCGACGACCTGGGTCATCTCGTCGCGGCGGCCGTAGAAGACCTCCGGCGGCACGAGGCCGGCGACGAAGGGCGTGTAGGTGTTGAACGCGCTCCAGGGCAGGGTGACGCGCTGGGTGGCGCGGAAGCTGCGGGGGTAGCGGGCGGCGATCCAGCCGATGACGGCCGGGTCGACGACGAGGGCCTGGCGCATGCCGGTGCGGGCGCGGGCGACCAGGGCGCGGCGCGCGGCGAGGTCCATCGGGTGGAGGTAGAGGATGAGGGTGGCGGTGCGGTCGGTCTCGTCGAGCAGGTCCAGGACGCTGCGCCCGACCTGCCGGTCGGCGACGATGACGATGTTGTAGCGGCCCTGGGCGTGCGAGCCGAGCGAGGCGACGTAGCCGGGGCGGGACTCGATGACCTGGGCGCGCAGGGTGGCGCGGATCTGTCCGACCGCGCCGCCGGCGTGGGCGAGGGCGGCCGGCCCGGCCTCCAGGCCGAGCAGGCGCAGCACCCGGGGCAGGTGGCGCTGCCATTCCTGGTTGCGGACCGAGGAGTCGCACAGCGCGTCCCACGCCTCCAGCGCGGGCCCCACGGTCTCGGTGAGCTCGTTGCGGTCGGCGTAGTGGAGTGCCCACGGACGGGCGCTGTAGCCCTGCTGGAGGCGCCCGTTCTCGGCTTCGAGGCCCAGCCCGGTGGAGAACGCGGTCAGGTCGGCCCCCCAGTCCACCGTGCCCCAGTCGGGCAGCGGCTCCCCGTGCTTGATCAGCGCCAGGTACTCCTCCGCGGTGGCGGTGTCGTGCAGCTCCAGCAGCTTGTCCACCTCCGCGCGCGTGGCCTCGTCGAGGTCGAGCGCGGCGAACTCTTCGCGGAGCTTGACGGCGTAGGCACGCACCGCGGTGTGCATCCGCTCGTTGAGCGCGCCGATCTCCTCGATCGCCGGCCGGTACGCCCCGGCCGGACGGGGCCGTTCCAGGCGTTCGAGCTCGCCGCTGAGTTCGCGCTCGGTGGCGGGGTCCAGGCTGCGCTGGATGCGCAGTTCGGCCAGCAGCCCGGATGCGGCGGCGTGGTGGGTCCGCATGCGCGCGCTCCACTCGGTGTGGGCGGCGTCGATGGCCGTGGTGAGGTCGGGCATGGGCTCGTCGGCACGCGCCGAGGGCACGGCGTCCTGCAGGACGGCGGCGGTCAGGGCTTCGGCGAGGTGGACGTCGCCGAGGGCGCAGTGGGCCAGGCCCGCGCTGTGGGCGTCGGCCTGTTCGAGCAGGGGGAGCAGGGCGGAGGCGAAGTCGGCCGCGTCGGGGGCGGGGCTTCCGTCCGCGTGACGCGCCAGGCCCGTGAGGGCGAGCAGGGGCCGGCTGTCGGGCCGGTAGTCGCGAAGGTCTTCGGGGAAGCCGTTCGCCCGGGCGCCGAACTGGTGCTCACGTACGGGGGCGTCGCCGCGCAGCCAGCGGCACAGCAGTTCCAGCAGTGCGCCCTCCACGCCGGGCAGGGGCTGGGCGGCCGCGGCGGTGGCGAGTGCGGAGCGCAGGGTCGCGGCGATGTCGGGCCGCGTGCCGGCCTGGGACGCGGCGATGTTGCGGGCCTGTTCGAGGAGGTCGCTGACACCGGTGATCGCCCGCAGCAGCGACCGGCGGGCCTTGGCCTCAATGGGCTCGCGAGCCTGCTTCGGGTTGCGCACGAGCAGATCGGCGTCGGTGATCAGCCGGTCGGGGTCCAGCCAAGGTATCAGGTCGGCGACGGCGTCGAGGTCGCCGGAGGTTGCCCTGCCGTCCGCCCAGTCCGCGATCACCTGCAGCGTCCGGCCCAGCGGCTGGTCGGCGGCCGCGAGGCGGGTGAGCACCTGGGTGGCGCGCTCGTAGCTGGTGCGGCGCCGGGGCAGATCGGTGATCAGCTCGTGGGCCTGGGCACTGATCTGCTCCCGTGTCACGCCCGGACTCGTGTGGACGAGCCAGCCCGGAGCGGGGCTGACCCGCTGGCAGTGCCGTACGGTGTGAACCGCGGCGTCGACGAACGCGGACCAGTCCTCGGGCAGCCCTGCGGCGTAGTCGGCCTGGTTGAGGATCTCGTTGGGCCAGCCGGCCGTCAGCCCGGCCCGCAGCGATGCCACCACGGCGGCGACCTGCGCGCTCCGGTCGTCGCGGAAGTCGCTCGCGGTGCGGTTGAAGGCGGACAGCACCGCCGTACCGGCCGGCTCGTTGGTGCAGGTGAACGCCGCTTCGACGAAGGCCATGGTCTCGGCCCGCAGGTCCGTCTCGTCGGATCCCCGCGTGAACCAGTACGCCTCGGCCAGGCGCCCCTGCGCGATCAGCCCGGCCACGGGGCCCGCGACGGCTTCGGTGCCCGACCACGGCAGGACGGCGGGCACGGCGTTCTCGACGCGGTGCTCCGGCGCCGTGTCCTCCGCCGGGGGCTGCCCGCCCGTCGCGCTCCCGCTCTCCCCGGCGGCCGGGCCGTCCGCGAACGGGGTACCGGCCGCGGTGGCCTGCGGGCTGTCCGCCGTACCGGAGAGCCCGCCGTCGGACGAGCCGTCCTCCACTCCCCCGGCGCCGGGCCCGGCCTCGTGCTGGTGCGCTGCGTCCGCAGCGCCTTCCGCGGCCGCCCCCCGCGCGGCCTGGGCCGGCACGGCACCCAGCGAGGCCAGCTGGGCGAGGTAGCCGTCACGGACCATCGAGAGGGCGACCCTGGCCTCCGCATCGTCCTCGGAGGCCAGCAGGGCGTCGTACTTCGCGACGCGTCCACGCAGGTCCTCGACCCGCGCCTGGCGGCTCCTCGCCTCCCGCTCCGCGGTACGGACGAGCCCCTGCAGGCGCTCAAGGTCGTCGAACGTCCACCGCGCCGACTCCTCGACAGCGCCTCCGGCAGCCTCCGCCAAGCGCGCTGCCAGCCTGTCCCGGGACGTGCTGTACGCGCTGACGGGCCCGTCCAGGTCCTCCGCGACCGGCAGACCGGAGTCCACCCCGTCGGCGGTGGCGCGCAGGACGGCAGCGAGGGAGGTGGCCGCCTGCCGGAGCGATTCAAGATCAGTGGCGAGGTCCTCCACGCTGTGCACGATCACCCTTCCGTACGCATGTTGATCAGCAGTCAGGCCTGTTGGCCGCACCCGTCTTCGCCCGGCCCGCGCCGCGGTGCCAGGTGCCCTGTGCCGGTCCGCGCACGCTAGCAGCTTCCCGGCGGCGGCGTGCCGGTCTCACACCGCCGGGCCGGCGGGCGCGCGGAAGGCGCCCGCCGATCCGGCGGCGCGGGCGAGGATCATCACCTTGGGCCGGAGCCGTCTTCGGGCGGCGGCGATCGCCAGGACGAACGCCTGCTCGCGACCGGCCGACTGCACCAAGAGGAGCGGGGCATCCGCGACCGGGGTGTCGGTCGCGGATGCCCCGCTCCTGGGGAGGCGGCAGCGGAGGTCCGTTGCCGCCGGCCCGCGCGCTCCCGGCGCGCAGGCCTGCGTGCGCGGGGGTCAGAGGCGGGGGTCCACCAGGATCTTCACGGCCGTCTCGTTGTGGTGGATGAGGGTTTCGAAGCCCTCGGAGACGAGGTCGTCCAGCCCGATGGTCTTGGTGATGAACGGCGCCAGGTCGACGCGTCCCTCCTGCACGAGCTTGATGGTCTGCGGGTGGGAGTTGACGTAGGCGATCGTTCCGCGCAGGTCGACCTCCTTGAGGACGAGCTTCTGCATGTCGAGCGACGCCGGCTTGCCCCAGATCGAGATGACGGTGATCACGCCGCCCGGCTTGACGGCGTCGAACAGCGTGTCGAGGACGACGTTGACGGAGGTGGCCTCGAACGCGACGTCCGCGCCCTTGCCGCCGGTGAGGCGCCGGACCTCCTCCGCGACGTCGGTGACGGCGGGGTCGATGACGTGGTCGGCAACCTTGGTGTCCAGCGCCTTCTGCCGGCGCAGCGAGCTGAGCTCCGAGACCGCGACCTCGACGCCCATCGCCTTGAGCACCGCGCAGGTCAGCAGCCCGATGGGGCCGGCGCCGCCCACGAGGGCGAAGTCGCCCGCCTTGGCACCCGAGCGCTCGAAGGCGTGGTACCCGACCGACAGCGGCTCGATGAGGGCTGCCTGGTCCAGCGGGATGTCGCCGACCGGGTGGACCCACCGGCGTTCGACGACGATCTTCTCGGCGAGCCCGCCGCCCCGGCCGCCCAGGCCGATGAAGTTCATGTCGGGCGAGAGGTGGTAGACCGGGTTGTTCTCGCTGGTGTCGACGTCGGGGCGCAGGATGTAGGGCTCGACGACGACGCGGTCGCCCGGCTTGAGGCCCTCGACGCCCTCGCCCACCGCGTACACGACACCGGACATCTCGTGGCCGAGGGTCACGGGGGCGGCCTCGCCGGAGACCGGGTGCGGGTGGCCGGCCGGCGGTACGAAGATCGGCCCGTCGAGGTACTCGTGCAGGTCGGTACCGCAGATCCCGCAGTACGCGACGTCGATGCCGACCGTGCCCGGCCGGACCGCGGGCTCCGGAGCGTTCTCGATACGGATGTCACCGCGGTCGTAGTAGCGTGCAGCCTTCATGTGAACTGTCCTCTTCACCTGTTGTGCTCACGGCCCGTGGCGGGTCGTACCGTGCAGTGGGGCGGGCGCCCCACCAGGCGGATTTAAGTTGACAGCTAAACATTACATCTGATGACTCACTTCGGCGCGGCGACACGCCCGGCGCCAGTAGTTCGTACAGCATCGAGGCCCGGTCGATATTCCGGCAGCCTTTCCATTCCCCCGGACATCGGTCACATCGGCCGTTGGCGGATTACCCGGGAGGGGGGCGCAGCAGCGTCGCGGCCTTCTCCCGCTCCCCGTCCGCCACGGTCGTCGCGCGGCGCATGGTCATCCGCCGCGCGACTCCCGTGCTACTCCGGCGCTTCGGCAGTGCGAGTTCCAGTGCCCGGAGCAGCGCCTACTGGGCGGTGTTCTTGACGTTGGGCTGGGTCTTCTGGTTGTAGATCTCCTGGCCGTCCGCGTTGTAGGCGTGGACGTAGGGGGCCGGGGGGAAGGAGTTCCCGGGGCCGGCGGCGATGGCCGCCGTGTGGACGAACGCGCCGCCCGCCATGACGGCCGGGTACTGCGTCGGGTCGTCGCCGTAGCTGACGGTGACCTTGGCGACGTCGGGCGTGTAGTGCCCGGCGCCCAGCGAGAGGTACTGCCCGGCACCGGCCGGCGTGCCGAAGCTGTCGAAGAACTCGATCAGGTGGCCGGCGCCCCACAGGCGGTCGTTGATGAACGTCGGGGGGACGGACCGGCTGGCGCCCTGGTCGCCCTTCGCCTCGCACTGCACGTACTGGCCGGCGGAGTCGACGGCGACGACCACCCCGTCGGTGTCCGCCGAGGCGACGGGGGTGCGGACCGCGATCACCGCCTGGTACTGCGACGCGTCGGAGCCCAGGCACGAGCCCAGGATCCCGGCGACGGCCCCCGCGTCGATCGGGACCGTCACCGTACTGGTGACGGCGGAAGCGACCGGGGTGGCGGTCCCACCGGTAACGACGGAGCCCTTGCCGGAGACCGCCGGGGCGTCGGCCGGGGCGTCGGCGGAGGCCGTGGCGGCCGGCGCGGCGGAGGGCTCGCTGTGGGCCGCGGGGGCGGGCGTGGAGGTGCCGGTCGCGGCGGTGGCCATTCCCCCCGCGGTCGCGATGGCTACGGCGGTGGCGGCAATGAGCGTGATCGGGCGGATGCGCATGAATCCGTGTCCTTTCCTGCAGGCGTCCGGTTGACGCCGGCACCCCTGTACGCCTCCCGGCGTCCGGCGGGTCGCGCCCCGCACACGTGATCCAGGTCATAGGCCGCGGGCGCAACGCCGGAACCGCTCTCGTGCGTACAGAGCGGGAGGTTCCGCCCAGGCCGCACGGCTTCACCGCCGCGGCCGGGACACGCCTCCTCGCGGGCCGACTGTGCCGCGAGCTGACGGACAGTCCGGAGGAGGGGCCCCCTTGATGACGCCACAGGAGTTCGACGCGTTCTACGCCGCGTCCTTCTCCCGCCTGACCGGGCAGCTCTACGCGATGACCGGCGACTGGTCCGAGGCGCAGGACGTGGTCCAGGAGGCCTTCATCCGCGCGTGGGACCGAAGGCGCACCCTCGACCCGGACGACGCCCCGGAGGCATGGATCCGGACCACGGCCCGGCGGCTGGCCCACTCCCGCTGGCGGCGCCTGGCCCGGGGCCTGCACTTAGCCGGACGCCACCACCGCCAGGAACCACCCGTCGTCGAGCCGCCCACCGAGGAGCACCTGATGCTGGTCGCCGCACTCCGCGACCTGCCCGAGGCGCAGCGAAGCGCCCTGGTCCTGCACCACATGTGCGACCTCTCCGTCGAGCAGGTCGCGGCCGAGACCGGCGCCGGCGTCAGCGCCGTCAAGAGCCGCCTCGCCCGCGGCCGGGCCGCGCTCGCGGCCGTACTCGCCGACCGGACCCCGACCAGCGAGGAAGGAAAGCTCCGTGTCTGACCCCATCCACGACCCCCTCGGCGACCGGCTGCGGCTGCTCGGCACGCAGATGTCCGCACCGACCCTGCCCGCTGCGGAGGTCCGCCGACGCGCCGAACGGCGCCGCCACCGCCGGCGTGCCCTGGGCGTGACCGCGGCCTGCACCGCGGCGGCCCTGTGCCTGACTCTCCCGTCCGCGCTGCACCCAGCGGGACCGCACCACTCATCGGAACCACAGCAAGGAGCGGCCACCACCGGGGCCTCCTCCGGGTCGGCCTCCCCCCGCCCCTCGGCGGCTTCCGCCGTCACCAGTACGGCGACGGTCCCGATCGACGCGGGGGCCGTCGCCGGGATCCTGGGCTCGTGCCTGGGCTCCGACGCGTCGCAGTACCAGGCGGTGATCGCGGTCCGCACCCCCGTCGCCTCGGCGGACACCGACGGGGTGGTCGTCGCCGTCGACTCCGCCGGCCAGTACGTGCAGTGCGAGTCGAAGGGCGACCAGGGCGCCAGCCGGTCCGTCCCCCCGACGTTCATCAACGACCGCCTGTGGGGCGCCGGCCACCTGATCGAGTTCTTCGACGGCTTCGGCACGCCGGCCGGTGCCGGGCAGTACCTCTCGCTGGGCGCCGGGCACTACACGCCCGACGTCGCCAAGGTCACCGTCAGCTACGGCGACGACCCCACGCAGTACCCGGCCGTCATGGCGGGCGGCGCCTTCGTCCACACGGCGGCCATCGCCGCCGGCCCCGGGAACTCCTTCCCCCCGGCCCCCTACGTCCACGCCTACAACGCGGACGGCCAGGAGATCTACAACCAGAAGACCCAGCCCAACGTCAAGAACACCGCCCAGTAGGCGCTGCTCCGGGCACTGGAACTCGCACTGCCGAAGCACCGCAGGACTCACTGCATGACTTCGAGATGTGGATGGTCGAACGACGCCGGGCAGATGCAGATCTGCATGTTGTAGCCCCTGCCGATCTCCACCATCGGCGGATCGGAGGGCCTGCGCAGTCCGACGCGCTCCGGGGGGATGCGGTCTTCGAGAGGAATCCAGCTGCCGCTTCCGCCCTCCCACTCCCCGCTGCTGACGGTGAGCAGGGCCTGTACTCGGTGTCACAGCTCGGGCAGTGCAGGGGCGAGGGGTCGCAGAAGAACACCATCTCCAGCGGCTCGGCAGCATTCCTCCCCGCGCCCGCGGGGGTCGGGCCGCGCCGCTGCAGGTGCGGGTGCGGTCCGCGGCGGCGATCATCGTGGCGATGGCCGACCGCCTTCCGGGAGCCGCCGTGACCGATGCCGCAGACCCCGCTCCGCCTCGCCCGCTGCGCTGCCTGGTCACCGGGGCCACCGGGTACATCGGCGGCCGGCTGGTGCCGGAGCTGCTGGACGCCGGGCACGGCGTGCGGTGCCTGGTCCGGGATCCGGACCGGCTGCGGGACCATCCCTGGCGCGGGCGGGTGGAGGTCGCCGCCGGGGACGTCACCCGTCCGGAGAGCCTGGACGGCGCGTTCGCCGGGATCGACGTCGCCTACTACCTGGTGCACGCGCTCGGCACCGGTGCCGGGTTCGAGGCCACCGACCGGGCCGCCGCCGCGGCCTTCGGGCGGGCGGCGGCCGCCGCCGGGGTGCGGCGCATCGTCTACCTGGGCGGGCTCGCGCCCGCCGGGGTCCCGGCCGGGCGGCTCTCCCCGCACCTGCGGTCGCGGGTCGAGGTCGGACGGGTGCTGCGCGACAGCGGCGTGCCGACCGCCGAGCTGCGGGCCGCCGTGATCATCGGCTCGGGGTCGGCCTCCTTCGAGATGCTCCGGTACCTCACCGAGCGCCTGCCGGTGATGGTCACCCCGCGCTGGGTGGAGACCCGGATCCAGCCGATCGCCGTCCGGGACGTGCTGCGGCTGCTGGTCGGGGCCGCCGGCCTGCCGCCCGGGGTGAACCGCGCCTTCGACATCGGCGGTCCCGAGGTGCTGACGTACCGGCGCATGATGGAGCGCTACGCGGCGGTGGCCGGGCTGCCGCGCCGGCTGATCCTCGCCGTCCCCGTCCTCACCCCGCGGCTCTCCAGCCTCTGGGTCGGCCTGGTGACGCCGGTGCCCGGGTCGATCGCCCGGCCGCTGGTGGAGTCGCTGCGGTACGAGGTGGTCCGCGGCGAGCACGACCTCGACCGGTACCTGCCGGAGCCCCCGGGCGGCGGCATCGGCTTCGACGCGGCGGTCGGGCTCGCGCTGCGGCGGATCCGGGACGCGGACGTCGCCACCCGGTGGTCCTCCGCCTCGCTCCCCGGCGCCCCGAGCGACCCGCTGCCGACCGACCCGGACTGGGCCGGCGGAAGCCTCTACCAGGACGTCCGGGAGCTGCGGGTGGACGCCGCGCCGGGGGCGCTGTGGCGGGTCGTGGAGGGGATCGGCGGGGAGAACGGCTGGTACTCCTTCCCGCTCGGCTGGGCCGTGCGCGGCTGGCTGGACCGGCTGGTCGGCGGGGTGGGGCTGCGCCGGGGGCGGCGGGACCCGGCGCGGCTGCGGGTCGGCGAGTCGCTCGACTTCTGGCGGGTGGAGGAGATCGAGCCGGGGCGGCTGCTGCGGCTGCGTGCGGAGATGCGGCTGCCCGGACCGGCCTGGCTGGAGCTCTCGGTCGCGCCGGACGGCGCGGGCGGGAGCCGCTACCGGCAGCGGGCGCTGTTCCACCCGCGCGGGCTGGCGGGGCACGCGTACTGGTGGGCGGTGGCGCCGTTCCACGCCGTGGTCTTCGGCGGGATGGCCCGGCGGATCACCGAGCAGGCGGCGCGCGCACCCCGGGACGGCCGGGACGGCCGGGACGGGTCGGCGGGCGGCTCAGCGTGAGTGGCGCAGCTCCTCCAGCTCGACGGTCATCCGGTCCAGGAAGCGGGCGACGGCGGCGAGCTCGGCGGGGGTGAACTCGGCGCGCACCGTCTCGGTGCGGCGGGCGACCGGCGCGAACCACTCGGCCGCCATCCGGCCGGCGCCCGGGAGGTAGTGCACCAGGACCAGCCGCCGGTCCGCCGCGTCCCGGGTGCGGCGGATGTGCCCGGCCCGCTCCAGGCGGTCCAGGACGGCGGTGACCGCGCCCGAGGAGAGGCCGAGTTCCTCGCCGAGCCGCCCGGGGGTGATGCCCGGGGGCGCGGTGGGGTCCTCGCCGGCCGTGCCGTCCGGGGCGCCGTGGGGCGCCGGACCGGCGCGCATGATCGCGAGCAGGGCCTGCACGTCGGTGGTGTGCAGGCCGCTCGCGGCGGCGAAGCCGTGGCCGAGCAGGTTCATCTCGGAGGCGAGGTCCTGCAGCCGACGGCCGAGCTCCGGCGTACCGGAGCCGCGCGGCTCCCCCTGTTCCGCCAAGGCGTGTTCTCCGGTTGCGTGCGAGGTCGGGCTAACCCGTTCAGCCTAACGGTGCCGCCCTCCGCGCACCGACCGCCGTGCACCGCGCACCGACCGCCGTGCACCGCCCACCGCCCGCCGTGCACCGCCCGCGCTCAGACCCCCGGGCCGACGCCTGCACCGGCCGGCTCCGGCTCCACCGGCACCGACCGCGGGACCGCGCGCCCGGTGCGGGCCGGCCACCAGACCCGGTCGCCGAGGTCCCGGACCAGCGCGGGCACCAGCAGCGAGCGCACCAGCAGGGTGTCCAGCAGCACGCCGAAGGCCACGATGAAGGCGATCTGGGCCAGGAAGGCCAGCGGGATCACGCCCAGCGCGGCGAAGGTCGCGGCCAGCACCACACCGGCCGAGGTGATCACCCCGCCGGTCGCGGTGAGCCCGCGCAGCACCCCCTCCCGGGTGCCGGAGCGCAGCGCCTCCTCGCGCACCCGGGTCATCAGGAAGATGTTGTAGTCGACCCCGAGCGCGACCAGGAACACGTACCCGTACAGCGGCACCGAGGGGTCCACGGCGGAGAACCCGAACACGTGCGGGAAGACCACCGCGCTGACGCCGAGCGTCGCCAGGTAGGAGAGCGCGACGGTGCCGGCCAGCAGCACCGGGGCGAGCAGCGAGCGCAGCAGCAGGACGAGGACGGCGAGCACGCAGAGCAGCACCACCGGGGTGATCAGGGTGCGGTCGCGCGCGGCGGTGGTCCGGGTGTCGTCCTGCTGGGCGGTGTAGCCGCCGACCAGCGCGTCCGCGCCCGGGACGGCGTGCACGGCCTGCCGCAGCCGGTGGACGGTGGCGATCGCCGGGTCGCTGTCGGCCGGGTCGGTGAGCGTCGCCTCCAGCCGGACCCGGCCGTCGACGACCAGGGGCGCGCCGCCCGGCGCCCCGGCGGTGGTGGCGCGCACGGCGGCCACGCCGGGGACGGCGGCGGCCGCCGCGGTGACGGCCTCGGAGCGGTCGGCGGCGGCGATCACCACGGCGGGGTTGCCGCTGCCGCCGGGGAAGTGCGCCGAGAGCAGCCGCTGGCCGGCCGCCGAGGGCTGGGCCTTGACGAACAGTTCGCTCTGCGGCACGCCGCCGGCGTCCAGGGTGGGCGCGAGGGCGGCCAGCGCCGCCAGCACGGCCAGGCTCGCCGCCCACAGGGCGCGCGGGCGGCGGGCGACCAGGGCCGCGACCCGGGCCCAGACGGCGTGCACCGGGGCCCGGCCGTCGGCGGCGGGCCGGGCCGGCCAGTAGGCGGCGCGCCCGGCCAGCACCAGGGCCGCGGGCAGGAAGGTGAGCGCGGAGAGCACGGCGCAGCCGATGCCGATGGCGCCGACCGGGCCGAGCGCCCGGTTGTTGGTCAGGTCCGAGAGCAGCAGCACCAGCAGGCCGAGCGCGACGGTGGCGCCGGAGGCGGTGATCGGCTCGACGGACTGCCGCCAGGCGGTGCGCATGGCCGCGAACCGGTCGCCGTGCAGGTGCAGTTCCTCGCGGAAGCGGGCGGAGAGCAGCAGCCCGTAGTCGGTGGCGGCGCCGATGACGAGGATCGACAGCAGGCCCTGGACCTGGCCGTCGACGGTGACCAGGCCGTGGTCGGCGAGCAGGTAGACCAGGGCACAGGCGATGCCGAGGGCGAACACGGCGCCGAGGATGACCAGCAGGGGCAGCAGCACGGCGCGGTAGACGGCGAGCAGGATCAGCAGGACCACGCCGAGGGCGACGCCGAGCAGCAGGCCGTCGATGCCGGCGAAGGCACCGCCGAGGTCGGCGAGGATGGCGGCGGGCCCGGCCAGGCCGACGGTGGTGTCGGGGACGCCTTCGGCGAGTGCGCGGACGGCGCGTACGGTGTCGCCGGTCTCGCGGCCGAGGTCGGCGCGCAGGTGGACGACGCCCTGCAGGGCGCGGCCGTCGGCGGCGGGGACGGCGGGCGAGACGCGTCCGGTGGCGCCGGGCAGCGCGGCGGCGGAGCGCAGGGCCTGTTCGGCGGCGGCGCGGCGGGTGTCGTCGAGGGGGCCGGTGCGGCTCTCCCAGACGAGGACGACCGGCAGGGAGTCGCCGGCCCGGAAGCCGGCGCCGAGCCGGGCGGCCTCGGTGGACTCCGCGCTGCGGGGCAGGAAGGCGGCCCGGTCGTTGGTGGCGACCTCGCCGAGCCGGCCCGCGTAGGAGCCGAAGGCGCCACCGAGGCCGAGCCAGACGACCAGCAGGGCGAGCGGGACGAGCAGCCGGGCGCGGCGCCGCCGGGCGGACGGGGCCGGCGGCGCGGCGGCGGGGGCGGGACGGTCAGCGGGCATGGCGGGGCGCCCTCCGGACTGGACTGGGCGGGGTGCGGACAGCCCGGATCATATCTCTCGACCGTCAAGAGACTTGACGGGTGGAGAGACCTCGGGCCCGCGGCCGCGCCAGGAGCCCGGCCACCGAGAGCGCGCCCCAGCCGACCGAGACGGCGACCGCCATCACCCGGTGCCGGCGGGCCGGGAGGGCGGTGGCGAGCAGGGCGGCGTCACCGAGGTCGGAGGCGATCCGCACGGCGGTGGCGGTGCGCAGTGCGGCGTCGTTCGGGGCGAGCGCCATGGCGAGGCCGCAGGCGGCGTCGCGCAGGGCGAGCGGGCGCAGGCAGGCGGCAACCGGGGCGGGCACCGAGCCGTCGGGCGCGGTGAGGCCGGAGGGGCGGGCCAGCAGGGCCGGCCGGCGGGCGACGGCGAGTCCGTAGACGGCGGTGGCGGCGCCGGTGAGGCGCAGCAGTCGCTGGTGCATGGCGGTGGTCTCCCGGGTGGGTCGTGGACGGGGTGCGCCCAGTCTGGCGCCGCCGGGCCCGGGGCACGCCGACGGCCCACCGGTGGTGGACCGGTGGGCCGTCGGCACGCCGCCCGCGAGGCGTCAGGAGACGCGCTTGATCTGCCAGGCGTTGTTGTTGAGGCTCGGCACGGCCGAGTAGTTGCAGCTGCTGGTGTAGAACGAGGAGAGCTGCACCCAGCCGGCCGGCTGGTACGTCGACGCGCAGACGGTGAGCGTGGTGCCGATCGGCAGGCCGGCGACCTGCTTGATCTGCTTCTTGTTGGGGCTGAAGGTCGAGGAACAGCTCAGGTCGTTCCACCACTGGACGTCGACCCAGCCGCTGGGGGTGAGCTGGCTGGCGCAGACGTTCTGGGTGTCGCCGGGGGCGGCCTGAGCGGTGGTCGTGGTCAGGGTCAGCGCGGCGGCGGCGCAGCCGACGGCCAGGGCGGCGGCACGAAGACGGGACACGGAGCGGCTCCTCTCCACGGCGCGGGCGATCCGCGCCGGTCACCCATTCCTACCGGGGTGATCATGTACACGGCCAGTGGCTTTCCGGCCCGGCGCGGGGCGGCGCGCGACGCGTTCGCGACGGTTGACAGTGCGCCGGCGCACTTGTTTCCGGCATATGCGCGCTCCCGCCTGCGCCCCGGCCGGGCCCGAACGCGCCGACGGCCCCCGGTGCCGGACCGGTGGGCCGTCGGCGCGCTGCGCGCGGGACGTCAGCCGGTGATCGGCTTGGTGTCCAGCCGGATGTGGTCGACGGCCCAGAACCAGTTGTTCCCGGCGTCGTACATCCGGAACTTCAGCGTCACGCTGCGGGCGCCCGCCGGGACGGCGAACTGCTTGGCGACGAAGGTGTTCTGGACGTCCTTGCCGGCGTTGTCGTTGCCGGTGGCGTCGGAGCTGTAGAACACCAGGCGGGTCTCGGTGCCGTTGTCGAACACCGCGGTGACCGCGGCCTTCTGCGGGGCCTCCTGCCGGTAGTGCGAGTCGAAGCCCAGGTACAGGGTGGCGGCGCCGGCCGGGACGGGCACGGCGGGCGAGACCAGGGTCGAGTCGAAGACGCCCTTCTTGGACGGCGAGCCGGTGTCGTCCCAGTCGTCCGGGTCGGCGACGGCCAGGATGCCCAGGCCGCGGGTGAAGTTGCCGCGGTCCTGGCCGGCCGGGCTCGACCACTCGCGCTTGGCGTGGAAGGTCCAGCCCTGGAGGCGGGTGGTGCCCTGCGGCATGCCCGGCGCGTTGACCACCGACCAGCCCTGCGGCGCCTGCGGCGTCCAGCCGAGGACGCCGCCGACCGGCTGGAGCGCGCCGGCCAGCGACTCGAAGTCCTCGCCGAGCAGGTGGCCGGCCATCACCGGCGCGGTGCGGGCGGCGAGTTCGCCGTCGGCGACGGCGAAGCGGTCGCCGGCCTGCGCCCGGGCGGTGACCAGGACGCGGTGGGTGGCGCCGTCCGGCAGCTGGGCGGGCGGGGTGACGTCCCACTCGGCGGTGGCGGTGGCCCCGGCGGCGAGCGAGGCGGGCGCGGCGGTGACGGCGGCGACCGTCCAGCCGGCCGGGACGACCGGCTGCGCCTCCAGCGCGGTGAGCGCGGTGGCGGCGGTGAAGCGGGCGGTGACCCGGGCCGGGCGTCCGGGCAGCAGGATCGCCTCGTCGATGGTGGTCGAGGCGGCCTTGAGCGCGACGTCCACGGCCAGCGGGTCGGCCAGGCCCATCGCCGGGTCGGTGAGCAGGCGCTCGCCGTCCCAGGGGAAGCGGCCGGCGATCCGGCGGCGGAAGCCCAGTTCGCCGCGGACGCCGACGGCGACGTCGTACCAGCCCTCGGGGCCGACCTTGACGTTGACGGTCCTGTCGTCGCCGGCGGCGACCCGGACCTCGCGCAGGCCGTCGCCGTAGGCGAGGTCGCCGACCAGGAAGGTCTGGGCGGTGCGCGAGCGGTTGATCACGTCCACCTCCAGCACCTTGCCGTCGTGTTCCTCGGAGAGCGAGATCTCGTAGGGCGCGTCGACGGTGCCGCGCAGGTGCCACAGCGCGCCGTTGGGGCCGTGCACGCGCAGGTCGTAGCCGTCGCGGCCGACCGTCCAGACGTCGGAGAGCCGGGACTTGGCGCCGACGGTGTAGTGGCGCGGCGGGGTGCCGGGCTCCGGGTAGACGGCGAGGACGGCGCCCTGCTTGCCCTGGTTGATGAAGTCGACGGTCAGCTGGTCGCCCTTGAGGCGCGGCTTGACGATCAGGTTGTACGGGGCCGGGCGGGCGGCCCGGGTGCCGCGCGCCTGCTGCGGGAAGACCTGCGGGTTGGGCACGGTGGGCGCGGGCAGCTTGCCGGTGTCGGTGACCTTCTGGCGGTTGCCGCTGGTGTCCGGCAGCTCGGGCCAGCGCGGGTCGCGGCCGGAGAAGTCGAAGACGTTGGTGAGGTCGCCGCAGACCGAGCGCCGCCAGGGGCTGATGTTGGGCTCCTGGATGCCGAAGCGCTGCTCCAGGAAGCGCAGCACCGAGGTGTGGTCGTAGACGGTGGAGTCGACGACGCCGCCGCGGGTCCACGGCGAGACGACGACCATCGGCACCCGCACGCCCAGGCCCATCGGGTAGGGGCCGGAGACCAGGGTCTCGCCTGCGGGCAGGGTGTCGGACCAGGTCAGCGAGCCGTCGGCGGCCTTGACCCGGTACCTGCCGTCCTGGCCGACCACCCGGTGGTAGCTGGAGCCGCCCTTGCTCACCCGGACGACGACCTCGCCGTCGACCGGCACGGTGGACTTGCCGCGGCCGGCGGCCAGCGGCGGGACGGGCGGCAGCTGGTGGTCCATGAAGCCGCCGTGCTCGTCGTAGTTGAGGATGAAGACGGTCTTCTGCCACACCTCGGGCTCGGCCGCGAGGGCCGCCAGCAGCCGGGCGGTGAGGTGCTCGCCGTTCGGCGGCGCGTAGTTGGCGTGCTCGGAGAGCGCGGCGGGGGCGACGATCCAGGAGACCTGCGGCAGGGTGTCGGCCCGGACGTCGGCGGCGAAGGCCTCGACCAGGGCGTCGCCCATCGCGAAGGGGTCGTTCTTCTTGGCCGGGTCGCCGACGGCGCGCATGCCGCGCTCGTAGAGCGGCTCACCGGGCTCGGCCTTGACGAAGGGGGTGAACCAGGCGAGCGCGTTGTCGTCGAAGTTGTCCAGCGCCTGGTAGGTCTTCCAGCTGACGCCGGCCTTCTCCAGGCGCTCGGCGTAGGTGGTCCACTCGTAGCCGCCGGGGATCTCGGTGTTGTCGGTGACCGGGGTGTCCCGGACGGTGCCGCCGCTGGTGCCCGTCATGAGGTGGTCGCGGTTGGTGTTGGTGTTGCACTGCACCGACGCGTAGTAGGCGTCACAGGTGGTGAACACCGAGGCGAGCGCGTGGTAGAAGGGCATGTCGGCGCTCTCGTAGTAGCCCTGGCCGAGCCAGCCGCCGGAGCGGCGGGTGACCGAGCCGTCGGCGAGGCCGTCGTTCCAGGCCTTCATCGAGTCGACGAAGCCGAACGCGGGGGCGCCCTGCTGGTAGGCGTTGGTGTGGGCGGCGTTCATCGCGAAGGGCAGCAGGTAGCCCTCCTTGCGGCCGGGGTCGGGCTGGTGGAAGACCGAGCGGCCGTTGACGCCGCGCACCGCCGTGCGGTCGCCGAAGCCGCGGACGCCGGCCTGGGTGCCGAAGTAGTGGTCGAAGGCGCGGTTCTCCTGCATGAACACCACGACGTGCTGGATGTCCGCCAGCCGGCCGGGGCGGGCCGGCGCGGCGAGCGCCTCGCGCACGCTGAGCGGGAGGGCGGACAGCACGGCGGCCGCCGCCGCGCCGCCGAGCAGGGTGCGGCGCGACAGTTCGGGCTTCGGACTCATCGGGGGTGGCTCCTTGTACACAGCGGGGGTGGTCGGACGCTTTGGTCCAGACCCGTTATGTGTACGGGCCCCAGGTGGACGGGAGCGGCGGGTTCGATGGCGCGTCGGTGACGGACAATGAACCCTGAGCTGTACAGACAACTTGGCCCGCACTCGCCACCCCCGGCGACACCCGGCGCAGAACTCTTGACAGCACCCTCCGCACGGTATTTGACGGCACTCCTTCAAATTCCCGGGAATCCCGGAAAAGGAAGGTAGTTGACGAACCGTCGGCAGGCACCGGCCAGGTCGTGGACAACCCTTGACGAGGCATGTGGTCTGTGGAAATCTCTCGGCAGGTCCAGGCCAATGATCTTCGAACGGGGGAGAGGATCGGATCGCCTGACGCTTCAGGGGGGAATCCTGGGAGTCGGGCCGGCCATGCCTCGGCGTCCTGCCGACCGGTCCGCGGGGCGGGCCGGCCACCCTTCGGCAGCCGCGCCGCCCGACCGCGCCGTGCCGCGTCCGCGCCGCCACGGACACCGCTCGGACGGGTGCCCCGCAGCTCCGTCTCCGACTCCCGAATCGAGCACAGCATGTCCGACTCCCCCAACCGGCCCGACCCCGCCTCCGCCGCGGGGGAACCCGTGAGAGCGACGGACGCCACCGGGCCCGCCTCCCCCGCCCAGCACGGGATCTGGCTCACCAGCAGACTCACGCACGTTCCCGAGGTCTTCCACCTCGCCCTGCGCCTCGCCTTCGACCGGATCGACACCGCGGCGCTCGCCCGCGCCGTCGCCGCCACCGCGGCCCGGCACCCCGCGCTCGGGGCCGCCCTGGTCGAGCGGGACGGCGTGGTCCACCGGATACCCGCCGGACGGGCCCCCGCGCTCGCCGTCCTCGACACGGCCGCCGACAGCGGCGAGGCGATCGCCAAGCGGCTCGCCGAGGAGCTCGCCCTCCCCTTCGACCTCGCCGCCGGACCGCTCGCCCGGTTCACCCTGCACCAGCGGCCGGACGGCGGCGCCGAGCTGCTGGTGGTCGCCCACCACGCGGTCTTCGACGGGAACTCCAAGGACGTGCTCGTCGCCGACCTGGCCGCCGCGTACGCCGCCGCCCTCGCGGGTGGGGAGCCCGCCGCGGCCGTGGCCGCCGAAGCCCCCCGCGAGCCCGACGCCGCCCTCGTCGAGGCGGCCGCCGCCTTCCACGGCCCCCGCTGGGCCGCCGCCACCGACCCGGTGCTGCCCGGCGGCGCGCGGGCCACCACCGACGCCGGCCCCGGCGAGGCCGTCACCTGGCGGCTGGACGGCCCCGGCCGGGCCGCCGTCGCGCGGGCCGCCCGGGAGGCCGGGGTCACCGTCTTCGAGTTCCTGCTCGCCGCCCTGCACGGCCTGCTGCACCGCTACGGCGGCGAGGCCGTCCCGGTCGCCGTCCCGTTCGGCACCCGCCGCCCCGGGCAGCACGAGGCGATCGGCCTGTTCGTCAACGAGCTGCCCGTGTACGCCCCGGCCGACGCCGACGGGCACAGCGGCTTCGCGTCCTACGCCCGGGCCGTGCGCCGCGAGGTCCGGCTGGTCTCGGCCCACCGGGCCGTCCCGTTCGGCACCGCCGTGCCCGGACTCACCCCCCGGGCCGGGCTCGCCCCGGTCTCCTTCGGCTACCGCCGCCGCACCACCGCCGAGCCGGTCTTCCCGGGCAGCGGGACCCGGGTCGACTGGGCGGTCTTCCACCACGCGGCCCGCAACACCCTGCACCTGCAGGCCGTCGAGGACGCGGAGGCGATCGACTTCTCCCTCCAGTACGACCCGGCCGTGCTCGCCGCGCCCGCCGCCCGGCGGGTCGCCGGCCACCTCGCCACCCTGCTCGCCGCCGCCGCGGCCGACCCCGGCACGGCGCTGGGCGACCTGCCGCTGCTCGACGCCGCCGAGCAGCGCCTGGTCACCACCGCCTGGAACGACACCGCCCACGCCTACCCGGCCGAGCGGACCGTGCTCGACCTGGTCCGCGAGCGGGCCGCCGCCGCCTCGGACGCGCTCGCCGTGGTCGCCGGCGAGCAGCGGCTCACCTACCGCGAGCTGCTGGAGCGCGCCGAGCGGCTCGCCGGCGCGCTGACCGCGGCCGGCATCGGCCGGGACGACCTGGTCGGCCTGCACCTCGCCCGCACCGCCGACCTGCCGGCCGCGCTGCTCGCCGTGCACGCCGTCGGCGCGGGCTACCTGCCGCTGGACCCGGGCTACCCGGCCGAGCGGCTGGCCTTCGTGCTCGCCGACTCCGGCGCCGCCCTCTTGCTGGCCGACCGCGAGCCGGCGCCCGAGGTGGCCGCCGCCGCCCCGGCCGTGCTCCGCCTCCCGGCGGCGGGGGACGCGCCCGCGCCCGCCGGGACCGCCCCGGGCCGGCTCGCCTACGTCCTCTACACCTCCGGCTCCACCGGCCGCCCCAAGGGCGTGGAGATCGGCCACCGGGCACTGGTCAACCTGCTCGCCGCCTTCGCCGACCGGCTCGGCTCCGGCCCCCGGGACGTCTGGCTCGGCCTCACCTCGCTCTCCTTCGACATCTCCGCCCTCGAACTGCTGCTGCCGCTGACCACCGGCGGGCGGCTGGTGCTGGCCCCCGACGGCCTGGCCGTCGACGGGCCCGGGCTGCGCGCCCTGGTCGAGCGCGAGGGCGTCACCCACGTCCAGGCCACCCCCTCCGGCTGGCGGGTCCTGCTCGGCGCCGGACCGCTGCCGTCCGGGCTGACCGGCCTGGTCGGCGGCGAGGCCCTGCCGCTGCCGCTGGCCCGGCAGCTGCGGGCCGGCACCGACCGGCTGCTCAACGTCTACGGACCGACCGAGACCACCATCTGGTCCACCTGCGCCGAACTCCCGGCCGCCCCCGAGGCCGTCCGGATCGGCCGGCCGATCGCCAACACCCGCGCCCATGTGCTGGACGCCCGGCGCCGGCCGCTGCCGATCGGGGTGCCGGGCGAGCTGTACCTGGGCGGCGACGGCCTCGCCGAGGGCTACCTCGGGCGGCCCGAGCTGACCGCCGAGCGCTTCGTCGAGGACCCCTTCGGCGCGCCCGGCGACCGGCTCTACCGCACCGGCGACCTGGTCGCCTGGACCCCCGAGGGCGACCTGGAGTTCCTCGGCCGGCTGGACGACCAGGTCAAGATCCGCGGCCACCGGATCGAGCTGGGCGAGATCGAGTCCGCGCTGCTCGCCCACCCGGCCCTCGCCGAGGCCGCCGCCGCGGTGCACCGGGAGGAGGACGGCGAGGAGCCGTTCGTCGCCGGGTACCTCGTCCCGGCCGCCGGGAGCGCCGCCCCCGCCCCCGCCGAACTCCGCGCCTTCCTCCAGCAGAAGCTGCCCGGCGCCGCCGTCCCGCAGCGCTTCCTGGTCCTCGACCGGCTGCCGCTGACGCCCAACGGCAAGCTGGACCGGCGCGCGCTGCCCGTCCCGCCGGTGCCGGTCGAGACGGCCGCCGCCGCACCCGACGGCGCACAGGACCGGGACGAGGTGCTCACCGCCGTCCTCGGGATCTGGTCCGAGGTGCTGCGGCTGCCCGACCTCGGCCCCGAGGAGGACCTCTTCGAACTCGGCGGGCACTCCCTGACGATCATCCAGATCACCGCCAGGATCCGCGACCTGCTCGGCGTCGAGCTGGACTTCGACGTCTTCTTCGCCACCCCGACCCCGCTCGGCATCGCCGCGGCCGTCCGCGAACTGCGCTGACCCGCGGGCGGCGCGGTCACCACCGCGCCGCCCGCGCCCCGCGCCCGCGGTCTCCCTGCTCCCGCGTCTCCCTCCCTGCGCCCTCGCCTCCCCTTCCCCGCGGCGGCCCGGCCTCGCGGCGACCCCGCCCGACGGCACGACGCCCACCGCCCTGACGTGCGCCGAATGGAACACCCGATGACCGACCTCCAGGACCCCGCCGCCGGGTTGTCCGCGACCAAGCGCGCCCTGCTGGCCCAGCGGCTGCGCGCCGCCGCGGCCGGCTCCGCGGACGCCACCGGACCCACCCCCGCGAGCACCGTCCCCGCCCGGCCCCCGGGCGCCGAGGTGCCGCTCTCCAGCGGCCAGGAACGGCTCTGGTTCATGGACCAGTTCGCCCCCGGCTCCACCGCCTGGACACTCGCCCCGGCCCGCCGGATGCGCGGCCCGCTCGACCGCACCGCGCTCGACGCCGCCCTCACCGACCTGCTCGCCCGGCACGAGGCGCTGCGGATGTCCTTCCCCGCCACCCCCGACGGCACCGCGCAGGTCCGGATCGCCGAACCGGCCCCGTGCGCGGCCGAGTTCGTCGACGCGGCGGACGACCCGGACCCGGCGGCCCGCGCCGCCCGGGAGCTCGGCGCGCGGGTGGCGGAGCCGTTCGACCTCGCCGCCGGCCCGCTGCTGCGCGCCCTGCTGGTGCGCACCGCCCCGGACGAGCACGTGCTCGCCCTGGTCATGCACCACATCGTCAGCGACGGCTGGTCGCTCGACCTGCTGCACCGCGAACTCGACGCGCTCTACGCCCGGCACGCGCACGGCACCCCGGACCGGCTGCCGGAACTGCCCGTGCAGTTCGGCGACTACGCGTGCTGGCAGCGCGAGCGGCTGGCCGGCGAGGCGCTGGCCGGCTCCCGCGCGTACTGGCGCGAGGAGCTGCGCGACGTCCCCGCCCTGGAGCTGCCCACCGACCGGCCCCGGCCGCCGGTGGTGACCTTCGAGGGCGCCGCCACCGAGTTCCACTGGAGCCCCGAACTCGGCCGGGGCGTCGCCGCCCTGGCGCGCGCCTCGAACGCCTCCGGGTACATGGTGCTGATGGCCGCGCTGCAGGCCCTGCTCGGCCGGCACGCCGGGCAGCGGGACTTCGCGATCGGATCGGCCGTCGCCGGCCGCCTCCACCGCGAACTCGAAGGCATGGTCGGCCTGTTCGTCAACATGCTGCCGATCCGGGCCCGGCTGGAGGGCGATCCCGGCTTCGCCGAGCTGGTGGGCCGGGTGCGCGGCACGACCCTCGACGCGTACACCCACCAGGAGGTGCCGTTCGAGCAGATGGTGGCCGACCTCGACATCGAGCGCGACGTCAGCCGCTCCGCCGTCTTCCAGGTCAGCTTCGCCTTCCAGAACTACGGCGACCGCGGCGCCGCCACCGCCCCCGACGCCCCCGGCGTGCCGGCCTCCGAGGGCTTCGGGCACGAGGCCGCCACCACCCGCACCGACCTCGCCTTCTACCTGCGGGAGAAGTCCGACGGCGGCCTGTACGGGCTGGTCACCTACCGCACCGACCTGTTCGACGCCGCCACCGTGCGGCAGCTGGTCGAGCGCTTCGAGCTGCTGGTCGCGGCGGCGGTGGCCGACCCGGAGCGGCCGGTGTCCCGGCTGCCGCTGCTCACCCCCGGCGAGCGGCAGGACGTCCTGGAGCGGTGGGCGGCCGGACCGGCGCTGCCCGACCCGGCCGACGGCCCGCGCACCCTCACCGCCCTGCTCGCCGACACCGCGCGCGCCCACCCGGACCGCCCGGCCCTGGAGTTCGAGGGCCGCACCGTCGACTACCGCGAGCTGGACGAGCGCGCCACCGGCCTCGCCCGCCGGCTGCGGGCGCTCGGCGTCGGGCCGGACGACCGGGTCGCGGTCTGCCTGGAGCAGTCGCCCGATCTGGCCGTCGCCCTGGTCGCCGTCCTGAAGGCCGGCGGCGCCTACCTGCCGCTGGACCCGGAGCAGCCGCCCGCCCGCCTCGCCCACCTGGTGGCCGACGCCGACGTGCGGGTGCTGCTCACCGACTCGGCGCTGCGCGAGCGCTTCCCCGGCTACGGGGGCGCCGCGCTGCTGCTGGACGCCGACCCCGCGCAGCGCGACCCGCGGCCGCTGGAGGAGACCTCCGGGCCGGAGCAACTCGCCTACGTCATCTACACCTCCGGCTCCACCGGCACCCCCAAGGGCGTCGCCGTCCAACACCGCCAGATCCTCAACTACCTGGCCGGGGTGCGGGAGCGGCTGCGGATCGAACCGGGGGCCGGCTACGGGCTGCTGCAGTCGCTCTCCTTCGACTTCAGCATCACCATGCTCTACCTCGCGCTGAGCACCGGCGGCCGGGTCCACCTGCTGCCGCGCCGCATCGCGGGCGCCGAACTCGCCGAGCGGATCGAGCGCCTGGAGCTCGACTACCTCAAGATGACGCCCTCCCACCTGGCCGCGCTCGGCGCCGACGCCCCGATGGAGCGGCTGCTGCCGCGCCGGGCGCTGGTGCTCGGCGGCGAGGCCTCGGCCTGGCCGTGGGCCGCCGAGCTCGCCGCCCTCGGCCGGTGCGCGGTCTTCAACCACTACGGCCCGACCGAGGCGACCGTCGGCGTGACCGTCCACGAGGTCACCGCCGAGGCCGCCGGCCCCGGCAGCACCCCGATCGGCACCCCGCTCGCCGGCGCCCGCTGCTACGTCCTCGACGGGGCGATGCAGCCGGTGCCACCGGGCGTCACGGGCGAGCTGTACCTGGGCGGCGACCGGCTGGCCCGCGGCTACCTGGGCCGCCCCGACCTGACCGCCGAGCGTTTCGTCGACGACCCGTTCGGCGCCGCCGGCGACCGGCTCTACCGCACCGGCGACCTGGCCCGCTGGCGCGCCGACGGCACGCTCGACTACCTGGGCCGGGCCGACGACCAGATCAAGGTGCGCGGCTACCGGGTCGAGCCCGGCGAGGTCGAGGCCGCCCTCACCGCCCTGCCCGGCATCACCCAGGCCGTCGTACTGGCCCGCGGCGAAGGGCTGCGGCAGACCCTGGTCGCCTACCTGGAGCACCCGGGCGACGGCCCGGCCCCGGCCGCGGCCGAGCTGCGCGACACCCTCTCCGAGGTGCTGCCCGACTACATGGTCCCGGCCCGCTTCGTGGTGCTGGAGCGGCTTCCGCTGCTGGCCCACGGCAAGGTCGACCGGCGCAACCTGCCCGAGCCCGAGGAACCCGCCGCCAGCGGCGAGTTCGTCGAACCCGAGGGCGAGGCCGAGGAGTTCCTCGCCGCGCTGTGGGCCGAGCTGCTGGGCGTGCCCCGGGTCGGCGCTCTGGACGACTTCTTCGAGCTCGGCGGGCACTCCCTGCTGGCCACCCAGGTGGTCGCCAAGCTGCGCCGCCGCTACCCCGAACTCCCCACCCCTGTCGGGGTGATGGACCTCTTCAAGTACCCCACCGTACGCCGGCTGGCCGCCCTGGTCAGCGACCCGCACGCCGACCGCGGACCGCGCAGCCTGCTGCACCTGCTCACCCCGCCCGGCCGCAAGGTCGGCGCGAGCCTGGTCTGCGCGCCGTACGGCGGCGGCAGCGCGCTCATCTACAAGCCGCTCGCCGACGCCCTGCCCGCCGACTGGGCCCTGCACTCGCTCGCCGTCCCCGGCCACGAGCTGGGCGAGGAGGCGATGGACGTCGACGAGGTGGCGGCCGGCTGCGCCCAGGAGATCCTCGACAACGTCGAGGGCCGGATCGTCCTGTACGGCCACTGTGGGGTCGGCGTCCGGCTCGCCGTCGAGATCGCCCGGCGGGTCGAGGCCGCGGGCCGCGAGATCGACGCGATCCACCTCGGCGGCATCTTCCCGTTCGCCCGCCCGCGCGGCCGCGGCGCCGCCGTCGGCGAGTGGTGGGCCCGCACCGCCGACAGGCTCCGCAGCGACCAGGGCATGATCAACGCCCTCGCGGCGGCCGGCCTGGACACCGACGAGGTCGGCACCGAGCAGCTGCGGCTGATGGTCGCCAACCGGCGGATCGGCACCCGGGAGGCCGAGCAGTACTTCACCCGGCTGTTCGAGAGCGAGGACGGCCGGATCAACGCCCCGGTCTACGCGGTCTGCGGCGACCGGGACCCGGCCACCGAGTTCTACGAGGAGCGGTACCACGAGTGGCACCGGCTCAGCGACACCACCGGTGTCGTGGTGCTCGACGAGGCGGGCCACTTCTACCTCAAGTACCGGGCCGCCGAACTCGCCGAGATCCTCACCACCGTGCACCGCTCGGTGGCGGACGGCGAGGAGGACCGGCACCGGCGCACCGAGGGCGCCACCTGGTGGCTGGCCGGGCTGTCCCGCGACGCCGCACAGGCCCCCGCCGCGTCCACCGCGGTGCGCCCGACCATGCGCCGCTTCCTCGGTGTCGCCGCCGGCCAGCAGATCTCGATGATCGGCTCGGCGCTCACCGAGTTCGCCCTCCCGGTGTGGATCTACCTCACCACCGGCTCGCTCGCCCAGTTCGGCCTGCTGGCCGCCTGCGGCCTCGTCCCCGGCATCCTCACCGCGCCGATCGCCGGCGCCCTCGTGGACCGCGGCGACCGCCGCCGGATCATGCTGTACGGCGACGTCGCGGCAGGCCTCACCCAGGCGGTGATGCTGCTGCTCTACCTCGCCGACTCCCTCCAGGTCTGGCACGCGTACGTGCTGATCGCGATGCTGTCGACGGCACTCACCTTCCAACGGCTGGCCTGGAACTCGGCCGTGCCGCAGCTCGTCCCGAAGCGCTTCCTCGGCCGTGCCAACGGCGTCGTGCAGATGGCCTTCGGCCTCGCCCAGTTCCTGGTCCCGCTGTTCGCGGTCGGTCTGCTGTCGGCGCTCGGCCTCGGCGGCATCCTCGTGATGGACGTCGCCAGCTACGTGGTCGCCACCGGCGTCACCCTGGCCGTGCGCTTCCCCGACGTGATGGCCGCGCGGCGCCGCGAGAGCGTCACCGCCGAGATCCGGGCCGGGTTCCGGCGGGCGCTCGGCAGCCGGCACTTCCGGGCCATGCTGCTGTTCTTCGCGGTGCTCAACATCTTCCTGTCCCCGCTGTTCCTGCTCACCACCCCGCTGGTGCTCTCCTTCGCCCCGCTCGCGGCCGCGGGCTGGGTCTCGGTCGCGGCCGGGCTCGGCGCCGTGCTCGGCGGTCTGACCCTGCTGATCTGGGGCGGGCCGCGCCGGCTGCGGCTGCGCGGCGTCCTGTTCTCGACCCTCGGCCTGGCCGCCGCCTGCCTGGTGACCGGCCTGCGCCCGAGCGTCTGGCCGGTGGCGCTCGGCGCGTTCGGCATGGCGTACACGCTGGGCCTGGTCAACGGCGTCTACGCGACGATCGTGCAGACCAAGGTGCCGCTGCGCTTCCACGGCCGGGTGATCGCGGTCAACACCATGGTGGCCTGGTCCACCCTCCCGGTCGGTTTCGCCGTCGTCGCCCCGCTCGGGCCGCGTCTGGTCCAGCCGTGGATCGACGAGAACGGCGCGCTGGCCGACACCGTCGGCCGCCTGATCGGCACCGGCGAGGGCCGCGGCATCGGCCTGCTCTACCTGCTGTTCGGTCTCGCCATGGCCCTGCTCGTGGCGGTCTGCCTGGCCGTCCCGGCGCTGCGCCACTTCGACCGCGACGTGCCCGACGCCGAGCCCGACGACCTGGTCGGCCTGGCCACCCTCTCGGCCCGCGCCGAGGCCGTGCCCCCGTCCGACTCCCTCCCCGCCGAACCCTCCGCCGATCCCTCCGCCGCGCCCGCGCGCCGTACCGGAACCGAGGCCGCCGCCCGATGACCACCACCGACCGGACCCTCGGCGCCGCCCGCCCGGCCGAGGCCGTCCACCCGCTCACCGAGGAACAGCGCCGGCTCTGGTTCCTGCAGCAGCTCCACCCCGCCGACGCCGGCTTCAACATGTACCTGAGCCGCCGCTGGAGCGGCCCGCTGGACGTCGCCGCGCTGCGCACCGCGCTGGACCGGGTGACGGCCCGGCACGAACCGCTGCGCACCCGCTTCGCCCTGGACGGCGAGGCGCCCGTCCAACTGGTCGAGGCGCCCGCGCCCGTCCCGCTCGACCTGGTCGCGCTCGCCCCCGGAGCCGGCGAACAGGACTTCACCGAGGCCTGCCGCCCCACCGTCAACACGCCCTTCGACCTCGCCGGACGCCCGCCGCTGCGCGCCGTCCTGGTCTCCTCCGGGCCGGACGAGCACGCGCTCATGCTGGTCGTCCACCACATCGTCTCGGACGGCTGGTCGTTCAAGATCCTCTGGCGCGAGCTGCTCGCGCTGTACCGGGAGGCGCTCGGCGAGGCCCCGGCCGACCTCGCGCCGCTCGCCGTGCGGTACGGCGACGTCGCGCGCGCCGAGCAGGAGCGCGCGGCGGCGGGCGGCGCCGAGACGGCGTTCCGCTACTGGGCGGAGAAGCTGGCCGGCACCGGCCGGCTGCGGCTGCCGCTGGACCACCCCCGCCCGGCCGAGCCGCGGCACCCCGCGGGCTTCGCCGCGGTGGCACTGGAGCCGGAGCTGACGGCGGCGCTGGACGCGCTGGCGCGGCGCGAGCGCTGCACCCCGTTCATGGTGCTGCTGGCCGCCTACCAGTGCGTGCTGGCCCGCTGGACCGGCAGCACCGACTTCGTGGTCGGCACCCCGCTCGCGGGCCGCACCGAGGCGGCGCAGGAGGAGCTGATCGGCTACTTCGCCCGCACCGGCGTGCTCCGCGCCGACCTCACCGGCGAGCCCGGCTTCCGCACCGTGCTGCACCGCGTCCGCACCGCCACCCTGGGTGCGCTGAGCCACCAGGACGTCCCGTTGGAGCGGCTCGCCGCCCACCTGGACCTGCCCGCCGAGGCCGGCGCGGCGCCGCTCTACCAGGCGGTGTTCGTCCACCAGAGCCAGTACGACCTGACCGGGGAGGAGGGCGGCGCACCGCTGCCCGCCGGGGTGCGCACCGCCTCCATGGACTCCGGCTTCGAGCGCGCCAAGACCGATCTGCTGCTGGACAGCTGGCGCACCCCGGACGGCGGTCTGACGCTCTCCTTCTCGTACGACCGGGAGGTCCTCGACCCGGCGACGGTGGCCGCGCTCGGCACCCGCTGCCGCGCGCTGCTGGCCGCCGCCGTCGAGGACGCCGCGGTGCCGCTGCACGGCGACTGGCTGATCGGGGCGGAGGAGCGCGCCGAGCTGCTCGCCCTCGGCACCGGTCCCGCCGTTCCGTCCACGGTCCGCCCCGTCCTCGCCCGCTTCGCCGAACGGGCCTCCGCCGCCCCGGACGCCCCGGCGCTGGAGTGCGACGGCCGGACCCTGTCCTACGCCGAGCTGGACCGCCGCTCGACCGAACTGGCCGAGCGGCTCGGCCCGGTCGCCGGACAGCTGGTCGCCGTCCGGCTGGCGCCCTCCTTCGAGCTGGTGACGGCCCTGCTGGCGATCTGGAAGGCCGGCGCGGGCTACCTGCCGCTCGACCCGGCCCACCCGGAGGAGCGGCGGCGGCTGATGGTCCGCGAGTCCGGCGCCGTCCTGCTGCTGACCGACGAGGACGGCGAGGGCCTGCGCGTCCTGCCCGGCGCCGGCCCGGCGGCGTCCGAGGACCGGGCCGGCCTGGCCTACGTCCTCTACACCTCCGGCTCCACCGGCACCCCCAAGGCGGTGGCCGTCGACCACGCCGCCCTGGCCGCCCGGGTCGACTGGATGGCCGGCCCGGACGGCTACCGCCTCGCGCCCGGGGACCGGATCGTCCAGTTCGCCTCGATCGGCTTCGACACCCACGCCGAGGAGCTGTGGCCCGCCCTCGCCGGCGGCGCGTGCGTCGTCCTGCTCCCCGGCGGCGGCCGGACCCTGCCCGAGCTGCTGCGCGGCCCGCACGGCCCGTCGGTCACCGTGCTCGACCTGCCGACCGCCTACTGGGAGGAGCTGGTCTCGCACGACGAGCGCACCCCGTGGCCGGCCGCGCTGCGGCTGGTGGTGCTCGGCGGCTCCGAGGCCCGCGCCGACGCCGTCGCCCGCTGGCGGGAGCGGCACGGCGACACGGTGCGGCTGGTCAACACCTACGGCCCGACCGAGGCCACCGTCATCGTCACCGCCGCCGACCTCGGTGCCCCGGACGCCGGGCGCCGCCCGCCGCTCGGCCGCCCGCTGCCGGGCGTGCGGCTGTACGTGCTGGACGAGCGCGGCGCCCTGCTGCCGCGCGGCTCGGAGGGCGAGCTGCACATCGGCGGCACCGGCCTGGCGCGCGGCTACCTGGGCCGTCCCGACCTGACGGCCGCCGCGTTCGTCGGGGACCCGTTCGCCGACGGGACGATGTACCGCACCGGCGACCGCGCCCGCTGGCGCACCGACGGGACCCTCGACTACCTCGGCCGCACCGACGAGCAGATCAAGCTGCGCGGCTACCGGATCGAGCCGGCCGAGATCGAGACCGCCCTGACCGCCCGTCCGGACGTGCTGCGCGCCGCCGCCGTCGTGCTCGGCGGCCGCCGCCTGGTCGCGTACGCCGTCCCGGCCCCCGGCGCCGAGCCGGACCCCGGCGTGCTGCGCGAGCACCTCGCCGTACGGCTCCCCGCCTACCTGGTCCCGGACACGGTCGTCCTCCTCGACACCCTGCCGCTCACCCTCAACGGCAAGCTCGACACCGCCGCCCTCCCCGAGCCGGCCGCGGCCGCCGCGAGCCGGTACGTGGCCCCGCGGACCGACGCCGAGCAGCTGGTCACCCAGCTGTGGCAGGAGGTCCTGGGGGTGCCGCGGGTCGGCGTCCTCGACGACTTCTTCGAACTCGGCGGGGACTCGCTGCTGGTCACCCGGGTCGTCGCCCGGATCCGCGCGGGCGTCGGCCTGGACGTCCCGATCCGCGACGCCTTCGAGCTCTCCACGGCCGCCGCGCTCGCCGCCCGGGTCGAGGAGCTGCTGATCGCGGAGATCGAGGCGCTGAGCGACGACGAGGCGGCGGAGCGCCTGTCCGACTGATCACGACCGGGGCGCAGGCGTCCACCCGGACGCCTGCGCCTCGGCGGCGGCCTTGAGGTCCGCCAGCCACCCCTCCAGGCCCGCCCTGAGGATCGCGGTCGCCATCGGCACGTTGCCGTCGACCTGCGGCCCGGTGTGGGTCTCCTCGGTGCTCACCTTCACCCCGCCGGCGACCCTGCTGAAGGTCCAGACGTGCACGCCGTCGATGTGCACCCCCTCCCCCACCGCCGGACCGGTCCAGCGGATGCAGGACCCCTCCCCGACCTGCCGCACGGTCGAGGTGATGTCCAGACCGGTGGCCGGGATCCCGGTCCCGGGCGGCACCGGGGTGGTCCAGTGGAACGCCGACCCGGCCCGGAAGCGGCCGTGGTCGAGGCGCTCGGCGCCGGTGACGGACTGCTGCCAGGACGGCCAGCGGTCCACGTCCGTCTGCAGCTTCCAGATCACGCCCAGCGGAGCGTCGATCACCGCCTCCGTCCGGTACCGCACCTGCGCGGCGGGGTCGACGCCCGCGCCCCGGCAGGTGAGCCCCTTGACGGGGTGCGCCCCGGCCGGAACCGCGGCCCCGGCGAGCAGCACGGCGGCGAGCGGAACGGTGATCACGGCAGCCCGGATTCCCGACATGGCGTTTCCTTCCCTAGAGGCCATCTCTCTCGTTAGAAGTTCTAACTCCTCACCGATCCAACAGTCAATAGCTTCCGTGATACCTTCTAACCATGGCCGAGTCAGACCCCACCACCCCCCGCGAGCGCTACCGCACCCAGGTCCGCGCCGAGGTCATGGAACGCGCCTGGGAGCAGATCGCCACGGCCGGCGCCTCCGCGCTCTCCCTCAACGCGATCGCCAAGCAGATGGGCATGAGCGGCCCGGCCCTCTACCGCTACTTCGCCAACCGCGACGAGCTGATCACCGAACTCGTCCGCGAGGCCTACCGCAGCCTCGCCGACACCCTCGCCGCGGCCGCCTCCGACGGCGCCGACCTGACCGCCCTCGCCCACGCCCTGCGCGACTGGGCCCTCGCCGACCCCCAGCGCTACCTGCTGGTCTACGGCACCCCGATCCCCGGCTACGAGGCCCCCGAGGACACCACCGCCATCTCCCAGGAGATCGCCACCACCCTGCTGGACGCCTGCGCCGCCACCCTCCACCCGGCCGCCCCGACCGCCCCCACCCCCCTCGGCACCCACCTCGCCGACCACCGCACCTGGGCCGCCGACCACCCCGCCCCACCCGAGGCCCTCGCCCTCTTCCTGACCTTCTGGACCCGCCTCCACGGCGTCCTGTCCCTCGAACTCGCCGGCCACTTCACCGGCATGCGGTTCGACCCCGAGGTCCTCTTCGACGCCGAACTCACCGCCCTGCTCGACTGATTCAGCCCACCCGCCCCGGCACCATCGGCCGGGCCCGCTCCAGCAGTTCACGCACCCGCACACTGCGGCCGTGCGGCCCGGTCGCAGCGATCATCGCCCTGAACCGGTCATCCGCCCGCCCCGACCGCACCTGCGGGTAGTCATCCAGGGCCAAGTGCCGGTTCCGGACGCCCTCTTCGAGCCGGCCGACTTCGACTTGCCACTCGGCAAGCATCGCCCGATGGCGAACCCGGGCCCGCCGATACACGGCAGGCCTGATCCGCTCCGAACGCTGCAGCGCCCTGATCGCGCCTTCCCGGTCACCCAGTTCGTGGTTCACCTGAGCCACGTGATAGGCGAGCGACGCGGGATCGTACGAGCCGTGGGCCTTGGCCCTGGACTCGGCCTGCTCCATCGCGGTTTCGGCCGCACGCAGCATCGCCAGCGCCCCGGCACGGTCGCCGGTCCGGGCGAGGGCATGCGCCTGCTGACCCGCCAGAAACGCACGCATCCGTGGCCCAGCCTGCGGAGACGCGCTCGACGCGGCTTCCGCGAGCCTCACCGCCTGCGAACCGTGACCGAGGTCGACGGCCTGCACGCTCATGCCTCGCAGCGTGGTGCAGTAGGTGAGGTGATCTCCCGCTGCGAGCGCAAGTTCCAGCGCCTTGGTGTAGTAGTGCTGCCCGAGCGCGTCCAAGCGCTCGTCCACGGCCATGTATCCCGTGAGATAGAGATGATCGGCCGCCGCGGAGAGCATCGCCTTGCGCACTCCATCCGAGGCGGTGGCGCGAAGATACGGGACGATGTTGTTGACCATGAACGCGGCCGCCATCGGCCGTGCGGTCCGCCCGCCGAACTGGTCGTCAATCTCGCTGATCCGCTCCGTCATCGCCACGACGGACTCGACCTCGCCCATCCCGATCCTGCTGTGCGGATCGGCCCTCAGCCTTTCGAACCGGCCCACCACATCCGGCCACCCGGGAACGGCCAGCGCGACCGAGTAGAGGCCGGCCGCGAGGACGCCTCGGCGCGATGGATCCATATCAGCGCTCCCCAGATCAAGTAGCCCTTTCATCATGTCTACGGATTGCTCCTGCTCATCAGGCTGATCCACGAAACCGGCCTCGAATGCGGTGACAACCCTCCCGAGGCGCCGGCTCAGGACCTCCACGACCACTTGACGGTACTTCGCCATGGGACGGGTTCCGGCGAGCCAATGGGAGACGGCCGACTCGTCGTACCTGAGCCTGAACCCGGCTTCGGTTCCGACCCGGTTGACCGACCGGGCGAACTCGCCGTTGCTTTTCCACCGGCACTCCATGAGCAAGTGTGCCAGCTTCTGATTCGCCGTCCGCCCACGCGCCATGCGCCTCGCCTCCCGGCTCGGGTTTCAAGGGTTTCAATCGGCAACGGGCCGCCAACCAAACTCACAGCCAGCCAGCCTCGACGACTGCACCAAGGACGCCCTTGCAGTGATCACCTCGGAGCTCGTGGCCAACGCGGTCCAACACGGCACCGGAACGACCCTGACGGTCGGCCTGCACATCCACCCGGTTCGAAAGCGGCTGCTGATCGAGGTTCACGACGGCTCGGCCGACCTTCCGGCTGCTCGTTCCGCCACGCCGGACGAGGAGTCCGGCCGTGGCTTTTTTCCTGGTCCAGCGCCTGGCCCTCAACCACGGCGTCGAACGGATCGGCCACGGCAAGAGGGTCTGGGCAGAGGTGGAACTCCCTGCCCAGCCGTTGACCCGACGCCAGGTGCTGACCCATCCCCATCGCTCACTCCGCGCCGCCGTCCGTCGGCTCTCCCGCCGCCGTGGCGCTCGGATACACCCGGCGCCGAGAACACCTCCCGCCGAGCCCCAGGCACCTCACACCACCCCCACAGCTTCCTGCCCCGAGCGCCGGAGCAGGAATGACCCCCTTCACGGGCGGTCGAACCCGGACCGCTGCAGGGCGGCCCCGGGGAATCCCACCTCGTTTCTCAAGGAGGCACTCATGAGCGAGCAGCAGAACACGGACCCGGAGGACGGCGACCTCGTGGTCGAGATCGGCGACCTCACCGCTCTCACCGAGGGTCAGGGCGGCGGCAGCAGCGAGGACAAGCGTCGCGCCTACAACAGCTGACGTCCGGTGGTGCGGCCCCGCCGAGCCGGGGCCGCAC
>NZ_JBHJUI010000001.1:1118769-1351577 GCF_042268405.1 Kitasatospora sp. NPDC056184 | reverse complement strand
GGCCCTATAACCGGGGGGCGGCGCCGGGGGGGGCCCCGGGCCCCCCCCCCCCCGGCGGGGGGGGGGCCCCCCCCCCGCGGGGGGGGGGGGGGGGGGGGGGCCCCCCCGCCGGCGGCTGCCGGTGGGTCAGGTGCTCAGACGCTCGGGATGTCGGACGCTCGGGATGTCGGACGCTCGGGGTCTCGGACGCTCGGGGTCTCGGACGCTCGGGGTGTCAGGTGACCGGACGGTCGGACGAACGCGCCGGCGGCCCGGACGGCGCCACCGATGCCCCCGCCGCCGGGCAGACGGGGTCGGTGTCCGGCAGGCGTCCGCCGGCGAGGTAGGCGTTGACCGCGTCGTCCACGCACGCGTTGCCGTGGATCCCGTAGAGCCCGTGCTGGTTCGCGCCCCGCAGGGTCAGCAGGCGTGAGCCGGGCAGCGTCGCGTGCAGGGCGACGCCGTCCCGGTACGGGCTGCGCGGGTCCCCGGTGGCGGCGAGGATCAGCACCCGCGCGTCGCGGCGCACCTCCAGGGGCTCCTCGCGCGGGGCGTCCCAGAAGGCGCAGGGGCTGATGCCGTTGAGCATCGGGCCGAACAGCGGGTGCTCGGCGCGGCTGCCCTCGATCCGGCGCCAGTAGTCCTCGGGGTCGCGGGGCGCCGCGCGGTCCGCGCACAGGACGGCCTGCAGGGCGCTGCCGAGCGGCGACCCCTGCGGACCGAACAGGAAGTGCAGCAGGGCGGCGGTCGCGGGCGAGGGGGCCGCCTGGCCGCCCCCCGCGGCTGCCGCCAGCATCGCCATCTGCTCGGCGAGGGCCGCCCGTTCCGGGTCGGAGTCGCCCTGGAGTCCCACGAAGAGCAGCACCGGCACCCGGGTGTCGTCCAGCTCGACGGCGTCGGCGCCGCTTCCGACGACGAGCGGGCGGGCCGCCGCCGTCTCGACGGTGCGCAGGATCCCGGCGCTCACCTCCGCACCGGTGCGGCCGAGCCCGTAGGTGGTGTGGCGGGCCGCCGCCCAGTCGGCCCAGGCGGCGAACGCCCGTTCCTGCTCGGGCAGCTGATTGGGGAGGAGCGCCGGCCCGGAGTGGCTCGGCAGGGGCGCGCTGTCCAGCACCATCCGGTCGAAGCGGCCGGGGAACATCTGGGTGTAGACCGTGCCGAGGTAGGCGCCGTAGGAGACGCCGAGGTAGGAGATCCGACGCTCGCCGAGCGCGCCCCGCACCACGTCCATGTCCCGGGCGGTGTCACGGGTGCCGGCGTACGGCAGCAGGTCGCCGGCCGCGTCACGGCACCTGGCCGCACGGTCCCGGTGGAGGGCGACCTGACGCTCGAAGGCGGCGCGGCCGGTCCCGGAGGAGAAGAAGCCGCCGTCCGGCCAGCCGCAGTCCACCGGGGTGCTCCGGCCGGCGAAACGCGCGTCCATCCCGACGATGTCCCAGCGGCCGGCGGTCTCCCCGAGGGCGGCGCGCACCCGGGGCGGGGCCCCGAGCGTCGGGGCGCCGGGGCCGCCGTCGTTGAGCAACAGCACGCCGATCCGGTGGCGGGTGTCGGTGGCCTCGATCCGGGAGAGCGCCAGGGTGATGGTGCGTCCGCGGGGGTTGCCGTAGTCCAGCGGCACGGTGACGTCCGCGCAGCGGGCGCCGGCCAGGTCGAGTGCGGCGCCGTCCTGGTCGTCCGGGCCCAGTCGGCACCCGTGCCAGTCGAGGCGCTGCCGGCGGAAGCGGTCCAGGGTGTCGGCGGCCGCGACCCCGGGGGCGGTCGTGGCGGCGGTCGCGCCCAGGCAGGCCGCGAGGGCCAGGGCTGCCGCGACGGCCCGCCGTCCGGCGCGCGGACGCCGGACGGCGGGGCCGGTGCGGCTGCGGCGGAGGGCGGCCATGACGACTCCTCGGAGATGCTCGGTCCGGCGCGGCCCCGGAGGAACCGGCGGTCGCGCTCCAGCGTCGGCCCGGCCCGACTCCCCCGCAAGCTGCCCGGCCCGGACGGCCCAGCGGGGCCCCGCGGTCGACCCGGTCGGCGTGCCCCGGTTCGGCGAGCTGGGCACCGGCGCCGCACAGCTCCAACGGGATCGGGGCGGTGGTCGCCCGGGAGCCACCGGGCGGAAGCGGGGATACGCTCAACCGGGCCTCGGGGAGCCGGTGTTGCCGGCACGAGCCGCCGCGAAGGGCAATCGGGACGGTCTCCGTCGGTGCCATAATCGGCGGGTGGACTACCAACGCTGCGTGGACATCCTCGCGAGGATTCACGAGAACCCCCACAAGCTCCGCCGGACGGCGCGGCAGGCCAACGTCCCAAGGCTGTTGGAGGTCCTGGGAAGCCCCGAGCGGGCGCTGCGCGGGATGCTGGTGGTGGGGACGAACGGCAAGGGGTCGACCTGCGCGTTCGCGGTGTCGGCGATGGCGGCGGCCGGCGCCCGGGTGGGGAGCATGCCCAGTCCGCACCTGCAGGAGCCCCGGGAACGGATCCGGATCGACGGGGTCCCCGTCACACGTGCCGAGTACTCGGCGGCGTTCGACGAGGTCTGGCGTGCGATCGAGCAGCACGGGCTGCCCGTCCTGGCGCAGGGCGTCTTCGCGGCCACCGCCGCCGTGCACTTCCGGCGGGCGGGCGTCACCCTCGCGGTGGCCGAGGCGAGCATCGGCGGCAGCCGGGCCGCGGCCGCGGAGCTCGGTCTGGACGTGAAGGTCGTCACCGGTGTGGGGCTCGACCACACCCGGCTGCTCGGCGGCTCCCTCGCCGAGATCGCCCGGGCCAAGATCGGAGCCGTGCGGGACGGGGACCATGTGGTCCTCGGGCGGCTGGCCCCGGAAGCGGCCGCCGCCGCGGAGGAGGTCCTGAAGGAGCGGACGGGGCTGACCGTGTGGCGCATGGACCACGAGATCCGCTACACGGCCCGGACCGTCGAGCGCGACGGCGGCGACGGCGACGACGACGACGACCCGACGACGGTGGTGGACGTGGTCACTCCCCGCGCCGTGCACCGCGACCTGCCCTGCCCGCTGTCCGGCGCGCACCAGCACCACAACCTCGCCACCGCCATCGCCGCGGTGGACGCGATGGCCGAACGCGGCGACGTCCCCGACCCGGACGACGAGCAGCTGCGCGCGCGGCTGGCGGCCACGCGCTGGCCCGGGCGGCTCGAACTCCTCCCGCACGCCCGTCTGGGCGGTTGGACGGGCCGCGTCCTGCTGGAAGGCGCCACCAACCCGCAGGGCGTCGCGACCGTCGCCGCGGAGTTCCTGCGCCACGCCCGCGCCGCCGACCGTTCGACCCCGCCCGTGCAGGTCTTCGCCGCGATGGACGGCAAGGACGTGTCCGGCATGTTCGCCCCGCTGCCCTCCGACTGGCCCCTCGTCCTCACCCGCACCGACTCGCACCGGGCCGCGGACCCCGCCGCTCTGCACGGCCGGATCGCCCCCGGCCGGCAGGGCCCCTGCCTGACGGCCGAGGACACCCCGTCCGCGCTGCACCGGGCCGCCGAACTCGCCGGGCCCGGCGGCCTGATCCTCGTCTTCGGCTCGCTGCGCCTGGTGGGTGAGGCCCGCACCGCACTGGCCCTGCCGCCCGCCTGAGGAGGCCCGGGGCGGCGCGGGCGGCTGTGCCTCCCGCCCGTCCCGCGGGCCGCGGCGGGCTGTCAGCGCGGCTCGAACCGGAAGGCTCGGCGGTAGGCGCCGGGTGTGGTGCCGAGGGCGTCGAGGAAGCGCCTGCGGAGGTTGGTGGCCGAGGACAGTCCGACGCGGCGGGCGACGGCGTCCACCGGGAGGTCGGAGGACTCCAGCAGTTCGCGGGCGGCGGTGATCCGCTGGGCGAGCAGCCAGCGTCCCGGACTGGTGCCGAGCTGCTCGGCGAAACGGCGGGCCAGGGTGCGGGCGGAGCAGCGGGCGCGGGCGGCCAGGTCCTCGACGGCCAGTGATTCGCCGAGCCTGCCGGTCGCCCACTCCAGGAGTGGTGCGAGCGAGCCGTCGATCTGGGCGGGGTGGGGCGGCGCGGAGTACTGCAGTTGCCCGCCTTCGCGGTGCGGCGGCATGACCATGTTCCGGGCCACGTGCGCGGCGTACCCGGCGCCCTGGTCGGCGCGCACCAGGTGCAGGCAGAGATCGATCCCCGCGCCGGAGCCCGCGCTGGTGGCCACGTCGCCGTGGTCCACGTACAGCACGTCGGGGTCGAGGCGGACCGCCGGGAAGCGTGCGGCGAAGTCGCTCGCCAGCGCCCAGTGCGTGGTTGCCGAGCGGCCGTCCAGCAGGCCGGCGTGGGCCAGGGCGAAGGCTCCGGAGCAGATGCTGATCACGCGCGCTCCGCGCCGGTGCGCGCGGCGCAGGGCCTCCACGACGGCGGGTGAGGGGAGCTCGCCGACGGGCAGCCAGCCCGGGACGACCACGGTGTCCGCGCGTTCGAGGGCCGGCAGTCCCTCGACGACGAGCATCTCGTAGCCGGCCCGGGTGGCGACGGGGCCGGGGGTCTCGGTGCACACACCGAACGCGTACCGGGTGGGAAGGCCTCGCCGCTCGACACCGAACACCTCGGCGGCGCAGGCGAGTTCGAAGGTCGACTGCGGCGCGTGGACGAGAGCCGCTACACGGTGCACGGCAGAAAAGTACCTCAGAACGTCGATCCGGATACTGGGCCGGGCGCCCGCCGACGACGAGGCTTGCCCCCATGACGACAGAACCAGCACAGACAGCACAGACAGCACAGACAGCACCGGCAGCCGGCGCGGCCGCGCCCACGGGCGGGCACCTGCCCGGCTACGCTTGGTCGTCCGTGCACGACGCGCCCGCACGCGAGCTCTTCCCCGGCATCCGGCTGCGGCCGCTGTGGAGCGGTCCGGGCGGCGCGAAGGCGCATGTGCTGGAGATGGATCCCCGCACGTGCTGGGAGGGTGTCGACGTCCACGATCCGGGACCGGAGGAGGTCTTCGTGGTCTCCGGCGTCTTCAACGACGGCGAACGGGACTACCCCGCAGGATCGTTCATCCACGCCCCCGCCGGCTCGTCGCACGTACCGCAGACGACGACGGGCTGCACGCTCTTCGTCTTCTACCCCGAAGGCTGAGGCGTGTCCGACGATTCGCGCCGGCTGCGGACGGCGGCCCCGAACGGCCACGCCTCGATGTCGCGGTAGCGGATCGGCCCCGGACCGCGGCCGATGTTGCTGCCGACGAGGTGGAGGCGATCGGTCCGCCAGATCCGACCCGCGAAGTCGGTGAGCCCGGACGCGGCCTCCGGCACGCTGGTGGAATCGTCGCGGCGGGAGCGGGCCAGGGTCAGGTGGGGGCGGAGCACCCGCTCCCTGAACTCGATGCCGCAGGACCTGACCTGGTCCCGGACGTCGGCGGCGAGCGCGTGCAGTCCTTCCAGGTCGCCGTCGATCCCGCTCCACAGCAGTCGCCGGTCGAAGTCGCCGCCGCCCTTCAGGCGCAGGGCCAGGGCGGGGCGCGAGGCGGCCGTGTCGACCAGCGCGGCGCGCAGCGGCGGCACGGCCGTGAAGGGCAGTTCGCCGAGGAACGCCAGGGTGATGTGCCAGTCCTCGATCCGGTTCCACCGCAGCCCGGGGTACCCGGCGTAGGCGGGCTGCAGGGCCCGGGCCAGTTCGTCCTTGGCGTCGTCGGGCGGAGCCAGTGCCACGAAGACGCGCAGGGTCCGGGGCTCGGGGTGATCGTTCACGAAGGGGAGGCTAGCCGACGGGGGCGGGGCGGCGGCGACCGGCCGGGTACCCGCCGCCCACGGGCGCGGCCGGGAGGGCCGGCCGTGCCCGTGGCGCGGTCGTCGGGAGCGGATGGGGTCAGGACGAGGGCGTCTTGACCGCCAGGACCGTTCCCCCGGCGTCGTACGCGACGAGCCTGATGCCCTGGAACGGGTCCGCCTTCGCGTCGTCGGAGGCCTTGAAGGCGGGCCCCCAGACATAGCCGGCGGCGTAGCCCGGGCTGCCGGGAAGCGAGACGACGGTGGCCCAGTAGGCCCGGCCGTCCAGCTCCATGGTCATCCGGGCCACCTTTCCGGGCCCGTGGTAGACGAGGTTGTACAGAGCCTCCCCGTACTGCGGGGGCACCCCGAGGTACTTCGCGCTGATCCCGGTCGCGTCCGATGCCCAGGAGGACCCGGCGCACCCCGGACCGCTTCCGTACGCGGGAGCGTCGTGGAGGCAGATCTCCTGGTCCTTCAGCTGCATCCACCAGTCCGGGCGTCCCAACGGCAGCTGCTGGCCGGGCTCCACCACCACCGCCTCGGGAGCCGGCTCCGCCGGGACCAGCGGAGCCGACGAGGCCGACGAGACCGGTCCGACGGCCCGGTCCCCGCCCTGCGCGGACAGCACCGCGCCCGTACCCGCCACCGCCGCGAGCACGGCCGCCGCGGCCGACGCCCCCACCGCCGCCCGGCGCCCCCGCCGCTGCCGGCGCACGTGGGCCCGCACGGGCCCGGCGGACCAGTCCGCCACCTCGACCCGGGCGACCTCGTCCCGCAGGGCGCCGCGCACCATGTCCTCGGTGTCCATCACCTGTCGCCTCCGTTCGTGCCGTCGATCGTCGAACCCGTGCCCGCCGCGTACGAGGCCAGCGCCGGGTGCCCGCGCAGTTTCGACAGGCCCCTGCTGGCCTGGCTCTTCACATTGCCCGGCGAGCAGCCGAGCACCTCGGCGACCTGGCGCTCGCTCATGTCCTCCCAGTAGCGCAGGACGACCACGGCCCGCTGGCGCTGCGGCAGCTCCGCCAGCGCCTGCAGCAGCACCGAGCGCTCCTCGACGTCGCGGTGGCCGCCGCCCGCGGTGTGCGCCCGGTCGGGAAGGACGGGCGTCAGCAACTGCCTGACCCGGCGCCGCCGGTGGCGGCTCAGGTTGTTGTTCACCAGGGCCCGGTGCACGTAGGCGTCCGGTTCCTCCAGGCGGCTGATCCGGGACCAGTTCCTGAAGACCTTCGCGAAGGTCGCCTGCACCACGTCCTCGGCCTCGTGGTAGTCGCCGGTGAGCAGGTACGCGGTGCGCACCAGCCGCCGCCAGCGGGTGGCGGCGAACCCCTCGAAGTCGAGCTCCCCCACGTCAGGGCCGCCTGTGGAAGCCCGTGCCGTGACGGGCCCGGGCCCGTCCTCGACCGGGATGTGCCATACGCTCGCGGTCATCCAGTTCCTCTTCGCGTCCACGCGACGGCCCGGCCGGACCATCGCTCCGCCCTACTCACCGCCGCGCCGCCGCAAGGGTTGCACGCCGGCGCCGATTCACCGGACGCCGGGCAGCGGCGCGGGGCTCACGAGGGCCGCCGTCCGTGGACTCCCCCTCCCCCGCACGTCAAGGGAGCGCGGGGCGGCAACAGGGACCGGTCCGATGCCGGCGGAGTGCGGCGGCGAGCGGACCGGGGTCGATCGCGGGGGTGCTCCCGAAGTCCGGGTCACGGCTGGTCGGCAGGGCCGCCAGGGCCTCGCGGACGCCGGAGCACAGGCCGTGGGTGGGCTGGAACCCGTCGTAGGCGGCCAGGACCGCCGTGCGGACGTCGCGGTGTCCGGCGAGCCGGCGGGCCTGGTCGTGCCAGTGCCGTGCCTCCCGCTGGTCGCCGCGACCGGCGGACAGCAGGGCGAGGGCGTAGGCGGCCTGGAGGCATCCGGCCCCGGCGGCCAGCTGCCACCACGTCCGCGGCCCGTCCGCCAGCGACCGGCGCAGCGTCGCGCCGTCCTCGTCGTCCCCCTCGTGGACGGCCAGGTGGCACAGCGCGCCGAGCATCAGCGCGCCGTGCGGCTCGATCGCGGGGGTGTCCGCGAGGGCGGCGATCCGCTCCGCGGCCCGGGCGTCCTGCGCCATGAGGTGGCACAGCGCCAGCAGCTCGAACCGGTCCCGGTCCAGCCGCACCACCACCGACCGCCGCAGGGGCCCCGTGGTCCGCCGAGCGAGACCCCTCGCGATCCTGGTCGGCGCGTCGTCCAGACAGGCGGAGGCCCGGCCCCTGCCCTCGGGTTCCGGCAGGCGGGCCTCCGCGAGCGGTGCCCAGCCCCGGTCGGGGTCTGCGACGTCCCGGCCGGGCCCGGTCTGCGTGTCGGCGGCACTGCCCATGTCGATCACTGCTCTTCCGCCTCCGCGGCAGTCCGCTCGTCCAGGCCCAGCGCGGCGGCCAGCCGGCGGCGGGCCTCGCGGCGCAGGCTGTACACCCCGCTCCGGGTGATGCCCATGACCCGTGCGGCGGTGACGATCGGGTAGCCGAGCACATAGGTCAGCACGACCGCGTCGTGCTGCCGGCCGGGCAGGTCGCCGATCACCGAGAAGAGGCCGATGCCGCTCTCCAAGGCCTGGAACGTTCCCCTGGCGTCGTTCATGGCGACGGCGAACGCGGCGGCGGTGAAGGCCGACGGCCGGGCGAGCCGCTCCAGCGCGTCGTCGACGGTCGCCCGCAGCACGCCCCAGCAGAACTCCTGGACGTTCTCCTGCCGCAGCACCACGTCCCAGTGGGCGGCGAGGTCCGCGAACACGCCGTCGACCAGGTCGTCGGCGGCGTCGGCGTCGCCGAGGTGCAGATACGCGTACTCCCAGTACGTCTCGCCGTGCATCACCAGCAGGGCGATCAGCTCGGTGGGCAGCATACTGTCCGCCGCGAGGTCTCCGGCCTCGGTGCCGAGCGGCTGCTCGGGAAGGTCCTGGCGGGTCCGGGGGCTCCGGGCGTCGTCGTGCGCCTCAGCGCGACCGCCGCCGTCGATGCCGACCATGTGATGTCCCTCCTCCCGCCCCGGGTTCCGGACCGACGGCCGGCCCGGGCCGCGGGGGCCTGTTGGGGATCAGGAAATCGGCTGGGCACCTTGTTCCTGCCGACCGGGCGGGAGTTGAGCAGTTTTGGCGGAACATCACATCTTCTGACCAGCTGCCCACCGGTTGGCGCGGCCGTCCGGGCAGAGGGCGCCCGATTCCGATCGCCGCCGAGCCGCATCGGGGGCGGCACCGACACGGCCGCACCCCGGGCCGCCGGGAGGCCCCTGCGGGCTCGGGCGGCAGCTCGCAGCGGGCGGCACGGCGGCCGTGGCCGTGGCCGTACGAAGCGGGGCCGCGACGGACAGCGACCGACGCGACCCCGGAGACCTCCGCGTGGTGCCCGGCGCGCGGCCGGCGGGCGGCCGACGGGCGGAGCACCGGGCCGGGGCCGGAAGCAAAGTCGACAAAGTAGGATGAACAGCTCACGCGCTACGCGCGAAGAGTTCCATCAATATCCCATTTGCCGGATTTTACCTCCCGCCTCCCCCGCACGGAGCCACCCTCATGGACAACCCGTCCACCGCCGACGTCGGCGGCGCGATCGAGACCCGCGGCATCGACCCCGTCCCCGACCACGAACGCCGGGGCACCGTCCGCGAGCTCTTCCCGACCTGGGTCGCGGCGAACATCAGCGTCCTGCTCCTCACCATGGGGGCGGCCCTGGTGGTCTTCAACCAGTTGAACTTCTGGCAGGTCCTGGTCGTCGCCGCGTGCGCCGCGCTCGTCTCCTTCGGCATGGTCGGCGTGCTGTCGGTCTCCGGGAAGTGGGGCGGAGCCCCGGGGGCCACGCTCTCCCGGGCCACCTTCGGTGTGCGCGGCAACCTCTTCCCCGGCGCGATCCTGTGGGTCGCCCGGTTCGGCTGGGAGACGATCAACGCGGTGACCGGCGCGTACGCCGTGCTGACCGTCCTCGACCTGCTCTTCGGCGTCAAGAGCAACACCGTGCTGATCGTCGTCACGCTCGTCGGCTTCGTCGCCTGCACATTCCTGGTCTCGGGCCTCGGCCGCAAGGCGCTGAACGTCTGCAACACCTGGTCGACGTACCTCTTCGGCGTCTTCAGCGTCCTGGTGCTGGGCTACCTGATCGCGACCACGCACTGGAGCGAGGTGTTCTCCAAGCCGGCGGGCACCACCGCGATGATGATCGCCGGTATCGGGACCATCGCCGCCGGCGGCATCAGCTGGGTCCCCACCGGCCCGGACTTCACCCGCTACCTGCCGCACGCCGCCTCCGGCCGCAAGATCGTCGGTGTGACGGTCTCGGGCGCCGGCCTGGTGATGGTGCCGATGGTGCTGATGGGCGCCGTGATGGCCGTGGCCTCCCCCGGCCTGGCCCAGGCCGCCGACCCCGTCTCCTTCCTCGGCGACCTGCTGCCGACCTGGCTGGCCGTGCCCTACCTGCTGACCGCGATCGTCGGGATGCTGCTGATCAACAGCCTCTCCATGTACTCGGCCGGCTTCACCGCGCAGACCATGGGCGTGCGGCTGCCGCGCGCCCTGGCCGTCAGCATCAACGCCGTGATCTCGCTGGTCGCCGGCCTGCTGCTGATGCTGGTCGCCAAGAGCTTCCTGGGCTCCTTCATCACCTTCCTGGTCCTGCTCGCCGTCTCCTTCTCGGCCTGGATCGGCGTCTACGCGGTGGACATGTTCCGGCGCCGCTCGCGCGCGGTGCGCTACGACGCCGCCGCGCTGATGGACACCGGCCGGACCAGCCGCTACTGGTACAAGGGCGGCTTCTGCTGGCAGGCGATGGCGGCCTGGGTGACCGCCCTGCTGACCGGGCTCGCCTTCACCAAGTGCGACTGGTTCGCCGGCCCGCTCTCCGACACCCCCGTCGGCCGGTACGGCCTCGCCTGGGCGGCCACCATCGTGGTCTCCGCCGCGATCATGGCCGCGCTCCCCGCGCCCCGGGAGAACACCCCCGCCGCCGTCGACACCGACCGGAGCGCCGACCTTCCGGCCGCGAACGCCGAACGGGTCACCGTCTGACCGCGCGACGCGATCGAACTCCGCGCACCCCCCCGGGGGACGAGGCCGCGACCGGCTCACCGGTCGCGGCCTCGCGCACATCACCCGGCACCCGGGCGCGGCCCTCGGGGAGCGCGGTGGGGTGCGGGACGCGGTGGGGTGCGGGGCTCAGCTCCTCGTCGGTGCCGGGCCGTTCGCCGGGCCGGCCGGGCGCTCGGGTTCGAGGACGAAGACCGGGATCACGCGGTCGGTCATCTCCTGGTACTCGGCGTACGTCGGATACGCGGCGACCGCGCGCCGCCACCACCGGGTCCGCTCGTCCCCGGTGACCTCACGGGCCGTCATGCCCCGGCGTTCGGGGCCGTCCTGGAGATCCACCCGCGGGTTGGCCTTGAGGTTGACGTACCAGTCCGGGTGGCGCGGGAAGCCGCCCTTCGAGGCCACCGCCGCGTAGCACCCCTCGTGCTCCACCCGCATCAGTGGGATCTTGTGGATCCTGCCGCTCTTCGCGCCGCGCATCGTGACGATGACGACCGGCAGGCCCGTGTCCCAGAGCGTCGTGCCCCGTGTACCACCCGAACTCTCGTACAGCTCGACCTGTTCGCGGATCCACTGCGCCGGGCTCGGCTCGTACTCGCCCTCAAGAGGCATCGCCTTCACCCCATCGCCTCGGCCGATCGTTCCAAGTGTGACGGCAAGGTTCCGGTGGCGCACCCCGCTCCGTGTCTGCACAGGTCAGGGCCTCGGCGGCAGGTCGAACGAGGCAGGCGCGCACGCCCTGGCCGCGAGCGTCGGTGTGCTTCCAGCGCTGCCCGGCGCTCCCTCCCTCGGCGTACGAACACCGCGCAGGATGGGGCGGGGGTGGAGTCTCCGAGGAGGCGCGCTCCGACCGGCCGGGCCGTGCGACAGGACGTCCCCGGGCCGGTCCCGGGCGATTCAGCAGAGAGAGACCGATGCGCCTACGCCAGAAACCGGATCATCACCTGCCCGTTCGTCCGCGCTTCGGACGGGCGGTGAGGCGTGGAGTCACCGTGGCAGCGGTCCTGGTGTCCCTGCTGGCGGGACCGATCACCACGGTGGACGCCCGACCGGACGCGCCGTGCGCCGCGGCCGGGCCCGGCCGACCGGCGGCACCGGCCCGGTGGGCGCCGACCGGGAACCCGCAGCCGTCCGTCGTGCCGGGGCGGATGCGCTCCGACTGCGGGACGATCCCGTCGGGCTTCACGAAGGAACAGGCCGACCGCGCCGAGGTGATGGAGGCCGCGCTGGCAGCCGGGTCGGCGGACGGGAGGCCGCGGGCGTCGGCCGCGGCCGACTGCCGGGTCTACTGGCCCGCACCGTACGAGGTCTGCGGCGCGATCCGGGAGAAGTACGACGAACTCGGCGGGCCCAACGGCTTCCTGCTGTATCCGACGTCGGACGAGCTGACCAACCCCGACGGGCAGGGCAAGCGCTCGGTGTTCCAGAACGGGCCCATCTACTGGTCGCCGGCCGGCGGCGCGCACCCGGTGGTCAACCACTTCTTCGCCGCCTGGCAGCGCAACGGCTGGGAGGCCGGCCCGCTCGGATATCCGACCTCGGACGAGATCGTCAACCCCGACGCCGTCGGGCGCCGCCAGTACTTCCAGGGCGGCACGATCTACTGGCACCTGAACGAGGCCTACTACGTCACCGGCGCGATCCGCGACAAGTGGGGCGAGACCGGCTGGGAGGGCGGCCCGCTCGGCTACCCCGCGGGTGACGAGATCCTGCTGCCGGACGGCCGGGGCCGCATGAGCAGGTTCGAACACGGTGTCGTCCACTGGTCACCCGACACGGGAGCGCATCCGGTCACCGGCGCCGTCCTGGACCAGTGGTCCCGCGCGGGCTACGAGGCGAGCGCGTACGGCTACCCGACGGAAGACCCGGTCACGCACCCCGGCGGCGTCCTGGAGCAGCAGTTCCAGCACGACCGCCTCTACAGCTCCGGCGTGACGGTACCCGTGGCCCCGGGGGTCTCGTTGTCGCTGGGCGTGCCGTCGGCCGGCCCGCTCCGGCCCGCGGTGGTGTCCGACGGCGTCGTCCTGAGCGGCCCCGGCTTCGACGCCCGGTTCCAACGCCTGGCCGAGGACGGCTCGTTCGAGGTGTCGCTGGTCCGCCTGGACCCCAGCGCCCCGACCTCGGTGGACGTCCTGCTCGGCGCGCCCGCCGACTACACGCTGCGCGCCACCGCGCACCGGGTGGAACTCGTCGACCCGGCGGGGGCGGTCGTCGCCGGTGTCGGACTGCCGCTGGGCTTCGACTCGACCGGGGCGGCGGTGCCCGTGCGGGCGAGCCTCGACGGCAACAGGCTGCGCCTGCACCTCGGCGACGCCGCCGCGTACCCCATCGCGTTCCCCGCCGTCGCGGCACGCGGGGACGCCCTGGACCAGTGGTGGTCGACCGGCGTCCAGCAGCGCAGCGTGTGCGAGGGCGAGCCCTACGACTGCTACCGGGTCCGCAACGCCCGCGGACCGGCGTTCAACCTGTCGAAGGCGGCGTTCCCCGAGGCGACGGAGACCGACGACAACCGGATCGACGCCGCGCGGCACTGCATCTGGAACGGGCTGATGACCGAGGGCGCCAACCGCGGCTTCGCGGAACGGATGGCGGCGGCCCACGAACGCGACGGACAGGCGAACCCGGACTGGACCCGCAACGCCCAGCTGATGGACGAGTACAACAACAGGACCGGCGTGCAGGTCGGGCTCCGGAACGAGGGGGCGCCCGCCGCCATCGAGTCCACGTGCCTGCGCTACGGCCGGGAGGCGCGGATCGTCCCCGAACCGGACGCCATCGACCTCACCAACCCGTACGGGACCGACCTCATCGCTCTGCGGCACCCCTGAAACACACGGTGCGGTGCCGGACGTGCAGGCGTCCGGCACCGCACCGGCCGGCCGCCCTCGGCCCTGGCCCGGTGAGCCCGATTGTCCGGGATGCTGGGCCCGTTGGTGCGTCGAAGTGCTGCCCAGCGGGCAGGAGGCGGAAATTCGCCGGGCTTCGGGGCCGCCTGGCGATCGACCGGGCTGTCCTCGGACAGGCGATCCTGACTGATCGGCGGGGCGGCGTGTCAGCGCGGTGAGCCATGACGGTGTCGATCCGGGCTGGGGGCTTGTGGGCGGGGGTTTGGAGGGTCACGCTGTGCACCATGGGGGATACGTTCGGGCGCAGTTGGCCTCCCACCCTGCAGGCCCCGGGGCGGTTCGTGATCGTGGCCGTGGTGCCGGTCGCCGTTGTGGTGGCCGGCTCGTGGGTGACGGCCGCCGTGTACCGGCTTACCGACGACATGCTGTTCTACCTGGCCATGCTGGTCATCGGGCTGGCCGCGTTGGTGCTCCACGGAGTGGTCCTCTTCGAGGTCGCCGCTCGGGAGTCGGTCCCGCGAGGCGTCACGGCGGCCGCCTCGACCGCCGTCCTGCTGGGAGCGTCCGTCTACGGTGTCGTCACCCCGTTCTGGACCGACCTGCAGGTGCGGCACGAGCGCGGGGTGGCGGTCACCGGCATCGTGGAGAGGCGGTGGAGCCGAGGCACCGACAGCGGTGGCCCCCTCCCGGGCTCCAGCTCCTACCTCAGCGCCCGTGCCCCCGACGGGACTCGCTGGACCCTGGAGGCCGATCCCCGAGACGAGCACCTCGCGGTCGGCCGCCCGGTGCTGTTCACCTACGATCCCCGCCACGAGGTCCGCCCCGCCCTCGGCCCCGTCCCGGGCGCACCACCCTGGACCGTACGAACGGCCGCCCTCTACCTGCTCTGCGCCGGATCCCTCACCGCCGCAGCCGCCTGTACACTCCCCCCGTACCACCGGCCGGAGCAACGGCCCGCAGACACCTGACCGGCAGTCAAGATCGCCTGTCAGAGGACATGGGCGCCATACCGCCGTCCGAGGAGGAGCCCGTGGAGGATCCACAGTTCACGGTCCTGCTGACAGCCGTCTCCCCCGGTGGAGCGGCAGCCTTCAAGGCGATCCGCACGGTCACCGGGCTGAGCCTCTGGCACAGCAGGCAACTGCTGGGCAGCGCACCCGTCACCGCGCTGGAGGACCTTCCGTTCGACCTCGCCGCCGGCGCGGCCCGTCGGCTGCGCCAGGCCGGCGTACCCGCCGCCGTCCGATGCGACTGGTGCCGGCGCAGCCTGCCCGACGACACCCCGGTCGATCCCGGCCCGTGCGACTCCCCGGCCTGGCCCACGCCACACTGCCAGGCCAACTCCCTGACCACCTGCGACTGCGAGACCTGCGCAGCCTACGGCCCCCTGCCCGGCCACACCCCGCACCACCGTCCCTGAGCCCCGAGCGACAGGTCCGACGAGGACGCTCACCCTGACGGCAGCGGAGTGGGCGAATCCCGGGCACGGAAGGTCGCGGTCGGCGGGGAGCCGGCGAGGGGGCCGACGCGGGTGAGTAGGTGGGCGTGGTGGACGGCGGCCGGGCGGCGGCGCGGGAGGACCACCGCGGAACCGGCCGACCCGGGAGGCTACGGCTTCCCGGTCCACTGGGTACGGCGTTCGACCGACTCCAGCACCCGGACGGGCACCTCCCCGGCGAACCGGACGAGGGCCCGTTCGAGCTCGCCGAGCGACAGCGGGCGGTCGCGGATGATCTGGAACTCGTACCGCAGCTCGCCCCGGGTCACCCAGAAGACGCGACGCTGCTGGTAGCCGGAGTTCCGGGGCTGCTGGTAGTCCTGCCGGTAGACCTCGACGGTCCCGACCTCGATCAGCCCGATCTCCGACCAGGGCGCGTGGAAGCGGGCACCCGTCGCGTGGAAGCCGTCCGCGTCCAGCCGGAAGTCGGGTACCAGCATGCTCCGCAGGACGACGGCCAGGACCACCAGGCCGCCCACCACGCACAGCAGACAGAACGCCCAGAAGAACAGCAGCACCACAAGGGGTGTGTCATCCCAGGAAAGGAGCATGTTGAACACCACCGCCCCCAGCGCGATGGCGACGACGCCGCCGAACGCGGCGGATCCGTTTCCGTCCCCGCGGATCTCGTACGGATCGTGGTGCACCGGCACGGCCATCGCCCCCGTCGCTCTCGTGCGGTCCATGATGCCCTGCGACCGGGCCGGGTGCACCGAGTTCACGACGGACCGTCACATTCGCTTGCCTCCAAGGTACTTGGTGGCGATGCCGCTGCCGTCCACAGTGGCGGGCCCGGGCCGCTGCGGTGGCTCAGGCCCTGTGTCGGCGCAGTGCGCGGCGTTCCGCTTCCGTCGTCCCTCCCCAGACGCCCTCCACGGGCGCGGCGTCGAGCGCCCACTCCAGGCACTGCCGTGACACGGGGCAGCGGCCGCACACCGCCTTGGCCTCGTCACTCTGCGCGAGTGTCGGGAAGCTGGTGCTGCTGCCGATGGGGAAGAAGAGTTCGGGGTCCGCGCCCCGGCAACGGGCCGACTCACGCCAGTTCATGAGGTTCCCTCCGCTCTCCCGGTCTTCTCCTCTCTGACGACGCGAGGGCGGTCATTGTGACATCGGGTGCCGAGCCGTCCGCGAGGGGACCGGGACGGGTGGGCCCTGGGAGCACGGGGCCCGTTCCTCCGGGGAGCGGGCGAGGACGCGGAGGTGGCGATGCGGGTCGTGTTCGTGCACGGGGCGTGCGCGCGGCTCGCGGACACCTTCCTGCAGGACTGCGACCCCGAGGTCCGGGCGCGGGCACCACCCGTTCCTGTCCCGCCCCGCGGAGGTCCGCGATCTGCTGCTGGGCCCGTGACGGCGATCGCGATGGCTCCTGGAACGACTCCCGCGCTATATAAGCTCGTTGACGTATCTTTCGCCTCGGATCGCCGACGGGCGTTGACCATCGGCCCGCCCGGGGCTTGGCTTGCCCGGAAAGCCCGCCACCGGGAGGGAGCCCGGCCGGGCGATTTGAGGGGAAGACCTGATGACACGTACCAGCCGGACGACCCGCAACCGGTGGCTCGCGGGCGGCGGTGTGCTGGCCGCGGCCGTTGTGCTCGCCGCCACCGCCGTTCCCGCCCAGGCCCAGGCCGGTCCGGTGGCGCGCGGCACCGTCCGGATCAGCACCGGGGTGGACGGCGCCACGCCCGACGACCAGTCGTTCAGCAAGGGCCTCAGCGCCGACGGCCGCTACGCCCTGTTCACCTCCTGGGCCACCAACGTGGTGGAGCAGCCCGGGAAGGGCTGGCGCGACGCCTATGTGAGGGACCTGCGCACCGGGCGCACCGAGCGGGTCAACCTCTCCGACGCGGACGAGCCGCTGGCCGGCTTCACCGACTACGTCGCGATCAACGCCAACGGCCGCTACGTCGCCTTCGACAGCGACGCCGAGGGCGTGGTGCCCGGCCCGCGGGTGCAGGGGCGCGACGAGGTGTACGTGCGCGACCGCTGGACGGGGCGCACCGAGCTGATCAGCGGCAGCGCCGCCGGGACCGACACCGACCAGTACCACGCCTCGTACGCGCCCTCGATCAGCGCGGACGGCCGGTACGTGGCCTTCCTGTCCTCCCGGACCGACCTGGACCCGACGGTGGTGGACACGCCGGCGGCGGACACCGACCCCTCGCTGAACCGGCCGTACACCTGGAAGTACAACGTCTACCTGACCGACCGCCGGACCCACACCACCCGGCTGATCTCCCGGGACGCGAACGGCAAGCCGGGCGAGAGCCTCTCGGTGCACCCGACGATCAGCGCGGACGGCCGCACCATCGGCTTCTCCTCGCTCTCCGCGCTGCTGCCGGAGGAGGAGCCCCCCGCCCAGGCCGTCGCCCCCGCCGACGTGGAGCTGACCCCGAGCGCCGCCGAGGCCGCGCGCCGCAGCACCCCGCAGGGCCCGGGCGAGGCGATCGCCTCCCACCCGACCTCCGCCGTCTACTACGTCTACGACGTGCCCACCGGGAAGCTGACGGCGGTGAGCGCGGGCCTCGACGGCACGGTGGGCAACTCCAGCTTCGACGCGACGATCAGCCCCGACGGGCGGCGCGCGATCTACACCCTGGCCGAGCCCGGCGGCTCGACCAGCGGTCACCGCTACCACACGGTGCTGCACGTCCGGGACCTCAGGACGGGGAAGGTGACGAAGGTCAGCGGCGGCCTGCCGGGCACCAGTTCGGTGGGGTCCTCGGACCACGGCTCGATCACCGCCGACAACCGCTGGCTGTACTTCGAGTCCGCCGCCGACAACCTGGTGGCCGGCCCGCAGCGCCCGGGCTGGGACGTCTACCGCCAGGACCTGCGCACCGGCCGCACCGAGCGGGTCTCCACCGCCCCGGACGGCTCGTTCGGCAACGGCGACTCGCGGGAGCCGTTCGTGGCCGCCTCGGGCCGTGCGGTGGCGTTCGCGTCGACCAGCGGCAATCTGGTGGCCGGCACCGACGCCCCGGCGGCCGAGGGCTCCCAGGCCTTCGTCTCCTTCCTCGGGCGCCACCGGGGCGGCGGCGACGACCAGGGCGAGAACCAGGACGACTGACCGGACCACGGCGGCGCCCGTCCCCCTGCGGTGACGGGCGCCGCCCGACAGGACGGGAGGTGACCGTGCCCCTACCCGGAGCGGACCCGCGCACCGCCGGTGCGGCCGGGGCGGACCGCCGCGTCAGCCCGGCCCGGATCGCCGTGGTGCAGTGCGACGCCCAGGTCGGAACCGCCAACCGCGAGCGGAACCTCCGGCGGGGCCTGGAGCTGGCCGCGCGGGCGGCCGACGACGGCGCCGCGCTCATCGTGCTCCCCGAACTGTGCGCGACCGGCTACGCGTTCGCGACCCGGGCCGAGGCGTACGCGCACGCCGAGGAGGTGCCGTCGGGCGCCACCGTCCGCGCGTGGGAGGCGTTCGCCCGCGACCGTGGCGTGCACCTGGTGGGGGGCCTCGTCGAGCAGGACGGCGTCCGTCTGTTCGACTCCGCCGTCCTGGTCGGCCCGGACGGCTACGTCGGCCACTACCGCAAGACCCACCTGTGGAACACCGAGAAGCTCTGGTTCACCCCGGGTGACCGGGGCTTCCCGGTGTTCGAGACCCGGCTGGGCCGGATCGGGCTGCTCATCTGCTGGGACATCTGGTTCCCCGAGGTGCCGCGGCTGCTCGCCCTCCAGGGGGCGGACATCATCTGCAGCGCCAACAACTGGACCTGGACGCCGCCGCCCGTGCTCGACGCGTCCGGCCGGTGCATGGCCGCCTACCTCACGATGACCGCCGCCCACGTCAACAGCGTCGTCATCGCCGCGGCCAACCGGATCGGCACCGACCGCGACGCCCGCTTCCTCGGCTGCTCGCTGATCGCCGGCACCGGCGGCTGGCCGCTCGGGGAGATCGCCGGCCCGGACGAGGAGTGCGTCCTGACCGCCGACGTCGACGTGGTCGCCTCCCGCGCCGCGCCGATCTGGAACCCGCTCGACGACCTGGTGCGGGACCGGCGGACCGACCTCTACGACCCGATGCTCGGCTACCGGCGGAGCGGGCCCTTCCCCCGTTGACGGGGCCGGGCCGCTCCGCCGGAAGCGGAGTTCGGTGCCGGCGGCGGAGTTCGGCGCCCTTACCCGGCGCCCACCCGGCGCCCGGTCCGCTCCGCGCCCTACCCCGCGCGCAGTTCCGCCTCGCGCGCCGCCAGCGCGAGCGCGAGCACCCGTTCCCGGTACGGGTTGCCGGCGTCCAGCGCCCGGGCCGTCGCGATCGCCTCCTCCAGCAGCGCCAGGCGGGCCTGCGGCAGCCCGCTCACCTCCGGGAAGCGGGTCGCGTCGACCAGCACCCGGGCCAGCTTCGATCCGTACACCTCGGGCGAGACCTGCGTCAGCAGCCGGTAGGCCCGCAGCCCCCGCGGTCCCCGCAGCACCCGCCGGTCCGTGCTGAGCAGCAGCATCCTCGCCCGCAGCACCGCATCCTGATTCACCGTGTCCCCCTTCGTCCGTCGCCACACCCCTCCCCCGCGCCCGCGCAGGGCAGCACGACGTGCGTGCCGACGCCCGGGAGCGGGCGCCGGCACGGCAGCCGGGGAGAGTGGATGACGTCGAGTCTGCGGGTCGCGGAGGCGCCGGACAAGGGTGATCGACTGTGCTCCCGGTCCTACCCGACAGGGCCTCTGACAGGCCATGATGGAGTCGACACTCTGCCGGGCCCCGTGGGCGGGCACCCGGGCCGACGGCAGCACGGGGGCCTCGGCTGCGACGGGCCCGCGGCTACGACGGGTCCGCGGTGTGCCAGGTGGCGATCCAGCAGGCGGTCGCCAGGGTGGCGGCGCCCGCCGCGGCCATCGCGGCGCCGGTGCCCGCCGCGGTCGCGAGCACGCCGAAGCAGGCGGGGCCGAGGCCCTGCAGGGTCATGGTGCCGGAGGACAGCAGCCCGAACGCCTGGCCCTGGTGGTCGTCGGGCACCGCGTCGAGGAAGGCCCGCTGCAGCCCCAGGGCGTAGGCGAAGCCGGTCCCGGCACACAGCAGCAGGACCGCGCTCAACCCGGCGCCGGGGTCGGCCGCGAAGGCCAGCAGCGGCAGTCCCATCAGCGCGGCGAGCGGGGCCACCAGCCGTTCCCGCACGGGCGGCCGCACCAGACGGCCGACGACCACCGCGCCCACCAGCATGCCGGCCGGCAGACAGGCCATCAGCAGGGCGTAGGCGCCGGGGGCGAAGTGCCGCTGCCCGGCGTAGGCGACGATCAGGGCCTCGGCCCCGGCCGTGGCGGCGCCCGGCAGCCATTGCGCGAGCAGCAGCCGCCGCGGGCGGCGGGCGCCCATCAGGGCGGCGGCCCCGCGCAGTCCGGCCTTCGCCACCGAGCCGGACGGCGCGCTGTCGGGGTCGACGCGCGGCAGGCCCAGGCGAACCGCCACCGCCGCCGTGAGGTGGAGCGCCGCGCCGACGGCGAGCGCCGGGCGGGTGCCGAGGGCCGCGACGGCGGCCCCGCCGACGGCCAGGCCCGCCAGTTGGGCCACCGAGGAGGCCATGCTGTTCAGCGACCGCCCCAGCACATAGGCGTCCCCCGTCAGCCAGCGGGCCACCAGCCGCCCCGAGGCGCCGTGGAACACCGGCGTCACCACCGCGACCAGTGCCACCAGCGCCAGGTCCACCGCGACGGACAGCGGCAGCGACGCCAGGGCCAGTGCCGCCGCGGCCTCCAACAGATAGCCCCCGGCGATCAGCGCCCGCGGCGGCAGCCGGTCGGCGAGCGGGCCCAGCAGCACGCTGCCGAACAGTTGGGGCAGGAAGCCCGCCCCGAAGGCCACCGCGCTCAGCAGGGGTGAGGCGGTGGTGGCGAAGACCAGGACCGAGAACGCCGAGATGCGCAGCGAATCGGCCGTGATCGCCACCGACCGGGCGAGGAAGAGCACCCTGAACCGGGGTTCGGCGAGGACCTCACGGTAGGTGGTGCGGTGTGTGGGCACGTGCGTGGTCATACGCGGCAGCCTCCCGGGGCGGTCCCGGCCGGGCGAATGATTCGTCCCTCGACGTAAGGTCGAGAGGTCCCGAGGTCCCGGGGCGTACGGCCGCAGCGGCCCGTGGGGCCGTAGGGTCGGGGCGTGATCCGCTTCGAAGTCGCCGCCGAGGCCCTGCTGCGCAGCCGCTTCGCCCTCTCCCCCGCCTTCGAGCTGGCCTGCCTGCTGCGGTCCCTGGACGGCCGGGGCCGCGGGCGGCTGCCCCCGGCGTGGGCGGCGCGGCTGCGGCCCGCCTTCGAGCGGCTGCGCGCCGCGAGCGACCTGGACGCGGCGCTCGCCCTGCACACGCCCCGCGGTGGCGCCGACTTCATCGCCGTTCCGCCCAGGGGCCTGGCCCAGACCTGGGCCGAGGACCTGGCCGCCGTCCGGGCGACGCCGCCGGAGCAGGCCCGCGCCGAGATCGCCCGCACGCTGGCCGTGCAGCCGGTCCGGGACCCCGGGGTCCGGCGGATCCTGGACGCACCGGACGCCGTCGAGCGGATCGCCGTCGCGCTGGACCTGGCCTGGCACGAACTCCTGGCCGCCGACTGGCCGTTGCTGCGCGCGGTCTGCGAGCGGGACGTGGTGCACCGGGTGGGCCTGATCGGCGAACAGGGGTGGGAGGCGGTGATCGCCGGCCTGCACGACGGGGTGTCGTGGCGCGACGGGGCGATCGAGGTCGGCGTCGCCGGCGGCGGCACCGTGGCGCTGGCCGGGGAGGGGCTGCTGCTGATCCCCTCGGTCTTCATCGTCCCGACCCTGGCGGCGCACACGGCGCCGCCCTGGCCGAAGACCCTCATCTACCCCGCCCGCGGCACCGCCGCCCTCCTGGAGACACCGCCGGCCGGCCCGCCCCAGGCCCTCGGCGCGCTGATCGGGCGTTCGCGGGCCCGGGTCCTCGCCGCGCTCGACACCCCCGCCAGCACCAGCCAGCTGGCCCGCCAGCTCCGGCTGGCGACCGGCGCCGTGGGCGACCACCTCGCGGTCCTGCTCGACGCCGGCCTGCTCAGCCGCGCCCGCTCGGGGCGCTCCGTGCTCTACCAGCGCACGGCGCTGGGCGACGCCCTGGCCGGCGCCGCGGGCGGCGCCCCCGCCGGGACCGGGTGACGCCCCGCTCAGCCGGCGGACAGGTCCAGCTCGAAGGGCGAGCCGCCGGAGCCCGGCGTCCAGCCCCTCGACCGCGCGGCCCGGATGCCTGCGGCGACCTCCCTCGGCAGGACGAGCTGCTCCGGCACCGGGGCCGGATCGAGGAAGACCCGCCGGCCGGTCTCGACGACGAGCACCGTCCCCGGGCGGGCCGCTTCCTCCGCCACGTAGCGCAGGGTGCGGCCTTCGTAGTCGCAGCACAGGTGCTGCCTGCTCACCCGCCAGCGGTACTCGACGCCGTCGACGACGATGCGCCGGGAGCCCTTCTCGGGCAGTGCCATCGGTGTTGCCCCTCAGCCTTCGGTCGTCCGTGTCCTCACCGACAGTCTCCTGGCGGAACTCCCGTGTGTCATCCGACTTCCGAGCCACGCCCCGCGGGGAGCACGCCGGATCGCCGCTCGGCTCTTCATCGGCCCCGCCACCGTCAAGACCCATGTGGCCCGCCTGCTGACCAAGCTCGACGCCCGCGACAGGGTCCACCTCGTCATCGCCGCCTACGCGGCGGGCCTGGTGTCGGCATCCGGTTGAGTCACGGTCCAGGCTGCCGGCGATGACCCGCACGGCAGTTGGTAGCGTGCTCGGCGTGACGGAACCGCAAGAGCTGGAAGCACTGGTACTGACCCCCGACGAGCGGGCCCGAGGGGTCCGGGTCGACCGTGTGATGTTCACCCTGGACTGGACCGGTGAGGACGAGCCGGGCGAGCTGGCGGCGTTCGTGGCCGGCCGGGTGCGGGCCTTCGGGACGGAGCCGGCCGGCGTCGACACCGAGGCCGTCCGCCGGGAGGCCGAGGCCGATCCGGCGCTGCGCCGCGGTGATCTCCCGGTCCGCCAGCTCGACCACCTCTCCGGTGTGCTGGCGGATCTCGGCTGCACGCTCATGGTGTGGGACAGCGGCACCGACGCCTACGAGGTGCTGGTCGCGCCCACCGGTGACGGTGCGCCGGCCGGGCTGACGCACGAGGGTCTCCCGGTGCGCCCCTGGGGCACCGCACCCGACGGGACCCTGGTCAGCCTGGACTGCCCGGGCTGCTCGCAGATGCTGGTCTGGGAGCTGCCGCCGGCCGAGACACTCGCCGACGAGCGCTGCGACTGCGGCACCCCGCTGTTCGACGCCGCCGGCCTCCCGCTGCCCGGCGTCACCCTCCACGACTGAGCCGCTCACCGGGGCACACCGCGGCGGCGTGGTCGTTGGCGACGGGGACCGCCGCCGCCACGACGCCACAGTCCTGGGGCAGGCCCTGGGGAAGGCGGGCCGGGCCGTCCTCGGCGGGGAGGCGGATGGCGAGGAGCGCCATGTCGTCGTGGCCGTCGCTCGGGTGGTGGTCGACGAGGAGGTGCACGAGCTCGTCCAGTGGCAGGGTGGCGTGGGCGGCGGCGAGCGCCGCGAGGGCGTCCAGGCCCTCGTCGATGGGGCGTGCGGGGTCCTCGACGAGGCCGTCGGTGAACAGGACGACGGTGGCGCCGACGGGCAGCGGGCGGGTGTGGTCGGGGCGGTGGAGGCCGGGGTCGATGCCCAGGGGGATGCCGGGTTCGGCGTCCAGGTACCGGGCGCGCCCGTCGGGCGTGACGACGAGGGGCGGCAGGTGGCCGGCGCTGCTCCAGTGGAGGCTCCAGCCGTCGCCGGAGGGTTCGATCCGGGCCAGGCACACGGTGGCGACCGGCAGGTCAGTGAGGGCGCCCACGGTGTGGTCGAGCTGGGTCAGCACCGAGCTGGGCGGGGTCCTGCGGTCGAAGAGCAGGGCGCGGAGCATGTTGCGGGCCTGGGCCATGGCGGCGGCGGCCTGCAGGTCGTGGCCGACGACATCGCCGATGACGGCCGCGCAGGCCCGGTCGGGCAGGACGGCGGCGTCGTACCAGTCACCGCCGACACCGGCCGGCTCGGCGGCGGTGCGGTAGACCGCCGCGCCGGAGAACGGGGCCAGGTTCGGCAGCGTGGGCAGCAGCAGCCGCTGGAACCGCTCCGCGCTGTCGCGCAGGTAGCCGAACAGCCGGGCGTTCTCGATGGCGACGCCGGCCGCACCCGCGAGCGCGCGGACGATCTCCTCGTCGTCCTCGTCGAACGGCCGACCGTCCGCGCGCTCGGAGAGGTACAGGTCGCCGTAGATCTCGCCGCGGACGGTGATCGCCACGCCCAGCAGCGTCCGCATCGGCGGATGGCCCGGCGGGAAGCCCACCGAGGCCGGGTGGGAGGGGATGTCGTCCACCCGCAGCGGCTCCGGGTGGCGGATCAGGTGCCCGAGCACGCCGCGCCCGTGCGGGAAGTCGACACCGGCGAGGGCGGCACGTTCCTCCTCGCTCAGGCCGGCGGTGACGAACCGCTCCAGCCGGTCGCCCGAGGAGCCGAGCACGCCGAGCGCCCCGTAGCGGGCCCCGACCAGGTCCATCGCCGTCGTGACGATCCGGTGCAGCACCACCGGCAGCTCCAGGTCGCCGCCGATGGCCACCACCGCCGACAGCAGCGCCTGCAACCGGTCCTTCGCCCGGGCCAGCGCGCGCAGCTGCGCGGCGGCGTCCTCCGGCCGCCCGTCCGGAGCCACCGGAGCCACCGGGGAACGCGGCAGCTCCGCCGCACCCGGTGACCCGGCCGGCTCCGCCCCGGACGTCACGACACCGCCTCGTTCATCACCCCCACGCTACGCACGACACCGCCGTCCGGCCCGCCGGCCGTGCCCCGCGCCCGGGCTACCGGACGGTGTCGCCGGTCTCCCGCACCACCGTCCAGCCGTCGCCGTCCAGCGCGTACACGGGCGGCCGGGGCCGCACCCACACATGGGCGAACGGCAGGTCGTAGCCACCGCAGCCGCCGATCACCACCACGTCCCCCCGCCTCGCCCCGGCCGGCCCCGGGACCTCGTCCGCGAAGACGTCGCCCTCGTAGCAGTTGGCGCCCAGCAGCCGGTACCGCCCCCGGTGGTCGCCCGGCGCGGCGGGGAACTCGATCGGGTGCGCCCGGCTCTTCACCGTCCGGGCCAGGTTGGTCCCCCCGTCCAGCACCAGCAGCTCCCGCCCGTCGCGGGACTTGCGGACCGCCACCCGGCAGACCAGCGCGCCGTGCGCCTCCACCAGGGAGCGCCCCGGCTCGATCACCAGGTCCACCGCGTCCGGGTCCAGCCCGGTCTGCCGGCACCCGGCCGCGACGGCGGAGGCGTACGTCTCCCACCCGCGCCCGGGCACTCCCAGCGGCGGGAACCCCCCGCCGACGTCCACCGTCAGCCGCTCCTCGGCCGCCCCCGCCAGCTCCCGCAGCACCCCGGCCCAGGACAGCAGCGCCTCGCGGTACGCCTCCGGCCCGGACAGCGTCGAGACGCCGACGTGCACCCCCCACACCGGTCGGCCGGCCCGGCGCAGCAGCTCCCGCGCCCGCACCACCTCGGCCGGCAGCAGCCCGAAACGCGACCGCTCGCCGCTGCCGCCCCGGGTCGCGAGCCGCAGTCCCACCGGCGGCGGCCCGTCGGGCAGCGCGAGCAGGTCGCCCAGCTCGGTCAGCGAGTCGACCTGGACCGGTACGCCGAGCCCCGCCGCCCGGGCCAGCTCCGCCGGGCTCTTCACCGGCCCGTCGTAGACGATCCGCTCCGGTGCGAAGCCGTCCTCCAGGGCCAGCGACAGCTCGGCCCCCGACACCACCTCCGCCGCCGAGCCGAGCTCCGCCAGCCGACGGGTCACGGCCGCCAGCGGATTGCTCTTGTACGAGTACGCCACCGTCAGGTGCGCGAACTCCTTCCGCCAGACCCGCTCCATCTCCTGGTAGCCCGCCGTGAGCGCCTCCAGGTCGAACAGGTAGAACGGCGTCGCGCCGCGCTCCGCCACCTCCAGCGCCCCAGCCCGCAAACGATCGCTCAGCACGGTGTGCACCACCTCCCGGAACGGTTCGGACGGCCGCGAAGCACGATAGGCGAAACCCGCCGGGTTGTCAGTGGCACCTCAAGGCCGGGGCGCGATCCGGGCTGGTCGACCGGGCGGGCCGGACCGGATGACGCTCTCGCGCTGCGCGCCGGAGCCGTGCGGGAACTCGGCGGGGCCGGCGGGCCACCGTCGGCACCCCGGGCGACGGGCACCGCGACGGGACCGCGGGAGGCCCCGTTCCCCGGCGGGTGCGGACGGGCAGGGATGCCCCCGACCACACAGCCGCGCCGGGAGGGACATCGCCCGCGGCAGCACCGAGGCGGACCTCGCTTTTTCTGGCAAACCCTCAAAGACAATGCTCTTCATACGATATGACTGTCAGGGTCACAGATTGACCGTGCACGTAGCAGTCTTGACGATGAAGGGAACATCGTGGGGAAACTGATCACACGGGCCTCGACAGCGGTGCTGGCGGGTCTGGTCGCGGCCTCCGTGCTGCCCGCCCAGGCCGGGGCCGCCGCCGCGCCCTCGGTCTGGGTCGCCAGCGGCGCCGACCATGTCTTCTCGTCCTCGCCGGCGCCCCAGCGGCCGAGCGGCGGGGTGGCCCTGTTCTCCGCACGCAACGAGGTCCAGGCCGCCCAGATCGCCGTCCGCTCCGGAGGGGCCCTGAGCGCCCTTTCGGTGCGGGCGGGCGACCTCACCGGGCCGGGCGGGGCGGTGATCCCGGCGTCCAGGATCACCGTCGACCGGGAGTACAACCACCCGAACATCCGGAAGAACAACAGCCCGCACCAGCAGGACCCGCCGAACGGCGGCAACGCCTACTACGACGCGCTCGTCGGCAACGACCCGTACGACCTGGCGGCCAACACCACCCAGCCGTACTACTACAGCGTGGCGGTGCCCCCCGGCCAGGCACCCGGCACCTACACCGGCAAGGCCACCGTGAACAGTTCGGCGGGCCCGGTGGACGTACCGGTCTCGGTGACGGTGTACGCGGCCGACCTCCCGCCGACGAACCGCTCCACCTTCCGGCTGAACAACTGGTTCACCTCGGTCGGCTGGGACTACACCCAGACGGCCGGTTCGATACCCGGCCAGTTCGGGGTGGAGGCGTACTCCAAGGACTGGTGGACCCTGATGGGGAACATCGCCAAGAACCACGCCAAGCACCGCAACAACACCGTCTTCGCGGACTTCCAGGCGCTCGCCATCCCCGGCACCACGCTGGTGAACGGCACCTACACCTTCGACTGGACGACCTTCGACCGCTTCGTCCAGCTCTTCCAGGACGCCGGCGCGCTCCAGTACATCTACACCCCCCACCTCCTGGAGGACAACGGGTCGACCGTGGAGGTGCTCGTCGAGAACGGCAGCGGCGGGGTCCGGATGGACCGGTTGGCACCCGGCTCCAAGAAGGCCGAGGACTACCTCGCCGCCGCCCTGCCCGCGCTGAAGGCCCACCTCGACACCAAGTGCCTGGACGCGGGACCGGTCTGCGGACCGGGCCGCCGGTGGAGCGACGTCTTCTACCTCTCCGCCTCCGACGAGCCCCAGCCCGCCGACGCCGCCTGGACGGCCAACGCCGACTGGCTCTACCGGCGCTACCACGACTACTTCCCGCAGGGCATGACCAACGAGGCTCACCTGACGCCCGTGCCCGACGTCGACACCACGCTCTCCACCCTCACCGCGCACGTCGACGACGACTTCGACTACAACGCCGTCTACTACCAGGACAAGCGCCTGGCCGGCAAGGACCTCTGGCTCTACTTCAGCGGCAGCCCCGAGGACGGCCACCCCAACCGCCTCATCAGCTACCCGCTCTCCGACTCCCGGCTGACGCCGTGGATGGTGTCGGCGATCGGCGGCAACGGGTTCCTCCACTGGGGCTGGAACATCTGGTCGGAGTGGGACGCCACCTCGCGCACGTTCAAGGCCGTCGACACCCTGAACGGTCCGACCAGCGGCGACCCGTTCCTGGTCCGCCCGAACCTGACCCCCGGTGCGCTGGACGTCTACAACAGCGTGCGCAGCGAGGCCCTGCTCGCCGGTGTCCAGGACTACGAGCTGCTCAAGCAGCTCGCCGCCACCAAGCCGGTCCTGGCCCACGCCCTGACCTCCTCGCTGATCACCAGCAGCACCGAGTTCACCACCTCGGGCACCGAGATCGACCACCGCCACAAGCAGATCCTCGACGCCCTCACCACCCCCGGGCCCGACGCCTCCTACCCGTTCACCGACGACTTCTCCACCGGCGCCGACACCCAGTGGCGCCACACCCGCGGCTCCTGGACCGTCACCGGCGACCAGGCCTACGCGCAGACCAGCACCGGTGACGAGTGGAACAACGTCACCGCCGTGGCCGGACGCGCCTACGCGGACGTCGCCGCCTCCGTCGACGTCCGGATCACCGGGACCAACGCCAGTGGCGGCGACACCAACTGGGCCGGCCTGACAGTCCACAGCCAGAACCCGGCCGACCGGCAGACCGGCTACCTGGTGGCGCTGCGCAACAACGGCGAGGTCTTCGTCCAGCGCGGCAACACCACCCTGGGAACCGCCACCGTGCCCGGCTTCTCCCCCGGTCAGACGGTGACCCTGCGGGTCGTCACCCGCGGTTCCTCGCTCGACGTGTACGCGGGCGCGACGAAGCTGACGTCCGTCACCGACCCGGCCTACCCGGTCGGCAACATCGGCCTCGCCACCGGCGGCGCGGCCGCCCGCTTCGACAACGTGCGGCTCAACCCCGGCACCGACCCCGCCGAGGCCGCCACGGTCTCCGCCACCAGCAGCTACGAGGCCGACGGCTGGAGCAGCGCCGCCCTCACCGACGGCCGCCGGTCGCTGCCGACCGGCACCCTCGGCTGGAGCAGCATCGACAACCTGTCCACCGACCACACCGAGTCGGTCACCGTCGACCTCGGCTCGAACCGCCGGATCAGCCGCCTGGACCTCTTCGCCCGCGCCGACGGCGCCAACACCGGCCTGGGCTTCCCGGTCGACTACACCGTCCAGGTCTCGACCGACAGGAGCACCTGGACCACCGTCGCCGACCGGCACGACCAGCCGCGGCCCGACGCCTCGGCCCAGACCGTCGCGTTCGCGCCCGCCGAGGTGCGCTACGTCAAGGTCACCGGGACGAGGCTGCGGACCGACCCGCGCGGCAACTACCACCTGCAGCTCGCCGAGATCGAGGCCGCCGGGGACAACCTGGCCGCCAACCGGCCGGTGACCACGTCGAGTTCGATCGAGGGCTCCGGCTGGCGCCGCGCCGCGGCCACGGACGGCGTGCTGAACTCCGCCGCGGGCTACTCGATGGGGTGGAGCAGCCTCAGGTCGCCGACGGCGGCGGGCAACGAGTCGATCGTCGTGGACCTCCAGGGCGCGAGCCGGATCGAGCAGGTCCGGCTGACCCCGCGCACCGACGGCGCCAACACCGGCCTGGGCTTCCCGGTCGACTTCACCGTCCAGGTGTCGGCCGACGGCACCACCTGGACGACGGTCGCGGACCGCCACGACCAGCCGCGCCCGGGCGGCACCCTGACCCTCCCGTTCGCGCCGGCCACGGCCCGCTACGTGAAGGTCACCGGCACCCGGCTGAGTGCCGACCAGTTCGGGGACCACTACCTGCAGCTCGGCGAGATCGCCGTCTCCTGACGCCGTGATGCCCTGACGCCGTGATGCCGGGCGTCGTGACGCCGTGATGCCCGGCCCGCGCCGCCGCGCTCGGAGCGCCGGTGCGGTAGGCCTCCCGACGCTCGGCCGCCTCCTTCGGGCGGCCGGGCGCCGGGCCGCGGTCGCCGGGCATCTCGTCCGGTTGTCGGCCGAGGCGCTCGGCGGCCGCCGTTCGCGGGAACCCGGCCGGGAACAAGCGGTCGGCGGTGCGCCGGGTCAGGGCCGGGGCGCGGCCTGGTCCTGGACGCGGCCCTGGAGCGCCTTGGACAGCTCCGCCACGCAGGCCGCGAGCTGTGCGGTCGTCAACCGGCCCGGGTCCTCGCCGCAGCCGCCCGCCGGTGGAACCGGGGGCGCGGTGGACGGCTGCCCGGTCGGCGCCGGTGTGCCGGGCGCGGGCGTCGGTGCCGCGGTCGGTGATGCGGTCGGGGTCGGGGACGCGGACGGCTGGCCGCCGGGGGCGGTGATGCTGCCGTTCAGCGACACCAGGTTGGGCGTCACCCGGGCGTCGCCGGACAGGTCGATGTAGTCCTGGGTCTGCCCGTTGAAGTCCACGAAGCCGCGCCACCGGTCCCGGCCGAACGGGATGATCTCCTGCAGCGCCCCGCCCTTCCCGGTGCTGATGGTGATCGAGGTCTGCTGCGCCATGTACGACACCATCCGGCTGGCCAGCACGTCCAGGTTCACCGGCGGTTCGTCGTCGCCGCGCACGTACACGTGCAGGTCGTTGAGGCCGCCGCCGGCCCGGTCGGCCCGGACGACGGCGAACGCCACCACCAGTTGCGAGGAGCTGTCCCTCGGCACCAGCGGCGTCACGTAGTAGAGGTGGCCGTCCGCCTTGGACCGCAGCAGGAACTCCCCCGGGTTGGTGGCGTTGGTCGCCGCCGAGGTGTGGGCGTAGCCGAAGCCGCGGCCGTCCTTCGCGCCGCGCCCGCCGAGCCACTGCACCTCGTGGATCTGCGAGCGGACCACCGAAGCCGGGTACACCGCCCCCGGGAGTTCGCCCGGGGCCACGTTCGCCCGGTAGGACACGTCCGGGCGGCCGTCCGGCGAGCCGCGCAGCACCAGCACACCGGCCGGCTCCAGCACCGTGCGCTGCCGGTAGCCGGTCTGCCGCGCCACCGAGACGACCACCACCGGTTGGGCGGTACGCGGGTCGGCGCCGTCGCAGTAGCCCCAGATGTCCTGGTCGCTGTAGACCAGGCCCGGGAAGCGCTCGGCGAGCAGGTTGCGCAGGCTGACGGCCCCCGTCCCGCCGAAGGCCCGGCGGAAGGCGTGCTCGCCGCGGAAGGCGCAGGTGACCACGGAGTTCGAGCGGCCGTCCCAGACGGTGACGCCCTCCATCGGCTGTTCGCCGGAGCCGTCCAGGACGGCCGTCCACACCCCGCCGCCCGCCGAGTCGTCGGGCAGGTAGTGCAGGCTGTGCCCCAGCAGGTGGACCCCGGAGGTCAGGCCGGCGCTGTCGGTGAGCGCCTTGGTCGCGGCGGCGTAGGAGGCGGTGCGCGCCTCGAAGTCGAAGTCCGGCATCGGGGCGGTCTTCACGCAGGCCGGCACGTCCGCGGTGCCCACCAGGTCGCAGCGGCCGCCGTCGCCGGGGCGGGTGTGCTCGGTCACCGGCAGCACCGAACGCGGTGTGCCCGCGCCGCCGGCCGGGACGTCGAGCACGGTCGCCGCCGCGTAGTAGCGGCCCGCGTCCTTGTCGTCGTCCCACAGCCCGGTGCCGGCGCGCACCAGTGAGCCGACCACCCCGAGCACCACCACGGCCACGACCAGGCGCACCCGCCATCCGCCGAGCCCCGCCCCGGCCTCGTCCGCGATGTGGAGGACCGCCCACACCGTGCCGCACAGTCCCACGGCGATCCAGAACCAGAACAGCGGCGCCGCGTCCAGCGGACCGCCGTTCGGGAAGAACTCCCGCTCGATCAGCAGCCGGTAGCTCTGGTCCTGCTGCCCGAAGCCGCCGAACGCGAAGTGCTTCACCAGCCCGACGACGAAGGCGAGCAGCGGCATCCAGAGCCACCAGACGGCCAGCCCCACCGCACCGCTCCGCACCGCGTGCCCCACCCGACTCGTCACACGCCCCCCGCTCCGCGCCCCGCCGCCGCCCACTCCCCCGGGTCTCCGGGTTTGTCCCGTCCCTTCCCGCCCCGCCGGTCCGGCAACCGTACGGGAGGGGTGGGGCGGCGGGCTCCCGGATGCGGTCCGCGGGCTGGGGTCGGTCAGGCCTCGTCCATGGGGCCGTGGCGGCGCCGGGCGTGCTGCTCGGCACGACGACGGTGATCACCCTTCAGCCGCCCTGAACGGCGCGGGCCGGCCCACCGTGGTGCGGTGGGCCGGCCTGCGCGCTGGGCGGGTCGGGCTACTGGCGGTCCGTCCGCCGGTGCCGGTGGCGGGCCGCGAGGGTGGTCACGGCCCGCAGGGCCAGGCCGATCACCGGTGCGAGGAGCAGGGTGCACCAGGTGCGGGCGGTGCCGCCGGCGGTCAGCAGGTCGGCGAGCAGGTACGCGGCGAGGAAGGACGGGGCGAGCCAGGCCCCGCCCGCCGCGGCCAGGCGCAGCGGGCTCCCGCCGCGCGCCGGAGGTTCCTGCTCCGGTGTCACACGAACCTCCTCACCACGCCGATGACCTTGTTGACGATCCGCTGCGAGATGCCGCGGTCGAAGACGAAGCCGGCGAGGCAGCCGGCGACGGCCCAGACGATGCGCTGCTTCCAGTTGCCGCTGCCGAACAGCACACCGGCGCAGGCGCCGCCGGCGCAGTTGCCGATGTGCAGGGCCCATGGTGCCAGGAAGGGCACCCAGGCGGTCACGGCCGCGGTGACGGCCAGCTGGACGGCGCGGGCGACGGCGGCCTTCAGCATCGCCTTCAGCCAGCCGGGCATCCGGCCGTTGAGGTCGGTGCAGTTGACCGGGTCGGCGTTGCAGTAGTCGTAGGCGTTGGCGCTGGCGCCCTGGACCGGGTCCGGGGACAGGAAGCGGCCGGTGGCCGGGTTGTAGAGGCGCACGCCCATCAGGGTGAGCGCGCCCGGGGTCTCGTCGGAGCGCTGCTTGTCGCCGAGCCAGGCGTAGCGGGCGCCGGGCTGACCGGCCCGCGGCTGGCCGTACTCGTCGTAGTCGAGGACGGTGGGCGCGACGGCGGTGTCCAGCGGCAGGCGCAGGGTGATGTCGCCGTGCAGGTTGGCGAGTTGGAGGACGGCGCCGCCGGTCCTGGTGGTGGTGGCGGCGAGGGTCCCGGCGGGTCCGGTGACGTTGCGCGTCAGGGTGCCCGCGGCGTCCTCGGTGATCCAGCGGGGGGTGTCGGTGTCGGAGCCGTAGTGGTTGGTCCTGGCGCCGGTCTGGGTCCAGGTGCCGGCGGTGTTGGTCTCGGTGGTCCAGGCGCGGAAGCGCTGGGCCGGGTCGAGGGTCCAGTTCTGCCGGTTGGAGCCGGTGGTCTGCTGCTGCACCAGGTCGGTGTTGTAGTACGCGACGGTGCTGCCGGGCAGCGCGGTGGTGCGGCCGAACGCGTCGTAGGCGTAACCGGGGTTCACCAGGCGGTCGGCGGTGTCGTAGGCGCTGGTCTGGCTGCCGCCTCCGGCGGTGGTGCAGGCCAGGCCGCGGGCGGCGTCGGCGGTGGCGAGGCCGGTGCGGTTGGTGTTGCGGTCGAAGGTGTAGGTGCGGGTGGTGCAGACGGCGTCGGTCGAGGTGTCCTGAACCTGGACGAGCCGGCCGGCCCGGTCGTAGGTGTAGGTCTGGGCCGCGGTGACGCCGGGGGTGCCGGTGTGGGTGGCCCGCTGGCCGTGGACGGTCGCGGTGATGCCGTCGGAGACCAGTACGGCGCCGTCGCTGTCGCGGGTGTGGACGCGGCTGACGGTGGTGCCGGCCGGGTCCTTGGTGTCGGTCTGGGTGTAGCCGCCGGGCACGCCCTGGGTGAGCAGCGAGCCGTCCGCGTCGTAGCGGGCGGCGAAGGCGCCGGCGACGGAGTCCGTCACCGAGGTCGCCAGGCCGCGCGGGTCGACGGCGGTGTCGTAGGTGTAGGTGGTGGTGGACGGAGCGGTGTCGGTGACCTTGGTGGGACGGTTGAGGGCGTCGTACTCCGTGGTGGTGACGGCGCCGTCGGCGTCGGTGTAGGAGATCACGCGGCCCAGTTCGTCGTAGGCCTTGGTGATCGTCCCGCCGGCGGCGGACGTCTGCTGGGTGACCGCGCCGGTGCCCGGGTGGTACGCGGTGGTGGTGGCCGGGGCCGGGGTGCCGAGGCCGTCGGTGACGGTGACGCTGGTGGGGCGCCCGGCGGCGTCGGTGCCGGTCACGGTGGTGCGGGTGACGCCGTTGGCCGTCTCGGTGGTCCGGGTGACCTGCCCGAACCGGCCGTACTCGGTGGTCCGGGTGGGCAGCTGCGCGGGGTTCGCGCCGCCGCCGGTGACGGCCGCGGCGGGCCCGGTCTGGCAGACCAGGTCGGCCCACTCCGGCCGGTTGCCGCAGACGCCGGTGCCGTCGGCGGTGTAGTAGCTCGTCCGGGCGGTGCCCGCGTCGGAGCCGGTGGAGGCCGGCTGGCGGGTGGAGGTCATCCGGCCCTGGGCGTCGTAGCCGGTGGTGGTGGTCAGGGCGAGGCCGCCGCTGTCCTTGGTCTGCGTGGTGGGCACGCCGAGCGCCCAGTCGTACCCGGTGCGGTCCTGGCGGGTCTCGACCAGTTGGTCGGGCCAGGCGCGCAGGCGGGCGCCGGTGGTGGTCAGGGTGACCTGGTTCTTGATCTTGGCGGTGCCGTCGGTCGGGCGGCCCTCGTCGTAGGTCTTCACGGTGTGCTGACGGGCGGGCAGCTGGGTGCCGGCCTTGGCCAGGACGGTGCTGCCGGCCACCGCGTCGGCGGCGAGGGTGACGCGGTGCAGCGGGTTCTGGACGTCCGTCTCCTGCTGGCCGTCCGCGCCGTAGGCGCTGGTGCTGGAGAGCAGCTGGGCGCGCTCGGCGGACGGCAGGGTGTCGATGCCGAGGTCGGCCAGCTGGGCCTTGGCCGCCGTGCTGGTGCCGAGGGCGAGCTCGCGGTTGGCCGCGGTCAGGCTGCGGACCTGGTGGCCCTGCCGGTCGTGCTCGGTGGTGGTGACGTGCCGGCCCGGGGTGAGCTGGTTGACCTGGCGGCCGGAGGCGTTCAGGTAGCCCACGGTCGCCCGGGTGTAGTCACCGGCGCCCAGGTCGGTGCCGTTGTTCGAGGCGGGGACCTGGTCCGGCGGGAACACCGCGGTGGCGTCGGTCGGCAGGTCCGTCTGGCCCCACGAGGCGGCGGCGCCCGGCCCGAGGTCCTCGGGCGCCTTCGCGCCGGAGAGCGGGACGCCGTAGACGACGGTGGTCGTGGCGGTGCCGTTGACGGTGGCCGCGGTGCCGGGGGCGAGGGTGTCGTGCCAGGTCTTCGTCAGCATGCCCGGCCCCGCGGCCGGGGTGCCGGCGACGGTGCCGTAGGCCAGCGAAGTGGCGCGGGTGCCGCCGAGTTGGACGGAGGCGAGCAGGCCGTCGTCGGCGCCCTGGGTGTAGTAGGTGTACTGGTCCTGGCTGCTCTGGCCGATCCGCGGGTCCCAGCTCTGGCGCAGCCGGCCGGCCGAGTCGTAGCGGTAGGCGGCGACGTCCACGGCGGTGGCGGCGGCCGCTCCGGGCTCCGTGCTCCACAGCTTGATCGCGCTGACCTGCCCGGCGACGTCGCCGAACTCGCCCGCGGTGGTGACGCCGGTGGCGGTGGTCGCGCCGGCGTAGACGAACTGCAGGACGCGGCAGCCCTTGGCGGCCGGGTTCGCCGCGCAGACCGCCGGGGTGGCCGCGGAGGTCGGCGCGATGACCAGCTTCGGGCGGGTCAGCGTCTTCCCGCCGACGACGGTCGCCTCCGGCACGACGGTGGTGGTGGTGGTGTTGGCGCGCCCGTCCAGCAGGGTCGAGGTCACCGTCCAGGTGGCGGCGGCCGGGTCGGCCTTGGCGAACACGGTGACGGTGCCCTCGGCGCCGGAGAGCGTGAAGCCCGCGCCGAAGGATCCGCTCAGGGTCAGGTCCTCGCTGCCCGGCTCGGGCGACCAGCCGGTGCCGGCCGCGTTCGACGTGAAGGAGACGGCCGAGCCGTCGGCCGCCATCACGCTGAGCGAGGTGTTGGAGGTCTTGCGGACCTCGGTGTACTCCGAGGAGGAGAGGCTCGACGACACGCTGGACACCCAGTTGGGGCCGAAGATCGCCGCCTGGCCCTCCTGGCCGGCGGCGGCCCGCGGGTCGCGCGAGGAGTGGGTGCGGCCGACCGCCATGCCGAACACCGACACGTCGGTGGCCGGGACCCGGAGGTCGCCGGTGAGCAGGTTGAGCGCGCCCGGTGCGACGTTCTCCGTCGCCGCGTCGTCGGCCTTGCGGTCGACGACGACCCGGACCGGCTCCGAGGAGACGGCCGCGGCGCCCGGCCCGGTGAAGTCCGCGCGGAGCTGGACGGCGCCGTCCGGGGTCACCGTGGAGGTGGCGTTCCAGGTGAGCGCCGGGCTCCTGCCCGCCGTCAGGGCCACCGGCCAGCCGGTCAGCGCGGTGCCGTTGGCGGTGACGTCGCCGGCCGGGACCTGCGTCCAGGCGTCGGCGTCCGAGCGCCGCCAGGAGAAGGACACCTTGTCGTAGCGGGCGGCGTCGGCCTCGGCGGCGAGCGGGAGGCGGGCCGCCGTGCGGGTGCCGTCGTTCGGCGAGGTGACGCCGCCGGCGCCGACCTGGAAGGTGTAGGACAGGGCCTCGGACTTGTTCTCGGCCCGGTCCACCGCCCGTACCTGCAGGGTGTTGGTGCCGCCCTTGGCCGGGGTCGCGGTGAAGGACACCGGCGCGGTGGAGCCGTTGGTCGCGACCTTGGTCCAGGTCGCGCCGTCGAGCGTCCACTCCAGGGCGTTCTGGTCACCCGCGGGCGGGGTCGCCGTGAAGGTTCCCGCCTGGCCGGGGCCCTTGACCCACTGGCCCGACGGGTAGTCCGCCGAGGAGAGCGCGGCGGGCGCCGAGGGGGCGGAGGTGTCGACCGTGAAGGTGGCCCACGCCGACCAGTTGTTGTTGTAGTGCAGCCCGTCGTACGGGGAGGTGCGGAACCTGTACGTCCGGCCGTTGGCCAGCACGCCGGCCGGGACCTTGACGGAGGCCGGGGCGCCGCTCGGCACGTACGGGGAGACCAGGACGCTGCCCACCTGGGTGTCGGTGGCGGTGTCGAAGATCTGGAAGGTGCCGTCGACCTTGTCGTTGTTCGGGTCGACGAAGGTGTCGCGCAGGGTCGGGGTGGTCGAGTTGACCCACCACGTGCCGGCGGTGTCCTTGTAGAACGGGGAGCCGGCCTGCTGGTCGGTGCCGGTGCGCGGGCGGTAGTTGTACGTCACCGTCAGCTTCGGCACATTGCTCGCGGCGTTGGCGGAGTTCACCTCCTTCCAGTACTTGGTGCTGGTCTCGTCGGGGGCGCGCAGGCCCATGCCCGAGGTGGTGTTCTTCGCCGACGTCCAGGTCTGCACCAGGTTGGTGACGTCGGCGGTGATCCAGCCGTCGCCGCCGCAGGCGTCCCGGCCCTTGGTCTCGGTGCCGGTGGCCTTCTTGGCGTTCCAGGAGGGCTGGGCCGTCCACCGCGAGGCGGTCGAGGCGAGGCCGGTGTCCCAGATGTCCCAGGCGTAGGGCAGGCAGTCGCTGTTGCCGGAGTGGAAGTTGTACAGCGACAGGGTCGCGTTGGTGATCAGCGCGTCGGCGATCGGCGCGGTGTTCCAGTTGATGAACGACCGGGCCTGGCGGGAGGAGCCGTCCGCGTTCTTGGTGCCGGAGTTGCCCCAGTAGATCTCGGTGTCGGCCGACCAGTCGACCGTCTCACCCTGCTGGACCCGGGTGTCGAAGACGTTGCCGAGGGCCGTGGTGGCCGGGTCGACCGTGACCGGGTACCGGGTCTCCGGGTCCGCGAGGAAGGCGGCGTCCGGGGTGAAGACGAGGTCGATGCCGTCGCCGTGCTCGACGACCTCCAGGCCGACCTTCGCCTGGCGCGGGTGCTCGCTGGACCCCGGGACGGTGGTCGCGTCCCACATCACCGGGGCCGGCAGCACCGCCTTCTGCTCACCGGACACCTTGTCGGTGAACAGCACGCTGCCGTCCGGCTGGGCCTCGGCCTTCAGCCCGTCGGCGCGCAGGGGCATCGTGTACGAGAACCCGGCGGCGGTCGGACGGTGCTTGAGCACCGTGTACTGCTCGAAGCCTGTGCGGGTGGCCTCGACGACCAGGTCGGCCGCGCCGTCGGCGATCGCGTCCCGGTAGGTGGCCCTGGTGCCGTCCAGAACGGGCTCGGGCAGGCCGCCCTTCCACTGGAGCTCGACCCGCTGGTCGCCCTGGCCGAGCGTCACCAGGGTGCGGGCGGCCTCGGACGGGTCCTCCTGGCCCTGCGCCCGCGCCTGCCCCGGCGCCTGGAACAGGGACTTCGCGCGGGTGCCGCCGGGACCGGCGAACCGCAGCGCGTTCGGGTGCGCCTTGGGCGCCACCGAGCCGTCGGCGGCCGCCTGCAGGCCGAGGTCGACGTCCACCCACTGGCCGTCGCGCTGGAAGCGGACCGGGCCCGCGAACAGCTCGGTGGTGAGCGAGCCGTCCTTGTTCACCCAGGTCGTCGATGTCTCGGTGCGCTCGGAGAGCGCCTCCACCCGCTGCCCGGACAGCCGGGCGGCGATCCGCGCCGCCGGGACGTCGGCGGCGGACGTGGCCCACCGGCCCGTCCCCTGCTCCGCCGGAGCGCCACCGGGCGGCGCGGCGAGCGCCGCCTCGGATCCCGCCAGCAGCGACACCGCCACGGCGAGCGCCAGTGTCCCGCTCAACGCCCGCATGCCCACGGGCGCCCCGCGCCCGCGGCGTGCGGATATCTCCCTCTTCATGTCCACTCCTTGACTGACCGTCACTCGACGGCATGCTCGGAGCCTAGGAGGGGACGAGAGCATCAAATTGACCATACAGCGTCAAATGATTGTCACCCCACGCCTTTGTTCGACCAGGATTCACTTGGTCGTGACCACGACGGCTCCGGGGTCGCGCCGGGCCCTTGCCCGCCACCGGACCGGGTGCGGTTCTTGACGGAACTTGCCAACCCCGCGCATCACGCGCACCAGGCATTGACCGGAGCATGACGCCATGTGAGGGTTCCAGCACCCGAACGCGGACGGCCCGCACGGCCGTCCCCGAACACGGCCCTGCGATGCGCCACCAGCCACGCCTTCCGCGGTCGAGGACCCCCACGTGCTAGGAGCCTCGATGAAACGCAGTGCTACCGCGGGCCGGTTGCTGACCGCGGCCACCACCCTGACCGTGCTGGCCGGCACCATCGCCGCCACCGCGGGCCCGGCCACCGCCGCGCCCGTCCCCGCGCCGCCCAGCGGCCTGGCCGCCGCCGTCAACGCCGCCGACCGGGCGGTCGCGGCCGGCGTGGACGCCCTGGCCAAGGGCTCGGACGAGACCTACGAGCGCCAGTCGGTCACCCCCTGGGTGGACGGTCTCTACTCGGTCGCCTACGAGCGCAGCTACAAGGGCCTGCCGGTGGTCGGCGGCGACGCCGTCGTCCTCGCCGACTCCCAGGGCAAGGTCCGCGGCCTCCAGGCCGCCACCAGCGGCCGCATCAGCGGTGCCACCACCGCCCGGATCAGCGCCCAGAAGGCCGAGAAGACCGCCCGCACCAAGCTCTCCGCCGTCGACTCCGTCGACTCCCGCCGCCTGGTCGTGCGCGTCAAGGACGGCGACAGCGGCCGCCTCGCCTGGGAGACCGTGCTCACCGGCCGCAACGGCAACACCCCCAGCCGTCTGCACGTCTTCGTCGACGCCACCACCGGCGAGGTCGTCGACAGCTACGACGACGCGCGGGCGGGCACGCTCAACAGCAAGTGGAACGGCCCCTCGCCGACCATCAGCACCACCGGCTCCGGCAGCTCCTTCTCGCTGCGCGACCCCAGCCGCCCCGGCCTGAGCTGTGCCGACAACGCCACCGGCCAGGTCTTCAGCAAGTCCTCCGACTCCTGGGGCAACGGCAGCGCCACCAGCAAGGAGACCGGCTGCGGCGACGCCATGTTCGCGGCCCAGAAGGAATGGGACATGCTCCGCGACTGGCTCGGTCGCAACGGGCACAACGGCAACGGCGGCAGCTGGCCCGTCAAGGTCGGCCTCAACGACGTCAACGCCTACTGGGACGGCTCCTCCATCTCGATCGGCCACAGCCAGGCCAACGAGTGGATCTCCTCCATCGACGTCGTCGGCCACGAATTCGGCCACGGCATCGACCAGTTCACCCCCGGCGGCGCCAACAACGAGAACGGCCTGGGCGAGGCCACCGGCGACATCTTCGGCGCGCTCACCGAGGCCTACGCCAACCAGACCTCCCCCTACGACGCGCCGGACTACCTCGTCGGCGAGATGATCAACCTCGTCGGCAACGGCCCGATCCGCAACATGTACAACCCCTCGCTGGTCAGCAACAACCCCAACTGCTACTCGGCCTCCATCCCGAGCACCGAGGTGCACGCGGCCGCCGGCCCGCTGAACCACTGGTTCTACCTGCTCTCCGAGGGCTCCAACCCCGGCGGCGGCAAGCCCACCAGCCCCACCTGCAACAACTCCACGGTCACCGGCGTCGGCATCAAGGACGCCGGCCGGATCTTCTACGGCGGCATGCTGCTCAAGACCAGCGGCATGACCCACAAGAAGTACCGCACCACCACCCTGACCGCCGCCAAGAACCTCGACCCCAGCTGCAACCTCTTCAACCGCACCAAGGCCGCCTGGGACGCCGTCAGCATCCCCGCCCAGACCGGCGACCCGACCTGCACCAACAACGGCGGCGACGACTTCTCGCTGTCGCTGAACCCGGGCTCCGGCTCGGTCAAGCCCGGCGCCTCGACCACGGCGACCGTCAACACCGCCGTCGTCTCGGGCAGCGCGCAGACCGTCGCCCTGACCGCCTCGGGCCTGCCGTCCGGCGTCACCGCGACGTTCAGCCCGTCGTCCGTCCAGGCCGGCGCCTCCGCCACGCTGACCCTGGCGGCCTCCTCGGCCGCGGCGACCGGCACCTACCAGATCACCGTCACCGGCACCGCCGGCGCCACCGTCCACACCAGCCAGTTCAGCCTGACGGTCGGCAACGGCACGCCCAACCCCGGTGGCACCTGGGCGGCCGGCACCACCTACAAGGCCGGCGACGTCGTGACCTACAACGGGGTCAGCTACCGCTGCATCCAGGGCCACACCGCCTACGCCGGCTGGGAGCCGCCGAACGTCCCGGCGCTCTGGCAGGCCGTGTGACCGGCAGGCTCTGACGCCCGCTGAAACCGCCGCGCCGCGGTCCGTCGAGGGGACGGACCGCGGCGCAGCTCTGTTCGGGGCCGGGGTGGATCAGTCGTACCACCACTCCTGGTTGGCCTGGGCGCCGCAGTCCCACAGCTGGACCACGTCGCCTCGGCCCCAGTCGTAGATGTCCAGGCACTGACCGGTCTGGCCGGGGAGGGGGTAGGAGCCGGGGAACCGGAGGTTGATGAAGCGCCAGCGGCCGGCGCTCGCGGGCACGGTCCAGGCCTGTGAGGCGCTGTTGTCGCACGGGAGCTGGACGACCTGCTGCCCGCGCCCGCGGAAGCCGTCGATGCACTTGCCGCTGGAGTTGCTCTGGATCTGGTAGCCGTGGCTGACGCTGTTGTACGAGACGTTCCACGACTGGTTGCTGCCGCCGTGACAGCCCCACATCTGGATCCACGGCCCGTTGCCCCAGTCCCAGACGTCCAGGCACTTGCCGTCGGCCGCGGGGCTGAGGCTGGTGAGCGTGAAGCTCCGGACGAACGTGGCGCCCGCCGCGCTCGCCGCCGCGCTCGCCGTGAGGGTGCTGCCGGCCACCGGTCCGGACTCCGTCGGCGCCGCGGGCTGCCCGACCGCGGCCGCGGGTCCCGCACACAGGGTCAGCGCCGCCGCGGCGGCACCGATGATCGATCCGACGTGTCTGAGGCGGTTCATCATGGGATCCCCTTCGTCCGACTGGTTCAGACCAGTGAGGCTAGGGCCCCGGGGACGGCCGCACACAGTCGAGTACCAGCCGTTCCGATCATGGCGGAGTTCCGGTACGGACGGACGATGCCTGAGCGGCGGCGTCAGCGGCGGAAGGTGGTCCGGTAGTCCGTCGGGGCGGTGCCGACGTGGCGGTGGAAGGCCGCGCGGAAGGCGGCGGGGCTGCCCAGGCCGCTGAGCCGGGCGATCTGCTCGACGGGCGCCGCGGTCGTCTCCAGGAGTTCGCGGGCCCAGTCGATGCGGGCGGCGGTCAGCCACGCCATCGGCGAGGTGTCCGTCTCCTGCTGGAAGCGCCGGATGAAGGTCCGGCGGGACATGTGCGCGCGGCGGGCCAGTTCGTCCACGCTGTGGCGCTCCGCGAGGTTGTCGAGCATCCAGGCGCGGACCGGCGCGAGCTCCTCCCCGCGGTCCGCGGGCCGGAAGCGCTCGACGAACTGCGCCTGGTCGCCCGGCCGTTGGGGCGGGGCGACGAGCGCCCGGGCGCGGTTGTTGGCGGCCGCGGCGCCGTGGTCGCGCCGGATGATGTGCAGGCACAGATCGATGCCGGCGGTGACCCCCGCCGAGGTGAGGATGTCGCCGTCGTCGACGAAGAGCCGGTTCGGGCGCACGTCGACCCGGGGGTACCGGCGCTGCAGGTCGGCGGCGTCCCGCCAGTGGGTCGTCGCGGGCCGCCCGTCCAGCAGCCCGGCCGCGGCCAGTGCGAACGCCCCGGTGCAGATCGACACCAGCCGGGCCCCGCGGGCGTGCGCGGAGCGGATCGCCGACAGCGCGGCGGCGGGCGGCGCGGTCTGCGGCTCCTCGTACCCGGGGACGACGACGGTGTCCGCGTCCCGCAGCGCTTCCAGCCCGGCGGGTGCGGTGACGGTGAACCCGCCGCTGCGGACCGGCCCGGCCGCCGGGTCGGCGCAGACGGTGACCCGGTAGTGCGGGTCCGTGCCGAAGGCCTGCACCGGTATGCCCAGGTCGAGCGGGAGCACCCCCGGAAACGCCAGCACCGCGACCCGGTGCTCCTCCACAGCCGACATGGCACGATCCTAGCGCTGCCTGCCCCCCGTGCCACTGTCCGGGGTCGGCGGAGGCTCCGTAGCCTGCGCCCATGGACTTCTCACTCGACCTGCCCACCGGCCCCCTGGCCGAAGCCGTCCTCGCCGCCGCGCGGGCCTCCGAGACTCCCTCGGTGGCCAACCACAGCGTGCGCAGCTTCCTCTTCGCCGAGATCATCGCCGCCCACGAGGGCTGCCGGGAGGACGCCGCGTACGACCGCGACCTGCTGTTCGCCGCGACCGTGCTGCACGATCTGGGCGCCGGTGACCTGGCGCCGGGCGCGGCCCGCTTCGAGGTGGAGGGCGCGGACCTGGCGGCGGAGCTGCTGCGTCGGCACGACGTTCCCGAGGCGGACGTCGACCGGGTCTGGGAGGCGATCGCCCTGCACACCTCGCCCGGCATCGCCGAGCGCCGCGGCCTGCTGTGCTACCTCACCCGCGAGGGCGTGGGCAGCGACTTCGGGCGCAACGCCTCGGTCGTCTCCCCGTGGGAGAAGCGGATCCACGCCGCCCATCCGCGCCTGTCGATGGTCCGCTCCCTCGTCGACGCGATCGTGGAGCGAGCCGCCCGGTCGGACGCCGCGTCGCCCCGCTACTCCATCGGCGGCGAACTCCTGCGGGAGCGCCGGGCCGACGGCGTGACCGAGCTGGAGCGCGCCGCGGCCTCCTGCCCCTGGGGGGAGTGACCCGGGGCGGGCCCGGGGCGGTCCCGCGGCGGCGGTCAAAGGCCCGTCCGGGCGTAGGCTGTCGAGGTGGAACCACCGACGCCGTCCCCGCTGCTGCCCGAACTGCCGCTGCAGGAGCTGGAGTGCTTCTCCGTGCTCGTCCACCAGCTGCACTTCGGCCGGACGGCGCAGCGCCTCGGCGTCTCCCAGGGGCGGGTCTCCCAGCTGATCAAGCGTCTGGAACACCGGGTCGGCGCCCCGGTGTTCCGGCGGACCAGCCGCCGCGTGGAGCTGACCGAGCTGGGGCGGGTCCTGGCCGAGCAGGTGGTGCCCGCCTTCGAGCGGCTCAGGGAGGGCTACGACGCCGCCCGCGCCCGGGCCGCGACGGACCGGCCGCTGCGGCTGGGCTTCCAGTGCGCGGTGTACGAGCCGGTCGCCCGGGTGATCGCGGGCCTGCCGGAGGGCACCACCCGGCTGGTCGAACTCCCGTGGGCGGATCCGTTCTCGCAGCTCGCCCGGGGCGAGGTGGACCTGGCCATCGTGCTCGCCCCGTGCCGGGAACCGGGGCTGGAGGTGCTGATGACGTTCTCGCGGCAGCCGGTGTACGTCGCGGTCAACGCCGCGCAGCGCCTCGCCGGCGGCGCGGACGCCCCGGGCGCGGTGGGGGCCGACGAGCTGGCCGGGCTGCCGCTGATCGAGCCGCGCGGCCCGGCGCCGGAGTACTGGCGGCAGGTGAACGCGCCCCGGCGGACGCCGAGCGGGCGGGCGCTGTCCTACCCGGCGGGAGCGGCCACCCTCCAGGAGGGTCTGTCGATGGTGGCCAGCACCCGCCAGGGGCTGCTGCTGTGCGAGCGCAGCACGGGTTACGTCCAGCGGCCGGACATCCGCTACCTGCCGGTTCCCGAGCTGGAGCCGACCTCCTTGGAGGTGGTCCAGAAGGTGGGGCGGCCGCACCCGCTGGCGGCCGGGTTCACCGGTCTGCTGGCCGGGCGGCTCGACTGAGCCGGGGCCGGCGCCGGGGGCTACCGGTCCGGCCGCCGGTCGACCGGCCGCGACAGCACGGTGAGCAGCAGCCCGGCGGCGGCCAGCCCCGCCGCGGTGAGCAGCACGGCGCGGTTGCCCGCGTGGTCCACCACCAGGCCGCCGGCGAAGGAGCCGAGCGCGATGCTCGCGTTGAACACGCCCGCCCAGACGGCCGCCGAGGCCTCGATCGCGGCCGGGGCGGCGGTGCGCACCCAGGCCTGGGTGGAGACCGACACCCCGCCGTACGCGACGCCCCAGAGGCCGAGGACGAGCAGCACCGTGACGACGCCGCCGGTGGCGTGCGGGAGCAGCACGGCGGCCAGGGTGACACCGCCGAGGGCGGCGGTGACGGCCGCCTTCGGGTGGCGTCCGGACAGCGGGCCGAGGGTGAAGTTCCCGGCGACGCCCGCCACTCCGTAGACCAGCAGGCAGCCGGCGATCACGCCGCTGCTCAGGCCCGCGTCCGCTTCGAGGACGGGGCGGACGTAGGTGTAGCCGGCGAAGTGGCCGAGCACGACGAAGGCGGTGACGGCGGTTCCCACGGCCACGCCGCGGTGGCGCAGGGCGGCGGCCGGCCCGCCCGGCCGTTCGCCCCCGCGTGCCGTCGGCGCGGGAAGGGCGGGCAGCACGGCGGCGAGGACGGCGGCGCAGACGGCGCCGAGGGCGGCGAGCGTCCAGAACGCGAAGCGCCAGTCGAGCAGCGCGGCCAGGTAGGTCCCCAGCGGGACGCCGAGCACGGAGGCGATGGAGACGCCGGAGAAGATCAGCGTCATGGCGAGGGCGGTGCGCGGGCCGTCGGCGAGGCGCGGGCCGAGGCTCGCGGCCAGGCCCCAGACGACGCCCATCGCCGCGCCGAGCAGGATCCGGCCGACGGCGAGGACGGCGAAGTTCGGCGCCAGGGCGGAGAGCGCGTTCGCCAGGGCGAGCAGCACCATGGAGGTCACCAGGACGGCCCTGCGCTCGCGCCCGGCGACCAGCCGCGGGGTGAACGGGGCGAGGGCGGCGGCGATCAGGCCGGTGATGGTGAGGGAGAGTCCGGTGACCCCGTCGCTGACCCCGAGGCTGTGCGACATCTCGGTGAGCAGGCCGACCGGCATCATCTCCGAGGACACCACGGTGAAGGTGGCGAGCGCGACGGCGAGGACCGGCGTCCAGCGCTGCGGGGTGGCGGGTGGAGCGGCCGGTGGTACGAGGGTTTCCGCGTGTGTCATGCGCTCAGCCCATCAGCCGGCGGAAGGGCCGAACAAGATCGATGAGCTCATCGATCGATGAGCCGGGCTCATCGATCACGGGGTGCGCCGCCGCGCCGGTCGCGTCTCGCCCGTCGCCGGGAGCCGGGTAGCGTGACCCCCGAGGCCGGCTGGAGCAGCGGCACCGATCGACGGAGAGGCGGAGTACGGATGACCACCCTGGAGGAGGGCCGCCGCGTCAGGCTGGCCGAGGACCTCGGGATCGGTGAGGCGCTCGCCGGGGAGCCCGGGGCGGTCGTCGGGTTCCTCACGCTCGGAGCCGGGATGGAGGGCACCGTCGAGCGGGTGCACGGGGAACTCCCGCAGAGCCAGGAGGTCCGCGAGTACCAGCGGCTCAAGGCGCTGTTCGAGGACTACGGGCACACCATGCCGGAGGCGAGTCGCGAGCGGCTGGCGGCGGAGATCGCCGAACTGGAGCCGCGGTGGGCCGCGTACCAGGGGCAGGGGCGGCGGGTGACCGTCCGGGTCCGGTGGGACAACGGCTTCGTCCTCGACGAGCTGCACCAGGACGTCCTCACCCTGCTCTGACCCGGGGGGCCGGCCCTCGGACGGGACGCGGGGGGCGCGACGCGGAGGATCAGAGGTCGGGCTCGGCCGGCTCCCAGCTCCTCCCGTTGTGGAAGTAGGCCGCCGCGCCGCGGACGCCCGCGGTGCGGAAGGGGCGGCCGTGGTCGTCGACGCGGAGCCGGCCCTGGCGGTCGCCGCTGCTCCAGACCAGGTCGAGGTACCAGGAGACGTCCTGCGCGGCCGTGCCGGCGTCGATGTTGATGACCTGCGGATCGGTCGCGGAGACGCGGTAGGGGAAGTTCGAGAGGGTGGACGCGCCGGTGCCCTCCTGGCCCGGCGCGGGGGTGGCCCGGGGCGCCGGGGCGTCGAGGTCCACCGCGAAGGACGCCGGGGTGAGGCCGCCGCCGCAGCCGGAGCCCGGGGTGTAGGCGTTCCCCTGGGGCGCCGGGCGGGTGCTGACGACCTGCACGTACACGGCGTGCAGGACGACCGGCGTGGCGCCGGCGCCCTGGGCGGTCAGCTGGAGGCGCAGGTGCCCGCCGGGGACGCCCTGTTGGGCGGCCGCCCAGCTGGCGACGTCCGCGGCGGTGTCCGGCGGCGCGGTCACCCGGCCCGGGGCTCGCGGGGACAGGAACCACTGGTCGCAGGGGCTGCCCCAGTTGTCGGTCAGGACGTTGACGTGGAAGGGGGCGGCGGTGTCGTCGGCCGGCGCCGCGGTCGTGGCGCTCGGCGGTGCGGGGTCCGACGGGGTGGGGCTCGGCGGGGTGGGGCTCGGCGGGGGCAGGACGGCGCTCGGGGGTGGGGAGCCGGGGAGCGCGCTCGTGTCGGAGGAGGCGGCGGCGGGCCGGGCGTTGCCGCGCAGGACGAACGCCGAGACGGCGGCGACCAGGCCGAGCACGACCACGGCGCACACCAGCGTCCTGAGGCGCCGTCGGCCGCCCGCGGCCGGGCGGACGGGCGACGGCGCCGCCGTCGGCACCGGGGCCGGGTCCGGCTCCGCCTGCGGCCGGGGTTTCGGTGCCGCCGCGCCCGCCTCCCGGCGCCGTGCCGCGTCCGCCACGATCCAGCGGCGGTGCAGGTCGACGAGTTCGTCGCCGTCCGCCCCGCAGGCCCGGGCGAACCGCTCCACCGGCGCGTACTCGGCGGGGACCGCGGCGCCGTTGCAGTAGCGGTGCAATGTGGAGGTGCTGACGTGCAACCGGGTCGCGAGCACGCCGTAGCTGTGCCCGGAGCGTTCCTTCAACGCCCGCAGCTTCCCGGCGAACTCGTCGGTCTCCACGCCCACTCTGAACTCCCCGCACCGCGTCCCCGGCCCGGCATCTCGCCGAAACCGCAGCTCACGCTACCGGGAGCCGCTCCGCGGTCCCCCATCCGATGCACTTTCGGGCAATCTCAGGGCCGCTGGTCCGCGGTGGCCGCGACGGCGGCCGCGTCCGCGACGGTGGCCCGGTACAGGCCCAGCTTCGGTCCCAGGACCTTCGCGCCGGCGCCGAGCGGGAAGTTGCGGGTCTCCGCGGTGGGCAGGCGGTCGTCGGGCAGCACGTTGAGCTGGTCGACGGGCGCGGTGCCGGCGGCCGCGCCACCGGGGTTGAGGTCGATCACCGCGTACGCGCTCTTTCCCGCGCCCACCGGGTAGGCGGGGGCGCCACCGAGGCCGCCGGGCACCAGCGGCCTGACGTCCTTGCCGTGGTCGGCGGCGTGCGAGTCGCCCAGGCTGACGAGTGGGTAGTAGGACAGGCCACAGGCGTGCGAGCCCTGGTTGCGCACCTCGATCACCCGCTGGGTCGGCGCCTCGGGACGGACGGTCACCTTCACCGTCAGGTCCTTGCCCTCGCACGGGTGGGCGTAGGCGTAGGCCTCGTCGCCCGCTCCCCCGGCCGTGCCGCCCGCCGTCGGCTTTCCGGACGGCGCCGGTGCGGCCGTACCGGGCGCGGGGTCGGCGGGCTTCGGGGCCGCCGAGGTCGGGGCCGCGCTCTTCGGGGCCGTCGTGTCCGAGGCGGCGGGCTTCGGGTCGGCGGCCGTGGTCTGCTTCGCCGGCTGCGGCGCGTCGCCCGGATTGTCGGGCCCGCAGGCGGTCAGGGCGAGGGCGGCACCGGCGAGCACGGCCGGAACGACGAGGGCACGGCGAATGGACATGGAGGATCCCCGAAGAACTGAAGGTCTGATGGCAGCGGGCGGTCGGCGCTCCGCCGGGCAGCACTCTGGCGCGCCGTCCGTCCCGGCCGCCAGCCCCGCCCGCCGATCCGGCACGCTGGAACGGTTCCGCCCCGTCCGACCTGCGGATACGCGCGGGCCTGGAACGGCGCGGCGGAACGTTCCGGGGGAAGGAATCCGGTGGCGGCCCGGTTCCGGAGCCTGGCAGGCTGGGCCGATGGCCGATCGTGCGAACTTCGTCGTGGTCCGCGAGAGCGGCGCGTACGAGCTCTCCCTCTCCCGGTTCGGTGCCGTGGGGATCGACCTCGACCTGCTCGCCGGGCCGACCGCGACACTGGCGATGGTCCGGCGGCTGGGCGTGGACGACTGGTGGCTGGACGACGTCCTCTGCCAGGGGGCGGCCCTCATCGACCTCGGCCGGAGGGTCCTGCTGCTGTTCGCCCGGGAGGGGCCGAGCACCGGGCTGCGGCACCGCGCGGCGACCCTGGAGCTGTTGCGGCGGGCCTGGGCGGGGTGGGAGGTGCGGTGGGCGTACGACGGCAACGCGGACCTGCGGACCTACCTCGGGCTGGACCCGGAACCGGTCCGGGACCGCGAAGTCGGGACCCTGGCCGGGGAGGCGCTGGCGCCGGAGGACGAGGACCTCGCGCACCCGGAACCGCTGGTCTCGGTGGTGACGGTCGGGTCGGACGGCTGCCACGTGGTGGCGAACACCGGCGACCACCCGGTCCAGGAGGGCCCCGCCCTCCTCGACCGGCTGGCGGGCGCCCCGGAGCACGGGGTGTGCCGGGTGGCGGCCGAGGCCGGGGTCCATGTCGATCCGCTGCGGCGCCGGGTGGGGTGGTGGACGCTCGGGGCGTCGCCGGAGGCGTACGACATGCCGAAGCGCTGGCCCGGGTGGACCGTCGAGTTCTGGCAGGACCGTTGGGAGGAGCACGTCCGGGTGGCCGCCGGCCGCTTCCGACCGCCGCCGGTCGACCCCGAGCGGGCGCTCGCGGAGGTCCGGGCGGCCGCCGAACGGGGACGGTGGGACTGACTCCTGCCGGTCCCGTCGGAACGGCGGCCTCCGGGACGTCCGGGGCGGTGGGCCGGGTCCGGGGGGTCGATCACGGGGGCACCGCAGCGGCGCGGTCCGCCACCGGGTGCCCGCCACCGGGCGTCGACCGGGCGTCAGCGGCCGTCCCGGGGACGGTTCCTCAACGATCACGCGGTCGACCGCGCGGCCGCCCGGGCAGGGCTCGCCGGCCGCCGCCGGACCCACCGCTGCGGGAGTCCGGACGCCGCGGGCGGAGCAGCTGCACGCCGGGGTGCGGTGAGCGGCGGGGTGCGGTGAGCGGCGGCTTTCCCGGATGTCCGGCGGGCGCAGTACGCTGGACGATCGGCACGATCCGAACGGGGAGGCGACCGTGGCGGCGACGACTCGACCCAACCGTGAACTGCAGACGATGGGCGAGCTGTTCGCCCCGCCGGGCGCCCCGGGACCGCCCGAGGTCCGGGCCCGGGCACGGCGCGCGGTGGCGTCCCGCGCCCGCGACGCCGAGGACTGCCGGCTGCTGCTGGACGCCCTCGGGCTGCTCGAACCCGGCGATCCGGCCGGGGAGTCCGGCCCGTAGGCAGGTCCTGGGCCGGGGTGCACGGTCGCGGCGACCGGGCGGTCACCGCGACCGAGCCGGCGGAGTTCACCGCTCCTCGGCGGCGGAACCGGAGGCCGGGCGTCCGGCACACGATGGGGCGGGATCGCGGGGCGGCGGGCTTCGGGGCGGGTACCGCTGGGCAGGGTCCCGGGCGGACGTACGGCCGCGAGGAGGAGGACGGGATGAGCGAGCACGAGGACCGGGCCATCGACGGGCAGGCGGGCGCGGGAACCGGGGAGGAGGCGCTGCGGCGCTCGGCCGCCTTCCTCGTCGACGAGGCCCTCGGCTTCCTCTTCCCCGCCGCCCTGCGGGCCGCCGCCGACGTCGGTGTGGCGGACCGGCTGGCGAACGGCCCGGCCACCGCCGCCGAACTCGCCGCCGCGACCGGCACCGATGCCCGCAACCTGTACCGGGTGCTGCGGCTGCTCGCCACCCGGGGCGTGGTGGCCGAGGACGAGCAGGGGCGGTTCACGCTCACCGAGGCCGGGCAGGCGCTGCGCGGCGACGTGCCGTACTCGGTGCGGACGGCCGTCCAGATGCTCACCGACCGCACCATGTGGCGGCCGGCCGGGGAGCTGACGCACTGTCTGACCGAGGGCACCACGGCCTTCGAGAACATCTTCGGAATGCCGTTCTTCGACCACTTCGCCAAGGACGAGCGAACCGCCGCCGTCTTCCACGTGGGCATGGCGGCGATGTCCGACCAGGAGAACGCGCCCATCGCGGCCGCCTACGACTTCCCGCCTGACGGCACGGTGGTGGACGTCGGCGGCGGCCACGGCGGCCTGCTGCTGGAGGTGCTGCGCCGCAACCCGGGCCTGGAGGGCGTCCTGTCCGACCGCTCCCACGTCCTCGCCGGGAACCGGCTGGGCGCGCACCCCGAGATCGCGGGCCGCTGGACGGCGCAGGAGGGCGACTTCTTCGCCGCCGTGCCCGCCGGCGACGTCCTGATGCTCAAGCGGATCACCCACGACTGGGACGACGAGGCGTGCGTGACCCTGCTCGGCCACTGTGCCCGGGCGCTGCGCCCGGGCGGCCGGGTGCTGGTGCTGGACGCCGTGGTCCCGCCGGGCAACACACCCCACCAGTCCAAGGACCTGGATCTGATGATGATGGCGTCGCTGACCGGCCGTGAGCGCACCGAGGCCGACTTCGCGGAGCTCTTCGTACGGGCCGGCCTGCGGCTGTCCCGGGTGATCCCCACGCCGGCCGTGCTGTCGGTGGTCGAGGCGGTCGCGGCCTGAGCGGGCCGGTGACGACCGCTCAGCCCTCCGGGCGTCGGAGCGCCTCAAGGAATCCCGCGGTGGAGGGGCCCGGCAGCGGACGGCGGTAGCGCCGCGCGAGCGCGTCCAGGGAGACGCCGTCGGTGGTCCAGCCGTGCCGGTCGAGCCAGTCCCCGGTGCCGGGGCCGAGGCCGCCGCGCCACAGTCCGGTGAGGTGGGCGAGCGCCGGGTCGTGCGGCGTGGCGCTCACGTCCCGGCCCTGCTCCAGCAGCAGCCGGCTGCCCGGCGCGGCCAGCGCGGCGACCGCGGTGAGCAGGGCGGCGGCCTCCTCGGGCCCGAGGTAGACCAGCAGTCCCTCGGCCAGCCAGGCCGAGGGGCGCACCGGGTCGAACCCGGCCCCGACCAGGAGGTCGGGCCAGTGCGGCTCCAGCAGGTCGGCGGGCAGGACGGTGCGCAGGCTCCTCGGCCGGGCGCCCAGACTGTCCAGGACCCGCTCCTTGAAGGCCAGCACCGGGGCCAGGTCCAGTTCGAACACCCGGGTGCCGGCCGGCCAGTCGAGCCGGTGGGCCCGGGTGTCGAGGCCCGCCGCGAGCAGCACGACCTGCTCGGCGCCGGCGGCGAGCAGGCGGTCGTCGTAGAAGCGGGTGCGCAGCACGCCCTGGGCGACCAGGGCCCTGGCCAGGCCGCTGTCCGGGCCGGCCTCGGGAAGCACGCCGCCGGCGGCGGCGAACGCGGCGGCGTAGGGGTCGGTGAAGAGCGGGTCGGGGCGGGAGCTCTCGTAGGCCCGCACCAGGGCGACGGACAGGGCGGTGCGGGACACCGGGCTGAGCGGTTCGGCGGTCGTCATGGCCGGGAATCTACATCGCTACCGATGCATCTGTGAAGATGTATTATTCCGGCATGGACGGCGTGCAACTCCTCAGGCTCGGCAAGCGGTTGACCGAACTCGGCCGCGACATGATCATCGACCCGGCCTCCGCCCACCTCACCCCCGGCGAGATCGCCGTGATCGCCGACGTGTACCGCCATCCGGCGACCTCCGCGCGGGAGATCCAGGTCCGCACCGGCTTCGCGCAGAGCCATGTCTCGGTCTCCGTCGCCCGGTTGCGCGAACGCGGCCTGCTCGACGCCGCCCCCGACCCGCGGGACGGGCGGCGCACCCTGCTGAGCGCCTCCGAGGTCGCCCGGCGCGCCATCCGCGAGCACGTCGCCCGGCCTGCCGGGCCGGTCATCGCGAAGGCCGTCCCGGACCCGGAGCGGGCCCGCCGCGTCACCGAGCTCCTCGACGAACTCGCCGGGCTCCTGCTGCCCTGACCCGGACGCCGGGCCCCGGGCGGCGACCTCCTGCCGGACATCCTCCAGGCCTCGACATCCTCCGCCGTCCCGGCCGGGAGAGCCGTCGTACGGCGGGGTCCGCGCACGCGTGTCACCCGGCTGCCGGGAGGCGGCCGGGTGACGGGCGTGCGCGGGTGTGCGGGTGTGTCAGCCCTCGGTGGGGCGACGGCGGCGGGAGACCACCACGAGGCCCGCGCCGGCGGCGACGGCCGCGGCGGCGGCGCCCGCCTCCCAGCCCAGGCCCTCGGCGCCGGTGGCGGCGAGCTGGCCGGAGCGGGCGGCGCTACCGGCGGCGGCCGGGGCGGCCGCGCCGGTACCGGTCGCGGTGCGGGCCGCGGCCTGGACGACCGGGGCGGTCGCGGGGGCCGACGACGGCGCCGGGGTGGCCGAGGGCTGCCCGGTCGGGCGGTCACTGGGCCGGACGGTGGGCTCACCGGTGGGCGGGGTGGTGGGCTTCACGGCGGCCTCGTCCTCGGCACGGGCCGCGGCCCAGCCCTTGTCGAGGAAGGCCAGGACGGCCTGGTCGGTGCCCTCCAGGGCGGCGAGCGCGGCCTTCCGGACGGCCGGGCCGCCGGTCTCGGCGATCTGCGACACCTTCACCCGCTTGTCGCTCATCCGCACCGAGGCCAGCTCGGTCTCCAGGAAGCGGCGCAGGCCGGCCGCGTCACCCTCCAGCGCCTTCTGCGCGGCCTCGCGGGTGTGCCGGCCGGTCTGCGGGTCCGCGACGATCGCCGAGATCTCGGCGCGGTCGTCCTCGGCGCGGGCCGCGTACTGGCCCTCCTTCAGGAACTTCACGATGTCCGCGTAGGTGCCGTCGAGCGCGGCGGACGCGGCCTTCTGCAGGGCCGGACCGCCCGTGCCGAGCATCCGGGTGACCTCGACGCGGTCGTCGTCGGCCCGCTGCTTGGGGAGCTCGACCTCGAAGAAGTGCCGCAGCGCGGCGGGCGTGTTGACCCGCAGGGCCTTCTCGCCGGCCTCCCGCACGCCCCGGCCGGTCGACGGCAGGTCGAGCAGCCGGGTGAGCTCCAGCCGGTCGTCCGCCGCCTGGGCCTCGTACCGGCCCGTCTTGAGGAACGCGACGAGGTCCGCGTAGGTACCGCGCAGGGCGGCCTCGGCGGCCTTCTTCACGGCCGGACCGCCGACGGCGAGGATCTGGCTGGCCCTGACGCGGTCGTCGGTCACCCTGGCCGCCTGGAGACCGGTCTCCAGGAACTGCCGCAGGTCGGCGGCCGTTCCGGCGAGGGCCTCCTCCGCCCGCTCCCGCACCGAGATGCCGCTCTCCGGGTCCGCGAGGATCTTCTCGACCTCGGCGCGGTCGAGCTCCTCCTGGGTCGGGTTGCCCTCGGAGGCGGTGTCGGGCCCGGAGACACCGGCGGGCTGGGGAGCGTCGGCGGCCAGGGCCGAGGACGGGAAGAGAACGGCGGGAGTGAGGACAGCGGCCGCGACGACGGCGGACACCCGGGGAAGCTTCATCCGGCGAGACCTGCTTTGTACGAAGAGTCTGTGAACGCACGAAGCATAGGGCCTCTTTCCCTACCGTCGCACCATCAATTCTTCACCGCCCGAAAACCCCTGAATTGGGACTGTCTGTCCGTCAGGCCGCCTTGAGGCGGTACATCGTGGCCATGTCGCTCGGCCTGGTGCCGGCGCTGCAGTCGTGGCTCTGGGCGGTGGCGTAGGAGCTCCAGCCCGCCGGCACCGAGCAGGCCCACAGCCCGTCGGCCGGCCTCCGCAGGCGGTAGGCGGGCCTGGTGGTCCCCGGGGCGAGGCTGCACTGGGGGAGGTAGGTGACGAGGTCGTGGACGAAGCCGCTCGCCGTCACGCAGGAGGTGACCAGGTCCCCCGGGACCCGCAGCCGGTAGGAGGCCGCCGAACTGCCCGGCGCCATGCTGCAGTTGCCGGACATGGCGGTGGTGTCGTAGACGAAGCCGCTCCTGGTGACGCAGGAGACCAGCCCGTCGACCGGGGTGCGCAGGTGGTACAGCGGCTTGGTGCCGCACGCCGAGCTCGCGGTGATCTCGTCGTAGACGTAGCCGGACGGCACGGAACAGGACCAGGTGTTGTCCAGTCCGGTGACGGAGGCGGCGGCCTCCGGGGCGCCCGCGAGCACCGGCAGCAGGGCCGAGGCGGCCGCCAGCGCGGCACCGGCGACGGCGCGGGCGGAACGGACACGGCGGGCGAAGCGGGAAGCGGTCATCGCGGGACTCCTCCAGGTCGGCGGTGCACGGTCGTTCTTCTACCAGCCGCGTCGCGGACCGCGCGGGCCGCTCCGACGGCACCGGTCCGCCCCGTCCACCGCTCGTCCAGTCGGCGCCTACGCCGGACCCGTCGCGGCCCCGCCGCCCCGGGCGACGGGCAGACTGGGCCGGTGAACGACGACGAGGAGCGGCGGCCGGTCGTGCCCGCCGAGCTGCGCGGGTACCTGGCCGAGGTCGTCCGCCGGGTGCGGGCGGTGTGCGGGGAGCGGGCGGTGAGCGTGGCGGCGGTCGGATCGGTGGCGCTCGGGGACTACCGGCACGGCCGCAGCGACGTGGACGTGGTGGTGGTCGTCGAGCCGGGCCTGCCCGGGGCGGCGCTGCCGGAACTGGCCGAACGGCTCGCCCATCGCCGGCTGCCGTGTCCGGCGGCCGGGCTGGAGCTGGTGGTGTACGGCGCGGACGCCGCCGGGCGGCCCTCGGGCGGCGCGGGCTACCTGCTGAACCTCAACACCGGCCCGCTGCTCACGGAGCGGGCGGATCTGGACGACACCGGGGCAGCGGCTTTCTGGTTCGTCGTCGACCGCTCGATCGCCCACCGGGCCGGGATCACGCTGTGGGGCGCGCCGGCGCGCCGGGTGGTCGCGGAGCCCGCGCCTGCCGAACTGTTCTCCGCGCTGCGCGCCGCCGTGCGCGAGCACGCCGACGGGACGGGCCACCTCGCGGACAACCGGGTGCTCAACGGCTGCCGGGCGGTGGTCTTCTGCCGCACCGGCCGGTGGCGGGCCAAGCGGGCGGCGGCGGGTGAGATCGCGGCCGCCGAGCCCCGGTTCGGCCCGCTGCTGGAGGCCGCGGTGCGCAGTTACGAGCGGCCGCGCCCGGAGGCCGCCGCCCTGCCCGCCGCCGAGGTGCGGACGTTCCTGGCCTGGGCGGGCGCACGGGTCGAGGAGGCGGCCGCGGCGGCGGGCGGGTGAGGCCGGGCGCACGGGTGGCCGCCCGCGGGGCACGGGCGGCCACCCGGCGTCCGCCGGCTCAGAACTCCCGGGTACAGCCGCTGCGGGTGCAGAACTCCTGGGCCACCTTGTTGTTGTTCTCGTCGCCCATGAAGATGTAGACCCGCTGGACGCCGCCCGGCAGTGCGATCCGCAGCGAGGCGCTCAGGGTCTGGTTCGCCTCGCCCGCGTTCGCCCACGGGCTGCAGGTGACGCCCGTCTCGGTACTGCCGTTCACCCCCAGGGCGCAGACCCTGCGGGCGCCGCTGGCCGCGTGGACGGTGCCGGACACGGTGGCGGTGTAGCCGTCGGTGAAGTGGATCGTTCCCGAGGTCGTGCTGTTGCCGTACGCCATGCCGAAGGGCATGTTCACATCGGTGACGGTGGCCTGCGCCGGTGCGGCGAAGCCGATGGCCGTAACCGCGGCGGCCGCCATCACCATCAGGGGCTTGCGCATGACTCTTCCTCTCCCTCGAACGAGCCTCGAACGAGCGCGGGGCGAACAGAAGGTTCCGCCACGGCATCCTCGCCGCCGACGGTGAACACACTATGACGTGTCCATGGGGAAGAGTCGGAGGATCCGCGCCGGTCAGGCGGCGGCGAGGAGGGCGTCCAGGGTGACGATCCGGTAGCCGCGGGCGCGCAGGCCGGTGATGACGGCGGGAAGGGCGGCCACGGTCTGCGACCGGTCGCCGCCGCCGTCGTGCAGCAGGATCACCGAGCCGGGGCGCACCTGGCTCAGGACGCGCTCGGCGACGGCCTCGGGGCCGGGGCGCGACCAGTCCTTGGCATCGACGTCCCAGAGCACCGTGACGAGGCCCGACTCGGCTACCGCGCGCAGGAGTTCGGGGCTGCGCCCGCCGTACGGGGGGCGCAGCCAGCGGATCGGGCGGTCGTCGCCGCAGGCCTCGGCGAGCGCGTCGCGGGTGTGGCCGAGCTGGCGGGCGAGTCCGATCGGGCCCAGGTCGGGCAGGTAGGCGTGGGACCAGGAGTGGTTGCCGAGGGTCTGGCCCGCCTCGGCGATCCGGCGCACCACTCCGGGGTGGGCCAGCGCGTGCAGGCCGATGCAGAAGAACGCCGCCGGGGCCTCGTGGCGGTGCAGCACGTCCAGCACCCGCGGGGTGAACTCCGGGTGCGGGCCGTCGTCGAAGGTCAGCGCCACCAACGGCTCGGCGCCGAGGCCGCCCGCCACCAACCTTCCGTCGGACGCGAGTTGGCGTTCGACCGGGGCGCCGGCCCGCTCCGCCGCCGCGATCTCCTCCTCGCGCCCGCTCATCGTCCATCCCCCGGCGGGCAGCGCGGTCAGGACCTCGGGGCGGGAGCGGCCGAGGCCGGCCAGCACCTCGGCGGTGGCGCCGCCGTCCGCCGGGACCGGCGGGTCGGCGCGGAGCACCGGGATCCCGGCGGCCGCCAGGGGCGCGTCCAGGAGGCCGTTGGCGCTGTCGACGACCACGGTGAGGCCCTCGGGCGTCCGGGCCGCCAGTTCGACCAGCCGGGCCACCGTCCGTTCCACCCCGCAGCGTTCGAGCACCTCGACCCCGCCCGGCCCGGCGATCCGGTATCCCTCACGTGTCACACCCACACCCGCGAACCGCACCGTGCTGCCCCTCCCTTGGAACGATCCCCACGGCCCCGCCCCCGCAGGCGTCCCCGACGCCGGGCTGCCCAGATCATACGGACGCCCGACTGCCAGGACGATAGGTCGGAACGGAATGATCGGGATGACAAGAACGTTGCGGGCGAACGGTATTGACGTACCGCCGGACGCGGGCGACGGGGCGCGGCGCGCGCGGAGGCGGCGCGGCCGGGCGGAGCCGGGCGGCGTCCCTATAGTGGGCGCCATGACCGATCCGCGCCCGACCTCGGCCTTCGACCCCGCCAATGCCGACCCGGCGGTCACCGGCCGGCTCGTCGGCGTGCTCGACCAGCTGGCCGCCAGCCCGGGGGTGCGGCGGCTGCGCGCATGGGCGCACGAGCGGCTGGCGGTGGCCGCCGGCGAGCGGACGCTGGACGTCGGCAGCGGCACCGGTTCGGAGACCCAGGTGCTCGCCGCGGCGGTCGGGCCGGGCGGCACCGCGATCGGCCTCGAACCCCACCCCGGTCTGCGCGCCGTCGCCGGGCAGCGCGCCGCCGAGGCCGGCAGCCGGGCCCGCTTCCTGGACGGCGACGCCCTCGCGCTGCCGCTGCCGGACGCGGACCTGGACGCCGTCCGCTGCGAGCGCGTCCTGCAGCACCTGACGGACCCCGCGCTGGCCGTCACGGAGATGGCCCGGGTCCTGCGGCCCGGCGGCCGGGCCGTCCTGCTGGACACCGACTGGGCCACCTTCCTCATCCACCCGGCCTCCCCCGCGGTCCGCTCCGCGCTGGCGACGGTCGTCCAGGACGCCGCCGCCACCCCGGACGCCGGGCGCAGCCTCGCCGGCTGGCTGGCCGACGCCGGGCTGACCGTCGACGGCGTCGCCTCCGAGGTCCTGCTGCACGACCCCCGCTCCGTCACCTGGCCCCTGGTGCGCGGGATCGGCGTGGAGGCCGTCGCACGGGGCCTGCTCACCGAGGCGCAGTGCGACGACCTCTACGGCGAGCTGACGGCCGCCGCCGAGCGGGGCACCTTCCACCTGTCGGTGACGATGTTCGCCGCCGCCGCCCACCGGCCGCGCTGACGGCGCTCCACCACCGGGCCCCGGACGGGCCCCGGACCGACCGCGGGCGGCTCCGGGATACTGCCCGGATGACGGATGAACTGACGGTCGGACCGCGGACGGCTCCGGCCGGGGGCGGGGAGCGCCGGACCCTGCGGCGCGATGTGTCGGCGCCGGCCCTGCTGGCGGGGCTGGTCTGCGTCGCGGTGTCGTTCTCGGGACCGCTGGTGGTGGTGCTCGCGGCGGCCGCCGCGGGACGGCTCGACCCGGCGCACACGGCGTCCTGGATCTGGGCGGTAGCGATCGGCAGCGGGGTCAGCGGGTTCGCCCTGAGCTGGTGGACGCGGACGCCGGTGGTCACCGCCTGGTCGACCCCGGGGGCCGCCCTGCTGGTGACCAGCCTCGGCGACTACCCCTACCGGGAGGCGGTCGGGGCGTTCCTGGTGAGCGCGGCGGCGGTCACGCTGTTCGGGGTGACCGGCTGGTTCGGCCGGCTGATCGCCGCCGTGCCCGTCGGCATCGTGAACGCGATGCTCGCGGGCATCCTGTTCTCCTTCGGCGCCGGGATCTTCGGCGCCGTGCACAGCGCGCCGCTGCTGGTGGTGGGCAGCTTCGCGGCCTTCCTGCTGGCCAAGCGGTTCGCCGCCCGGTACGCCGTCCCGGTGGCGCTGCTGGCGGGCGCCGTGCTGGCCGCGCTCTCCGTCGGGCTGCCGCTGCGCCTCGGCACGGGCGGGCCGACCGCGCCGGTGCTGACGGTGCCGGCGTTCTCCTGGTCCGCCCTGGTGGGGCTGGCGCTGCCGCTCGCGATCGTCACCCTGGCCTCGCAGAACGCGCCCGGCCTCGGGGTGCTGCGGGCCTTCGGCTATCCGGCGGACGACCGGCTGCTGATCGGCACGACCGGCGCGGTGTCGGTGCTGGTGGCGCCGTTCGGCTCACCCGGGGTGAACCTGGCGGCGATCACGGCGGCCATCTGCTCGGGCCCGGAGGCCCACCCGGACCCGCGCCGCCGGTACGTGGCGGGGATGTCCTCGGGCCTGCTCTACGTCCTGGTCGGCAGCTTCGGCGGGGTGCTGGTGAGCCTGTTCACCGGGCTGCCGGAGGAACTGGTCGCGGTGATCGCCGGGGTCGCCCTGCTCGCCTCGCTGCAGGGCAGCCTGGCGGCGGCGGTCGCGGCGGAGCGCGGACGGGACGCGGCCGTGGTGACCTTCCTGGCGAGCGCCTCGGGGATGACCCTGTTCGGCATCGGCTCGGCCTTCTGGGGCCTGGTGTTCGGGCTCGCCACCCATCTGGTGCTGGACGCGCGCCGGAGCTGAACGGGCCCGGAGTCGAACGGGCCCGGGGCGGGCCAGCACGGGCGAAAGCCCGGCTACTCCCCCGCCCGGGATCCGGCGTCCGCCTCGGCGGCCGGGTGCCGGGAGGGGAGCCGGCGGGTGAACAGGACGGCGGCCGCCGTGATGCCCGTGCACGCGAGGACCGCGGCCTTGAGCCCGTTGATCTGCGCGTCCTGGTAGCTCTCCACCACGGCCGCGGCCTCCTCCGGCGGCACCCCGGGCTGCTCCGCCAGCGCCGCGGCCACCTGGTCGGCGGGCACGAAGGACAGCCCGGCCTCCACCCGGACCCCGGCCTGCTCGGCGACGGCCGCCGAGACCCGCGGGTCGCTCTCGATCTGGCTGGTCACGGACGTCGCGAGGGCCCCGATCAGGATCGCGCCGATCAGCGCCGTCCCGAGCGAGGAGCCGAGGTTCTGCGCCGTGTACTGCAGCCCGCCCGCCTCGCTGCGCTCCTCCTGCCGCACGCTGGACTGCACCGTGTTGCCCAGCTGGGAGGCGAGCATCCCCATACCGACGCCGAGCAGCGCCATCGCCCCGGCGAACGAGCCGCCGCGCAGCTCGGGCCCGATGACGGCGATCAGCCACAGGGTGGCGGCGACCAGGACCAGCAGCCCGGCCCGGACGATGGTGCGGGGCGAGGCGAGGCGCAGCAGCAGCGAGCCGGACATCGAGGCCGCGAGCATGGTGACGGACACCGGCAGCAGCCGCAGGCCGGTCTCGAAGGCGTCCAGGCCCTGCACGACCTGGAGGTAGAGCGGGATGACGAAGAAGAGGCCCAGCAGGACGGTGTTCTGGTTGAAGAGGGTCTCCAGGCCCGCGCGCAGCGTCCGGTTGTCGAACAGGGCGAGCGAGACCAGGGGGTCCAGGCCCTTCTCCTCCCGGCGGCGCTCGTGCAGGCAGAACGCGTAGATCAGCGCGCCCCCGAGCGCCACGGCGAACAGCGTCGGGGCGAAGCCGAGGACGGTGAACGGCGGGTTGCGCGGCTGGACCCAGCCCCAGCTGCCGCTCTGCAGCACCGCCAGCACCACCACGGCGAGGCCCGCGGCCGACAGCACGGCGCCCGCCACGTCCAGCCGGGGCCGCCGCTCCGGCGGCGGCTGCGGCGGCACCCAGCGCATCAGGAGGAGGATCACGACGACCAGCACCACCTCGCCGGCGAACACCAGCCGCCAGGTGAGGTAGGTGGTGACCCAGCCGCCGAGCAGCGGGCCCACCGCGATGCCCGCGCCCGCCAGGCCGCCGACGACGCCGTAGGCCACGGCGCGGTCCCGGCCCTGGTAGGTGCCGGCCACCAGGGCCGCCAGCGCGGGCAGGACCAGGGCGGCGCCCAGTCCCTCGATGACCGACCACCCCAGCGCGAGCACGCCCACGGTCGGGGCCAGCGCGGTCAGCCCCGATCCGACCGCGTACACGGCCAACCCGACCACGAAGACCCGGCGCCGCCCGTACATGTCGCCGAGCCTGCCGCCGGTCAGCATGAACGCGGCCATGACCAGGGTGTAGAGGGTGATGACGGCCTGGATCGCGGTGACCTCGGTGTCGAAGTCCTCGACCAGCTGGCTGATCGACACGTTCATCACCGACGCGTCGAGCACCATGAGGAACTGGGCCGTCCCGAGCACGACCAGGGTCTTCCAGCGGTTCACCGTGCCTCCCGCCCGTGTGCCGCGTACCCGCGCGCGGTCAGCTGCCGAGGATCCGGGCCTTCTGGGCGGCGAACTCCTCCTCGGTGAGGACGCCCTGCTCCTTGAGCGTCGCCAGGTCCTTGAGCTGGTCCAGCTTCTCCTCCATGGTCGCCGCGGCGGGCGGGGCGGCGGGCGGCGGAGGCGGGGGCGCGGCGGGCTCGGCGTAGTAGCCGGCCTGCTGGGCGTCCTGCTGCGCCCAGCGGCCGGCCTGGCGGCGGGAGACGCGGTTGGAGACGGCGGTGGCCGTACCGGCGACCACCGCGGTACGGGCCACTCCGCGAAGCAGTCCGGGCATGGCTTCCTCCTGGGGTGAGGGGTACGTCGGGTCAGGGGTCGGGATCAGCTCGCGGCTTCCAGCCGGTCGAGCGAGTCCAGGACCGCCAGCAGGTCCTCGACCGGGACGCGCCCGCCGGCGACCAGGCGGGCGTCCTCCCGGCGCAGCGCGGCGGCCAGCGGCGCCGCCCAGCGGTTCTCGTAGAGGAGCACGGCGGCGGAGTCGCCCGGCTCCAGGAGCGCGCCGGCCTCGGTGACGTCGGACTCGCCGAGGACGCCCGAGGAGGCGCCCTCGAAGACGGTCAGGTCGAGGCGGCCGTCGCCGGTCACGTCGGCCAGCTCGGCGCCCCGGACCGTGCCGTCCGTGTCCTTGCGGACGAAGGTCAGGTCGAGGATGCGGATGATGCCGCGGTCGACCAGGTCGACGAGCAGGGGCAGCCCTTCGCCGGTGAAGTGGCTGCCGGGGAACGCGATGACCAGGTAGTCGATGGGGCCCAGTTCGTCGAGTTCGCCGGGGGTGACGGGTTCGCTGCTCACGTCGGCTCCTGTCGGAGGAGGTCCGGCCGACGGCGTCGGCCGGGAGCCGGCCCCGGACGCTGCGGTGAAGCCGACCCTCGCCGAAGCTAACCCGCCGCCCCCGCCCCGCGGCTCACCTGTTCGGGGTGACCCGGCGCCCGCCCTCTGCGCCCGACGGGCGAAGCGGCTCACCCCGGTGGGGTAGCCCTGCTCGCCGTCCGCCGGGCCGGGGCCTTGGCTGGTGTGCACGGTGGCCCGTCCGCTCGGCGCCGCCGCTCCGCCCGGACCGCCCAGCGCGAGGAGCTGCCCGCATGCCACCGGCCGAGTCCAGCACGCCGCAGCCCGACCCCGAGCAGCCCGGCCGTCCGGAGCCCGGGCGACCGGAGCCCGACCGCACCCCGGCCGACCGACCGACCGCCGACCGCCCGCAGGCCGGACGTTCGCAGGCCGACGAGCTGGAGGCGCTCCACCACCGGGTCGCCCAGCTGGAGGCCGAGGCCCGGCGCGGCCCGCAGCACCACCGGCTGCGCACCACCGGCGCGACCGTGCTGGTGATCGTGGCCGCCGTGCTGTCGCTGCTGGCCGTCATCGCCGTCTGGGCCCACGACGAGATCACCGACACCGACCGGTTCGTCGCCACGATGGCGCCGCTGGCCCACAACCCCGACGTGCAGAACGCCCTCGCCAACCGGATCACCGACGCCGCGACCGAGCAGATCGACGTCAAGGCCTTCGTCAACGACCTCTCCCAGGCCGCCGCCGAACAGGGCGTGCCGCCCCGGCTCTCCCAGCTGCTGGGCGGGCTGACCGGCCCCCTGGAGGGGGCGCTGACCAACCTCGTGCACGGCGCCGCCGAGCGGGTGGTCACCAGCGACGCCTTCGCCACCGTGTGGGAGGACGCCGTGCGGGCGGCGCACGCCACCATGGTCAAGGCCCTGACCGGCCAGGGCGGCGGCGCGGTCGTGCTGAAGGACGACGAGGTCGTGATCGACATCGGGCCGATGGTGGATCGGGTCAAGAACGAGCTGGTCAACGCCGGTTTCGCGCCCGCCGCCAAGATCCCGGAGGTGCACACCTCTTTCGTGGTGTTCTCCTCGCCCGACCTCGCCAAGATCAAGGGCGGGTTCCGGCTCCTGCAGATCCTCGGCTGGTGGATGCCGGTCATCACGGTCCTGGTCGCCGCGGCCGGTGTGCTGACCGCCTTCAACCGCCGCCGCGCGCTGGTCGGCGCCGCCCTCGGCATCGGGGTGGCCATGCTGGTGCTGGGCATCGCGCTGGCCGTCTTCCGCTCCTACTTCCTCGACCACCTGCCCGCCGACGCCTCGCAGGCCGCCGCCGGAGCCGTCTACGACGCCGTCGTCGACTACCTGCGCAGCGGGGTGCGGATGGTGGGCTTCCTGGCCGTGGTCGTCGCGCTCGGGGCGTTCTTCGTCGGCCCCTCGCGCCCCGCCGTGACCGTCCGCTCGGTGGCCGGGCACGGGGTCGCGGCGCTGCGCTCCTCCGCCGACGCGGCGGGCTTCCGGGCCGGCCCGGTGGAGCACTTCGTCCGGCGGTGGAAGCGCTGGCTGGGCGTCCTGATCCTGGTCGTCGCCGCCGTGGTCTTCGTGCTCTGGGACCACCCGACCGGGATGGTGGTGTTCTGGTTCGCCGTGGTCGTCCTGGCGGCCTTCGCCGTCCGCGAGTTCCTCGCCCCCGCCCACCCCGTGACCCCCGCGTCCACGGGCGGGGCCGCGGTGGACACGGGGGTCGCGGAGCACTGAGCGCCGGCGGGCGTCAGGACAGCACGAGCGCCTTGGCGCGCTGGTACTCCTCCTCCGTGATGGAGCCGTCGCGCTTCAGTTCCGCGAGCCGGGCCAGTTCCTCGGCGGCACTGGCGGGCTTCGCCTCCGCCCCGGCCGCGTCCCGCACGTAGGTGCGGAACTCCGCCTCCGCCTCCTTGGCGCGCGCCATCTCGCGCATCCCCATGCCCTTGCCGCGCGCGATCAGGTAGACGAACACGCCCACGAACGGCAGCAGGATCAGGAACACGCACCAGCCGGCCTTGCCCCAGCCGCCCACCGTGTCGTCCCGGAACAGGTCGCCGAAGACCCGGAACAGGAGCATGAACCAGAGGATCCATAGGAAGATCCACATGGTCGTGAGGAAGATGTTCAACAGCGGATAGTCGTCCATCGCCCGCCTCCGGAGAGAAAGCCGAACCCCCTCGCGGCCCACGGTCGCGCGCCCCGGCCGCCCGCGCACCACCCCTGAGGGGTGAGACGCGGGCCGGGCGGCGCCCAGTGCTGTGGAGGCCGTCAGCCTCCGGGTGCCCGGACCGCCCGGGCGAGGGCCGCGGCCGTCCGGCGGACGTCCGCGTCGGTGGTGCGCCAGTTGCTGAACGCCGCCCGCAGGGCGGGGACGCCCGCGTAGTGGGTCGGGGTCAGGAACGCCTCGTCGGCCACGGCCCCGGCCAGGGCGGCGAGGCGGTCCGCGGTGGGGTCCTCGGCCAGGGTGAAGCAGACGACGTTCAGCCGGACCGGCGCCAGCAGCCGCAGCCCCGGCGTCGCCGCGACGGCCTCCCCCAGCGTGCGGGCGCCGGCCACGCAGCGCTCGACGATCTCCCGGTGGCCGGCCCGGCCGTAGGCGCGCAGGGTGAACCACGCGGCGAGGGCGCGCAGCCGGTGGGAGTTCTCCGGGGTGAGGTGCACCAGGTCGGGGTGCTCGCCGAGCGGGCCGAGGTAGGCGGCCGCGTTGCGGAAGACCTCGGCCTGGAGGTCGGGGCGGCGGGTGAACTGCACGGCGCTGTCGTAGGGCACGTTGAGCCACTTGTGCAGGTCGACGCAGATCGAGTCGGCCCGGTCCAGGCCGGCCACCAGGTCCGCGTGCTCGGGGGCCAGGGCGGCGAAGGCGCCGAATGCCGCGTCCACGTGCAGCCAGCAGCCGTAGCGGTCGCGCAGCTCGGCCAGCGCCCGCAGGTCGTCGAAGTCCACCGTGTTGACCGTGCCGGCGTTGGCGACCAGCACGCACGGGCCGTCGGCTTCGGCCAGCAGCCGCTCCAGCGCGGCCGGGTCCACCGCCTCCCGCCCGGGCAGGACGGGCACCTTCACCAGCGCGGAACGGCCCAGGCCCAGCACCGACAGGGCCTTGGCGGCGCTGGAGTGCGCGCTGCCCGACAGCACCCGGACCCGGCCGAGCGCGGCGGCGCCGTCCTCGGCCACGTCCACGCCGAGGTGCTCGCCGAGCCACTGCCGGGCGATCGCCAGGCCGACCGTGTTCGACATGGTCGCGCCGCTGACGAAGGTGCCGGCGTGCGCGTCGGAGAGTCCGAACAGCTCGCGCAGCCAGCCGACCGTCTCCCGCTCCAGCTGCTGGCCGGCGCCGTCCAGCGAGGAGTTGGAGTTCTGGTCGGCGGCGGCGGTCAGCCAGTCGCCGGCCAGCGCCGCCGGGGTCGCTCCCCCGGTGACGAAGCCGAAGTAGCGCGGCCCGGCCCCGGCCGAGAGCCTCGGCTCCCAGCGCTCGCCGAACTCGGCCAGCGCCTCCCGCAGGCCGCCGCCCCGTTCGGCCAGCGGCATCCGGGCGGGCGGGTCGGCCCGCGGCACCACCGGCCGCTCGTCCAGGGAGGAGAGGAAGGCGGCCGCGGTCCGGCGGGTCTCCTCCAGCAGGGCGGGCAACTGGTCGAGATCGGCGGCGAGTTCGGGGTGCATGGCGCAATTCTCCGGTCGGTCGGCTGTGTCGTCGTCGACGGTAGCCGCCGCGCCGCACGGTGTCCCGGTCCAATCCACTGGAGGTGGCCTGCTCAGCGAGGTGGGCCGACGGCGCGTCAGGGATGCGTCCGGCACGTGGCGCTGCTGGTGCGACCCAGGTCCACGGGACATCGACCCCATCGATACGGTGATCATATGAGTGAGCAACCGCAGGTGTTCTCCAACCGCTGGGCCGGGGCCGCGGGGCCCGGCGACCAGGACGCGCCCCGCGAGCAGTGCGCCTGCCTCCCCCGGAGCTCCACCGCCCGCAACCGGCCGACCCGCTTCCACGCCGAACGCCAGGACACCACGGCGCCCGGCTGGCTGCGCCTGCTCGAACTGATCGAGGAGGCGGCGGCCGACGGGCGGGAGGTCTTCTCGCCGCTGGTGGAACTCACCGCCCCGGAGCGGCGCCAGGTCGTCACCCTGCCGCCGACCGTCGCCCGGCTCACCGCGGTGCGGCACCTGGTGCTGTACGGCAGCAACCTGGTCCGCCTGCCGCCGGAGATCGGCGCGATGACGAGCCTGGAGGAGTTCACCCCGTACACCTCGCACCGGCTGCACTGGTTCCCCTACGAGCTCACCCGGTGCCCCGCCCTGCGGCGCAGCACGGTGAGCACCCGCGCCCTCTACGGCAACGAGAAGTACCGGGCCCAGTTCCCCGGGCTGCGGGCCGCGCCGGGCGCCGCCGCGGGCCTCGACCTCGCGGACCTCGACCCCGGGGTGTGGGGTGCCGCGGCGATCCGCACCTGCAGTGTCTGCGACCGGCCCGTGGACGGCGCGAACCTGCGCCAGGTCTGGATCTCGCGGTGGACCTCGGGGGCCGACGTGCTGCCGCTGCTGGTCAACGCCTGCTCGGCGGAGTGCGTCGACGCCCTGCCGGCCCCGGCCGAGGGCTACGTCCCCGTGCCGCACACCGGCGGGCCGGGCCTCGTCCAGCCGGCTTCCGACTGGGACTGACCCGGAACGGGGGGCCGGACGGCCTTCAGGTGCGGAGGGACGGGCCCGTCTGGCTGGTCACCAGTTCGCGGTAGGGGGCGCAGCGGGCGAGCAGGGTGGGGTGGTCGGCGGCGTCGACGACGGTGCCGTGGTCGAGCATGATCACGTGGTCGGCGTGCTGGACCGTGGTCAGCCGGTGGGCGACGACCACGACGGCGCTGCGGCGGGCCAGGCGGTCGACGATCTCGCGGAAGCGCAGTTCGTTGAGGCCGTCGAGCTGGCTGGTGGGCTCGTCCAGCAGGACGATGTCGGCGTCGGCGAGCAGGGCGCGGGCCAGGGCCATCCGCTGGCGCTGGCCGCCGGAGAGGTCGAACTCGCGGCCCAGGACGGTGTCCAGGCCGTGCGGGAGGCGGGCGACGTCCTCGGTCAGGCCGACGGTGGCGAGCGCCCGGGCCAGTTCCTGCTCGTCGGCGGCGCCGGCCCGGCCGAGCTGGAGGTTGTCGCGGGCGCTGGCCTCCAGCAGGGTGAACGCCTGGTCCACGTAGGCCATCCGGGCGCGCAGCGCGCCCAGCGGCCAGGTACGGAGGTCGTGGCCGAGGACGCTGACCGATCCGGCGCCGGGCCGTACGAAGCGGCCGACGAGCGCGAGGGCGGTGCTCTTGCCGGCGCCCGACGGGCCGACCACGGCGGTCAGTCCGGTGCGCGGGATGCTGAAGGAGGCGGCGCACAGCGCTTCCCGCCGGGCGCCGGTGTGGGTGTAGGAGACGGCGCGGAAGACCACCGCCGGGGCGTCGGGCGCGGGGGTGGGCGCGGTCCGGGCGGCGTCGTCCGGGTCGGCCTCCGGGGGCAGGGCGAGGAGTTCGTTGCAGCGGTCCCGGGCGGCCAGCCCGGCCTGGAGACGGCCGAAGCCGGTGGCGAGGGTGTTCACCGACGGGACGGTCTGCAGCAGGTACAGCAGGAACGCGGCGAAGGCCGCGACCTTCAGCTCGCCCGCCGCGAGCCGCGCGCCGCCGGTGAGGATGACCGCGATCATCGCGAACTGGTTGCCGAGGGTGAGCACCGCCGGCACCAGGGCACCGAGCCGGGCGCCGGTCAGCGAGACGGCGCGCAGGTGCTCGGCGTCCTCGGCCAGGACCCGGTCGGCGAGCGGTTCGGCGCGGTAGGCCTTGATGGTGGTGAGGGCCTCCAGGTCGGCGGTGAAGCGCTGGGCGATCCGCCCGACCGCGTCCTGCTGCCCGGTGACGTTGGCCCGCATCCGGCGGGTGATCACCAGGACCAGGGCGGTCAGCAGGCCGAGCGCGGCCACGGTGACCGCGGTGAGCACCCAGTCGATCCACAGCATGACCGCGAGGGTCGCCAGGACGCTGAGCGCGGCGAGCGGCAGCTGCATCGCCACTTCCACCACCTGGCCCAGCAGTTGGGCGTCGGAGGTGACCCGGGCGGCGAGTTCGCCGGTGCCGCGGGCCCGGACGACGGGCAGCGGCAGGCGCAGCGCGTGGACCATCAGGGCGGTCCGCAGCCGGTAGGTCATCCCCTCGCCGACCTGCGCCAGCTGGAAGCCGGAGAGGGCCTGGGCCGCCGCGCCGACGAGGGCGGCCGCGGCCATCATCAGCAGTCCGGGGGCGAGCGAGCGGTGCCCGGAGAAGTCGCCGACGATCCGGCGGACCAGCAGCGGGAGCGCGAGGGCGGCGGCGGTGGCCACCACGGCGAGGGCGAGGGCGGCGGCGAGGCGGACCGGCTGGGCGGCGAGTTCGCGGCGCAGCCGGACCTGCGGCGGCGCGGGGGCCGCGGGAGCGGGGGCGGTGTGCGGGTCGGTGCTGTGTGCGGTGGCGGTGTGCGTGCCGGCGGTGTGCGTGGTGGCGGCGCCGACGGGCGCGGCGGTGGGGGCGGGCGCGGGCCGGTCGGCCACGGGGACACCTCTCTCCTGGGCGGGGCGCCCTTCGCGGGGCCGTCGGGCGGGGAACGGGACCCGGCCGGGCGGTCCGTGGACCATCCGGCCGGGTCGACCGTCACGGGCCGCCCCTTCGGGCGGCCGGTCGGGTCAGAGGCAGAGCAGCGTGCTGACGGTGCTGGTGCCGCAGTTGAGGACGCTCAGCGAGCTGGTGCTCGCGAGGGTGTCGTCGATCGGGGCCGCCTCGGTCTCGGGCAGCTCCAGGGTCTGGAGGTCGAGGATCGCCATGACGTTCTCCTTCGGTTGCGGTGTACCACCCGGCCGGGCGGCCGGGAGTCTGCGGGGCGCGGCGGTCGCGCCCGGGGCGGTCACCGGGGCGTGGGCGCCGCGTCGGTGAACGGGAGGAAGGGGGTGCCCGCGAGGGCCGTGCCGAGGGCCAGCAGCACCCCGGCCGAGCCCGTCGCCAGGTCCGTCGACAGCCGCAGCAACTGGTCGCCCGGGAAGGCGAGGTGGCCGTGGTACGGGACCTGGTGGAGGGCCAGCAGGGCACGGTGGTGGTCGAGCAGGGTCCGTCCCTCGGCCGGGGCGCCGGTCAGCGCGAGGTAGCCGAGGAGTCCGGCCCGTCCGTTGAACAGGCCCGGCTGGATCACGAACTCGGGCTCGGCCGCCTTCCGGATCGGCGCCTGCCGCTCGGCGAGGGCGCTGTCGGGACGGTGGGCGAGGAGGGCCGCCAGGGCGAGGCCGATGCCCGCGCTGCCGGTCTCGACGTAGGGCAGGACCCGGCGCCGGTCGACGACCTGCAGCGTTCCGTCGGCGACGGTGACGCAGCGGTCCAGGTCGAGTTCCAGGAGGGCCTCGGCCTGGTCCAGCAGGGCGTGGTCCCCGGTGTGCTCGTGGAGGCGGACCAGGGCGAGCGCGGCGCCGGACGCCCCGGCCAGCAGCCCGGCCCGCCGGCCGGCGTCGCCGCGCCCGGTCTTCTCCCAGGTCATGGCGGCGCTCCTGGCGGCGCCCAGCGCCTCGTCCAGCAGCCGTTCGTCCCCGGTGGCGCGGGCGAAGTGCAGCAGGGTGAGCGCGATGCCCGGGCCTCCGGTGGCCAGCGCCGGGGCCGCGGCCGGTTCGCCCTCGGCGGCCGCGGCCCGGCCGAGGCGGTGCAGGAGGCCGGACGCCTGCTCGTGCTCGCCCAGCAGGTCCAGCACGTAGGCGACGCCGTGGCCGCCGTGGTACAGCCCGGGCACCGGGGCGCGGTCGCGGGCGGCGGCGGCCAGCCACCGCACGTGCGCGGGGTCGACGGCCGCCCCGGTGGCGTGCAGGGCGTAGAGCACCCCGGCCGCGCCGTGCGCCAGGCCGAGTCCGCCCTGGGTGAACTGGGCGATGTCGCCCGGGAAGAGGCGGTCGGCGCGCTCTGGGGTGGCCGCCGCGGCGATGCCGGCGGCGAGCGAGTCCCGGATCGCCGGCCAGTCGGCGGCCGGGGCCTCCAGCAGCGCGCGGGTCTCGGCGCGGCCCGCGTCCAGTTCGGGGCGGGGCGTGCGGCCGTCCTGCGGCGAGCGGGCGAGGTGGCCGCGGATGTCGTCGGTGTAGCCGGGCGGTACCGGGAAGCGCCGCTCGATCGCGTCGGCGAGCTGGCCGGCCTTGTCCGGGTCCAGCGCGGTGAGCTGGACCAGCGGGTAGAAGAGCCACAGCCGCAGCGCCGCCAGCGCGTAGCGGTCGATGTCCGTCCCGGTGCGGCCGAGCGGTGCGGTGAACCCGGCGGCGCCGAGCGCCGGGCGCAGGAAGTCCTCCGTGGTGCTGGCGAGTTCGAAGTCGATGAAGCAGAGCTCGCCGTCCGGCCTGATGATCAGGTTGCGGGGGTGGAGGTCGCCGAAGACGACACCGCGGGCGTGGATCTGCGCCAGGGCCCGCTCCACCTGCGCGACGATCGCCAGCGCGTCCCGGGTGTACTCGGCGACGGCGTCCTCGCCCGCGTCGGGGTGGATCAGCGGGTAGCGGGCCGTCAGCCACTCGCTCAGGGACTGCCCGGCCACGTACTCCTGGACGAGGAACTCGTGTTCCCAGGCCGTCAGCAGTCCGTGCTCGGCGGGGACCCCGGGGACTCCGGCCAGCCGGGCCAGCACGGCGTGCTCGTTGCGCAGCCGGGTCACCGCGTCCACGCCGCGCTGGTCCAGCCCCGCGAACGGGCGGGCCTCCTTCAGGACCACCTGCGGCCCGTCCTGCCCGTCGCGGGCCAGGTAGACGCCGCCCGCGTTGGAGAAGTGCAGGACCCGTTCGACGGTGTACGGCAGCCCGGTGTCGCGCTGGGCGGCGCGCTCGGCGACCGCCGGGGCGATGCAGGCCGGCACCGGCGCCCAGGCGGGGACGGCGAAGGCGGTGCCGCGCACGTCCGGAACGAGCTTTCCGTCGGGACCGACCAGGGCCAGCACCCGCTCGCCCGCCTCGTTGCGGCAGTAGCGCTCGGCGAAGCCGCCGTACCTCAGGTACAGCGGGCCGTCCTGCCAGCGCAGGTCGCTGAGGATGTAGGGGCCCTTGCGGCCGGCGAGCAGCGCGCCCAGGCCGTCGAGACATCGCTCCAGCTCGGCGTCGTCGACCGGGTAGAGGGTGCAGAACTTCCCGCTGGAGCCGCGCGGCGCGTACTTGGAGTTCTGCACCTGGAGGATCGGCAGGCCGCGCAGGAACTTGAAGGCCACGCCTTCGCGCAGGCAGTAGGCGAAGACGGTCTCCAGCACCTCCTCCGCGGTCTCGACGCACGCCGAGACGTGGATCTTCCAGCCCTGGTCCGGGATCCGCACGTCGACGGGGCGCACCACGGCCCACATCTCCAGGTCGCCGTGCTCCCAGCCCGCGGGCAGCGGGCGGGTCACGGCGGCGAACTCCTCGTGCGCTCCCCAGCGCCGGGGCGAGTCGTAGAAGAGCGGGTCGGCGTAGGCGTAGGTCTCGTACCGGTTGTCCAACGGAACCCTCCTCGTGGCAGGGATCGGCGGCGGGCGGCGTGGCGGGACGGCGTCGAGCGTGAAGCGTCGAGCGTGAGGGGTCGAACGTGGAGCGTCGAACGTGGAGCGGGAGGCGCGGAGCGGCACGGCCCGGCCCGGAACGGCCCGGGACGGAATGAAAACGGCACCGGGCACGGCGGAACGAGGGGCGTACGGCGGAGGGTGCGGCCCGGAGGTGAGGTTCCGGTATGGCGATACGGCCATCCGAATAGTGGGTTCGCCGCGACGACTCCGCAACGGCGCGCAATTCGCCCGTCCGACCGGAATCGCGCACCCCGATCGCCCCTGGCGCCGCTGCGCGAGCGGGGCGCGGTGTCACGCGCCGTCCGCGGCGGAAAGCCGGCCGGAAGACCGCCCGGAGGCGCGCGGAAGGCGCCGGCGACGGGCCCGCCCGACCGCCGCGGCCAGCCGGCGGTGGGGCTCCCACCTGCACCGGAGCGACCGGGCAGGGCGGGGCGAGGGGGACGGCACGCGGTGCACGCCGGGCGGCCCGGATCCGGCGCACGCCCGGCGCGCTCTCAGGGGCCGGCCGTCCGAAGGCGCCGGGAACCGGCCCCTCCCCCTCCGAAAGAACCGAACGGATGCCCGTTTATCGATATTGCCGTTCTATTTCGGGAGTATTTCAAGGGCCCGGGAAATTTGTTTTCCCTTGACCAACGGTCGGTGACATCGGAATGATTCGTTCGCACGAGTCCCATCCCGGGCACCCCTTGTGCCACTCGGACACCGGAGGGCTACCGACGGCCGGCGGGAGTGTCGAGGACGGTGAGGAGGGGCGGGTGCAGGGGCCAGGGGAGGTCGGGCGCGGCCACGGCGGTGACGGCGAGGCGGAGCGCGCCGAGCAGGGGCGGGCCGCCGGGGGTGCGGAGGCGGGCGGCGGGGAGGCGGGCGGCCAGGGCGTCGACGGTGGCGCGGCGCAGCGGGGCGAGGCGGAACAGGCCGCCGGTGAGCGCGAGGTCCGGGGCGGCCAGGCCGGCCGAGCCGGCGGCGGCGGTCGCGGAGGCGGCGATCTCCTCGCCCGCGCGCCGGAGCAGCTCGGCGGCGACCGGGCAGCCCTCCTCGGCCGCCGCCGCGACGTCCGGGGAGAAGGCGGCGAGTCGGGCGGCCCGGTCGGGGTGCGGCTGGAGGGCGGCCGGCAGCCCGGCCACCGGGCCGTAGCGGCGTTCGGCGGCGGCCAGCAGCCGGGGCGAGCCGCCGGTCCGGCCGTCGTACGCCCGCAGGGCCGCCTCCAGACCGGCGCGGCCGAGCCAGCCGCCGCTGCCGCAGTCGCCGAGCAGTTGGCCCCAGCCGTCGGCGCGCCGCCAGCCGGCGCCGGGGCGGTAGCCGATGGCGACCAGCCCCGTGCCGCCGGCCACGGTCACCCCGGCGCCCGTGCCCAAAGCGCCCACATGGGCCGTGATCGCGTCCCCCGCGAGCACCAGCCGCCCGGCCCCGGTGGCCCGGGCGAGCGGGCCGGGCAGCCGCTCGGCGAGGTCGCGGCCGAGCAGGGCCATCCCGGTGGCACCGACGGCGACGGCCCCGATCCGCGCACCGTCCGGCAGCCCGGCGGCGAGTCCTTGGAGGGCGGGGAGCAGCCGGTCGAGCAGTGCCTCGGCGTCCAGCCCGCCCGCCGAGGCCGAGACCCGCGCGGGCGCCGACACCTCGACGGTCCGCACCCCGGCGAGCCCCTCCGGCCACCGGGCGGGCGCCGACGCGACCCGGATCCCGGACCCGCCGACGTCCACCCCGACCACCCAGCCCTCCCCCGCCGGGGCGGGAGGCCGCGCCGATCCGGCGACGGCGGCCACGGCGGTCCGGAGCGCCGGCTCGCGCCCGGCCGACGACACGGCACCCCCGAGGAGCCGCGGCGGAGCGGGGAACAGGCCGTCAGCCATCGGAGGGCCGGGGGGTGCGGGCGCGGGTGACGGCGTGGTGGGTGCGGTCCAGGGCCTCGGCGGCGCGCTGGTCGAGGCGCTGGGCGAGCCGGACGTAGAGGCAGTCGACGACGGTGAGCTGGGCCGTGCGGCTGACCGTCGCGCCGGTGCGGCGGTCGCTCTCCCGCCCGGCGAAGGTCAGCACGTGCCCGACGGCCGCGGCCAGGGGCGAGCCGGGGTCGCTGGTGAGGGCGACGGCGGTCGCGCCGCGCCGGACGGCCTCGTCGACCGGGTCGCGGACCTCGGCCGTGCGGCCCGAGTAGGAGATCCCCACGACGACGTCGGCGGCGGTCAGGTGGGCGGCCCCCATCAGGGCGCGGTGCACGTCCGAGCGGGCGGCGCAGACCAGGCCGAGGTGCTGGAGCTTGTACTCCAGGTCGGCGGCGACCACCGCGCCCGCCCCCGCCGCGTACACCTCGATCCGGCGGGCGGCGGCCAGCGCGTCCACCACCGCGTCCAGGGCGGCGAGGTCGAGTTGGGCGGCGGTCTCCTCGGCCGCCCGGGCGCTCAGCCGGGCGACCTTCGCGACCACGGTGCGGGTGTCGTCGTCCGCCGCGATGTCGCCGTCGGCCCCGACCCGGACGGCGAACTCCCCCTCGGCGGCCACCTGGGCCGCGGCGAGCGCGAGGCGCAGATCGGGGTAACCCCGCAGGCCGAGCGTCCGGCAGAACCGGGTCACGGAGGTGTCGGACACCCCGGCCGCCGCCGCGAGTTGGCCGATGCTCAGCGACGCCGCTCCGGCCGGGTCGGCCAACACCCGTTCGGCGACGGCGCGTTCGACCGGCGAGAGGGAGGGCAGCCTGCCCCGCAGTCGCACGATCAGAGCCTGGGCCGACGTCCGGTCCACGGCACCCCTCCCACTGGTCTTCCGCCGGTCCGCCCGTCGCCGGGCCGCGGCCATCGATGTTGCTCTTCCACATTTGAAGAGTTCTGTGCGAGAATCCTCGACATCCCGACGGGTGTCAACCCCCGGGTGTGTCCGAAGTGTGCCATCCGAGCCCGGGAAGGAGACCGTGCCGTGCCCCGTACCGCCGATCTCACCACCCGGGCCCACGTGGACTTCTGCCGCGTCACCAGCACGGCCTGTCCGGCCGTCGCGCCGCTTCGCTGACACCCCCGCGCCCCCGGCCCCGCCGTCGCCGCCCGCCGCCCCCGTCCCCCGGGAGGCCGCCCCGGCCGTACGGCGTGCCCACCGGGCCCGGGCGGCCGCCGCGCCCACGTGCCCCGTGCCCGGCCCGGCCCCTCCACACCCGCCCCCCGTACCGTCATCGGGAGCCCCCGTGCACCACCCGCCCACCGAGACGCGCAATCCGCGCACCACCGGCATCGACCGGCTCGACGCGCTCGGCGTCCTCCGGCTGATCAACGCCGAGGACGCCCTCGTCCCCGCCGCCGTGTCCGCCGCCCTGCCGGTGCTCGCCCGCGCCGTCGACGCCGCCGTCGACGCGCTGCGGGCCGACCGGACCGTGCACTACGTCGGCGCGGGCTCCTCCGGCCGGTACGCCGTCCTGGACGCCGCCGAACTCCCGCCCACCTACGGGCTGGAGCCCGGCCGGATCCGGGTCCACCTCGCGGGCGGTCCGGCCGCGCTCACCACGGCGGCCGAGGGCGCCGAGGACAGCGAACATGCCGGGCGGGCCGCGCTCGCGGGCGTCACCGCCGGGGACGTGGTCATCGGCCTCGCCGCGAGCGGCCGGACCCCGTACGTCGCGGGCGCGCTGGCGGCGGGACGGTCGGGCGGCGCCACCACCGTGCTGGTCAGCAGCGACCCGCGGGCCCCGCTCGCCGGCCTCGCCGACCTGCACGTCTGCGTGGAGACCGGCCCCGAGGCGGTCACCGGGTCGACCCGGATGAAGGCCGGCACCGCCCAGAAGCTGGTGCTGCACGGCTTCTCGACGGCCGTCATGGTCCGTCTCGGCCGCACCTGGTCCAACCTGATGACGGACGTGGCGGCGGGCAACCGGAAGCTCACCGCCCGCAAGACCACCCTGCTCGGCCAGGCCTCCGGGGCCGGGCCCGAGGCCTGCCGGGCCGCGCTCACCGCCACCGGGGGCGACCTCAAGGCCGCCCTGGTGCTGCTCCTCGCCGGCACCGGCCCGGCCGAGGCCCGTGAGGCGCTCACGGCCGGCGGCGGGACGGTGCGCGGCGCGCTCGACGTGCTCCGCCCGGCGACGGCGCGCCGATGTCCCGGCGACGCGGCCGACGACCGCACCCCCGCCCGGCCGTAGCCGCACCTGAACCTCACGCCCGCCCCCACGCCCGCACCCGAGTCCGCGGGACACCGTCCCCGTGTCCCGCCGTCGTTCCGCACCCGCCGCGCTCGCTGCGCCCGCCGTGCACCCGGTCGCACGGCCGCCCCGGCCTGCCCCGGCGCCGCGCGCCGTCACCGGGCCGTCCGCGCCCGCACCGTGCACCCCGCACCGCACACACCCCGCGCCGTTCCACCGTTCCGGCTGCCGGACCCACACCGCTCCGCGGTCCCGGCACCCGGCCACCCCGAAGGAGTTCACCCCATGCACCGCCCCCGCCGGCTCGCCGCCGTCCTCGCCGTCGCCGCCCTCGCCCTGACCGCCTGCGCCTCGACGGGCGGGGGCTCCGGCACCGCGGCCGGTGCCCCGCCGGCCCCGCAGGACCCGCTGCCCACCGCCGTCCCGGCCGGCACCGACCTGCGGATCGGCGACCAGAACGCCCAGTTGGAGATGCTGCTCAAGGCCTCCGGCCAGGACGCGAACACCCCGTACAAGCTCACCTACAACGCCTTCCAGGGCGGCCCGACGATCCTGGAGGCCTTCCGGGGCGGCTCGCTGGACCTCGGCATCGTCGGCGAGACGCCCGCGATCTTCGCCCAGGCCGCGCAGCAGGACGTCAAGGTGGTCGGCGTCGCCCAGACCAGCCGCTCCTCCGTCCACCTGGTCACCTCCCCCGGCAATCCGGCCAGGACCGTCGCCGAGCTGAAGGGCAAGCGGATCGCCTACACCGAGGGCACCACCTTCCAGCCCGCCGTCCTCAACGCCCTCAAGCGGGCCGGGCTGCGCACCACCGACGTCACCCTGGTCAACCTCCAGGTGCTGGACATCCCTGCCGCCCTGCAGAGCGGCCAGATCGACGCCGCCGCGCTCACCGAGCCGCTCGCCTCCAAATACCTGCTGCCCAACGCCGAGAAGGGCGCGCACGAGATCACCGACGACAAGGACCTCACCAGCGGCCTGCTGCTGCTCATCACCCCGGGCAAGACCCTGCGCGACCCGGCCAGGGCCGCCGCCCTGGCCGACCTCACCGCCCGCTGGACCAAGGCGCTGGCCTGGCAGAACGCCAACGAGACGGAGTGGGTCGAGCAGTACTACGTCAAGAAGCAGAACATCCCGGCCGCCTCCGGGAGCCAGATCTTCCGGAACACCGGCACCGCCGCCTTCCCCTCCTACCAGCAGGCCGTGGCCGACCACCAGGCGATCGCGGACGTGCTCGCCGAGGCCGGGGCCCTGCCCGGGAAGCTCGACGTCGCGGGCACGTACGACGGTCGCTTCGAAGCCGTCCAGCGCGGCGCCCTGGCCGGCTGACCGTGTCCATGCCCGCTCCCGAACCCGTCACCGTCCCCGTCCCGACTCCGACCGAGAGGGCCACCGTGGCGGCCGGCGTCCCCCGCGCGCCCGGCCGGGCGCGGCCGCGCCGGCGCCGTCCGCGCACGGTGGGCCTGCCCCGCCCCCGCCGGCCGTTCGCCCGCGCGCTCGGCCCGGTGCTGCTGCTCGGCCTCTGGTGGCTGTCCTCCGCCACCGGCCTGCTCGACCCGCAGACCCTCGCCCCGCCCGCCGAGGTCGCCGGGACCTTCGCCGATCTGGTGGTGCGCGGCGAGCTGCAGGAACACCTGCTGGTCTCCCTGCAACGGGCCGCCCTCGGGCTCGGCCTCGGGGTGGCCGCCGGACTCCTGCTCGCCCTGGCCGCCGGCCTCAGCCGGATCGGCGAGGCGCTGATCGACGGCACCGTGCAGCTGGTCCGCTCGCTGCCGATCCTCGCCCTGGTCCCGCTCGCCATCCTCTGGTTCGGCATCGGGGAGGAGGTCAAGGTGATCCTGGTCGCCCTCGGCACGCTCGTCCCGGTGTACCTCAACACGCACGCCGGGCTGACCGGCCTCGACCCCCGCTACGCCGAGCTCGCCCGGACCGTGGAACTGACGCCGCTGGGGTTCCTGCGGCACGTCGCCCTGCCGGGGGCCGCCCCCGGCTTCTTCACCGGGCTGCGGATGTCGGTCACGATCTCGTGGCTGGTCCTGGTGGTGAGCGAGCAGATCAACGCCTCCAGCGGCATCGGCTACCTGATGACCCAGGCCCGCACCTTCGGCCGCACCGACGTCATCGTGGTCGGCCTGGTCGTCTACGGGCTGCTCGGACTGCTCTCGGACACCCTGGTCCGCCTGATCGAAAGGAGGGCGCTGGCATGGCGCCGCACCCTGGCCTGACCACCGGCCCCACCGCGGCGGCCGACGCCCCCGCCGTCCGGCTGCGCGGGCTCACCCGGGCCTTCGGCACCCGGACCGTCCTGGACGGCGTCGACCTCGACCTCGCCCCCGGCGAGTTCACCGCCCTGCTGGGCCACAGCGGTTCCGGGAAGTCCACCCTGCTCCGGGCGCTCGGGCGCCTGGACGACGGCGGCACCGGCCCCGGCGGCACCGCCCTCGGCGAGGTCGACGTCCCGGACCGCGTCTCGGTGGTCTTCCAGGACGCCCGACTGCTGCCGTGGGCCCGGGTCCTGGACAACGTCGTCCTCGGGCTGACCGGCCCGGAGGCCGCCGCCACCGGCCGCGCCGCCCTCGCCGAGGTCGGCCTGGCCGGCCGCGAACGGGACTGGCCCGCCGTACTCTCGGGCGGGGAGGCGCAGCGCGCGGCGCTGGCCCGGGCGCTCGTGCGGCGGCCCGAACTCCTGCTGCTGGACGAGCCGTTCGGGGCCCTCGACGCGCTCACCCGGCTGCGGATGCACGCCCTGCTGCGGCAGCTGTGCGCCCGGCACCGGCCGTGCGTGCTGCTGGTCACCCACGACATCGACGAGGCGCTCGCGCTCGCCGACCGGGTGCTGGTGCTGACCACCGGCCGGATCTCGCACGACCTGCGGCCGCCGGCCGGTGCCGGGCCGGCCGAACGCGGGGCGCTGCGCGAGGAGTTGCTGGCGGCGCTCGGCGTCCACCAGGGCTGACCGGGGCGCCGGACGCGCCGTCGGCTGCCCGGCGCCCGGGGCCGGGAGAATTCGGGAGAGTCCGCCGCGGGTCCGTGCCATGATCACAGGATGGCCTTCTCATCATCAGGACAGGTTGCGACCGCGGTACTGGACATCGGCTACGAGTCCGCGGGTGAACCCGACGCCGTACCGGTGATCCTGCTCCACGGGTTCCCCTACGACGTGCGGGCGTTCGACGAGGTCGCCGCGGGCGTCGCCGGGCGGGGCGGCTACGTGCTCGCACCGTATCTGCGCGGCTTCGGGCCGACCCGGTTCCGGGACGGTGCGACGGTCCGCTCCGGACAGCAGGCGGCGCTCGCCCAGGACCTGTTCGACTTCATGGACGCGCTGGGCATCGGGAGCGCCGTCCTCGCGGGGTACGACTGGGGCGGCAGGGCCGCGTGCATCGCCGCGGCCCTGCGTCCCGAGCGCGTCCGCGGCCTGGTCACGGTCGACGGCTACAACATCCAGGACCTCGCCCACGCCGGGGAACCCGCCGCCCCGGAGTGGGAGAGCACCTACTGGTACCAGTACTACTTCCACTCCGAGCGCGGGCGCCTCGGCCTGGAGCGCAACCGCGACGAGCTGTGCGAGCTGCTCTGGCGGACCTGGTCGCCGACCTGGGCCGGTGCGAGCGCGGCCTTCCCCGCCAGCGGCGCGAGCCTGCACAATCCCGACTTCGTCGACGTGGTGATCCACTCCTACCGGCACCGGTTCGGCCTGGCCGAGGGCGACCCGCGCTACCAGGGACTGGAGGACCTCATCGCCGCCCAGCCGCCGATCACCGTGCCCACCGTCGTCCTTGAGAGCGGTGCCGACGGCGTGGGCGGTCCGAGCGCGGCGGAGGACCGCGACTGCTTCACCGGACCGTACGAGCACCGGTTCCTGCCGGGCGTGGGGCACAACGTTCCGCAGGAGGCCCCCGGCGCCTTCGCCGACGCCGTGGTCGGCCTGTTGACCCGTTAGCCGGACGGCCCGGGGCCGGTGTCAGGTGTCAGGTGTCGAGCCGGGCGTAGCGGGCCAGGCCGTGCAGCACCTCGCCCGCCGCCCGGGCCGACTCCAGGCTCCGGGTGAGCGCCACGGCGCCCTCCCGGGGGTCGAGGTCCATCAGGTCCGGCGGCCATGTCCCGGGCGGGACGACGAGCACCACCACGGCGTTCCGCCCGCGGGCCGCCTCCTGCCAGCCGGTTGACGTCCGGACCTCGGAGGCGGGCTCCCAGGCCTGTCGGCCGCCGACCAGGACGAGCCGGATCAGGACGTCCTCCCCCGCCTCGACGACCGCCGTCGTGGCCGGGGGCTCGCCCGCCGCGAGCACGAACCCGCTGTCCAGGACGTTCTCGGCGAACGCCTGGTACAGGCCAGGGCCGAGTTCCACGATCAGCTCGGCGTACGGCGGCCCGAGCGCCACCACCCGCACCGCCAGCGCCCACACCATGGGGGCCGGCCCGCCGTCGCCCGGCCCGTCCCCGTTCCCGTCCGCCCCAGCCATGCCGTCCGCCATGCGCTGTTCAACGAGCGGACGGCGCAACCGAAGCGGTTTCGCGCGCACCGGGCCGGGAGATGTCGGGCCGCGACCCTCGCGAGGGGGGCGGCGGGGTCGGCCACCGTGCGGCGGATCTTCTCCTCCACGATGAGGGACTCGTGGAGCCGGGTGCCGACGTCCTTCTTCCGCCCGCCGGCTTCCAGCACACCCCGCGCACCATTGAGCACACCTGGCCGCGCGTCATCGACGCCCTCGACGCGCTGCTGCGCAACTGGCCCGCCGCCGTCCGAGACCGCCCGGCGGCAGGGGACGTCCGACGGCGGGTGGCGTCCGACCGGCAGGGCCCGTCCGGCCTCAGGGGCCCGTGCTCGCGAACCGCCGGCGGTAGTCGGTGGGCGTGGTCCCCAGGTGGCGGGCGAAGGCGCGACGCAGCGTCTCGTCGCTGCCCAGGCCGCTGTGCCGGGCCGCGGCCGTGACGCTGTGGCCGTCGAGGAGCAGCTGCCGGGCGCGGTCCAGGCGCACCCGCTCCACCCAGCGGGCGGGGGTGGTGTCCAGCTCGCCGCGGAACAGCCGGGTCAGGTGGCGGGTGCTGACAGCGGCGGTGGCGGCCATCGCGGACAGGCTGTGGTCGGCGGCCGGGTCCGCGAGGACGGCCTCGGTGAGCGTGCGCAGCAGCCCGCCGCGGACCGGCGGGGTGGCCAGGGCGGTGGAGAACTGGGACTGGCCGCCGGGGCGCTGCACGAAGACGACGAGTTCGCGGGCGATGCCGCGGGCGGCGTCGGCGCCGTGGTCGTGCTCGACCAGGGCGAGCGCGAGGTCGATGCCCGCGCTGATGCCCGCGCTGGTGTGGAAGCGCCCGTCCCGGACGTGCAGCGCGTCGGGCTCCACGCGCACCCGGGGGTGGCGGCGGGCGAGGGCGGCGGCGTGCCGCCAGTGGGTGGTGGCGCGGCGGCCGTCGAGCAGGCCGAGCGCGGCCAGCACGAAGGCGCCGGTGCACACCGACGCCACCCGGCGCGGCCCCTCCGCCAGGGACCGCGCGGCGGCGAGCAGGCCGTCGTCCGGCCCTTCGGCGGCGAGGTGGTCGGCTCCGGCGATCACCAGGGTGTCCAGCGGCCCGGCGTCCCGCGGGGCCGCGGTGGCGGCCAGGGCCGCGCCGTTGGAGGCGGTGACGGTGCCGCCGTGCGGGGAGAGCAGCACGGTCCGGTACGGGTGGCCGAGCCTTCCGGCCTGGTGGAACACCTCCAGGGGGCCGCTGACGTCGAGCAGGGTCACGGCGTCGAACACGAGGAAGCCGACCCGTCGCGTCATGTCCGGATCCGTGGTGCGAACGGCTGAATGGACATGGCGCCAGCCTACGCTCCGGGGCGAGGGTGGAGGAGCCATCGAGCGGTGGCCGACAGAAGGAGACCGAGATGAGCGAGACGATCGCGGGCGTGCGGATCCCGGACAGCGCCCTGGCCCGGGAGGCCACCGAACTGGTGCGGGAGGCGGCCTCCCCGCTGCTGTTCGACCACTCCCGCCGGGTCTTCCTGTTCGGGGCGCTGCGCGGCGCCGAGCAGGGCCTGGACTTCGACCCGGAGCTGCTCTACGTCGGGGCGATGTTCCACGACCTCGGGCTCACCGGGCGCTTCGCCCGCGCCGACCGGCGCTTCGAGATCGACGGTGCCGACGAGGCCCGCCGCTTCCTGCACGCCCACGGCATCACGGGCGAGCCAGCCGACCGGGTGTGGGCGGCGATCGCCCTGCACACCACGCCGGAGATCCCGCTGCACATGGCGCCCGAGATCGCGCTGGTCACCCGCGGCGTCGAGCTGGACGTCCTGGGCATCGGCTACCACGACGTCACCGACGGGCAGCGCGCCGCCGTCACCGCCGCCCACCCCCGGCCCGACTTCAAGAACCGGATCCTCGCCGCGTTCACCGAGGGCGTCAAGGACCGGCCCGCCACGACCTTCGGCAACGTCAAGGCCGACGTCCTGGCCCACTACCTGCCCGGATTCGAACGCGGCGACTTCGTCGAGGTCATCAAGGGCTCCCCCTGGGCCGAGTGACGGCCGGTCAGCCGCCCCGCCCCGGGCGGCGGGGCGGGCCACGGGGTGCGCACGCCCCGGACATCCTCCGTACACGCGGCGGGCCTACAGTCCGCCGTCATGAATCGATCATGTTCACGCCGGGGCGGACGCCGGACGCGGCTCCGCTCCGGCGCCCTCCGGCCCGCCTGGCCGGCCTGGGTCGCGGCGCTCTGCACGGCGGTCGTCCTCGCCCTGGCCGGCCCGCCCGCCGGGACGGCCGTCGCGAGCGGGGTCAGCGGCACCGCGGACCAGGTGCTCTTCGCGGGCGGCACCGGCGGCTACGGCTGCTACCGCATCCCGGCCCTGGTCCGGACGGCGGCCGGCACCCTGCTCGCCTTCGCCGAGGCCCGCAAGTCGCCGACCTGCGCCGACCGCCAGGACATCGACATCGTGGTGCGCCGCTCCACCAACGACGGCCGCAGCTGGGGCCCCGTCGAGGTGGTGCTCTCCGGCGGCCCCGGCGACGCCGACCAGCCCTACACCCGGGGCAACGCGGCGCCCGTGGTGGACGCCGCCACCGGCCGGATCTTCCTGCTCTCCACCTCCAACCCCGCGACGCCGACCGGCAAGCGGCTCCCCTGGGTCCAGCACAGCGACGACGACGGCCGGACCTGGTCGCCCGCCGAGCAGCTGACCTCGACCTTCTCCGGCGCCACCAACGGCTGGTTCGCGACCGGCCCCGGGCACGGCGTCCAGCTCACCCAGGGCGCGCACGCCGGGCGGCTGGTCGTCGGGGCGCACCAGGTGCCGTCCGCCGGCGTGGACTACGCGGGCGTGCTGTACAGCGACGACCACGGCGCCACCTGGCAGGCCGGCTCGACCCCCAACTCCTACGTGGCGGACCCGGCCGACCCCGGCCAGGCGCTGGTCAACCCCGGCGAGGTGTCCGTCACCGAGCTGCGCGGCGGCGGCGTCTACGCCATGGCGCGCAACCAGATCGGCGGCAGCGCCAACCACCGCACCCGGGCGGTCAGCACCGACGGCGGCACGACGATGCCCGCCGCCACCGTGATCCCCTCGCTGGTCACCCCGGACGTCCAGGGCTCCGTGCTGGCCCTGCGGCAGACCTGGCAGAGCGCGTCCGGCGACACCCTGCTGTTCTCCGGCCCGGCCGACCCCAGCAGCCGCAAGAACATGACCGTGCGCTACTCCACCGACAACGGCACCAGCTGGAAGACCCCCGCGAACGGCCTGATCACCGGCGACGCCTCGGGCTACTCCGACCTCGTCGAGGCCGCCGACGGCGGGATCGGGCTGCTCTACGAGACCGGCACCGCCTTCTCGGCGGACCGGATCCACTTCCGCGCCCTCACCGCGGCCGCGCTCGGCCTGCCCGGCGGCTTCCACGGCACCGGCTCCAACCAGCAGCAGGTCCCCGCCGCCGTCACCACCCCCGACGCGAGCTCGCAGCACGGCGACGCCTACCCGCGCGGCGGCGCGGCGCTCGGCCCCGGCCGCTTCTACCAGGGCCTGGTGCTGGACAACACCGGGACCACCGCGCAGTACGTGGACGTGCCCTGGTCGCGCCCGACCGACCCCGGCGCGGGGGACTTCACCTACGCCCTCTGGTTCAAGTACCAGGCGACCGCCGCCACCGCTCAGCAGGCCCTGTTCTGGGGCTACGGCGTGGGCGCGGTCCCCCAGGTGTGGCTGCGCGCGCAGCCCGGCCAGGACCGGCTCTACGGCTGGGTGCAGGGCTCCGACGCCGGCACCCCCGTCGCCCTGCCCGACCCCTCGGCCGCGACCGCCTTCGGTGACGGCGCCTGGCACCTGGCGACGCTGTCGCGCACCGGCGGCACCGTCAGCCTGGCGGTCGACGGCGGGACCCCGGCCACCGCCGTCGGCGTCACCGGCGCCGTCACCCCGGGCCCGTCCGACCGGTCCACCGGGCTGCGCCTGGGCGCCAAGGCCGGCGCCGGCGACGACCGGTTCACCGGCAGCCTGGACGAGTTCCGGCTGTACCGCACCGCGCTGACGGCCGCCCAGATCACCGCCCTGCGGGACGCCAACGCGGTCGACCTCGCGCCCGACACCGACGCGGCGCTCGGCGTGCGGCTGCCCTTCCAGGTCCTGGACGGGGCGACCGTGCCGACGCGCACCCCGGTCGCCATCGAGGAGGACGTCTCCGGGCACTGCGCCGACGGCACCCTGCTGGGCGGCAAGCCCTCGCTGGTGGACGGCCGGGTCGGGGCGAGCGCGATCGCGGTCGGCGGCACCCGCCCCGGCGTCGAGGTGCCCTACACGCCGGCCCTCGACGTCGGCTCGGGCGACTTCACCTACACCGCCTGGTTCAAGTACCAGGCCGGCACCGGGGACCAGGCCCTGCTCTGGGCCTACGGCTCCACCTCCGGCCAGCGCTCGCTCTGGGTGCGGGCGCAGCCCTCCCAGGACCGGCTCTACGCCTGGGTGCAGACCACCACCGACAGCGTCGCGGTGGCCCTGCCGGACACCTCCCCGGCCACCGCCTTCGGCAACGACGCCTGGCACCTGATGGCGCTCACCCGTACCGGCGGCACGGTGCGGCTCAGCGTGGACGGCGGTGCGGGCACCTCCGTCGACGGCCTCACCGGCTCGCTGACGGCCGGCCCCGAGCAGGGCATCGAGGGCCTGCGGGCGGGCGCGAAGCCCACCGGCACCGACGTGCTGACCGGCGCGCTGGACGAGGTCCGGCTCTACCACCGGGCACTGAGCCCCGCCGAGCTGGCGACGGTGGCCGGCTCGCCGGACGGCAGCAGCGGCTACTACCCGGGCGACCTGCCGGCGCTCTGGTGGAGCTTCGAGAACCAGTGGACCCAGCAGCACGACGTGGTCCGCCTGGACGACGGGCCGTCCACCCCGGACAGCTCCGTGCACTGCGTCAACGCCCGGGTGGACGGCGGGGCCCGGCTCACGCCGGCCGGCGCGTTCGGCGCGGCGCTCACCCTGGACGGCGCCGACGACGACGTGCGGCTGCCCTACCGCTCCGCGGTGGCGCTCGGCGCCGGCGACTTCACGATCAGCACCGAGGTGCGGTACCAGGCCAAGCCGGGCGACCCGGACCAGGTGCTGCTCTGGGCGTATGGGACGGGCGCCGCCGAGCGGCAGATCTGGCTGCGGGTCCAGCCCTCGCAGGACCGGCTCCACGCGGCCTTCGAGACGGACACCTCGACCACCACGGTGACGGCGGTGGACGCCTCGGCGGCCACGGCGTTCGGCGACGGCGCCTGGCACCAGGTGGCGCTGCGCCGCTCCGCCGGCGCGCTGCAGCTGCTGGTGGACGGCGCGGTGGTCGGCTCGTCGGCCGTTCCGGCGGGCTCGGTGACGGTCACCGACGCGTTCGCGGTGAGCGGGTTCGAGCTCGGGGCGAAGCCCGACGGCACCAACCGCTTCACCGGCTCGCTGGACGAGTTCCGGATCCACCGCCGGGCGCTGACCGACCAGGAGCTGGTGTCGGTGCACACCACCAACGCCGACCTGGGGACGGTCACCGCCGTCCGGCTCGGCTTCGACTCGCTCAGCCCGAACGGCTTCGCCAAGGGCTGAGCCCGCGAGGAGCACAGAAGGGGCGCCCCGCGATGCCGCGCGCACCGCGGGGCGCCCCCGCGCCGGCCGGAGTCCCCCGGCGGGCGCAGGGGCGGTCAGCCGCCGAGTTCCCGGGTGATCCTGGAACGCGAGGGGGCCCAGATGTTCTCCGGCAGGAAGCCCTCCTCGCCGACGCGGTCCAGCTGCGTCGCGACGTAGTGCCCCGTGGCGTCGCAGTCCTCGTCCGCCTCGTCGAAGAACGTGATGCTGCCGGGATCCAGATGGAAGTTCCACTCCGGATTGTGGTCCGCCGTCTCCGGCACGACCCGTCCCTGGACGTGCACCCTGGACGTCTCGTTCCCGGAGAGGATCTCCCGGGCCTGCCTGATCCTCGCCTCGTCATCGAGCCGGAAGACGAACTCGTCTTCGTTCGGTGACGGTACGAGGCCGAAGAGGGTGGTCGTCATCGCGCGCTCCTGGGAGGGTACGAACCAAGGACGTCCCGACGCTACGGACGACGGCCACGGCCCGCAATCGCTCGATCGGGTGCCACCGGGGTCAGACTGGTTCCCGGGGCACCGGTACTCCCGGGGCACCGGCAGGAGGGCAGCCATGACCGTGACCAGGGTCGCCGTGGTGACCAGCGAGGTGGGGCGGGCGCTCGACGGCGACCTCGCGCCCGTCGTGGCGGCGCTGGCCGCGCGCGGGCTGGCCGCGGAGCCGGTGGTGTGGTCGGCGGAGCGGACGGCCTGGGAGCGGTTCGACCTGGCGGTCGTCCGCTCGACCTGGGACTACGTGGAGCGGCTCGACGCCTTCCTCGGCTGGGCCGACCGCACCGCCCGCGCCACCCGGCTGTGGAACCCCGCGCCGGTGATCCGCTGGAACAGCGACAAGCACTACCTCGCGGAGCTGGCCCGCCGCGGCGTCCCCGTCGTCCCCACCCGCTTCCTCGAACCCGGCTCCCCGGTCGACCCGGAGGAGCTGGACGGCCCGGACGGCGTGGTGGTCAAGCCGGTGATCTCGGCGGGCGCGCTGGACACCGCCCGCTACGCGCCCGGCCGCCCCGACCAGGCCGCCCGGCACGTCCGGACGCTGCTGGAGCGGGGCCGCGGCGTGATGGTCCAGCCCTACCTGCCCCGGGTGGCGGAGGGGGAACGGGCGCTGGTGCTGCTCAACGGCGACTTCAGCCACGCGGTCCGCAAGGACCCCGTGCTGACCGAGCCCGGGGTGATCGACAACGACCGGCACCCGCATCCCGGCCTCGTCCCGTACCGGCCGACCGGGGCGGAGATCCGCACCGCACGGGCGGCCCTCGCCACGGTGCCCTCCCCCCGCCCGCCGCTGTTCGCCCGGGTGGACCTGGTGCTGGACGGCTCCGGGGAGGCGGTGGTCCTGGAGCTGGAGCTCGTCGAGCCGAACCTCTTCCTCGACACCGTGCCGCACGGTCCGGCGCGGTTCGCCGGGGCCGTGGCGGCGCTGGCGCGGCGCTGACACCTGCTCCCGGACCCCGGGAATGCCCCGGGCACGGCTCGCGTTGGAGCCGGATGAAAACGACATTCATGACGGTGGAGGGTTCCGGCCCCCCACCGAGCGACCCCGGGAGGACACCCCATGGCCCGCAGCGAACTGCGCCCGGTGATCAAGCTCCGCTCCACCGCGGGCACCGGCTACACGTACGTCACCCGCAAGAACCGCCGCAGCGACGCGGACCGGATGGTGCTGCGCAAGTACGACCCGGTCGTGGCCCGGCACGTCGACTTCCGCGAGGAGCGCTGACCCGCCGGCCCGCCGCACCCACCGACCCGACCCGACCGAAGGGGCATCCCGTGCAGACCGCCATCCACCCCGCGTACCGGCCCGTCGTCTTCCGCGACAAGAGCGGCGGCCTGGCCTTCCTGTCCCGTTCGACGGTCACCGGTGACCGTACGGTCGAGTGGGAGGACGGCCGCAGCTACCCGGTGATCGACGTCGAGATCTCCTCGGCGAGCCACCCCTTCCACACCGGCCGCTCCCGGGTCCTCGACACCGCCGGCCGCGTCGAGCGGTTCCGTCGCCGCTTCGGCGACCGGTACTGACCGACGCCCCGCGGGGCCGCACCCGGCTCGGGTGCGGCCCCTCCGCGTCCCGGCCCGGCGGCTTCCGTACCCGGCGGTATCGAGGTCTGGCGGTGCGTATGCGGTGCGGGCCATCATGGCCTCCATGGGGCGACCGAGAGAGATCATCGACTGTGGGGACTTCACGCTGCGACGGTGGCGGGAGCGGGAGGACTTCGCCGCGGCGACGGCCCTGATCGAGGAGTCGCTGGAGCACCTGCGGCCCTGGGAGACCTGGGTCACCGAGCACAGCGCGGAGCACACCCGGGGGTTCCTCGCGCGCTGCGGTCTGCGGTGGGACGAGGGCGAGGTGTTCAACTACGCCGTCGCCGCCGGGGACGGCAGGCTCCTCGGGATGTGCCAGGCCTACCGCTGGGCCGAGCCCGGCGGGCGGCGGCTGGGGTACTGGCTGCACCCGGGCGCCACCGGGAGGGGCATCGCGACCCGGGCGGCGGCGGCGCTGGCCGCCGAGATGTTCGCGCTGCCGGACGTGGCGTTCGTGGAGATCGCGCACGACCTGGCCAACACCGCCAGCGCCGCCGTGCCGCGCCGGCTGGGCTTCGCCGAGGTCGGACGCGGGCCGGGCACGCCGCCGGTGCCTCCGGCCGGCACCGGGATCGAGGTGGTCTGGCGGCTGGAGCGGCCGGCGGCGGACACGGTGCGGCCGGGCTGAGCGGCCGGGCGGGGCGGGCGGACCGGACGGGTCAGACGTGCGGGACGGTCGGGCCGCCGGTGGCGCGGGTCGCGCCGAGCGGGGCGAGGATCGCGGTCGCCGCCGCCAGGGACTCCGCGAGCAGCGCGGCGGTGCGGCTCGCCTCGTAGAGCTGCTCGCGGGCGTCGCGGGCGGTACGAACAGCGGCGAACCCGTCGTCGCCGGCCGCCGGGGAGGCGATCCGGCCGGCCGCCTGCTCGCTGCTCAGGAACGCCTCGACGCGGTCCAGCAGGTCGGGCAGCCGGGCGGTGAGCCCGGCCAGGGCGCCGACGGTCTCGGCCGCCTCGGCGGTGTGCAGCAGGCCCGGCCGGCCGCCCTGCGGGGCGGCCCCGGCGGCGCGCAGCAGTTCGGCGGCCTCGGCGGCCAGGTGGGCGACGGACAGGTTCGGGGGGACGGGCCGGGTCATCGGTTCCTCCTCGGCGGTGGCGGCGGTGCGGGCCGGCGGACGCCCGACGGCCCGCCGGGGTTCGCCCGACGGACCGTCAGCGCCGGCCCGTGGGCCCGTCTGCCCGCAACGGCGCGCGCCATGCCGCCCGATCCCGGTGGACGGCGCGCCGGCCGCCCCCGCCGGCTCGGCCGGTGGGGGCGGCCGCGGAATCCGCGGACGGGGCCCGGTCGCTCAGGTGGTGCCGCCGGGGCCGGGGGGTTGCTCGGAGGAGGCCGACGGCCACCGGTCGGGGGTGGCGTAGGCGGTCAGCGCGTAGATGGCGACGACGTCGATCGCGATGATCGTCAGCGACCACACCGGGTACGACGGGACGAAGGACATCTGCGCGAAGGCGTTGAGCACCAGGACGACGACGCCGGCCCACCGGGCCCACTGGGTGCGCAGGGCCAGCACGCCGTAGGCGGCGGCGAGTTGGGCGACGGCCAGGGCCAGCATCACCCAGCCCCAGGCCAGCAGGTCCCCGAAGACGAAGTGGGCGTCCCCGATGAAGACGTGCGAGCCGGCGATGGCGGAGATGCCGTCCAGGGCGTTCAGGGAGCCGACCAGCACCAGCAGCACTCCGGCGAAGGTCAGCAGCCCGGAACCGGCGTGGTCGGTCGGCGCGGACGCCCCGGCCGACGGGGCGGCGCCGTGCGGAACGGCGGCGGTCATGATGGCCTCCAGGTGGCTGGTCCAGGGGCTGCTCCGGGCGGCTGCTCCGGGCCGGGGCGGCCGGGGCGGCCCTGCACCACCACTGCGCCACGGCGGGTGTGCCGCCGGGACCACCCGGTCCGGGTGATTCAGTGCCCGACGGCCACCTTGGCCGCCACGATGACCAGGCCCAGCAGCAGGTTGACCGCGCCCTCGGCGAGGACCTGGCGCGGCGCCGCGCCCGCCCGGCGGGCACCCAGGCTCGCCCAGCCCACCTGCTGGGCCACCGCGACGCCGAGGGCGAGCCAGGCGGTCTGCCCCGTCCCGAGCCAGGGGCTGAGCAGGACGGCCAGGGCCGGCAGCACGGCGGCCTCGACGATGGGCCACTCGTGCCGCCCCACCTCGCGCACCTGGCGCCGGGTGACCTGGCGGCCGGCCTCGCGCTGTCCGGCGACGTGCGCGTAGACGTGGGCCGCCCAGAACACCAGGCCGGTGACCACCAGCAGCAGGATCAGCGCGAGCCGCGGATGCGGTTCGGTCAGGCTGGAGGCCGCGATCACCGAGGCCGCCAGCATCGAGCCGTAGACGGCGCCCGCGTAGTCGGTCCGCCCCTCCGCCCGGTCCGGGCCCGGGACGCGTCTGCGGGATGCCGGTCCGGGGACGGTCACGGCGGCCTCCTGCGGGGTGGGTGGCGGACCGGCCGGCCCGACCGGTCCTCGCCACGATGGTCGCCGCCGCGGCGGGCGGCCCGCCTCACCCCCGGCAGGTGAGGCGGGCCGCCCGACCGCTCGGATGGCACGCCGCCGCCGGGCCGTACTACCGTCGAGGTGTCGTCTCCCCGAGGCGTACACGACGGCGCGCCCGCGGCCCGGCGCTCCGCACCCGGCCGTGCCCGCCCGCACGGCGGAACCGTCAGGCGGTGGCCCCATGCCGCACACCCGCACAGCGCCCGCGACCCTCCCCAACGGGGATCCGATGCTCGTCACCCGGGTCCGTCCGCCCGGCCCGCCGGCCGCCACCTTCCTGCGGCGCGAACGGCTGCTGCGGCAGCTGGACACGGCCACGTCCCGGCCGGTGACCCTGGTCGACGGACCGGCGGGGGCGGGCAAGACCCTGCTGGTCGCCGACTGGCTGGCGCGCGGCCGGCTCCCCGGGCCCGCGGGGTGGCTCACCCTGGAGGAGAGCGACAACCAGCCCGGCACCTTCTGGGCGTACGTCCGGGAGGCCCTGCAGGGCGGCGTCCCCGGGCTGCCCGACGAGGTCGGCGCCCCGGCCCGGGCCGAGCACGTCGAACCGTCCCTGCTGGTCCGGCTGGCCGCGTGGATCAACGACCGGCCCCGGCCGCTGGTCCTGGTGCTGGACGAGTTCGAGCACATCGACAACCCCCGGCTGACCGGACAGCTGCACGACCTGGTCCGCCACACCGCGGGCCGGCTGCGGCTGGTCCTGGTCGGCCGCCGCGAGCCGCTGCTGCCCCTGCACCGCTACCGGGCCGCGGGCGAGCTCGGCGAACTCCACGCCGCCGACCTCGCGCTCAGCCGCGCCGAGGCGGCCGCGCTGCTGGAGCGGCACGGGCTGCACCCGGAGGCGTCCACCGTCGACGCGGTGCACCGGGCGGTGTCCGGCTGGGCGGCCGGACTGCGGCTGCTGGCGCTCGCCGCCAAGGACACCGACGACCCCGAGGCGTACCTCGGACGGATCGACGCCGAGCAGGCCGCGCTCTCCGACTACCTCCTCGCCGAGGTGCTGCGCACCCAGCCCGCGCCGACCCAGGACCTGCTGCTGCGCTGCAGCATCCTGGGCCGGGTCCACCCGGACCTCGCCGACGCGCTCACCGGGCGCCGGGACGGCCGGCGGATCCTGGACCGGCTGCACCAGGACAACGCCTTCACCGAGGCCCTGCCCGACGGCTGGTACCGGCTGCACCCGATGTTCGCGGGCATCCTGCGCCTGCACCTGCGCGCCGCCGCCCCGGAGCGGGTGGACGGGCTGCGGGTGCGGGCCGCCCGCTGGCTCGCCGACCACGGCCAGTACCGGGCCGCGCTGGAGCACGCCGCCGAGGGCGGCGCCTGGGGGCTCGCCGCGCAGCTCCTCGTCGACGAGCTGGCCCTCGGCGAGCTGGTCGCCGGCCACGACGCCGCCCGGCTGGGCGACCTGTTCTCCGGGATGCCGCCGGCCGAGCGGGCCCCGGCCGCCGACCTCGTCCGCGCGGCCGTCCGGCTGGGCCGCGAGGAGGCGGACGACGCGCTGCGGATCCTGGCGCGCGTCGACCCCCTGCTGCCGGAGCAGCAGCCCGAACTCCAGCTGGCGGCCGCCTTCGTGCGCACGGAGGCCGCCCGCCTGCTCGGCTCGGCCGCGCTCGCCGACCACGCCGCGCGCCGCGCCCACGAGCTGGCGCGCCGGGTGCCGTCCGACCCGCTGGAACGGCACCCCGAGCTGCTCGCCCTGGTGGACGCCGGCCTCGGCTCGGCCCTGCTGTGGCACGGCCGCCTCGACGAGGCGCAGGCGGCCCTGGAGAGCGCGGTGCAGGCCCCGCCCTCACCCGCCACCGCCCGGCTGCGCCACGACTCGCTGTGCCGGCTGGCGCTCATCGACCAGCTGCGCGGCCGGTCCGGGCGCGCCGAGCAGCGGGTGCGCGAGGCCGACGAGGAGGCCGACCGCTGCAGCCTGCCGCCCGATGCCCGCACCCCGGTGCGCGACCTGGTGCTGGCCGCCACGGCGCTGGAGCGCGACGAGTCGGCCGACGCCCGCCGGGCGCTGCGGCGGACGACGGCGCGCCCCGCGCCCGAGCGCGATCCCCTGGTCACCCTGGGGAACGCGGTGATCGGCGCCGGGCTGGAACTGGCCCGGGGCCGCCCCGACGCCGCGCTGCGGCTGCTGGCGGAGGCCCGGGAGGGCGCGCTCGCCGACCGGCCGTCGGACTGGAGCCGCGAGCGCCTCGCCGTGGCCGCCTGCGCCGCGCACCTGGCGGCCGGCCGGCCGCAGGCGGCGGTGGCGGCCCTGGAGGGCGTGCCGACCCGCGCGCCGGACTCGCTCGTGGTGGCGGCGCGGGCCCGGTTGGCCGCCGGGACGGACGCGGCGGGCGCCCTCGACCGGCTGCGCGCGCTGCGCGACGACCCCGCCGTGGGCGGCGCGACCCGCACCCGTGCGCTGCTCCTGCTGGCCGAGGCCGAGGCCGACGCCGGGACGGGCGGCCCGGACAGCACCCGGCTGCTGGCGCAGGCCCTCGCCACGGCCGAACCGGAGCGGCTGGTCCGGCCGTTCCGCGAGTCCGCCCCCTGGGTGCGGCGCCAACTGCGCCGACGGCCCGAGCTGGCCCGGGCCCACACCTGGCTGCCCGGCGATCTGCGCCCGCCCTCCCCCGGCCCGGCCCCGACGGCCGCCCCGGCCCCGAACGGGCGGTCCGCCGACGGACGGCCCGGCAACGGATGGCACGGCAACGGCCCGCCGCCGCCGACCGAGCCGCTCACGGAGCGGGAGCGCGACGTCCTGGCCCACGCGGCGCGGATGCTGTCGACCCAGGAGATCGCCGACGAGCTGTTCCTGTCACCGAACACGGTGAAGACCCACCTCAAGAGCATCAACCGGAAGTTGCTGACGGCCAACCGCCGCGAGGCGGTGCGCGCCGCCGTCCGGCTGCACCTGCTCGACGAGCGGTGAACCCGACGAACGGTGAGCCGGACGAGCGGTGAATCGGCGGCGGCGCCTCACTCGGGCAGCCGGTGCAGCTCCGTCACCCGGAGCCCCAGCGCCTGGCAGCGGTTCAGCAGCCCGAACAGGTGGGCCTCGTCGACGACATCCCCGTACAGAACGGTGTGATCGGGCACGACCCTGCTCTCCAGCTCGGGGAAGCCCTCCCGGCGGGTCGTCTCCTGCAACACGCCGGACACCCGGATCTCGTAGCGCATGGGGCCGGCTCCCTTCGCCTCGACGGTGGCCTCCAGCCTCGTCGCCCCGGGCGCGCGGCGCATCACCCCCGCAAGGTGACCCGCCGGGGCGCGGCGGGGCGCGGCGACCGCCGGTAGGCGCTCACCCGCCCGGGGTGATCCTCCGCCCGAGCCGCCGCCCGTACGGTGGCGGCGAAGCCGGTTCCCGCCGTCCGCCGAGGGAGCACCCCACCATGAGTCCCTACCCGCCGATCGCCGAGCACGGCGTCATCGGCGATCTGCAGACCGCCGCGCTGGTCTCCACCGAGGGCGACATCGACTGGTGGTGCACCCCCCGGTTCGACTCCCCCAGCCTCTTCGCCGCCCTGCTGGACCACGCCCGGGGCGGCCGCTGCCGGCTCGCCGTCGACCGGGAGGCCGTGCCGGACGCGCAGGTGAAGCAGCTCTACCTCGCCGACACGGCCATCCTGGTCACCCGCTTCCTCGCGCCGCAGGGCGTCGCCGAGGTGATCGACTTCATGCCCCCGGACACCTCGCCGTCGCCGAGCGACCAGCACCGGATCGTCCGGGCGGCGCGGGTGGTGCGCGGCCGGGTGCCCTTCGTCCTGGAGTGCCGTCCGCGCTTCGACTACGGCCGCGCCCCCCACGAGCTCACCCTGCCCGACGAGCGCACCGCCGTCCTGGCGGGGGCCGGGCAGGAGCTGTGCCTCCAGGCCTCCGACCCGGTCGAACTGCGGGCGGACGGAACCGACGTGACCGCCCGGTTCACCCTGGAAGCGGGGCAGATGGCCACCGTCGTGCTGACCACCCGGCCGCCGGGCACCGCCCTGCCCGCCCCGCCCCGGGACGAGGAGGGCCTCGCCGCCTTCGACGCCTGCCGCGCGTTCTGGTACGGCTGGCTCAGGTCGTCCCGCTACCAGGGGCGTTGGCGGCAGATCGTGGACCGCTCGGCGATCACCCTGAAGCTGCTCAGCTACCGGCCGACAGGTGCGCTGATCGCCGCCGCCACCATGGGCCTGCCGGAGCAGGTCGGCGGCGAGCGGAACTGGGACTACCGCTACACCTGGATCCGGGACGCCTCGCTCTCCGTGCGCACCCTGATCGGCCTCGGCTTCCACGACGAGGCGCTGGCCTTCCGCCGCTGGGTGCGCGACCGGGTCGAGGCCGGCGCCGGCGCCGCGGGCGAACGCCTGCAGATCATGTACCGGGTCGACGGCGACCCCCGCCTGAGCGAGGAGACGCTCGGCCACTGGGAGGGCTACCGCGGCTCGTTCCCGGTGCGGGCCGGCAACGCCGCCGCCGACCAGCTCCAGCTCGACATCTACGGCGAGGCCGCCTTCGCGTTCGCCGCCGACGGCGGCGACATGGGCGCGCTGCGCGGCTGGGACGCGTTCCGGCGCCTGGTGGACTGGCTGACCGAGCACTGGGACCGCGCCGACGAGGGGGTCTGGGAGACCCGCGGCGGGCGCCAGGACTTCACCTACAGCCGGGTGATGTGCTGGGTCGCCTTCGACCGCGCCGTCCGGATGGCCCGCGCCCACGCCCGCCCCGCGGACCTCGACCGCTGGTGCTCGGTGCGCGACGACGTCCTGCGCCAGGTCGTGCAGCGCGGGTGGAGCCCGAAGCGCGGGGCCTTCGTCCAGCACTACGACACCGAGGTCCTGGACGCCTCGCTGCTGCTGATGCCCAAGGTCGGGTTCCTCTCCCCCACCGACCCGGACTGGCTGTCCACCCTGGACGCGATGGACCGGGAACTGGTCTGCGACAGCCTGGTCTACCGCTACGACCCGGCCGCCTCCCCCGACGGGCTGAGCGGCACCGAGGGCACCTTCAACCTCTGCTCCTTCCTCTACGTCGAGGCCCTGGCCCGGGCCGGCCGGGTCGACCAGGCCCGCTACGCCTTCGACAAGATGCTCACCTACGCCAACCACGTCGGCCTGTTCGCCGAGGAGATCGGCCCCTCCGGCGAGCAACTGGGCAACTTCCCGCAGGCGTTCACCCACCTCGCGCTGATCGACGCGGCCCTCGCCCTCGACGAGGAACTCGACCGCCGGGGCACCGCCTGACACGGAAGGAGCCCGGTCATGGCCTCACCCGCCCACCCGGCGCGGCCCCGCCGGAACCTGCTGCCGTTCGCGGGCGTCGCGCTGATCCTGCTCGCCCTGTTCAACGGGTGGGACGCGATGGCGGCGCTGACCGACTCGCCCGTCGTCACCGGCACCGACCGCTACGTCTTCGGCGACCTGCACAGCCTGGGCTGGGCGGTGCTGGTGCTGGCCGTCGCCCAGGGCCTGGCCGGCATCACCCTGCTCACCGGCGACCTCCCCAGCCGCTGGTTCCCGGTGACGGTGCTGTGCGCCAACATCTTCGTGCAGTTCGTGTTCGTGGCGAGCTACCCCGCCTGGTCAGTGATGATCATCGCGATCGACGTGGCCGCGCTCTACGCGGTGCTCACCGCGCCCGACGCGCGAACCGACGCACGACCCGATGCGCGAACCGACGGACGAACCGACGCACGACCCGACGAACGGAGCCGGGAATGACCACCACGGCCGCCCGCCCCGCCGCGGCCGGGCGGCGGGTCCTCGCCCCGCTCGCCCTCGCCCAGTTCATCTGCAGCTTCGCCGGCTCCAGCATGAACGTGATGATCAACGACATCAGCGCGGACCTCGACACCAGCGTCCAGGGCGTCCAGGTGGCGATCACCGTCTTCCTGCTGGTGATGGCCGCCCTGATGATCCCCGGCGGCAAGCTCACCGACCGCTGGGGCCGCAAACGCTGCCTGATGCTGGGCCTCGCCGTCTACGGCGTCGGCGCCCTGCTCAGCGCGGCCGCCCCCGGCCTCGGCGTGCTGATCCTCGGCAACTCGGTGCTGGAGGGCGTCGGCACCGCCCTGCTGATCCCGCCGGTCTACATCCTCACCACCCTGCTGTTCACCGGGACCGCCGCCCGGGCCCGGGCGTTCGGCGCCATCATGGCGCTGGGCGGCATCGGGGCGGCCGCCGGCCCGCTGATCGGCGGTCTGCTCACCACGGCGATCGACTGGCGCGCCAACTTCGGCTTCCAGGCCGTGGTGGTGGCCGCGATCCTCCTCCTCACCCGCACCCTGGAGGACCCGCTGCCCGCCGACCCCGACCGGCCGTTCGACACCGTCGGCGCCGTGCTGTCCGCCGCCGGCCTGGTCCTGCTGGTCACCGGCATCCTCGCCGCGGACAACAACACCTGGCTGATGATCGCCCTGCTGGCCGCCGGCGCCGCCGTACTGGCCGCCTTCTTCCGCTGGATCCGCCGGCTGGAGCGCGCGGGCCGCGAGCCGCTGCTGGCCACCAGCCTGTTCCACAACCGCACCTCCAACCTGGGCCTGGTCACCCAGAACGCCCAGTGGCTCGTCCTGATGGGCGTCTCGTTCACCGTCGGCGCCTACCTCCAGGTGGTCCGCGGCTACAGCGCGATCGCCACCGGCGGCGTCTTCACCGCCGCCACCCTGGGCCTGCTGGCCTCCTCGCTCGCCGCCGAACGGCTGGCGAAGCGGCGCGCCCAGCGCACCCTGATCGTCACCGGCTTCGCCGTCACCGTCGCCGGCATCCTCGTCCTGCTCCTGCTGGTGCGCTCCTTCGACGGCGCCTGGCCGTTCACCCCTGGCCTGCTGCTGATCGGCCTCGGCCTCGGCCTGATGCTCACCCCGTCGGTGAACGTGGTGCAGTCCGCGTTCCCCGACAGCCGCCAGGGCGAGATCTCCGGCCTGTCCCGCAGCATCTCCAACCTCGGCTCCTCGCTGGGCACCGCCGTCGCCGGCACCATCCTGGTCGCCGAGCTCACCCGCAACGGCTACGCGGCGGCGATGGCCGCCCTCGGCGCCCTCGGCCTGGTCGGCCTCGGCGCCGCGCTGCTCCTGCCGCACGACCGGCCGCCGGGCGCGCAGGGCACCGGGACCGAGGCCTGACGGCCGCCGCGGCGTTCCGCCGGGCCGCGCGGAACCACGGGTTCTGCCAACGCTATTGACGGAATGTCCAACACTGGCGATTCTCGTCACACCGAGTACGCGGGACCTGGCGGCCGGACCGGGTGCGGGGCCGTGCCGCGGGCGGGCGCCGACCGCGTCGTCCGTCCGTCCGGAAACCCGGGGTACCCATGAGCCGAGTCCGCCACGCACGCCTTCGATTCGCCACCCTGCTCGCCGCGTTACTCGCCCTGGTCGCGGGCGCTCTCGCCGCCCCGGCCCAAGGGGCGGGCGGGGCGAACTGGTGGGATCCGGTCGCCCGCCCGGCGCCCGACGCCGCGATCGGCGTCACCGGTGAGCCGTTCACCGGCACCGATGCCCAGGGCCGGGTCCGCGGCTTCGTCGACGCGCACGATCACATCATGGCCAACGAGGCCTTCGGCGGCCGTCTGATCTGCGGCAAGGCCTTCTCCGCCGCCGGCGTCGAGGACGCCCTCAAGGACTGTCCGGAGCACTACCCCGACGGCTCGCTCGCCATCTTCGACATGATCACCAAGGGCGGCGACGGCAAGCACGACCCGGTCGGCTGGCCGACCTTCGCCGACTGGCCCGCCCACGACTCGCTGACCCACCAGCAGAACTACTACGCCTGGGTGGAGCGCGCCTGGCGCGGCGGCCAGCGGGTGCTCGTCAACGACCTGGTGACCAACGGCGTGATCTGCTCGGTCTACTTCTTCAAGGACCGCAGCTGCGACGAGATGACCTCGATCCGCCTGCAGGCGCAGAAGAGCTACGAGATGCAGGCCTTCGTCGACACGATGTACGGCGGCGCGGGCAAGGGCTGGTTCCGGATCGTCACCAGCAGCGCCCAGGCCCGCGAGGTGGTCCGCCAGGGCAAGCTGGCCGTCGTGCTCGGGGTGGAGACCTCGGAGCCGTTCGGCTGCAAGCAGGTGCTGGACGTCGCCCAGTGCGGCCAGGCCGACATCGACCGCGGCCTCGACGAGCTGTACGGGCTCGGCGTGCGCAGCATGTTCCTGTGCCACAAGTTCGACAACGCGCTGTGCGGGGTGCGGTTCGACGAGGGCTCGCTGGGCGCGGCGATCAACACCGGCCAGTTCCTGTCGACCGGCACCTTCTGGCAGACCGAGCAGTGCACCGGCCCGCAGCACGACAACCCGATCGGCCTGGCGCCCGCGCCGGCCTCGGTCCAGAGCCGGCTGCCTGCGGGGGTGGCGCTGCCCTCGTACGCGGCCGGCGCGCAGTGCAACACCCGCGGGCTGACCGAGCTGGGCGAGTACGCCCTGCGCGGGATGATGCGGCGCGGCATGATGCTGGAACTCGACCACATGAGCGTCAAGGCGGCCGGGCGGGCCCTGGACGTGATGGAGTCCGTGTCGTACCCGGGCGCGCTCTCCTCGCACAGCTGGATGGACCTCGGCTGGACGGAGCGCGTCTACAAGCTCGGCGGCTTCGTCGCCCAGTACATGAACGGCGCGGAGGCGTTCAGCGCGGAGGCGAAGCGCACCGACGCGCTGCGCGACAAGTACGGGGTCGGCTACGGCTACGGGACCGACATGAACGGCGTGGGCGGCTGGCCCGGTCCGCGCGGGGCCGGTACCGCGAACCCGGTGCGCTACCCGTTCCGCACCGCCGACGGCGGCTCCGTGGTCGAGCGCGCCACCGCCGGCAGCCGCACCTGGGACGTCAACACCGACGGCGCCGCGCACTACGGCCTGGTGCCGGACTGGCTGGAGGACATCCGGCAGGTCGGCGGGCAGGACGTGGTCGACGACCTGTTCCGCGGCGCGGAGTCGTACCTCACCACCTGGGGCGCCTCCGAGCGGCACCGGTCCGAGGTGAACCTCGCCGCGGGCGCCACCGCTGCGGCGAGCTCGGCCGAGTGGAACCCGTTCACCGACTTCGGGGCCGCCCGGGCCGTGGACGGCAACGGCACCAGCCGCTGGGCCAGCGACTGGAGCGACGACCAGTGGCTGCGGATCGACCTGCCCGCCACCACCCTGGTCGGCCGGGTCACCCTGGACTGGGAACGCGCCTTCGCCCGCGCCTACCGGATCGAGGTGTCCACCGACGGGACGACCTGGCGGACGGTGTGGTCCACCGCCTCCGGCGACGGCGGCCTGGACACCGCCCGGTTCCCCGCCGTACCGGCCCGGTACGTGCGGATCCACGGCGAGCAGCGCGCCACCTCGTGGGGGTACTCGCTGTTCGAGGCGGGTGCCTACCGGAGCTGACGGCGGGGCCGACGGAATCCGCGGAGGAAATTCCGCGCGGTGATGTCGAGAAGCCGTGGGCGGCTCCGTCCCAGGGTCGAAGGCGGCCACAATGGGCCGCACGAACTCCGAGGAGAGGGTCACCATGGCCAAGTACCTGCTGCTGAAGCACTACCGCGGCGCCCCCGAGCCGGTCAACAACGTGCCCATGGACCAGTGGACGCCCGAGGAGATCGAGGCGCACATGCGGTACATGCGGGACTTCGCGACCCGGCTGGAGAAGAGCGGCGAGTACGTCGACGGCCAGGCCCTCGCCCCCGAGGGGGCGTGGGTCCGGTACGACGGCGAGGGCCGGCCGCCGGTCACCGACGGCCCGTTCGCCGAGACCAAGGACCTCATCGCCGGCTGGATGGTGATCGACGTCGACAGCTACGAGCGCGCCGTCGAGCTGGCCGGCGAGCTGTCCGCCGCTCCGGGGGCGGGCGGGCGGCCGATCCACGAGTGGCTGGAGCTGCGACCGTTCTACGGCTCCTCGCCGACCATCACGGAGTGACCGTTCCCGTGGACGAGGCCCTGCTCCGCAGCCTCACCCCGGGTGTGCTCGCCGTCCTCGTCCGCCGCGGAGCCGACTTCGCGGCGGCCGAGGACGCCGTCCAGGACGCCCTGGTGGAGGCCCTGCGGGTCTGGCCCGCGGGGCCTCCGGCCGACCCGAAGGCCTGGCTGGTCACCGTGGCCTGGCGCAAGTTCCTCGACGCGGCCCGGGCGGACTCCGCCCGGCGCCGCCGCGAGGACCGGGTCGAGGAGGAGCCGGCGCCCGGGCCGGCGCCCGCGCTCGACGACACGCTGCGGCTCTACTTCCTGTGCGCCCACCCCTCGCTGACGCCGGCCTCGGCGGTCGCGCTGACCCTGCGCGCCGTCGGCGGGCTCACCACCCGCCAGATCGCCCGGGCCTACCTGGTGCCCGAGGCGACCATGGCCCAGAGGATCAGCCGGGCCAAGCGCACCGTGTCCGGTGTGCGCCTCGACCGGCCGGGCGACGTCGCGACCGTGCTGCGGGTGCTCTACCTGGTGTTCAACGAGGGCTACTCGGGCGATGTCGACCTCGCCGCCGAGGCGATCCGGCTGACCCGGCAGCTGGCGGCCCGGGTCGACCACCCCGAGGTGGCCGGACTGCTCGCGCTGATGCTGCTCCACCACGCCCGGCGGGCCGCCCGGACCGCGCCGGACGGCAGCCTGGTGCCGCTCGCCGAGCAGGACCGCTCGCACTGGGACACCGCGGCGATCGCCGAGGGGGTGGCGGTCCTCCGGGCGGCACTCGCCCGCGACCGGCTGGGCGAGTTCCAGGCACAGGCGGCCGTCGCGGCCCTGCACGCGGACGCGCGGACGGCGGAGGAGACGGACTGGGTGCAGATCGTCGAGTGGTACGACGAACTGCTGCGGCTCACCGACAGCCCCGTCGTGCGGCTCAACCGCGCGGTGGCGGTCGGCGAGGCGGACGGGCCGCGCGCCGGGCTGGCGGCGCTGGCGGCGGTCGGCGCCGGGCTGCCGCGCCGGACGGCGGCGGAGGCCTACCTCCGCGAGCGGGACGGCGATCGGGCGACGGCGGCGCAGCTGTACGCCGAGGCGGCCCGTGAGGCGCCCAACCTCGCCGAGCGGGACCACCTGACGCGCCGGGCGGCCCGGCTCAACACGGCTCTCGGGGCGGACCGGCGGGAGGGGTGACCGCCGGCGCTGGCCCGAGAGGCGGTGGGCTGCGGGAATGCTCCCGTGATCGCTCCGCACCCGTGGGGAGATACTTGCACTAGCCTCTTATCGGCCCTAGCCGGTATTCACCTTCATGGCTTACCCTTGGGTACAGCCACATTCGGAAGGAGACCGGCCTCATGACCGCCACGGACCCCGCGCTCACCGCCCTGGCCAGCGGCTGGGGCGCGCTTTCCCTCCTGCACGGCAGGATCGAGTCGCACATCGAGCGCGCCCTGCAGTCCAAGCACGACCTGAGCGTGCGGGAGTACTCGCTGCTCGACGTGCTCAGCCGACAGCACGAAGGCGAGGGCGGCCACCTCCAGATGAAGCAGGTCGCCGACGCCGTCGTACTCAGCCAGAGCGCGACGACGCGGCTGGTGACCCGCCTGGAGGACCGCGGCCTGCTGGCCCGCTACCTGTGCCCCACCGACCGCCGCGGCATCTACACCAATGTCAGCGAGGACGGGCTGAAGCTGCTGGAGGAGGCCCGGCCGACCAACGATGCCGCGCTCCGGGAGGCGCTCGACGAAGCCGCGCGCAATCCCGAGCTGGCCTCGCTGGTCGAGGCCGTCGAGGCCGTGGAGACCCCGGCACGCCTCGGCTAGCGACCACAGTTCCCCCGACCGGCCCCAGCACCTCGCTGGGGCCGGTTTTTGCATGCCCGGACCCACCCGTCCGGCGCGACCACACCATGTGACCGCCGACATCCAGAGAACGACCACAGCCCGCGCTTGCATCTATAGCGCGTCTGCAATTATTGTAAAGACACGCAAGGAGCTCACTCAAGCAATCACAGAAGGGTCGAGCCCAATGCCTCTCGCACTGCTCGCTCTGGCCGTCGGCGCCTTCGGCATCGGCACCACCGAATTCGTGATCATGGGCCTGCTGCCCGAGATCGCCGCCGACTACGGCGTCTCCATCCCCACCGCGGGCCTGCTGGTCACCGGCTACGCGCTCGGCGTGGTCCTCGGCGCGCCGCTGCTGACCGTGCTCGGCACCAGGATCAGCCGCAAGCGGATGCTCATGCTGCTGATGGGCCTGTTCGTGCTCGGCAACCTGGTCTCGGCCCTCGCCCCCTCGTTCGGCCTGATGCTCACCGGCCGCGTGGTGGCCTCGCTCGCCCACGGCGCGTTCTTCGGCATCGGCTCCGTCGTCGCCGCCGACCTCGTGGCCCCGGACAAGAAGGCCGGCGCCATCGCCACCATGTTCACCGGCCTCACCGTCGCCAACATCGTCGGCGTGCCGCTCGGCACCTACATCGGGCAGGCCGTCGGCTGGCGCACCACCTTCGCCGGTGTCGCCGCGCTCGGCATCGTCGGACTGCTCGGCATCGTCAAGCTCGTGCCGGCCATGCCCCGCCCCGAGGGCGCCCACCTGCGCCGCGAGCTGACCGCCTTCCGCAACCCGCAGGTCCTGCTCGCCATGGCGATGACCGTGCTCGGCTTCGGCGGTGTCTTCGCCGCGATCACCTACATCGCCCCGATGATGACCCACGTGGCGGGCTACTCGGACGGCGCGGTCACCTGGCTGCTGGTCCTCTTCGGCATCGGCATGTTCCTCGGCAACCTGCTCGGCGGCAAGTACGCCGACCGCAAGCTGATGCCGATGCTCTACACCACCCTGGGCGGCCTCGCCGTCGTCCTGGCGCTGTTCACCCTCACCGCCCACAACAAGGTGCTCGCCGCGATCACCATCATGCTCGTCGGGGCGCTCGGCTTCGCCACCGTCCCGCCGCTGCAGAAGCGGGTGCTCGACCAGGCGCACGGCGCGCCCACCCTGGCCTCCGCCGTGAACATCGGCGCCTTCAACCTCGGCAACGCGCTCTCCGCCTGGCTCGGCGGCATGGTGATCACCGCCGGCCTCGGCTACACCTCCCCGAACTGGGTCGGCGCCCTCCTCGCCGCCGCGGCCCTCGGCCTCGCCTTCTGGTCCGCCGCGCTGGAGCGCCGCACCCCCGCGACCACGGCCCCGGCCGACACGGCCGCCGTCCCCGTCCCGGTCCACCACTGACCGTCCCCTTTCCCCGTTCCTTCCAGGAGAACCACCCCATGAGCACCACCACCGTGACCCCGCTGACCACCGCCGACGCCGAGACCCTGATCACGGCCGCCCGCGCCGCCGCCGAGGCGGCCGGGGTGCCGGTCAGCGTCACCGTCCTCGACGCCGGGGGCCACCTGCTCGCCTTCCGCCGCGACGACCGGGCCGTCCTGATCTCCGGCGAGACCAGCACCCGCAAGGCCTACACCGCGCTCCAGCTGAACGCCCCGACCGCCGACCTGGTCGACCTCGTCAAGCCCGACGGGCCGTTCCACTCGCTGCCGACCGCACTCGACCGGCCGCTGCTGTTCATCGGCGGCGGCATCCCGATCCACCGCGACGGCCGCCTCGTCGGCGCCATCGGCCTCGGCGGCGGCGCCCCGGAGCAGGACCACTCCTTCGCCACCGCCGCCCTCCAGGAACTGGCCCGATGACCCGCACCCCGCGCGAGGTCTTCGCCGACCACGGCGAGCGCCTGGGCACCGGGGACCTCGACCACATCGCGGGGAACTACACCGAGGACGCCGTCCTGATCACCCCCGACGGGGAGTTCCGCGGCCACGACGGGGTCCGGCGGGTGATCGGCCGACTGCTGGCCGACCTGCCGGGGGCCGAGTGGCGGCTGACCCCGCAGTTCGCCGGCGAGATCCTCCTCCTCCGTTGGACGGCCGCCACCGGCACCCACCGGGTCGCCGACGGCACCGACACCTTCGTCTTCCGCGACGGCCTCATCAGTGCCCAGACCGTCCGCTACACCCTCAGCAACCGCACCGACTGAAAGACCGGCACCACCATGAACACCCCCACCGTCCCCACCGTGAAGCTCAACAACGGCGTCGAGATCCCCCAGCTCGGCTTCGGCGTCTTCCAGGTCCCCGATGCCGAGACCACCGCCGCCGTCGCCGCCGCCCTCCAGGCCGGCTACCGCAGCATCGACACCGCCGCGATCTACGGCAACGAGGCCGGCGTCGGCCGGGCCCTGGCCGAGGGCGGCGTGCCGCGCGAGGACCTGTTCGTCACCACCAAGCTGTGGAACGCCGACCAGGGCTACGACGAGACCCTGCGCGCCTTCGACGCCAGCCTCGCCAAGCTGGGCCTGGAGACCGTCGACCTCTACCTGATCCACTGGCCCACCCCGGCCCGGGACCGCTACCTCGACTCCTGGCGCGCCATCGAGCGCCTCGCCGCCGAGGGCCGGATCCGCGCCGCCGGCGTCTCCAACTTCCAGCCCGCCCACCTCCAGCGCCTGCTGGACTCCAGCGAGCTCGTCCCGGCCGTCAACCAGGTCGAGCTGCACCCCGGCCTGCAGCAGGCCGAGCTGCGCGCCTTCCACGCCGAGCACGGCATCGCCACCGAGGCCTGGAGCCCGCTCGCCCAGGGCGCCGTCCTGGACGACCCGGCGATCACCGCGATCGCCGAGCGCACCGGCAAGTCGCCCGCGCAGGTGGTGCTGCGCTGGCACCTGCAGCTGGGCAACATCGTGATCCCCAAGTCGGTCACCCCGGCCCGCATCCGCCAGAACCTCGACGTCTTCGACTTCGAGCTGACCGGCGCGGACATGGACGCGATCGCCGGCACCGACCGCGGCCTGCGCACCGGCCCGCACCCGGACCAGTTCAACTGATCCTCCCGACGCCCCCGCCCCGCCCCCGGCCCACCGTCCGGGGCGGCGCGGGGGCGTCGTCCGTTCCCGCCCCGCCCGCCCCCTCCCCCGCACCCGTCCACCCGGCCCCGGAAGGATCCGCCATGGCCTCCGCCCACCCCGCCCTCGCCCGCATCGCCCCCGGCGAGGGACGGCTCACCCTCGGCCTCGAACTGCCCCTCGACAACGACTGGGGCCCCGGGCGCGGACGCGCCGACCGCGCGGCCGGCCGGCCGTTCGGCGTCCCCGACCTCACGGCGCACACCGAGCGCGCCCGGCTGGCCGACCGGCTCGGCTTCGCCGCCCTCTGGCTGCGCGACGTCCCGCTCTACGACCCGCTCCAGTTCGGCGACGCCGGCACCGTCTTCGAGACCTTCACCCACCTCGGCCACCTCGCCGCCGTCACCGAGAACGCCGTCCTCGGTACCGGGGCGATCGTCCTGCCGCTGCGCGAGCCGCTGCTGGTCGCCAAGGCCGCCGCCACCGTCGACGTACTGTCCGGCGGGCGGATGCTGCTCGGCCTGGCCAGCGGCGACCGCCCGGTGGAGTACCCGCTGTTCCGCCGGGACTTCCGGTCCCGCGGCGCGGCCTTCCGCGAGGGTGTCGAGACGCTGCGCGCCGCCTGGCGCGGCGGGCCGCTGGAACTGCCCGGGGTCGGCCTCGGCGCGGACCGACAGCTGGAGGTGCTGCCGCGGCCGGTGCACCCTGCGGGGATCCCGATCGCCGTCGCCGGCGGCGCGCAGCAGACCCCCGAGTGGATCGCCGAGAACGTCGACGCCTCGCTGAACTACCCGCGCGAACCGGGCGCGCTGCGGATCAGGGCGCGGGAGTGGCAGGAGCGGACCGGCGGCGCCAAGCCGTACCTGACGCCCATGGTCCTCACCCTCCAGGAGGACCCCGACGCCCCGGCCGTCCCGATCCGGCTGGGTCTGAGCACCGGCCGCAACGCCCTGCTGGACCACCTGAAGGCGATGGCCGGGCTCGGCGTCGCCCACGTCTCGTTCAACCTGCGGCCCAACGACCGACCGGTCGAGGAGCTGCTGCACGAGCTCGCCGAGCACGTGCTGCCGCACTTCCCCACACCCGAGGCCTTGCATTAGCCCGCGCATGCAAGTATTGTTAGTGCACATAAGGCGCTTCTGCATCTAAGTGGACCGCCCGACCTCCTCCCCCACCCCCGCTGCCGGAACGCCGCGCGCTCCCGACAACGAGGCATCGTTCACCAAGGATCTGTCATGTCCCTTACTGGAATCCTTCCCGGCAAGCTCGGCTTCGGCACCGCCCCGCTCGGCAACATGTTCCGCGCGATCCCCGACGAGGAGGCCGCCGCCACCGTCGAGGCCGCCTGGGACCAGGGCGTCCGCTACTACGACACCGCCCCCTTCTACGGCGCCGGCCTCTCCGAGGAGCGCCTGGGCGAGGTCCTCTCCGCCAAGCCCCGCGACGCCTACGTGCTCTCCACCAAGGTCGGCCGCGTCATCCTCGACGAGAAGGAGCAGGGCGACCGCGACCTCGGCGAGAAGGGCGGCCTGTTCGAGCACGGCAACCCCAACAAGATGCTCCACGTCTGGACCGCGGAGGCCACCGAGCGCTCCATCGAGGACAGCCTCAAGCGCCTGGGCACCGACCGCCTGGACATCGTCTGGGTCCACGACATCGCCCAGGACTTCCACGGTGACCAGTGGCTCGCCAAGTTCGAGGAGGCCCGCACCGGCGCCTTCCGCGTCCTGTCCCGCCTGCGCGACGAGGGCGTCATCAAGGCCTGGGGCCTGGGCGTCAACAAGACCGAGCCGATCGAGCTCACCCTCGCCCTCGACGAGCCGCAGCCCGACGGCTTCCTCCTCGCCGGCCGCTACACCCTCCTCGACCACGACCACGCCCTCCAGCGCCTGCTGCCCCTCGCCCAGGAGCAGAACGTCGACATGGTCGTCGGCGGCCCCTACAGCTCCGGCGTCCTCGCCGGCGGCACCCACTTCGAGTACCAGCCCGCCCCGGCGCCGATCATCGAGCGCGTCAACCGGCTCAAGGACCTCACCGCCCGGCACGGCGTCTCCATCAAGGCCGCCGCCCTCCAGTTCTCCCTCGCCCACCCCGCCACCGCCGCCGTCGTCGCCGGCGCCACCAAGCCCAGCCGCATCGCCGAGGACCGGGCGGCGCTCAACGAGACCGTCCCCGCCGCCTTCTGGCACGACCTGCGCGCCGCCGGCCTCGTCAGCCCCGCCGCCCCGCTGCCCCACGGCGCCTGAGCACCCCCGTCCCACCCCCACACCTTCCGCACACGCCCCCACCAGGAGAGATCGCCATGGCCTCCACCTCCGTCAGCCGCATCGTCCCCGCCACCCCCGAGCAGGTCTGGGCCCTCATCGGCGGCTTCGACGCCCTGCCCGACTGGCTCCCCTACATCCCCGAGAGCGTCGCCCTCGAAGGCGGCCGGGTGCGCCGCCTCGCCAACCCCGACGGCGACGTCATCATCGAGCGCCTCGTCGACTTCAACGAGACCGAGCGACAGTACAGCTACGCCATCCTCCAGGCCCCGTTCCCGGTCGACGGCTACGTCTCCACCATCCGCGTCCACGCCGTCCCCGGCCGTGACGACGTCGCCGAGGTCCAGTGGTCCGGCCGCTTCAACCCGAAGGGCGCCACCGAGCAGGAGACCGTCGACCTCTTCACCGGCATCTACGCCGACGGCCTCGAAGCCCTCAACAAGACCCTCGCCGGCTGAACCGCACGCACCGCACTGCCCGTGGCCCCGGCCCGCCGAACGGCGGGCGGGGCCACGGGCACGTCGACGGCCGGTCAGTAGCCCGACAGGTCAGTAGTCCGGCAGGTCGAAGGCCGTGGCGGCGCGGAAGACCGCGTCCATCTCCGGGCCCGGCTCGTCGAAGCCGCCGAAGGAGCCGGGCTCCTCCGCGGCGCCGCCGTCCAACCGGTGGCCGGTCAACTCCAGGATCGCCTGGTTGGCGGCGACGTGGTCACGCAGGCGGCGCTCGTAGGCGGGGTAGGCCGCCCGGTGGTCGCCGTCGGCCGCGTGCAGTTCCCCGGCCAGGACGTAGGCCGCGGTCAGGGCCACGCTGGTGCCCTGGCCGGTGAGCGGCGAGCAGCAGTAGCCGGCGTCGCCGAGCAGCACGACCCGGCCGCGCGACCAGCGGTCCATCTTGATCTGGGCGACGACGTCGTAGTGGAAGACGTCCGTCTCCCCCAGCGCCGCCAGGAAGCGCGGCACCTCCCAGCCCATCCCGGCGGCGCGCTCGGCCACCAGGCGGCGCTGCTCGGCCGGGTCGCGCGGCAGCATCCGCTCGACGGACTCGTCGGAGCCGAAGCCGAGGAAGAAGCGCAGTTCGGTGTTGTCGCGGACGGTCATCGCCATGCACATCCGGTCGCCCCGGCCGGCGGGCCGGTGGATCACCTGCCAGCGGTCGAGTCCGAGGTGGTTGGGCGCGCTCCAGCTCGCGAGGTAGGTGGCGATCGGGTGCAGGTAGTCGCGCTCGGGGCCGAAGACCAGGCGCCGGGTCCCGGAGTGCAGGCCGTCGGCGCCCACCAGGAGGTCGTAGGAGGCCTCGGCGCCGCCGCGGAAGCGGACCCGGACCCCCTCCTCGTCCTGGACGAGGGTCTCGATCGAGTCGTCGAAGCGGTACTCGACGCCGGGGCGGGCCGCCCCGACGAGCAGGACCGCGAGCTCGTCGCGCAGGATCTCCACGTCGGGGCCGTCGACGGGGCCGCCGCCGGCCGTCCAGCCGGTGGTGCGGCTCAGCTCGCGGCCGTCCACGTCGACCAGGGACATCCCGCGCAGCCCGGTGCGCCGCGCCCGGACCTCCGCCAGCAGGCCCATCCGGTCGACGACGTCCAGGGCGTTGCCGCGGATGTCCACCGGCTGGCCGCCCCCGCGCAGCGACGGGGCGCGCTCGACGACGGTGACCCGGAAGCCGTAGCGGTCCAGCCAGTGGGCGAGGGCGGTACCGGCGATCCCGGCGCCGGAGACCAGGACCGAGGTGGTGCGCGAGTGGTGCGGCCGGGTGCTGTTCGGCATGGCGTGCCTCCCTTGGATCGTTCACTGCCACGCACCAGCCTCCCGTCGGCCGCCGTCGGCTCGCCTGCACCGCACCGGCGCCGCTGTCGCCCCGCCGACAGCTCGCCGACAGCCCACTGACAGCCCGTCAGGGAGGCGGTCCGGCCCCAGTGGAGGACAGGATCTGACCTATACGGCCCCTATTGTGGATCACGTCGGACGGCAGGGGCCGCCGACACCGGAGCACCCACGGAGGTACCGACATGAGCGACACCGCGACCACCACCGCCCCCGCGGTCACCGGCGAGCGGGCCGACCTGCTCGCGCAGCTCGCCACGCAGCGCTACTTCCTGCGCCACACCACGCGCGACCTGACCGACGAGCAGGCCGGCCTGCGCACCACGGCGGGCGAACTGTGCCTGGGCGGGCTGATCAAGCACGTCGCGAGCGTCGAGCGGGCCTGGGTCGGCTTCATCCTGGAAGGCCCGTCCGCGATGCCCGACTTCGCCAACCCGACGCAGGCCGACCTGGAGCGGCGGGCCGACGTGTTCCGACTGCTGCCGGGCGAGACCCTGGCCGGCGTGCTCGCCGGCTACGAGGAGGTGGCCCGCCGCACCGACGCGGTGATCGCCGCCCTGCCGGACCTCGACGTCTCGCACCCGCTGCCCGAGGCGCCGTGGTTCGAGCCCGGCGCCCGCTGGACCGCCCGCCGGGTGGTGCTGCAGATCATCGCCGAGACGGCGCAGCACTCGGGCCACGCCGACATCCTGCGGGAGTCCCTGGACGGCGCCAAGTCGATGGGCTGACGCCCGTCGAGCACCCGGCGCGCGCCTCGGGACGCGCGCCGGGGTGAAGGGCGGTCAGCCGGGGTGCGTGGCGGTCAGCCGAGGTGCCGGCCGAAGAACCGCAGCGCGCCGTCCAGTTCGAAGGCCGGGAGGTCGCCGTGCCCGCCGGGGTTGGCGTGCAGGGTCTTCTCGGCGGAGCCGAAGGCCTCGAACAGGGCCAGGCCCGCCGCACGCGGGACGCGCTCGTCGTCCCACTGGAGCAGGAACTCCACCGGGACGGTGATCCGCGCGGCCTCCTCGGCCGAGGCCGACGCGCCGCCGAGGCCCAGGACCGCCGCCCGTACCCGGGGTTCGGCGGCGACGAACGGGACGCCGAGCCCGCATCCGAGCGAGACGCCCCAGTAGCCGACCGGGCCGGCCCCGACGTGGCCGAGCCGCTGGACCGCGTCGAGCACGGCCCGCCACTCGGGCACCGTCCGCCGCGCCACCAGGGCGTGGAACTCCGCGAGCAGCGGCCCCGGTGCGGCCCCGGCCTCGATGCGGGCCCGATTGGCGGTGGCGATCCGGTCGTACTCCTCCTGCACCGGCCGGTCGCCGTGGCCGGGCACGTCCGGGGCGACGACCGCGAAGCCGCACTCGGCGACCAGCCGGTGGGCGCGGGCCAGGACGGCGGGGGCCTTCTTGTGCTCGCCGCCGCCGTGTCCGAGCAGGACCAGCGGGCGGGGGCGGGCGGGACCGTCCGGGGTCCAGAGCGCGCCGGGGGTCTCCCCCAGGACGAAGAGCTGCTCGCGGATGCCGTCGGACGACGTGTCAGTGGTGAAGCGCATTGCGGTACGGGCCTTTCGGGGTGCCTACTGCGGGCACTCCCGGGCCATGCGAGGGAGGGGTGCCCGACCTGTCACAGCGTTGATCGGTCCCACCTCCTCGGTTCGCAGCGGTGCACGGCGACGGGGAACGTACCACGGGGCGCCGCCCCCGCACAGCAGAGTTAGAGGGTCTCACTGAAGTTGTTGACACTCACAACGAGAGGAGTTACACCTTATAACGAACACGAAATCCTCTAGGGAAAAAGGAGGGCGCAGCCATGAGCGAGCAGCGCCTGCTCGAAGTCGTCCTGCCGGGCGTGGTGGCTCCGGAGGGGCTGCGGATCCGCTACGGGACCGTTCCCGAGCCCGGCCGGGGCCAGGTCGTGATCGGCGTGGAGGCGACCGGAGTCTCGTTCGCCGAGCAGCAGATGCGCCGCGGGCGCTACTACGACCAGCCGCCGTTCCCCTTCGTCCCCGGCTACGACCTGGTCGGCCGGGTGCTGGCCGCCGGGGAGGGCGTCGACCCGGCCCTGACCGGCCGGCGGGTGGCCGCGCTGGTGAAGGTCGGCGGGTGGGCCAGCCATGTGGCGCTGGAGGCCGCGGACGTGGTGCCCGTGCCGGACGGCCTCACCCCGGCCGAGGCGGAGACCGTGGTGGTCAACGGCATCACCGCCCGGCAGATGCTGCACCGGCTGGCCCGGGTGCGGGCCGGGCAGACCGTCCTGGTGCACGGCGCGAGCGGCGGCGTCGGCTCGGTGCTGGTCCAACTCGCCCGCGCGGCGGGCGTGTCGGTGATCGGCACGGCCTCCGCCCGGCACCACGACGCGCTGCGGGAGCTGGGCGCCGTCCCCGTCGACTACCGGGGCGGCGACGTCCCCGCCCGGGTGCGGGAGCTGGCGCCCGACGGGGTGGACGCGGTCTTCGACCACGTCGGCGGGCGCAGCGTGGTCGACTCCTGGCAGCTGCTCGCCCCCGGCGGCACCCTGGTCGCCTACGGCAGCGCCTCCACCCGGGACGACACCGGCTCCAAGCAGTGGCCCGTGCTGAAGATCCTCGCCCGCACCTGGCTCTGGAACGCCCTGCCCAACGGGCGCCGCGCCCACTTCTACAACATCTGGGCCGGCCGGGCGCTGGGCAGGGACGGCTTCCGCGCCCGGCTCCGGACCGACCTCACCGAGGTCTTCGGCGCCGTCCGCCGCGGCGAGGTCTCCGCCCGCGTCGCCGCCGAACTCCCGCTCACCAGCGCCGCCGAGGCGCTGCGCCTGGCCGAGTCCGGCACGGTCAGCGGCAAGGTGGTGCTGATCCCCTGACGCCCCCGCGGGGCTCCCGGACCGGGCGTCGGACACGCCCTAGCATGGGCGCCATGCCGGACGCCTGCTTCCCCGTGGAGCCCTTCAGCCCGCAGACCGCGCCCGCGGTGCTGGACGACCTGCGCGCGCGGTTGCGGGCCACGAGGTGGCCGGACGCCCCCGAGGACGCCGGGTGGTCGCTCGGCACGGACGTCGGCTACCTGCGGGAGCTGGCGGCCTCCTGGGCGGACGGCTTCGACTGGCCGGCCCAGGAGCGGGCGCTGGCCCGACTGCCGCGCTACCGCACCCGGGTGGGCGGGCTCGGCATCCACTTCGTGCACGCCCGCGCCGTCGCACCGACCGGCCCGGTGCTGCCGCTGGTGCTCAGCCACGGCTGGCCGGACTCGTTCTGGCGCTACTCGAAGGTCGTCCCGCTGCTGACCGACCCCGGCGCGCACGGCGCCGATCCCGCCGACGCGTTCGACGTGGTCGTCCCCGACCTGCCGGGCTTCGGCTACTCCGACCGGCCCGCCGGTGCCCCGCTCGACTCCGTCGCCGTGGCCGGCCTGTGGGCGGAGCTGATGGACGTCCTGGGTTACCCCCGGTTCGGCGCGGCGGGCGGGGACCTCGGCAGCCACGTCAGCCGCTACCTCGCCCTCGACCACCCGGACCGGGTGGTGGCCGTCCACCGGATGGACGCCGGCCTGCCCGTCCCCGGCGCCGACCCGGCCGACCTCACCCCCGAGGAGCGCGCCTGGTTCGCGGACGTCGCGGCCTGGGGCGCCCGCGAGGGCGCATACGGCGCCGTCCACCGCACCAAGCCGCAGACCGCCGCCGTCGGCCTCTCCGACTCACCGGCCGGGCTGGCCGCATGGATCGTCGAGAAGCTCCAGGCGTGGGGCGACTGCGGCGGCGACCTCGAACGCGCCTTCAGCCGGGACGAGATCCTCACCAACCTGACGATCTACTGGCTGACCGGGACGATCGCCTCGTCGATGCGGATATACCACGCCAATGCCGCGATCCCGGCGGAGCAGCTGGCCCGCCGGGTCGAGGTCCCGTCCGGCTTCGCGCTCTTCGCCGGCGACGTGCTGCGGCCGCCGCGGGCCTGGCTGGAACGCACGACCCATCTGGTCCACCTCAGCGAGCCCGCGCACGGCGGCCACTTCGCGCCGTTCGAGCAGCCGGAGCTCTACGCGGAGGAGCTGCGGACCTTCTTCCGCCCCTACCGCGCGGCGGTGCACGAGCGCCGTTGACCACGGCACCCGGGACACGCTGCCGCTTCCCTCAGCCGGCCGGCGGAAGCGTTCCACCGGCGGCGGCAGCACGCCCCGGCCGCGGCCCGGCGGTCTTCGGCATCGACAGGCTTCGGTGAGCCCGGTCCCGATCACGACCGGTCGGCGGGGCTTCCCGTTCCCGCTCCCCCTGCCTCGGATCAGCGGGCACGTCCCGCTGATCCGGTGCGGAAGTCCGTGAGGGAGTCGGTGAGCGCCCTGGTCACCGGTCCCTGTTGGGAGCCGAGGAAGAAGTGCCCGCCGGGGAAGGCCTGGAGGCGGAACCCTCCGGAGGTGACCTCCGCCCAGCGTTCCGCCTCCTGTCGGGTCACCTGCGGGTCGGCGTCGCCGGTCAGCACGGTGACCGGGCAGCGCAGGGGCGGCCCGTCGCGGTGGACGTGGGTCTCGACCGCCCTGTAGTCGGCGCGCAGGCACGGCAGGATCATCTGCCGGATGTCCTCGTCGTCCAGGAGCGTGCTGTCGGTGCCGTTCAGCTGCTGGATCTCGGCGAGGATGCCCGCGTCGTCGCGCAGGTGCACAGTCTCGTGCCGCGTGGTGGTCGGCGAGCGGCGGCCCGAGACGATCAGGCCGAGCAGGTCGACGGCCCGCTCGGCCTCCAGCCGGCGGGCCGTCTCGTAGGCCAGGACGGCGCCCATGCTGTGCCCGAAGAACACCAGGGGCCTTTCGGTGCGGGGGCGCAGCACCGCGCAGATGGCGTCGACGAAGGCCTCGACGGTGTCCAGGCAGGGTTCGTGGCGGCGGTCCTGCCGGCCCGGGTACTGGAGGCAGAGCACCTCCGTCCGCGGCCCGAGCGCACCGGACAGCGGCTGGAAGTAGCTGGCGGAGCCGCCGGCGTGCGGGAAGGCGACCAGGGTGACGGCCGCCTCGGGGGCCGGGCGGTACTGCCGGAGCCAGCGGCCGGTCAGCTCCGCGAGGTCCGGGTCGAGGCCGGGGCCGGAGTCGGGATCGGGCATGGGAGGGGGATCCGTTTCTCGTGGTGGAACCGGTCCGGCCGGTCAGCCGGCGAAGTGCAGCGGCAGCTCGGTGAGCCCGCGCAGGAAGTCCGAGGGGTGCCAGGTCAGCCGCCCGGGCGGGACGGCGAGTTCCAGGACGGGGAAGCGGGTCAGGACCTCGGTCAGCGCGACCCTGATCTCCTGCCGGGCCAGCTGGTGGCCGAGGCAGAAGTGCGGGCCGTGGCCGAAGGCGAGGTGCGCGGTGGTCGGGCGCAGCAGGTCGAAGGAGTGCGGGTCGGCGCGGACGGCCGGGTCCCGGTTGACGGCCGACGGCAGGAAGCGGACCAGCTCGCCCTTGCGGACGACCACGCCCTCGATCTCGATGTCGTCGAGCGCCACCCGGTTGGTGGTCGACAGCAGGGAGCCGCGGTAGCGCAGCGCCTCCTCGGTGGCGCCCGCCACGAGTTCCGGGTCGGTCCGGAGCGCGGCCAACTGGTCGGGGTGCTTGAGGAGTTCGAGCAGTGCGCTGGAGATGACGTAGGCGGTGGTGACGTGTCCGGCGAACAGCAGGACGGAGCAGAACCCGACGAGCTCCTCCCGGGTGAGTGCCTGTCCGTCGTCCAGCCGGGCGCCGACCAGCTCGCTCAGCAGGTCCTCGGTGGGCTGTCGGCGCTTCTCCTCGACCAGGTTGGTGCAGTAGGCGGCGAAGGCGTCCGTCGCGGCCTGGCGGACCGGCGCCGAGGGCGAGTCCATGTTCTTGACCCGGGTGTGGAACACCTCGCGGTCGGCCGACGGCACGCCGAGCAGCTCGCAGATCACCTCCAGCGGGAAGGGGTTGGCGAAGGCGGACACGAAGTCGGCCTCCCCCTCGGCGGGCAGGTCGTCCAGCAGGCCGCGGGCGATCTCGGTGAGGCGGGGTTCGAGCGAGCGCACCGCGCGGGAGGCGAAGGCGGCGCTGACCAGCCGGCGGTAGCGGGCGTGCTCCGGATTGTCCTGCTCGAACAGGACGATCGGGCTGTCCGGGATCTGCGCGGCCTGCGGCGCGTGCCGGTGGAGGTCGTTGGAGAGCCGGGAGTCGCCGAGCAGCCGCCGGGCGGACTCGGCGCCGAGGACGGTCCACGCCTCGGTGCCGTCGGCCTGCCGGCTGCGGATCACCGGGTGCCGGCGGGCCAACTGCCCGAGTTCGCGTTCCGCGTCAGGCAGGGAGGAGATCTGGACGAGGTCCAGGACGGGGATCACGCCTGCCCCTCCGATCCGTCCGGGGCGGTGGCGGTGACCCGGGGGAGGTCCCGGAGCCACAGGTGGCGGCTCGCGATGCGCCAGCGGTCCCCGTCCTTCTCCAGCAGGTCGACGTAGGAGCCGCTGCGGCCGATCTCGTGGGTGCCGTCGTCGAGGGCGAAGGTGACGGAGAGCAGCGAGCGCGCCTCCGCGGTGGTCCCGTCCAGGCGGACGACGACCGTGTTGCCGGTGAGGTGGCGCTGGTGGGCGCCGCGTGTCTCGGTGTGGTGGCGGTACAGCGCGGCCATCGCGAAGACGATCCGCTCGCGGGTGGTCACCGACGGCGGGAAGCCCTCGGGGGCCGGGGTGAAGGTGAAGCTCGCGTCCTCGGTGAACAGGTCGCCGAGCGCGTCGAAGTCGCCGGAGTCGTAGTACAGGCTGTAGGCGGCGATGACGTCCTGGATGGCGGCCCGGTCGGCGAGGAACGCCGCGTCGAGGTGGCCGGTCGAGCCGGGCGCCGGAAGCAGCGGGGCGGGCGTCGTGGCGGTGGTCCGGGTCATGGGCGGTGGTTCCTCCGTCTGTCGTGCGGTCGTCGTTCGGTCCGGGGCCGGTGGTCCCGGACGGGTCACGGGGCGGTCCGGGACAGCCCCGTGATCCAGTTGCGCACCGCGGCGCCGGTCCGGTCCGCGTGTTCGCCGATCATGGTGCAGTGGTCGCCCTCGACCTCCGCGGCGGTGTGCTCGTGGGGCCAGGAGGAGCGCCAGTCCTCGCCGGTCATCGGCTCCTCGGGTGAGCCCGGCACGCAGCGCGACGGCCGGACGAACAGCGTCGGCACCGTGGTCGGCTCGGGCTCCCAGCCGCGGAACATCCGCCGGTAGCTGCCGATCGCGGTGAGTCCGACGTAGCCGAGCGCGGTGAACGCCTGCCGGCGCACGATCACCTCGTAGTTCATCGCCTTGCGCATGCGGCGCGACATGGTGGCCGGCAGGTAGGTGTCCAGCAGCACCAGGCCGGTCGGCGCGGTGCCGGCCGCCTGGAGCCGGCTGGTGACGCCGTGGGCGAGCCAGCCGCTGGAGGAGTAGCCGAGCAGGACGAAGGGCTCGCCCTCGGCGCAGCGCAGGGTCGCGTCGGTCAGCAGGTCGAGCAGGACGTCGCGGGAGGCCGCGAGCGGCTCGCCGGAGCGGAAGCCGGGGACGGTCAGGACGGCGGTGCCGCAGAATCCGTCGAAGGCGCCGGCCAGCCGGCCGAACTGGATGGTGCCGTCGACCGGGGCGAACGGCGGGAAGCAGATCAGCCGCGGGTGCGCGCCGTCCTGCGACATCCGGACGGATCCGGCCAGGCCGGCGAGCAGTGGCAGGTCCGCGCTGGCCTCGCGCAGGCCGGACGCGCCGACCAGCAGCGCCTCCGCGTCGTCCATCTGTCCGCGCAGGGCCAGCTCGCGGTAGACGGAGCCGAGCAGTTCGTGGGACTCCTCCGCGCCCGGCTCCGGCCGCGGGCCGCGGCGCGCGGCGGTCCCCTCCTCCAGGGCGCGGGCCAGGTGCGCGGCGAGCGCGGCCGGGCCGGCGTGGTCGTAGACCAGGGTGGTGGGGAGGTCGAGGCCGGTGGCCTCGCCGAGCCGCCGGGCGAGCCCGACAGTGGCCAGCGAGTCGAAGCCCATCGCGCGGAAGGGCTGGTCCGGGTCGACGGCGCCGGCGTCGGCGTGGCCGAGCTGGGCGGCCACCTCGGTGCGGACCAGGTCGAGCAGCTCGGCGGCCAGCTGCGCGGGCGAGCGCTCGGCGGAGCGGTCCAGGAGCGCGGTCGGTACGGTGCCGGGCGCCGGGTCCGCCGGACGCTCCGGGGCGGCCGCCACGAGGTCGGCGATCAGCGGCCGGGGGCGGGCGGCGGCGTAGCTGTGCGCGAGTCGGGTCCAGTCCACGTCGGCGACCGTCACGCAGGTCAGGTCCTCGTCCAGGGCCTGGCCGAGGGCGGTCAGGGCGGTGGCGGGGTCCATCGGCCGCACCCCGAGCCGGCCGAGGTGGCGTCCGGCCTCGCCGTCGGCCATGCCGCCGGAGGCCCAGGGGCCCCAGGCGACGGCGGTGGCGGTGCGTCCGCGCTGCCGGCGGCGCAGGGCGAGGGCGTCCAGGTGGGCGTTGGCGGCCGCGTAGGCGCCCTGCGCGGCGCCGCCCCAGACCCCGGCGCCGGAGGAGTAGAGCACGAAGGCGTCGAGTTCGGCCGTGGCGAACAGCTCGTCCAGCGCCAGCGCCCCGGCGACCTTGGCGGTGACAGTGGCGGCGATCGCGGCCGGGTCGGTGTCGAGCAGCCGGGCCGGGCCGGCGACACCGGCGGCGTGCAGCACGGTGCGGATGCGCGGGAGTTCCTCGCCCAGGGCCTCGCCGAGCCGGTCGGCGGCGTCCGGGGCGGTGAGGTCGCAGGCGACCGGCACCAGGTCGGCGCCGACGGCCGCGAGATCGGCCCGCAGCCCGTCGAGGCCGGGGGTGTCGGGGCCCCGGCGGCCCAGCACCAGCACGCGCTCGGCCCCGCGGGCGGCCAGCCAGCGGGCCGCGTGCCCGCCCAGGGCTCCGGTGCCGCCGGTGATCAGCGCGGTGCCGCCGGTCCGCCAGGGGCGGGCCGGGCGGGCGGGAGCGACCGTGGCGGCGGGGCGGGACAGGCGGCGGCCGAAGGTGCCCAGCGGCCGGATCGCGAACTGGTCCTCTCCCCCGGCGTCGGCCAGGACGGCGAGCAGGGTGGTCAGGGAGCGCTCGTCGGGGTCGGCCGGAAGGTCGGCCAATCCGCCCCAGTTGAGCGGGTGTTCGAGGCCGACGACGCCGCCCAGGCCCCAGATCCCGGCGCCCGTCGCGGAGGCCACGTCCTCGCCCAGCACCGAGACGGCACCGGCCGTCAGGCACCAGAGCGGGGCGGCGATGTCCGCGTCCGCCAGCGCCTGGACCAGGGTGACGGTGGCCGTCACGGCGCGGACCAGGCCCGGTCCGCCGTCGCCCTCCTCCTCCGGCGCCGCCCCGAGCAGCGAGACGACCCCGGCGAGTCCCGGCTCACCGGCCGACTCGCGGAGCCAGGCGGCGAGTTCGGCCCCGTCGGCGGTCTTCGCGTCGAGTTCGCGGCGCAGGACCCGGGCGCCGCCGTCGGTGAGCGCCCGCGCCACCGCGGCGGCGATGTCGCCGCCGTCGGCGGAGTGGACGAGGACCCAGTGCCCGGTGGGCGCGGCGCCGGGCGCGGCGGGCGTCCACGGCTCCCAGCGCAGCTCGTGGCGCCAGGACCGGGCGGTCCGCGCGGCGCGGTCCTCGGTGCGCCAGGCGGAGAGCGCGGGCAGCAGCTCGCGCAGCGGCGCGTCCGCGGGGACGTCCAGCAGCGCGGTGAGCCCGTCGAGGTCGGTCTGCTCGACGGCCTCCCAGAACCCACTGTCCGCCGGTTCGGCGGCGGGCTGCGGCACCGGTTCCGCCGCGGGCGCCTCGTGGGCGAGCCAGTAGGGGCGGCCCTGGAAGGGGTAGGTCGGCAGGTCCACCCGGTGCGCGCCGGTCACGGTCGCGGCCCAGTCGACCGGGGTGCCGCGGACGAAGGCGGTGGCGAGTCCTGCCGCCAGGGTCTCCCGCGGGTCGCGGCCGCGGCGCTGGACGGGGACGGCGACGGCGTCGGTCCCGGCCGTGCACTCCGCGACCATCGGGGTCAGTGCCGCCTCCGGGCCCAGTTCGACGAACACCGAGGCGCCCGCCGCCCTCGCCGAGGCGACCGCGTCCGCGAACCGCACCGGCTCGCAGACCTGACGCACCCAGTACTCCGGATCGCGGACCTCGGCCGCCGTCGCCATCCGGCCCGTCACGTCCGAGGCCAGCGGGATCGACGGCTCCGCGAGGGTGATGCCCGCGACCACCTCGCGCAACTGCGCGACCACCGGCTCCATCAGCACCGAATGGAACGCGTGCGACACCGCCAGACGCGACGACCGCCACCCCCGCTCCCCGCACAGCACCCGCACCGCCTCAACGGCCTCGCTCTCGCCGGACACCACCACCGAGGCGGGACCGTTCACCGCCGCGATCCCCACCACACCCACACGGCTCTCACCCAGCAGGGCCAGCACCTGCGCCTCGCTCGCCCCCACCGCCAACATCGCCCCACCCGAAGGCAGTTCAGCCATCAACCGGGCCCGCGCCGCCACCAGAGCGACCGCACCCTCCAACGAGAACACCCCCGCCACATACGCCGCCACAATCCCGCCCAGCGAATGCCCCAGCACCACCTCCGGCACCGGAACCCACGAACGCCACAACCGGTACAACGCCACCTCGAACGCAAACAGCACCGGCTGCACCACCCCCGTGTCCTCCGCGACACCGCCAGGCTCCCCCAACAGCACATCCCGCACCGAGAACGGCACCACCCCCTCGAACGCCCCACACACCTCGTCCACCGCCGCCGCGAACACCGGGAACACCTCGTAGAGCCCACGCCCCACACCCCGGCAACCCACCCCCTGCCCCGTGAACACCAGCGCCGTCCGCACCACACCACGCGCCACGGTGCCGGTCACCGCCAACGGGGCCCCGGCCGTCCCGGCCGGCCGGGACGCGCCGTCGGCGAGCGCCGTCAGTCCGGCCGTCAGCTCGGCGACGTCGCGCCCGAACAGCACGGCGCGGTGCTCCAGCAGGGCCCGGCCGGTGACGGAGGACCAGGCGACATCGGCGGGTCGGGCCTCCGGGTGCTCGCCGGCCCAGTCCCGCAGCCGCGCGGCCTGGGCCCGCAGCGCCTCGGGGGTCCGGGCCGACAGCACCCAGGGGACGAGTCCGCCCACCCCCGCCGCCGAGGAAGGCTCCGGCAGCGGCTCCACCGGCTCCGGGGCCTGTTCGACGATCACGTGGGCGTTGGTGCCGCTGATCCCGAACGAGGACACCCCCGCCCGGCGCGGCCGACCGGTCTCCGGCCACTCCACGGCCTCCGTCAGCAGCTCGACCGCGCCCGCCGACCAGTCCACGTGCGGCGACGGCGCGTCCACGTGCAGCGACTTCGGCAGGAGACCGTGCCGCAGCGCCATCACCATCTTGATCACACCCGCCACACCCGCCGCCGCCTGCGTGTGCCCGATGTTGGACTTCACCGAACCGAGCCGGAGCGGCTCACCGCCCCGCTCACGCCCGTACGTGGCCAGCAGCGCCCGCGCCTCGATCGGGTCACCCAGCGTCGTCCCCGTCCCGTGCGCCTCCACCACGTCCACCTCGTCCGTGGAGAGCCCCGCGTTCACCAGGGCCTGGCGGATCACCCGCTCCTGCGAAGGACCGTTCGGCGCCGTCAGACCGTTCGACGCCCCGTCCTGGTTCACCGCGCTGCCCCGCACCACCGCCAGCACGGGGTGCCCGTTGCGCACCGCGTCCGACAGCCGCTCCAGCAGGAGCAGGCCCACGCCCTCGCCCCAGCCGGTCCCGTCGGCCGCCGCCGCGAACGGCTTGCACCGGCCGTCCGAGGCCAGCCCGTTCTGCCGGGAGAACTCCACGAAGGCGGTCGGCCGGGGCATCACGGTCACGCCGCCCGCCAGTGCCAGGTCGCACTCACCGGCGCGCAGCGCCTGCGCCGCGGTGTGCAGGGCGACCAGGGACGAGGAGCAGGCGGTGTCCAGGGTCACCGCCGGGCCCTCCAGGCCGAGCACGTACGAGATCCGGCCCGAGACCACGGACATCGACCCGCCGGTCACCCGGTGGCCCGCCACCGCCGGGGCGGTGTCCTGTCGGCCGCCGCCGTAGCCGAGCGCGGAGGCGCCGACGAAGACGCCCGTCCGGCTGCGCCGCAGCGAGAGCGGGTCGATTCCGGCGCGTTCCACGGTCTCCCAGGCGGTCTCCAGCAGCAGGCGCTGCTGCGGGTCCATCGCCAGCGCCTCGAAGGGCGAGATGCCGAAGAACTCCGCGTCGAACTCGGCGGCGTCGTAGACGAATCCGCCCTGCCGGGTGGCGGAGCCGGCGGCGTCGTCCCGCTCCGGCCCGGTCTCCCAGCCCCGGTCGGCCGGGAAGGCGCCGATCGCGTCGCCGCCTTCCGCCACCAGGTGCCACAGGTCCTCGGCGGAGCGGACGCCGCCGGGCAGCCGGCAGCCGGTCGCGACGATCGCGAGCGGCTCCCGGGCGGCCTCCTCGGCCTCCCGCAGTCGCTGTTTGGTCTCGCGCAGGTCCGTGGCGGTCATCCGCAGGAAGTGGCGGAGCTTCTCCTCGTTCGACCCGCTGGACGGGTCCGGCGCGCTGGACGCGGCGGCCTCGGTGGACATCTGTGTACCCCTGTCGGTTCGAGAAATCCGGTGTGGACGGCTGCTCAGGAGATCCCGAACTCCTCCCCGAGGATGTCGAACATCTCGGCGTCGGTGGCGGTCCGCAGGTCGCGGCCGGCCTCGGCCTCGGCCGGCGGTCGCGGCCCGCCGCGCAGCCGCTCCGCCAGCTCGGCCAGCCGGTCGGCGACGCGGTCGCGGTCCGCGGCGCCGGACAGCGTCGCCAGGCCCGCCTCCAGCCGGTCCAGCTCGTCGAGGGCCGACACGTTCCGCGCGGTGTCGTCGAACAGTTCGGCGCCGAGGTGGGCGGCCAGCGCCTGCGCCGTCGGGTGGTCGAAGACCAGCGTGGTCGGCAGGTCGAGCCCGGTCGCGGCGACCAGCCGGTTGCGCAGGCCGACGGCGGCCAGCGAATCGAACCCGAGGTCGCGGAACGGCCGTTCGGGCTCGATCTCGCCCGGGTCGGCGTGGCCCAGCTGGGCGGCGACCTCCGCGCACACCAGGGTGACCAGCGCGTCGTGCCGGTCGTCGGCGGACAGCCCGGCGAGGCGCTCGCGCAGTTGCTCGGGCGCCCGGTCGCCGGCGCCCGGCTCCGCGTCGGCCGGCGCCGGGGTCTCGGCCGCGACCAGCTCCGCGATCAGCGGGCGCGGGCGGGCGGCGGTGTACCCGACCGCGAAGCGCGGCCAGTCGAGGTCGGCGACGGTCACCCGCTCCAGGTCCTCCTCCAGGGCCTGGCGCAGCGCTTCGAGGGCGAGTTCGGGGTCCATCGCCGCCACGCCGATCCGGTCGAGCGCCGCCGAGACGGCCTCGCCGTCCGACATCCCGCCGCCCGCCCACCGGCCCCAGGCGACGGCGGTGGCGGCCCGGCCCTCGTCGCGGCGCCGGGCGGCGAGCGCGTCGAGGTAGGCGTTGGCCGCCGCGTACGCGCCCTGGCCGGCTCCGCCCCACACCCCGGCACCCGAGGTGAAGAGCACGAAGGTCCCGGGTTCGTCGGCGCGCAGCAGGTCGTCCAGCGCGAGGGCGCCGCCGACCTTGGCGGCGACCGCCTCGGCGACGGACTCCCGGGTGATCCGGTCGAACGGCCCGCCGACCTCGGCGCCCGCCGCGTGGACCACGGTGTCCACCCGCAGGCCCCGGCCGCGCAGGTCGGCGAGCAGGGCCGCGACCGCCTCGCGGTCGCTGACGTCGCAGGCGGCGATCTCCACCTCGGCGCCGGCCGCCGTCAGCTCCTCGCGCAGTTCCGCGGCCCCCGGTGCGGCCTCGCCGCGCCGTCCGGCCAGCACCAGGTGCTCGGCGCCGGCCCGGACCAGCCAGCGGGCGACGTGCCCGCCGAGCGCCCCGGTGCCGCCGGTGACCAGCGCGGTACGGCCGGCCTGCCAGGGGGTGTCCCGGCGCGGGGCGCCCTCGGCGTGCGGGAACCGGGCGAGGCGCCGGACGAAGGTGCCGAGCGGGCGGATCGCGATCTCGTCCTCCGCCGAGCGGGCACCGAGCACGGCGGCCAGGATCGCGGCGGAGCGCTCGTCGACGGCCTCGGGCAGATCGACCAGGCCGCCCCAGCGGTCCGGGTGTTCGAGGCCGGCGACGCGGCCGAGCCCCCAGAGGGCGGCGGCCGTCGCGCTGGCCGGGGGTTCGCCGAGGGGGGACGCCGCGCCCCGGGTGGCGCACCAGAGCGGTGCGTCGAGTCCGGCGTCGCCCAGGGCCTGGACGAGCGTGGCCAGCCCGTGCAGGGCCGGGGTCGGGTCGGCCCGCTCCGGCCCGGGATCGGGCAGCAGCAGGACGCCGGCGGGCGCGGTCTCCCGCAGCCAGGCGGCCAGCTCGGCACGCCCGGTGGGCACCTCCCCGGCCTCGTGGGCGAGCACCTCCGCGCCGGCCGCGGTGAGCGCGTCCGCCACGGTGGCGCGCGGCTCCGCGTCCGCCGGGGCGAGGAGCAGCCAGCGCCCGGTGAGCCGGCCGGGCGCGGCGGGGGCGTCCGTCCACGGCTCCCACCGCTCGGTGTAGCGCCAGGAGCGGACCGCGGTGTCGGCCCGCCGGCGGGTGCGCCAGACGGCGAGCGCGGGCAGGACCTCGTGCAGCGGCGCGTCCTCGCGGACGTCGAGCAGGGCGGCGAGGCCCGGTGCGTCGGAGGCGGTGACGGCGTCCCACAGGGTGCCGTCGACCGGGTCGCCGCTCGGGGCGGCGGACCGCTTGGCGCGGCCCGGCAGCGCGGTCCCGCCGTCCGGGTCGAGCCAGTAGCGGCGGCCCTGGAAGGCGTAGGTGGGCAGGTCGACCCGGCGCACGCCGCGCCGGTGCAGCAGCCCGGCCCAGTCCACCGGCACGCCGCGGGCGAAGGCGGCGGCCAGGGCGGTGACCAGCTGGTCCGGACCGCCCGCGCCGCGCCGCAGGGTGTGCAGCACGGTGCCGGGGGCGGCGGCTCCGGCGATGAGGTCCTCCAGCGGCACGACGAGCCCGGGGTGCGGGCTGCACTCCAGGAAGACGGTGTGCCCCTCCGCGAGGGCCGTGCGCACCGCCGCGTCCAGCCGGACGGTGCCGCGCAGGTTGTCGAACCAGTACGACCCCGCCAGCCGGTCCGGCGAGTCGACCGCCTCACCGGTCAGCGTCGAGTACATCGGCACCCGGCCCGGCAGCGGGGCGACGTCCGCCAGCAGCGCGCGGAGGTCGTCGTGCAGCGCGTCCATGTGCGCGGAGTGCGAGGCGTAGTCGACCGGGATCCAGCGGGCCCGGACGTCCTCGCGCTCGCACCGCTCGGCCACCGCGGCCAGTGCCTCGACGGCCCCGGAGAGCACCACGCTCGACGGTCCGTTGACCGCCGCCAGGGACAACCGCTCGTCGTCGGCCAGGAGTTCGGCGGCGCGCTCGGCGGGGAGGCCGACCGAGAGCATCCCGCCGCCGGTGCCGGAGACCCGCCGCAGCGCCTGGGCGCGCCGCACCACCACCCGGACCGCGTCCTCCAGGGACAGCAGCCCGGCCACGTGGGCGGCGGCGATCTCGCCCTGGGAGTGCCCGATCACGGCGGCGGGCCGCACCCCGCACGACTCCCACCAGCGGGCCAGGCCCACCATCACCGCGAACAGCACCGGCTGCACGACGTCGACACGCTCCAGCAGCGCCCCTGAACCGTCCCGCAGCACCTCCAGCAGCGACCAGTCCGTCAGCGGGTCCATCACCCCCGCGCACTCCTCCACAGCGGCCGCGAACACCGGTGAGGCGTCGAGGAGTTCGACGGCCATCCCGGCCCACTGCGACCCCTGGCCCGGGAACACGAACACCGGTCCGGTGGCGGCGGCGCCGGGTCCGCCGGCGTCACCCGGGAGCGCGTTCGGGGCGGTGGAGGCCGTACCGTCCGCCACCGCCCGCAGCCCGGCGGCGATCTCGGCGCCGTCACGGCCCCAGACCACCGCGCGGCGCTCCAGGGTGGCCCGCCCGGCGGCCAGCGACCAGGCCGCGTCGGCGAGTCCGGCCTCGGGGCGGACGGTCAGCCACTGCCCGAGCCGCTCGGCCTGGTCCCGCAGCGCGCCCTCGGTCCGGGCCGAGAGCACCCAGGGCACCACCCCGGCCACGCCCGCGGGCTCCCCGGCGGCCGGCCCGGCGGGGGCCTCGGCGGCCGGCGCCTGCTCCAGGATGACGTGCGCGTTGGTGCCGCTGATCCCGAACGAGGAGACCGCCGCCCGGCGCGGGCGGTCCAGCTCGGGCCAGGGGCGGCCCTCCGCGAGCAGTTCGACCCGGCCGGCCGTCCAGTCGACGTGCGGGGTCGGCGCGTCGACGTGCAGGGTCTTCGGGAGCACACCGTGGCGCAGCGCCATCACCATCTTGATCACACCGGCCACGCCGGCCGCCGCCTGGGTGTGGCCGAAGTTCGACTTCACCGAGCCGAGCCAGAGCGGCCGGTCCTCGGGGCGGTCCTGGCCGTAGGTGGCGAGCAGCGCCTGGGCCTCGATCGGGTCGCCGAGCACCGTGCCGGTGCCGTGCGCCTCCACCGCGTCGACCTCGGCCGTGGACAGCCGCGCGTTGGCCAGCGCCTGGCGGATGACCCGCTGCTGGGACGGCCCGTTGGGGGCGGTGAGCCCGTTGGAGGCGCCGTCCTGGTTGACCGCCGAGCCGCGGACGATCGCCAGCACGGGGTGCCCGTTGCGGCGGGCGTCGGAGAGCCGCTCCAGCAGCAGCATGCCGATGCCCTCGCCCCAGGCGGTGCCGTCCGCGCCGGCCGCGAAGGACTTGCAGCGGCCGTTCGGGGCCAGCCCGCGCTGGCGGGCGAACTCCACGAACACGCTCGGGGTCGACATGATCGTCACCCCGCCGGCCAGCGCGAGGTCGCACTCCCCGGTGCGCAGCGCGTGGCTCGCCCAGTGCAGCGACACCAGCGAGGAGGAGCAGGCCGAGTCGACGGTGACGGCCGCGCCCTCCAGGCCGAGGGTGTAGGCCACCCGCCCGGAGGCGACGCCGAAGGAGTTGCCGTTGCCGATGTACGCCTCCAGCTCGTCGTCGACGTCCTGGACCCGGCCGGCGGCGTAGTCCGAGTACATCAGCCCGGCGAAGACGGAGGTGTTGCTGCCGCGCAGCGAGAGCGGGTCGATGCCGGCCCGTTCGAAGGCCTCCCAGGAGGTCTCCAGCAGCAGGCGCTGCTGCGGGTCCATCGCCAGCGCCTCGCGCGGCGAGATCCCGAACAGCTCCGAGTCGAAGCGGTCGATGCCCCGCATGAACGCGCCCTCGCGGGTGTAGAAGCGCCCGGAGCGGTCCGGGTCCGGGTCGTACAGCCCGGCGAGGTCCCAGCCGCGGTCGGTGGGGAGCGGGGAGACGGTGTCCACGCCGTCGGCCACGCAGCGCCAGAGGTCCTCGGGGCTCGCGATGCCGCCGGGGAAGCGGCAGCTCATGGCGACGATCGCGATCGGCTCGTCCACCACCCGGGCCGGGACGGCGGCCGGGGCCCGGCCGAACTCGGGCAGGCTGAGCAGTTCGGTGCGCAGGAAGCGGGCGAGGGCGGTGGCGCTGGGGTAGTCGAACAGGACGGTCGCCGGGAGCCGCAGGCCGGTCGCGGTGTTGAGGCGGTTGCGCATCTCCAGCGCGGTGAGCGAGTCGAAGCCCAGCTCGGTGAAGGCCCGGTCGGCGCCGACCGTCTCGGGGCCGGAGTGCCCGAGGACGACGGCGGCCTGCCGGCGGGTCAGGTCGGTGAGCAACTGGACCTGCTCGGCCTCGGGGCGGCCGGCCAGGCGCTGGACGAGCCTGCGGGCCTCCTCGCCACCGGCCCGGCGCCGCGCGGGGACGAGTCCGCCGAGGATGACCGGCAGTTCGTCGAAGCGGCGCAGCGCGGCCAGGTCGAGCCGGACGGGAGCGAGCAGCGCCTCGTCCTGGGCGAGGGCGGCATCGAACAGGGCGAGGCCCTGCTCGGCGGAGAGCGCGAGCACGCCGCTGCGGTCGATGCGGTGGCGGTCGGTGGCAGTGAAGTCCTCCCGCATCAGGCCGCTCTCCTCCTCCCACAGGCCCCAGGCCAGCGAGACGCCGGGCAGGCCGGCCGCCCGCCGGTGCTGGGCGAAGGCGTCCAGGAAGGCGTTGCCGGCCGCGTAGTTGGCCTGGCCCCGGCTGCCGATGACGCCGGCGACGGAGGAGTAGAGCACGAAGGCGGTCAGGTCGAGGTCGCGGGTGAGCTCGTGCAGGTGGAGGACGGCGTCCACCTTGGGGCGCAGCACGGGGCCGACGCGCTCGGGCGTCAGGGCGGCGATCACGCCGTCGTCCACGGCGCCGGCGGTGTGCACCACGGCGCGCAGCGGGTGCTCGGCGGGGACGGCGGCGAGCAGGGCCGCCAGGGCCTGCCGGTCCGCGACGTCGCAGGCCGCGACCTCGACCTCGGCACCCAGGGCGGCGAGTTCGGCGGCGAGTTCCGCGGCGCCGGGGGCGCTCGGGCCGCGCCGGCTGGTCAGCAGCAGCCGGCGGACGCCGTGGACCGCGGCCAGGTGCCGGGCCGCGAGGGCGCCGAGCGCGCCGGTGCCGCCGGTGACGAGGACGGTCCCGTCCGGGTCGAAGGCGGGCCGGGCGGCCTCGGCGGGGGCGCTGCGGACGATCCGCGGGGCGTACAGCGCACCGGCGCGCAGGGCGAGTTGCGGTTCTCCGGTCTCGGCGGCGGTCGCGGTGGCGGCGGCGAGGGCGGACACCGAGGCCGGGTCGTCGTCGAGGTCGACCAGGACGATCCGGTCCGGGTTCTCCGACATGGCGGAGCGCACCAGGCCGCCGACCGCGGCGGCGGCGAGGTCGCGCACCGGGTCGTCGGCGCCCACCGAGACCGCCCGACGGGTCACCACGGCCAGGCGCGTTCCGGCGAGGCGGGGCTCGGCGAGCCAGGTCTGGACGGTCTCCAGGGCGCGGGTGACGGCGGCGTGCACGGCCTCCGCGGGCGGCGGGCCGGGGGTTGCGGCGGCGGGCCAGGGCAGCACGACCACGGCCGGGGCGGGCAGACCGTCGTCCAGGGCGCGGGCGAGGGCCGCGAGGTCGGTGTGGCGGGAGGCGTCCGGACCGAAAGCCGGGTCGCCGTCCCCGACCACCGCCCAGGTGCCGGCGGCGGGGACGGCGGGCTGCGCAGGGTGGGGCAGGGCGGTCCAGCGCACGGCGTACAGCGGGTCCTGACGGGCCGTGGCGGCGGCGCGCAGCTTCTCCGCGGAAACCGGCCGCACGGCCAGCGAGCCGACCTCGGCGACCGGCCGGCCGTGGGCGTCGGCGAGGGTCAGGGTGACGGCCTCCGGGCCGGTGCGCCGCAGCCGCGCCCGGACCGCGGCGGCGCCGGGGGCGAACAGGCGCACGTCGCGCCAGGAGAACGGGAGCGAGACCGGTCCGGCGCCGGGGTCGGCGCGGTCCGCGAAGGCCGCGATGCCGAGCAGGTGCTGGGTGGCGTCCATCAGCGCCGGGTGGACGCCGAAGCGGTCGGCGTCGTGGGCGACGGCCTCGGGCAGCGCGATCTCCCCGTACACGTCCTCGCCGTGGCGGGTGGCGGCGCGCACGCCGAGGAAGGCCGGGCCGTAGGCGACGCCGGCGTCGGCGAGCCAGTCGTAGAAGCCGTCGAGCGGGACGGCGCCCTCGTCGGCCGGCGGCCAGGCCGGCGACTCGGCGGGGGTGCTCCCGCCGGGACGGGCCAGGGTGCCGACCGCGTGGCGGGTCCACGGCTCGGCGGCGTCGCCGGTGTCGGGCCGCGAGTGGATCGCGACGGTCCGCCGGCCGCCCCCGTCCGGGGCCTCCAGCCACAGCTGGAGCTGGAGGGCGCCGCGCTCGGGCAGGACCAGCGGCGCCTCCAGGGAGAGTTCCTCGACGAGTTCGCAGCCGACCCGCCGGCCGGCGTGCAGGGCGAGCTCCAGGAAGGCGGTGCCGGGCAGCAGCACGGTGCCGAGCACCACGTGGTCGCCGAGCCAGGGGTGGCTGTCGAGCGAGAGCAGTCCGGTGAACAGCGAGCCGTGCCCGTCCGCGAGTTCGACCATGGCGCCGAGCAGGGGGTGGTCGGCCGGGCCCTGGCCGAGGCCGGTCGCGTCGGTGGCCCCGATGCCCGCGTCCAGCCAGAACCGGCGGCGTTCGAAGGCCTGGGTGGGCAGCTCCACCCGGCGCCGGCCGAGCGCGGCCGGGTCGGTGACGGTGCCCGCGGTGAGGGCCGCCCAGTCCACCGGCGTGCCGCGCACGAAGGCCCGGCCGAGCGCCGTCAGGATGCTCCGGGCGGTGGGGCCCTCGCGCTCGGCGGTGGGGAGGACGGCGACCGTCCGGTCGGCCTCCTCGGCGGCGAGGCACTCAGTGGCCATCGGCGTCAGGACGGCCCCGGGGCCGAGTTCGACGAACTCGGTCGCCCCGGCCGCCCGCAGCGCGCCGACCGCGTCGGCGAAGCGGACGGTGCCGCGCAGGTTGGCGGTCCAGTGCGCCGGATCGCCCAGCCGGTCGGGGGCCGTGATCGTCCCGGTGACGGTGGAGGCGAGCGGGATCCCGGCGCGGCGCGGGCGCAGCCCGTCGACCACGGCGGCGAACTTCTCCAGCACCGGGTCCATCAGCTCGGAGTGGAAGGCGTGCGAGACCGGCAGCCGGGTGTGCCGCCAGCCGCGGTCGGCGCAGGCGGCGCGGACCTGCTCGACGGCCTCGGCGGTGCCGGAGACCACCACGCTCGCGGGCCCGTTGACGGCGGCGAGCCCGACCCCGGCGATCGGGGCCAGCACGGCGGCGGCCTCGGCCTCGCCCGCCCCAACCGCGAGCATCGCGCCGCCGGCCGGCAGCGCGGCCATCAGCCGGGCGCGGGCGGCGACCAGGGTGACGGCGTCCTCCAGGGTGAGCGCCCCGGCCACGTGCGCGGCGACGATCTCGCCCAGCGAGTGGCCGGCCACGTAGTCGGGCGCCGGCGCCCACGCGGTCCACAGGCGGTAGAGGGCGACCTCGTAGGCGAACAGGGCCGGCTGGGCGACGCCGGTGTCCTCGGCCGGCGACCCGTCGGGCTCGCCGAGCAGCACCTCGCGGACGGAGAACGGGGTCACGCCCTCGAAGGCGGCGCAGACCTCGTCCAGCGCGGCGGCGAACACCGGGAAGGCCCGGTACGCCTCGCGCGCGACGCCGCGGGTCCGGGTGCCCTGGCCGGTGAACAGGACGGCGGTACGGCCGGCCCGGCGCGGCGCGGCGCCCTGCGGCGCGTCCCCGCCGCCGTCCGCGACCCGGTCCAGTTCCGCGGCGAGTGCGGCGAGGTCGTCCCCGACCGGGACCGCCCGGTGCTCCAGCACGGCCCGGCCGGAGGCCAGCGACCAGGCCACGTCGGCCGGCCGGGCCCCGGGGTGCGCGAGCGCCCAGTCCCGCAGCCGGGCGGCCTGGGCGCGCAGCCCGGACTCGGTGCGGGCACTGACCACCCAGGGCACGGGGCCCGGTGACGGCACGGGGGCCGGCGACGGCGCATCGGCCGCCGGGTCGGCGGGCGCCCGGTCCTCGGCCGGCTCCTCCTCGATGATCACGTGCGCGTTGGTGCCGCTGACCCCGAAGGAGGAGACGCCGGCCCGGCGCACCCGCTCCCCCGCCGACCAGTCGGCCGGCTCGGTCAGCAGCTCGACCCCGCCGGACGCCCAGTCGACCATCGGCGTGGGCTCCTGGGCGTGCAGGGTGCGCGGCAGCAGGCCGTGCCGCAGCGCCATCACCGTCTTGATGACGCCGGCCACCCCGGCGGCGGCCTGGGTGTGGCCGAGGTTGGACTTCACCGAGCCGAGGCGCAGCGGCCGTCCGGCCGGCCGGTCCCGGCCGTAGGTGGCCAGCAGTGCCTGGGCCTCGATCGGGTCGCCGAGCACCGTGCCGGTGCCGTGCGCCTCCACCGCGTCCACGTCCGCCGGGGTCAGCCGGGCGCCGGCGAGGGCCTGGCGGATCACCCGCTCCTGCGCCAGGTCGTTGGGCGCGGTCAGACCGTTGGAGGCACCGTCCTGGTTGACCGCCGACCCCCGCACCACGGCGAGCACGGAGTGCCCGTGGCGCCGCGCGTCGGAGAGCCGCTCGACCAGCAGCATGCCGACGCCCTCGCTCCAGCCGGTGCCGTCGGCCGCCGCCGAGAAGGACTTGCACCGCCCGTCCGCCGCCAGGCCGCGCTGGCGGGCGAACTCGTCGAAGGCGCCCGGGGTCGCCAGGACGGTGGCGCCGCCGGCCAGCGCGAGGTCGCACTCGCCGGCCCGCAGCGCCTGGCAGGCCAGGTGCAGGGCGACCAGCGAGGAGGAGCACGCCGTGTCGACGGTGACCGCCGCGCCCTCCAGGCCCAGGGTGTAGGCGATCCGGCCGGAGGCGACGCTGGTCAGGCTGCCGGTCAGCAGATGGCCCTCGACCTCCTTGGGAACGGAGGGCAGCCGGGACAGGTAGTCGCTCGCGATCACCCCGACGAAGACGCCGGTCCGGCTGCCGCGCAGCGAGGTCGGGTCGATCCCGGCCCGCTCGACCGCCTCCCAGGAGGCCTCCAGCAGCAGGCGCTGCTGCGGGTCCATCGCCAGCGCCTCGCGCGGCGAGATCCCGAAGAAGCCGGGGTCGAAGTCGGCCGCGTCGTCCAGGAACCCGCCCCGGTAGGAGCTGCCGGCCGCGCCCTCGGCGTGCTCCCAGCCGCGCCCGGACGGGATGCCGGTGATGGCGTCGCCGCCGGTGCGCACCAGCTCCCAGAGCTCCTCGGGAGAGCCGACCCCGCCGGGGTAGCGGCACTGCATGCCGACGATGGCGATGGGCTCGTGCCACCGGTCCTCGGCGTCGCGCAGCAGGGTCCGGGTCTCGTGCAGCTCGTTGGCCGCACGCCGCAGGTAGTCGCGCAGTTGCTCTTCGTTCGCCATCGTTGGTCTGCTCCGTGAGTGTCCGCGAGGGACGGGGATGCCCCAGCCCCGTGATGGGTGGTCAGCGATCGGTGCCGCGGTCGATGAAGTCGAACATCTCCTCGTCGGTGGCCGATCCGAATTCCTCGTGCACAGCCGGGACCTGGTGTTCCTCCGGGTTCTCGGCCCCGCCGCCGGCGAGCTCCCTGAGGCGCTGCGCCGCCTTGGCGCGGTCCTGTTCGTCCAGCAGGGCGAGCATCGCCTCGACCCGGTCGATCTCGCCGAGCACGGAGTCCCAGGAGACGGTGTGCTCGCGGCGCAGCAGGGTCCGCAGGTGGCGGCCGAGGGCGGCCGGGTTCGGGTGGCTGAAGACCAGCGTGGCCGGCAGGGCCAGCCCGGTCGCGGTGCGCAGCCGGTTGCGCACCGCGAGCGCGGTGAGCGAGTCGAAGCCGAGGTCCTTGAAGGCCGTCCCGGGGTCGATCTCCTCGGGGTCGGCGTGGCCGAGGACGGCGGCGGCGCCGGCCCGGACCAGGTCGACGAAGGCCTGTTCCTGCTCGTCCTCGGGCAGGTCCAGCAGGCGGGCGGCGACGGCGGGGCCCGCCTCGGCCGGGCCGGCGGACCGGCCCCGCCGGCGGTCCGTCACCAGGCCGGTGAGCAGCGGGTCCACGCCCGGGTCGCCGCGGCGCACGGCGGCGGTGTCGACGGCGAGCGGGACGAGCGCGGCCTCCGGGCGGCCGAGCGCCTCGTCGAGCAGCGCCAGGGCCTCGGGTTCGCCGAGGGCGACCAGCCCGTCCGGGCGGGCGTCGCCCTCGTCGGGGGCGGCGTCCGCATCCGCCCACGGGCCCCAGGCGAGCGCGAGGCCGGGCAGCCCCTGGGCGCGCCGGTGCTGGGCCAGGGCGTCGAGGAAGGCGGCGCCCGCGGCCCGCCCGGCCCGGTCCGGGTCGCCGGCCCGGCCGGCCCAGGAGCCGTGCAGGACGAAGGCGGCGAGGTCGAGGTCCCGGGTGAGTTCGTGCAGGTGCCAGGCCGCGTCGACGGTCGGGCGCAGCTCGGCCTCGGTGTCGTCCGCGGGGCCCGCGCCGCCGGTGCGCGGGGCTTCGGCCGCGTGCACCACGGCGCGCAGCGGGTGCTCCGCCGGCACGGCGGCCAGCAGGGCGGCCAGGGCGTCCCGGTCCGCGGCGTCGCAGTCGGCGAGCGTGACGGCGGCGCCGAGCCCGGTCAGCTCCTCGGCCAGGGCGGCCGTCCGCGGTGCCGTGGGGCCGGGGTCGGCGAGCAGCAGGCGGCGCACGCCGTGGACGGCCACCAGCCGGCGCGCGGTGGCGGCGCCGAGGCGGCCGGCCGCGCCGGTCACCAGCACGGTGCCGTCCGCCGGGAGCCCCGGCCCGGCCGCGCCGACGGCGGGCGCCCGGCCGAGCACCGGCACGAGGACCTGCCCGGCCCGGACGGCGAACTCGGTCAGGCCCGCGTCCACGGCTGCCGCCAGGGCCTGCGGGGAGGCCTCGTGCCCGTCCAGGTCGGCGAGGACGATCCGCTCCCGGCCGGTCGAGCGCAGCAGCCCCCACAGGGCGGCGGCGGCCGGGTCGGCGACGCGGTCGCCGGGTTCGGCGAGCACCGCGCCCCGGGTGACCAGGACCGGGCGGGCGCCCTCGAAGCGCCGGTCCGCCCCGTGTTCGCGCAGCAGCGCGAGCGCGGTGTGCAGCCGGTCGCGGAGGGCCCGCGGCAGCGGCTCCCCGTCCGCCGGGGCGTCCGGTACCAGGGCGATCCGCTCCGGCACCGGCAGTCCGGCCGCGACCGCGGCGCCGAGGGCCGCCCAGTCGGGGTGGGTGGCGGCCGCGAGCTCGCGGGCGAGCGGGCCGGCGGCGCCGAGCACGGCCCAGGTCCCGCCGGCCGCCGCGGCGGGCGGCTGCTCCGGCGGCAGCCACTCCAGCCGGGCGAGCGCCGGGCGCTCCCGGCCCGCCGCGCGCAGTTCGGCGGCCGACCAGGAGCGCAGCCGGACCGACTCGATCGCCGCGACGGACAGCCCCTGCTCGTCGGCGAGGTGCACGGCCAGGGTGTCCGGGCCGGTGGCGCGCAGCGTGAGCCGGACGGCCGCCCGTGCCCCGGGCACGGCGGTGACGCCCTGCCAGGCGGACGGCAGCCGCACCTGGCCGTCGGCCGCGGGCTCGCCGGGGGCGAGGCCGAGCAGGGCCGCCTCCAGCAGCGCGGGGTGCAGGTCGTGGCGGGCGGTCGCCGCCTCGCCGGCGGTGTGGGCGGTCTCGGCGAACAGGTCCTCGCCGCGCTGCCAGGCGGCCCGCATGCCGGCGAAGGCCGGGCCGAGCAGCAGGCCGGTGTCGGCGAGCCGCTGGTAGGCGTCGGCGACGGGGAGCGGGGTCGCGCCGATCGGCGGCCACTGCTCGGGGCGGGCGGCCGGGTGGTGGCCGCCGGGGGCCAGCGTGCCGGTGGCGTGCCGGGTCCAGGGGGCCTCGGCGGGCGCGTCCTCGGGCCGCGAGTGCACGCCGACGGTCCGGGCGCCGGTGCCGTCCGGCGCCTCCAGGGCGACCTGGACCCGTACGCCGGCCGTCGCGGGCAGCACCAGCGGGGTGTGGACGGTGAGCTCCTCCAGCACCGGGCAGCCGCTCTCGCCGCCGGCCCGCAGTGCGAGGTCGACGAGGAGGCTGCCGGGCACGGCGGCGGAGCCGAGCGCGAGGTGGTCGGCCAGCCAGGGGTGCGCGGTGGTGGAGAGCCGCCCGGTGAAGACCGTCCCGGAGCCGTCGGCGAGGTCGACGCCGGCGCCGAGCACGGGGTGCTCGACCGCGGACTGCCCCCAGCCGGCGCCGGCGGAGCCGGTGGCGGTGGTGGGCTCGATCCAGTGGCGGCGGCGCCGGAAGGCGTAGCCGGGCAGGTCGACCCGCACCGCGCCGTCGTGGGCGAGCAGCCCCGGCCAGTCGACGTCGAGGCCGCGGGCGTGCGCGTCGGACAGGGCGGTGACCAGCCGGTCCGCGCCGCCGTCGCCCCGGCGCAGGGTGCCCAGCACCGCGGCGGGGACGCCGAGCGCGTCGAGGGTGTCCCCGACCGGCACCAGCAGGCCGGGGTGCGGGCTGCATTCGAGGAAGGCGTCGTGGCCGTCCGCCGCGGCGGCGCCGACCGCGCTCTCGAACAGGACGGTGCGGCGCATGTTCTCGAACCAGTAGGCGGCGTCCAGCGGGGTCGCCTCGTCCAGCAGCGCGCCGGTGACGGTGGAGTACATCGGGACGCGGCCCGGCAGCGGGCGCAGGTCGGCGAGCAGGCGGGTGATCTCCTCGCGGGCGGGGTCCATCTGCGCGGAGTGCGACGCGTAGGCGGCGGGCACCCAGCGGGCGCGGGTGCCGGCCGCCTCGCAGCGGGCCGCGATCTGCGCCAGGGCGTCCGTCTCGCCGGAGAGCACCACGCCGGTCGGGCTGTTGACGGCGCCGAGCGACACCCGGTCGGCGGCGCCGACCGCGTCGATCTCGGCGCGGGCCAGGTCCGGGGTCAGGGCCACCGCGAGCAGGCCGCCGCGGCAGGCGTCGACCGTCTGCACGGCCCGCACCCGCATCACCGCGACCCGGGCGGCGTCCGCCAGGGAGAGCCGGCCGGCCACGTAGGCGGCGGCGGCCTCGCCCTGGGAGTGGCCGATCACGGCGGCCGGGCGCACCCCGCAGGACTCCCACCAGCGGGCGAGGCCGACCATCACGGCGAACAGGACGGGGTGCAGCACCTCGACCCGCGCGAGCGTCCGCTCGGTCTGCTCGTCGGTGCCGCGCAGCACGTCGAGCAGCGACCAGCCGGTGACCAGCGGGTCGACGGCCTCCGCGCACTCGGCCACGGCCTGTGCGAACACCGGGCTGGTGTCCAGCAGTTCGGCCGCCATGCCGAGCCACTGGGAGCCCTGGCCGGGGAAGACGAAGACCGGTCCGGGGCCGGACATCAGGACGCCCGGAGCCTCCACCGCTCCGTCGGCCACCTCGCCGAGGGAGGCGAGCAGCTCGGCGGCGTCCCGGCCGCGGGCCACCGCCCGGTGATCGAAGGCGGCCCGGCCGGTCGCCAACGACCAGGCCACGTCGGCGGGTTCGGCCTCCGGGTGGCGCAGGAACCAGTCCCGCAGCCGGGCGGCCTGGGCGCGCAGCGCCTCGCCGGTGCGGGCGGACAGCGGCCACGGCACCACGCCGGCCACGCCCGGCACCCGCGGGGCGGGCGGGGCGGCCCGGTCGGGCGCCGGCTCCTCCGCGGGAGCCTGTTCCAGGATGATGTGCGCGTTGGTGCCGCTGACGCCGAAGGAGGAGACGGCGGCGCGGCGCGGGCGGCCGGTCTCCGGCCAGGCCCGGTGCTCGGTGGCCAGCGCGACGTGGCCGGAGGCCCAGTCGACGTGCGGGGTCGGCTCGTCGGCGTGCAGGGTGCGCGGCAGTTCGCCGTGGCGCAGGGCGAGCACCATCTTGAGCACGCCCGCGATGCCGGCCGCGGACTGGGTGTGGCCGATGTTGGACTTGATCGAGCCGAGCCAGAGCGGTTGCTCGGCGGTGTGCTCGCGGCCGTACACGGCGAGCAGGGCCTGCGCCTCGATCGGGTCGCCGAGCCGGGTGCCGGTGCCGTGCGCCTCGACCGCGTCGACGTCGGCCGGGGTGAGCCCGGCGTTGCCGAGCGCCTGGCGGATGACCCGCTGCTGGGACGGCCCGTTGGGCGCAGTGAGCCCGTTGGAGGCGCCGTCCTGGTTGGTCGCGGAGCCGCGCACGACGGCGAGGACGCGGTGGCCGCGGCGCCGGGCGTCGGAGAGCCGCTCGACGAGTACGAGGCCGACGCCCTCGCCCCAGCCGGTGCCGTCGGCCGAGGCCGCGAACGGCTTGCAGCGGCCGTCCGGCGCCAGCCCGCGCTGGCGGCTGAACTCGACGAAGGCGTGCGGCGAGGTGAGCACCGCGACGCCGCCGGCGAGGGCGAGGTCGCACTCCCCGGAGCGCAGCGCGGCGGCCGCGAGGTGCAGGGCGACCAGGGAGGAGGAGCAGGCGGTGTCGACGGTGACGGCCGGGCCTTCGAGGCCGAGCACGTAGGAGACCCGGCCGCTGATGACGCTGGTGGCGGTGCCGGTGAGCAGGTAGCCCTCCTGGCCCTCGGCCACCGCGCCCGAGGCGGTGTGGTAGTCCTGCGCCATCGCGCCGACGAACACGCCGGTGGCGGAGCCGCGCAGCGAGGTGGGATCGATGCCGGCGTGCTCGAAGGTCTCCCACGCGGTCTCCAGCAGGACGCGCTGCTGGGGGTCCATCGCGGCGGCCTCGCGCGGCGAGATGCCGAAGAACTCGGCGTCGAAGCTCACGGCGTCGTCGATGAAGCCGCCCTCGCGCACGTAGGACTTGCCGGGGCGGTCGGGGTCGGGGTCGAAGAGGGTGTCGAGGTTCCAGCCGCGGTCGCGCGGGAACGGCGTGATGGCGTCGGCGCCCTCGGCGAGCATCCGCCACAGGCCGTGCTCGTCGGCGACGCCGCCGGGGTAGCGGCAGCCGAGGCCGACGACGACCACCGGGTCCTCGGCGGTGTCGGCCGTGCGCGGCACGGGCAGGGCCGGCGTCTGCTGCTCGGGGGAGCCGAGGAGTTCGGCGCCGAGGTGCTCGGCGAGCACCTCGGGGGTCGGGTGGTCGAAGACCAGGGTGACGGGCAGCCGCAGCCCGGTCGCGGCGGTGAGCCGGTTGCGCAGTTCGACCGCGGTGAGGGAGTCGAAGCCGAGTGCCTTGAACGGGCGGCCGCGCTCGATCGTCTCGGCGCCGGCGTGGCCGAGGACGGCCGCGGTCTCCTGGCGGACCAGGGTGGTGAGGGTCTGCCGGCGCCGGTCCTCGGGCAGCCGGGCCAGCCGCTGCGCGAAGGCGGCCGTGTCCGGGTCGGGGCCGGCCGCGGCCCGCCTGGGGCGGGACCGGACCAGGTCGCGCAGCAGGGCGGGGACGCCGTCGGCCCCGCGCAGTGCGGCGAGGTCCAGGTGCGCGAGCACCGCGGCCGGGTGGTCGGCGGCGCGCGCGGCGTCGTACAGCGCGAGCGCGTCGTCGGTCTCCAGGGCGGCGACACCGGTGCGGGCGATCCGGTCGAGGTCGGCCCGGTCGAGGTGGCCGGTCATCCCGCTGGCCTGCGCCCACAGGCCCCAGGCCAGCGAGGTGGCGGCCAGGCCCCGGGAGCGGCGGTGCTGGGCGAGCGCGTCCAGGTAGGCGTTGGCGGCCGCGTAGTTGGCCTGTCCGGCGCCGCCGAAGGTGCCCGCCATCGAGGAGAAGAGCACGAACTCGGCCAGGTCCCGGCCGAGCGTCAGCTCGTGCAGGTTCCAGGCGGCGTCGGTCTTGGGGCGCAGCACCCGGTCGAGCTGGTCGGGGGTGAGCGCGTGCAGGGCGGCGTCGTCGATGGCGCCGGCCGCGTGCACCACGGCGGTGAGCGGGTGCCCGGGGTCGACGGTGGCGAGCAGGGCGGCCAGCGCGTCCCGGTCGGCGGCGTCGCAGGCCTCGATCCGCACCTCGGCGCCGAGGGCGGTGAGGTCGGCGGCGAGCTCGGCGGCGCCGTCGGCGGCCGGGCCGCGGCGGCTGGTCAGCAGCAGGTGCCGGGCGCCGTGCCCGGTGACGAGGTGGCGCGCGAGCAGGGCGCCGAGGGTGCCGGTGCCGCCGGTGATCAGGACGGTGCCGTGCGGGTCGGCGGCGGCGCCGGTGACGGTGGGCGGCAGGGTCAGCACGATCTTGCCGGTGTGCCGGGCCTGGCTCAGGTGGCGGAAGGCGGCGACGGCGTCGCGGACGTCCCAGGTGGTGACGGGCAGCGGGGCGAGGGTGCCGTCGGCGAACAGGGTGCCGAGTTCGGTGAGGATCTGCTGGATCCGGTCGGCGCCCGCGTCCATCAGGTCGAACGCCCGGTAGTCGGTGCCGGGGTGGGCGGCGGTCACCGCGTCGCGGTCGCGGATGTCGGTCTTGCCCATCTCCAGGAAGCGGCCGCCGGGGCCGAGCAGGCGCAGCGAGGCGTCGACGTAGTCCTGGGCGAGCGAGTTGAGCACGAGGTCGAAGCCCCGGCCGTCGCGGGCGGTGCGGAACCGCTCCTCGAAGCCGAGGTCGCGGGAGGAGGCGAGGTGCTCGTCGTCCAGCCCGAGGGCGCGCAGCACCGGCCACTTGGCGGGCGAGGCGGTGCCGTGGACGTCCAGGCCCCAGTGGCGGGCGAGCTGCAGGGCGGCCATGCCGACGCCGCCGCTCGCCGCGTGCAGCAGCAGCGACTCGCCCGGCCGGACCCGGCCGAGGTCGACCAGGCCGTAGTAGGCCGTGAGGTACACCACCGGCACGCTCGCCGCCTGCGGGTACGTCCAGCCGGCCGGGACGGGGGCGAGCAGGCGGCGGTCGGTCACCGCGAGCGGGCCGGTGCCGCCGGAGAACAGGCCCATGACGCGGTCGCCGGGGGCGAGGTCGTGGACCTCGGCGCCGACCTCGACCACCACGCCGGCGCCCTCGCCGCCGGGCGGCCGGGTGTCGGCCACCATGCCGAGGGCGACCACGACGTCGCGGAAGTTGAGCCCCGCGGCGCGCAGCGCGACCCGGACCTCGCCGGGGGCGAGCGGGCGGGCACCGTCCTCGTGGGGCAGCAGGGCCAGGCCGTCGACGGTCCCGGTGCCGGTCAGGTCGAGGCGCCAGGCGTCGGTGCCGGCCGGCACCGCCAGGCGCTCCGCCGGGCCGGTCCGGGCGAGCCGGGGGGCCGCCGCAGTGCCGGAGCGCAGGGCGAGCTGGGGCTCGCCGGAGGCCAGGGCCGCCCCGAGGGCGGCGTGCGAGTCGGGGTGCCGGTCGAGGTCGACCAGCACGATCCGGCCGGGATTCTCGGTCTGCGCGGAGCGCACCAGGCCCCAGACCGCGGCCGCGCCGAGGTCGTCGACCGCCTCCCCGTACGGGCCGGGCACGGCGCCGCGGGTGAGCACCACCAGCGGGGTGGCGGCGAAGCGCTCGGCGGCGAGCCAGGACTGCAGGAACGCCAGCACCCGCCGGGTGGCGGTGCGGACGGCCCGCGGGCCGCCGTCGGTGGCGCAGGTGAGCGCGACGGCGTCGGGCAGCGGGGCGCCGGGGTCGAGCGCGGCCGGGTCGGCCAGCGCGGTGACGGCGGCGCCGGCCGCGCGCAGGGCGGCCCCGGCGCCGAGTTCGTCGGGCCCGGCCAGCAGCCAGTTGCCGAGCGGGGCGGGCTGCGGCAGCGTCAGCGGCGGCCAGGCGACGGGGTGGAGGTCCTGGTCCGCGCCGGCCGGGGCGGGGGCGAGGCCGCCCGCGCCGAGCGGCCGGGAGAGCAGCGTGTCGACGGTGGCGACGGGCGCGCCGGCCGGGTCGGTCAGGGCGAGGGTGACGGCGTCCGGGCCGGTGCGGCCGAGCCGCACGCGCAGGGTGCGGGCGCCGACCGCGTACAGGCGCACCCCCGTCCAGGCGAACGGGAGGCCGACGCCCCGGTTCTCGCCGTCCGCGCCGTCGAGGGCCCCGGCGGTGTGCAGGGCGGCGTCGAGCAGCGCGGGGTGGAGCGCGAACCGCCCGGCGTCGTGGTCGTCCCCGGGCAGGGCGACCTCGGCGAGCAGGTCGCCGCCGTGCCGCCAGGCGGCGCGCACCGCGCGGAACAGCGGGCCGTACTGGTAGCCGGCGGCGGCCAGCCGCTCGTAGAGGCCGTCGGTGTCCAGCGGTTCGGCGCCGGGCGGCGGCCACGCCGCGCCGTCGGCGGCGGGCTCCTCGCCGGGCCGGGCGGGCGCCAGGACGCCGGCGGCGTGCCGGGTCCACGGGCCCGGCTCGGCGGTGTCGGGGCGGGCGTGCACGGTGAGCGCGCGGCGCCCGTCCTCGTCCGGGGCGTCGAGGTGGACCTGGAGCTGGACGGCCGCGCGCTCGCGCAGGGTCAGCGGCGCCTCCAGGGTCAGTTCCTCGATCACCGCGCAGTCCGCCGACTGCCCCGCCTGGAGGGCGAGTTCGACGAAGGCCGTGCCGGGGAGCAGCACCGTGCCGAGCACGGCGTGGTCGGCGAGCCAGGGATGGGTGGGCAGCGAGATCCGGCCGGTGAGCAGGTGCCGGTCGTCCCCGGCCTGGGCGAGGGCGGCGCCGAGCAGCGGGTGGTCGGCGGAGCGCAGGCCGAGCCCCTCGGCGTCGGCGGCGGCCGGGGCGGGGTCCAGCCAGTAGCGCTCGCGCTGGAAGGCGTAGGTGGGCAGGTCGGTTCGCAGCGGCGCGCGGTGCGCGTGCAGCGCCGCCCAGTCGACGGGCACCCCGCGCACGGACAGGCCGGCCGCCGCGGTCAGCAGGCGGTGCAGGGTGTCCGCGTCGCGCTGGAGCGAGCCGACGACCAGGGCGTCCGTGCCGGCCTCCTGGGCGGTCTGCTCGACGGCCGGGGCCATCACCGGGTGCGGGCTGGTCTCGACCAGCGTCGTGTACCCGTCGCGCAGCAGCGCGCGGGTGGCCCGCTCGAAGGTGACGGTCTCGCGCAGGTTGCGGTACCAGTACCCGGCGTCCAGGGCGGTGCCGTCGAGCGGCTCGCCGGTGACGGTCGAGTAGAACGCCACCGCCGGGGTCGGCCTCGGGGCGATGTCGCCGATGCCGGCGAGGAGTTCGTCGCGGACGTGCTCGACGGCGGCGGAGTGCGCGGCGTAGTCGACCGGCAGCCGGCGGGTCCGCAGGCCCTGGGCCTCGCACCGCTCGTGCAGGGCGTCCAGGGCGGCGGCGTCGCCGGAGACGACCACCGCGCCGGGTCCGTTGACGGCCGCGATGCCGAGCCGCCCGGGCAGGTCGGCGATCAGCTCCTCGGCCCGCGCGGCCGCGGCGGCCAGCGACATCATGCCGCCGCCGCCCGCGACGGCCCGCAGGGCCCGGCTGCGCAGCGCCACGATCCGGGCGGCCTCCTCCAGGGTGAGCGCGCCGGCCACCTGGGCGGCGGCGATCTCGCCCTGGGAGTGGCCGACGACGGCGGCCGGTTCGACGCCGAGCGAGCGCCACACCGCGGCGACGGACACCATGACGGCGAACAGCGCGGGCTGGACGACGTCGACGCGGTCCAGCGAGGCGGCGCCGGGGCGCCGCAGCAGCACGTCGAGCAGCGACCAGTCGGTGTGCGGGGCGAGGGCGGCGTCGCAGGCGCGGATGTGCTCGGCGAACACCGGGGATCGCTCCAGCAGCCGGGCGCCCATGCCGGCCCACTGCGAGCCCTGCCCGCCGAACACGAAGGCCGTCCGGCCGGGCTGCCCGGCGGCGCCGGTGACGAGCCCGGGGTGGGCCGCGCCGGTGCTCAGCGCGTCGAGTGCGGCGAGGAGTTCGGCCGGGTCGGCGGCGACGAGCACGGCGCGGTGGTCGAGCGCGGCGCGGGTGGTGGCGAGCGCGTGGGCGGTGTCGGCGGGCTTGGCGGCGGGGTGCGCCGCCAGGTGGGCGCGGAGCCGGCCGGCCTGGTCGCGCAGGGCGGCCGGGGTCGCGCCGGACAGCGGCCAGACCAGCGCGGACGGCTCCGGCTCCGGCTCCGGGAGCGGGGTCGCGGCCTCCTCGACCGGATCGCCCTGTTCCAGGATCACGTGCGCGTTGGTGCCGCTGACGCCGAAGGAGGACACTCCGGCCCGGCGGGGCCGGCCCTCCCGCGGCCAGGGCGCCGGCTCGGTGAGCAGTGAGACCGCGCCGGACGCCCAGTCGACGTGCGGGGTGGGCGCGTCCACGTGCACGGTGGCGGGCAGTTCGCCGTGCCGCATCGCCATGATCATCTTGATCACGCCGGCCACCCCGGCGGCGGCCTGGGTGTGGCCGAGGTTGGACTTCACCGAGCCGAGGCGCAGCGGCCGCTCGGCCGGCCGGTCCTGGCCGTAGGTGGCGAGCAGCGCGTGCGCCTCGATCGGGTCGCCGAGGGCGGTGCCGGTGCCGTGCGCCTCGACCGCGTCGACCTCGGCCGGGGCGAGCCCGGCCTGGGCGAGGGCGTCGCGGATCACCCGCTCCTGGGCGAGGCCGTTGGGGGCGGAGAGGCCGTTGCTCGCGCCGTCCTGGTTGACCGCGCTGCCCCGGACCACCGCGAGGACGGGGTGGCCGTTGCGCCGCGCGTCGGAGAGCCGTTCGACCAGCAGCAGGCCCACGCCCTCCGACCAGGCCGTGCCGTCGGCACCGGCCGCGAAGGACTTGCAGCGCCCGTCCGGGGCCAGGCCCCGCTGGCGGGAGAACTCGACGAAGGTCGACGGGCTCGACATCACCGTCACCCCGCCGGCCAGGGCGAGGTCGCACTCCCCCCGGCGCAGCGCCTGGCAGGCCAGGTGCAGCGCCACCAGCGAGGAGGAGCAGGCGGTGTCGACCGTCACCGCCGGGCCCTCCAGGCCCAGGGTGTAGGCGACCCGGCCGGAGGCGATGCTGCCGGCGCTGCCGTTGCCGAGGTAGCCGTCGACGCCCTCGGGGACGGCGGCCAGCCGGGACGCGTAGTCGGCGTACATCAGGCCGGCGAAGACGCCGGTGCGGCTGCCGCGCAGCGAGCGCGGGTCGATGGCCGCCCGCTCGATCGCCTCCCAGGAGGCCTCCAGCAGCAGGCGCTGCTGCGGGTCCATCGCCAGCGCCTCGCGCGGCGAGATGCCGAAGAACCCGGGGTCGAAGCGGTCGGCGTCGTACAGGAACCCGCCCTCGCGGACGTACGAGGTGCCGGGGTGGTCCGGGTCGGGGTGGAACAGGTTCTCCACGTCCCAGCCGCGGTTGTCGGGGAAGGCCGCGATGGCGTCGGCGCCCTCGTGCACCAGCCGCCAGAGGTCCTCGGGGCTCGCCACCCCGCCGGGGTAGCGGCAGCCGGCGGAGACGATCGCGATCGGCTCCTCGACCACCCGGGCGGGGGCGGCGGCGCGCGGGAGGCGCGGCGCGTCGAGCAGTTCGGCGCGCAGGTGCCGGCCGAGGGCGCCCGCGGACGGGTGGTCGAACAGCACGGTGGCGGGCAGGCGCAGACCGACCGCGCCGTTCAGCCGGTTGCGCAGTTCGAGCGCGGCGAGCGAGTCGAGGCCCAGCTCGCTGAACGCCCGGTCCGGGTCGATCGCCCCGCCGTCCCGGTGTCCGAGGACCGCGGCGGCGTGGGTGCGCACCAGGTCGACCAGCTGCCGTTCCTGTTCGGCCGCCGGGGCGGCGGCCAGCCGGCGGACCAGGGCGCGGCCGGTGCCCGGCCCCGGCCGCTCGGCCCCGGGCCGGCGGGCGGCCAGCCCGGCCAGGACGGGCGGCAGGTCCTCCCCGCCGAGGCGGGCCGGGTCGAGCCGGACCGGCGCCAGGACCGCCTCCGGACGGGCCAGCGCCGCGTCCAACAGGGCGAGGCCGAGCCCGGTGTCCAGCGGCTGGACCCCGGAGCGGGCCATCCGCTGCCGGTCGGTCGCGCCGAGGCCGGCGGTGAGCGTGCTGTCCTGCTCCCACAGGCCCCACTGCAGCGAGACGGCGGGCAGGCCGAGGGAGCGGCGGCGCTGCGCGAGCGCGTCGAGCACCCGGTTGGCGGCGGAGTAGGCGGCCTGGCCCGGGTTGCCGGTGAGGCCGGCGGCCGAGGAGAACAGCACGAACGCCCGCAGGTCCAGACCGGCCGTCAGCTCGTGCAGGTGCAGCGCCGCGTCGGCCTTGGGCCCCAGGACGCGGGCCACCCGTTCGGGGGTCAGCGCCGGGAGCAGGCCGTCGTCGACCACGGCCGCCAGGTGGACGACCGCGGTGAGCGGGTGCTCGGCCGGGACGGCCGCGAGCACCCGCGCCAGCTCGGCCCGGTCGGCGACGTCGCAGGCGGCGAAGTCGGCCCGGGCACCGGCCGCGGCGAGCTCGGCCCGCAGCTCCGGCGCCCCGGGGGCGTCGGCGCCGCGCCGTGACACCAGCAGCAGGTGCCGCACGCCGTGCGCCGCGACGAGGTGCCGGGCCACCAGGGAGCCCAGGGCTCCGGTGCCGCCGGTGACCAGCACGGTGCCGCCGTCCGCGAACTCCGGCGGGGTGGGGGCGGCCGGGAGGGCCGGCGCCCGGCGCAGCCGGGGCACCAGCAGGGCCGCGCCGCGCAGCGCCGCCTCGGGCAGGGCGCCGGCCGCGGCGGTCGCGTCGAGCCGGGCGTCGGCGGGGTCGGTGCCGTCCGGTCGCCCGGCACCCGCCTCCAGGTCGAGCAGGGCGAAGCGGTCGGGGTGCTCCGAGCGCGCGGACCGGATCAGGCCCCACACCGCGGCGGCGGCCGGGTCGGGCGGCTCGGTGCCGTTCACGGCGAGCGCGCCGCGGGTCGTGACCACCAGGCGCGCGGCGGCGAACCGCTCGTCCGCGAGCCAGGCCTGCGCGACGGCGAGCGCCTCGTGCACGGCGGCCCGGACGGCCTCCGGCCCGGCGGCGGGTTCGGTGGCGGGTTCGGTGGCCGGGTCCTGGCCCGACCGGGGGGCGAGCAGGACCGCGTCGGGCAGCGGCGCACCGGCGTCGACCGCCGCGGCCAGCGCGGCGAGGTCCGGGTACCCGGGGGCGGCGAACCGCGCCGCGAACGCGGCCGGCTCCGGGTCGCTCCCGCCGCCCACGACCGCCCAGCGCGCGGGCGGCTCGACGGCCGGGGCCTCGGCCCAGGCCAGGTCGAAGAGGTGGTCGGCGGCGGGCGCCGCGGCCGTCGGCAGCTGGTCCCGGGAGAGCGCGCGCACCGTCAGGGTCTCGACCGAGAGGACGGCCCGGCCGTCCGCGTCGACGGCCGCGACGGCGATCGCGTCCGCGTCCAGCGGCAGCAGCCGCACCCGCAGCGCCCGGACGCCGCCCGCGTGCAGCCGCACGCCGCGCCAGGAGAACGGCAGCCTCACCCGGGTGCCGAGGTCCTCGGCCCCCTCGGATCCCTCGGTCGCCGCCGGGGTCAGCCCGAGCGGGTGCAGGGCGGCGTCGATCAGGGCCGGGTGCAGGCCGAACCGGCCGCCGGCCGCCTCCTCGGGGAGGACGATCTCGGCGAACAGCTCGGAGCCGCGCTGCCAGGCCGCCCGCAGCCCGTGGAAGGACGGGCCGTAGCGCACCCCGGCGTCGGCCGCGTCGGCGTACAGCTCGTCCACCTCGACCGGCTCCGCTTCGGCCGGCGGCCAGACGGCGAGCGCCTGCTGTTCCCGGGTGCCCCGGACGTCCCCGGCGTCCTGGTCGGGCGTCAGGGCGCCGGTCGCGTGCAGCGTCCAGGCGCCGTCCGGCCCGGCGGTTCCTTCGGTCCGCTCGGGGCGGGCGTGCACGGTGACCGGCCGCAGACCGGACGGGTCGGGCGCGCCGACGGTGACCTGGACCTGCACTCCCCCGGTCCTCGGCACGGCCAGCGGTGCCACCAGGGTCAGTTCGTCCACGCGTGCGCAGCCGAGCCGGGCGCCGGAGTGCAGCGCGAGTTCGAGGAAGGCCGCCCCGGGCACCAGCACGGTGTCGAGCACCGCGTGGTCGGCGAGCCACGGGTGGGTGTCGAGCGAGAGGCGGCCGGTGAACAGCACGCCGTCGCCGTCCGCGAGGCCCACCACCGCGCCCAGCAGCGGGTGGTCCACCGCCCCCTGCCCCAGGCCGGCGGCGTCGCCCGCGCCGGTGCCGGCGTCGAGCCAGAAGCGCTGCCGCTCGAACGCGTACGTCGGCAGCTCGCCGGCGCGGCGGCGGGCGGTGGCCGCGTCGATGCCGGTCACCGCCGTCCAGTCGACCGCTCCGCCGCGGACGAACAGCCGGGCCAGCGCCGTCCGGAGGGCGAGGGACCGGTCGCGGTCCCGCTGCTGGGCGGGGACGGCGGCAGTGTCCGTGCCGGCCGTGCACTCCGCGACCATCGGGGTGAGTGCCGCCTCCGGGCCCAGTTCGACGAACACCGAGGCGCCCGCCGCCCTCGCCGAGGCGACCGCGTCCGCGAACCGCACCGGCTCACACACCTGCCGCACCCAGTACTCCGGGTCGCGGACCTCGGCCGCCGTCGCCAGCCGGCCCGTCACGTCCGAGGCCAGCGGGATCGACGGCTCCGCGAGGGTGATGCCCGCGACCACCTCGCGCAGCTGTGTCACCACGGGCTCCATCAGCACCGAATGGAACGCGTGCGACACCGCCAGGCGCGAGGAACGCCAGCCGCGCTCCGCGCACAGCACCCGCACCGCCTCGACGGCCTCGGTCTCGCCGGACACCACCACCGAGGCGGGACCGTTCACCGCCGCGATCCCCACCACGCCCACACGGCTCTCACCCAGCAGGGCCAGCACCTGCGCCTCGCTCGCCCCCACCGCCAACATCGCCCCACCCGAAGGCAGTTCAGCCATCAACCGGGCCCGCGCCGCCACCAGAGCGACCGCACCCTCCAACGAGAACACCCCCGCCACATACGCCGCCACGATCCCGCCCAGCGAATGCCCCAGCACCACCTCCGGCACCGGAACCCACGAACGCCACAACCGGTACAACGCCACCTCGAACGCAAACAGCACCGGCTGCACCACCCCCGTGTCCTCCGCGACACCGCCAGGCTCCCCCAGCAGCACCTCCCGCACCGAGAACGGCACCACCCCCTCGAACGCCCCACACACCTCGTCCACCGCCGCCGCGAACACCGGGAACACCTCGTAGAGCCCACGCCCCACACCCCGGCAACCCACCCCCTGCCCCGTGAACACCAGCGCCGTCCGTACCGCACCACGTGGCACGGTGCCGGTCACCACGCCGATGGGCTCGGGCTCGCCACCCGCCAGCGCGGCCAGGCCGGCCGACAGTTCCGCGGCGTCCCCACCGAGGACCACCGCCCGGTGTGCCATGGCCGTACGCCCCGAGGCCAGCACGGCCGCCACCTCGGCGATCGGGGCCTCCGGGTGCTCGCCGGCCCAGTCCCGCAGCCGCGCGGCCTGGGCCCGCAGCCCGGTCGCGGTGCGTGCGGAGACCGCCCACGGAACGGGCAGGCCCGGCTCCGGGAGGGTGTCCTGGCCGGCCGCTTCCGGGGCCTGTTCGATGATCACGTGGGCGTTGGTGCCGCTGATCCCGAACGAGGACACCCCGGCCCGGCGCGGCCGCCCCGTCTCCGGCCACTCCACCGACTCCGCCAGCAGCTCGACCGCGCCCGCCGACCAGTCCACATGCGGCGACGGCGCATCCACGTGCAGCGACTTCGGCAGCACACCGTGCCGCAGCGCCATCACCATCTTGATCACACCCGCCACACCCGCCGCCGCCTGCGTGTGACCGATGTTCGACTTCACCGACCCCAGCCGCAGCGGCCGGTCGGCCGACCTGTCCTGACCGTAGGTGGCCAGCAGCGCCTGCGCCTCGATCGGGTCACCCAGCGTCGTCCCCGTCCCGTGCGCCTCCACCACGTCGACGTCCGACGGAGCCAGCCCCCCGCTCGCCAGCGCCGCCCGGATCACCCGCTCCTGCGAGGGGCCGTTCGGCGCCGTCAGACCGTTGGACGCCCCGTCCTGGTTCACCGCGCTGCCGCGCACCACCGCGAGAACGGGGTGCCCGTTGCGCACCGCGTCCGAGAGCCGCTCGACCAGCAGCAGGCCCACGCCCTCGCCCCAGCCGGTGCCGTCGGCCGCCGCCGCGAACGGCTTGCACCGGCCGTCCGCCGCCAGCCCGCGCTGGCGGGCGAAGTCGACGAAGACGGCGGGTGTCGACATCACGGTGACCCCGCCCGCGAGCGCGAGGTCGCACTCGCCGGCCCGCAGCGCCTGGCAGGCCAGGTGCAGGGTGACCAGCGAGGACGAGCAGGCCGTGTCGACGGTCACCGCCGGGCCCTCCAGGCCGAGCGCGTAGGCCACCCGGCCCGAGGCGACGCTCCCGACGTTGCCGTTGCCGAGGTAGCCCTCCAGCTCGTCCGGCACCCGGTTCAGACGGGTCGCGTAGTCGTAGTAGATCGCCCCCGCGAACACGCCGGTGCGGCTGCCGCGCAGCGTCTCCGGGTCTATGCCCGCGTGCTCGACGGTCTCCCAGGAGGCTTCCAGCAGCAGGCGCTGCTGCGGGTCCATCGCCAGCGCCTCGCGCGGCGAGATCCCGAAGAACTCGGCGTCGAAGTCGGCGGCGGCGTCGACGAATCCGCCGGTCCGCACATAGGTGCTGCCCGGGCGCGAGGGGTCGAGGTCGAAGATCCGGTCGATGTCCCAGCCACGGTCGGCGGGGAAGTCGGTGAGGGCGTCGACACCGCCGGCGACCAGGTCCCACAGCTCCTGCGGGGAGGTCACGCCGCCCGGAAGCCGGCAGCCCATGCCGACGATGGCGATCGGCTCGTCCGAAGCCACCGGCACGGGCCGGGCGGACGCGGCCGCCGGGGCCGGGCCGTCGGCGAGCAGGTCGGCCAGGCGGCCGGCCAGCAGCCTCGGAGTCGGGTAGTCGAAGACCAGCGTCGCGGGCAGGCGCAGGCCGATCGCGCTGCTCAGCCGGTTGCGCAGTTCGAGCCCGGTGAGCGAGTCGAAGCCCAGCTCCCGGAACGCCCGGCTCTCCTCGATGCCGTCCTCGTCACCGTGCCCGAGCACGGCGGCGGCGTGGGTGCACACGGTCCGAAGCAGCAGCTGCCGGCGCTCGGCCTCCGGCAGCCCGGCCAGTCGGGCCGTCAGGGCGCCGGACCGCGTCCTTCCGCCGGCCGCGGCGCCACGGCGGCGGGGCCCCCGGGCGAGCTCGCGCAGCAGCGCGGGCACCGCGTCGGCGTCGGCGCGGCGCAGCACGGCGAGGTCCATCCGGACCGGCATCAGAACGGCCTCGGCGCGGTTGGTCGCCGCTTCGAGGAGCGCGCAGCCCTGCTCGGCGGAGAGCGGCAGGACGCCGAGGCTCGTCATGCGCCGCCGGTCGGCCGTGCCGAGTCCCGCGGTCATCTCGCTGCCGTCGGCCCACCAGCCCCAGGCGAGCGAGGTGGCCGGCAGGCCGTGGGCGCGGCGGTGCCGGGCGAGGGCGTCGAGGTAGGCGTTGGCGGCGGCGTAGTTGCTCTGCCCGGGGTTGCCGATCAGACCGGCGGCCGAGGAGAACAGGACGAAGGCGTCCAGGTCCAGGTCCCGGGTCGCCCGGTGCAGGTTCCACGCCGCGTCGGCCTTGGGGCGCAGCACGGCGGCCAGCCGTTCGGGCGTCATGGCCTGGACGACCCCGTCGTCGAGTACGCCCGCCGCGTGGACGACGGCGGTGAGCGGGTGCTCGGCGGGGATCTCGGCGAGCACCCGGGCGAGGGCCTCGCGGTCGGCGGCGTCGCAGGCCTCGATGCGCACGTCGGCGCCCAGCTCGGCGAGTTCGGCGGCCAGGGCGGCCGCACCGGGGGCGTCCGCGCCGCGCCGGCTGAGCAGCAGCAGCCGGCGCACGCCGCGCTCGGCGACCAGGTGACGGGCGAGCAGGGCGCCGAGGGTGCCGGTGCCGCCGGTGATCAGGACGGTGCCCTCGGGCGCGGGCGTGAAGCCGGTGTCCTCGGGGCGGGTGGCGGCCCGGACCAGGCCGGGGAGGAGGGCGGTGCCGCGGCGCAGCGCGAGCTGGGTCTCACCCGAGGCGGCCTGCGCGAGCACGGCCTCCTCGGAGGTGTCGGTGTCGGCGTCGACCAGCACGAAGCGCCCGGGGTGCTCGGCCTGCGCCGAGCGGACCAGGCCCCAGACCGCGGCCGAGGCGAGGTCGGCGATCCGCTCGTCCCCGCCGACCGCGACCGCGCCGGTGGTCAGCAGGACGAGACGGGTGTCGGCGGTCCTGGGGTCGGCCAGCCAGCGGCCCAGGAGGCCGAGGACGCGAGCGGTGAGCTCGTGCGCCCGTGCGGGTTCCGGGTCGTCGGCAGAGGGGACGCGCACGAGGACGGCCTCCGGGAACGCGGCCTCGGGGTCGTCGAGGAGCGCGGGGACGTCGTCCAGGGAGACGGTCCTGCCGGAACCGGAGGCCGCCTCGAACTCCGTCTCCTTCCAGTGGAGTTCGAAGAGGGAGTCGCGGAGCGGCGCGTCGGTGGTCCGCAGCAGCTCGGCGGAGACGGGCCGGACGGCCACCGAGCCGATGAAGACGACCGCCCGGCCGTCCTCGTCGTGGGCGCTCAGCGAGATCGCGCCGGCCGCGCCGGCCACCAGCCGCACGCGCAGCGCGCGGCTGTGGCGGGTGTCCAGCCGGACGGCCGTCCAGGAGAACGGCAGGCCCGCCTGGAGGGGCGCGTCCGAGTCCTCCCGGACCAGCATCGGGTGCATGGCGGCGTCGAGCAGGGCCGGGTGCAGGGTGAAGCGGTCGGCGTCGGCGCCGCCCTCGTCGGGGAGTTCGACCTCGGCGAACAGCTCGGTGCCGCGCCGCCAGACCTGCCGCAGGCCCTGGAACAGCGGGCCGTAGTCGAAGCCCGCCGCTGCCGCGCGTTCGTAGAGGTCGTCCGCGTCGACCGGCCGGGCGCCGGGCGGGGGCCACTGCCCGGGAGCCTCCTCGTCGACCGGGGCCTCCGGGGCTGCTTCGGGGGCGGCGGTGAGCAGACCGGTGGCGTGCCGGGTCCAGGGCTGGTCGGCGGGCGCGTGCTCGGGCCGGGAGTGGATGCCGATCGCACGCGCGCCGGACTCGTCCGGATCCTCGACGGTGACCTGGATCCGGACGTCCTCGGTGTCGGACAGGACGAGCGGGGTGTGCAGAGTGAGTTCGTCGACCACCGGGCAGCCGGCCTCGGCCCCCGCGCGGAGGGCGAGTTCGAGGAAGGCCGTGCCGGGGACGATGACCGTGCCGAGCACGGCGTGGTCGGCGAGCCACGGATGGGTGGCGGCGGAGAACCGGCCGGTCAGGACCGTCCCGGAGCCGTCCGCCAGCTCGACGGCGGCGCCCAGCACCGGGTGCTCCACGGCCGACTGGCCCCAGCCGACGCCGACGACGTCCGTGGGGTCGGGCTCGGCCCAGTAGCGGCGGTGCTGGAAGGCGTAGGTCGGCAGGTCGACGTGCCGGCCGGTGGGGAGCTGGGTGGTCCAGTCGACGGGCAGGCCCGCGACGAAGGCCGCCGAGAGCGCCGTCATCAGGCGCTCGGGACCGCCCTCATGGCGGCGCAGGGTCTCCAGGACCACGGCACCGGGAGTCTCTTCCAGTTGGTCCGCGATCGGGACGACCAGCCCGGGGTGCGGGCTGCACTCGACGAACGTGGTGTGTCCCTCCGCGAGGGCCGCGCGCACCGCCGCGTCCAGGCGGACGGTGCCGCGCAGGTTGTCGAACCAGTACGACCCCGCCAACTGGTCTGGCTCCTCGACCACTTCGCCGGTCACCGTCGAGAACATCGCCACCCGGCCCGCCAACGGCCGCACACCCGACGACAGTTCGACGACCTCGTCGCGCACCGCATCCATGTACGCCGAATGCGAGGCGTAGTCCACCGGGATCCAACGCGCCCGCACACCGTCGCGCTCGCACCGCTCCACCACGGCCGACAGCGCCTCGATCTCCCCGGACAGCACCACACTCGACGGCCCGTTCACCGCCGCCAGCGACAACCGGCCGTCCTCGGCGACCAGTTCAGCGGCACGCTCCGCACCGACACCGACGGACAGCATCCCGCCACCCGTCACCCCGCGCAGCGCCCGGCTGCGCAGCACCACCACCCGGACCGCGTCCTCCAGGGACAGCAGCCCCGCCACGTGGGCGGCGGCGATCTCACCCTGCGAGTGCCCGATCACCGCAGCCGGCCGCACCCCGCACGACTCCCACCAACGGGCCAACCCCACCATCACCGCGAACAGCACCGGCTGCACGACGTCGACCCGGTCCAGCAACGCCCCCGAACCGTCCCGCAGCACCTCCAGCAGCGACCAGTCCGTCAGCGGGTCCATCACCCCCGCGCACTCCTCGATCGCGGCGGCGAACACCGGGCTGGAGAGCAGCAGTTCGGCCGCCATCCCCGCCCACTGCGACCCCTGACCCGGGAACACGAACACCGCGCCCGATTCCGACGCGGCAACCGACTCAGCGTCGGCCACCCCGCCCAGCCGGTCCACCAGCTCCGCGACCGACCGACCGACCACCACCGCCCGGTGCTCGAACACCGCACGGCCCGCCACCAGCGACCGGCCGACATCCACCGGGTCGACCCCGGGATGCGCCACCGCCCACTCCCGCAGCCGCTCCACCTGCTCCCGCAGCGCCGCACCCGACCGCGCCGACACCACCCACGGCACCACCCCGCCGACCGGCTCAGCCGCGCTCGGGGCGGCCTCCGCCTCCGGCGCCTCCTCCACCACCACATGCGCATTGGTGCCGCTCGCGCCGAACGACGAGACGGCGGCCCGGCGCGGCCGCTCCGAGCGCGGCCAGGCCACCGGCTCGGTCAGCAGCCGGACGTTGCCGGTCTCCCAGTCGATGTTCGGCGAAGGGGCGTCGATGTGCAGGGTGCGCGGCAGTTCCTGGTGCCGCAGCGCCATCACCGTCTTGATCACGCCCGCCACACCCGCCGCCGCCTGGGTGTGCCCGATGTTCGACTTCACCGAACCGAGCCAGAGCGGCCGGTCCTCGGGACGGCCCCGTCCGTAGGTGGCCAGCAGCGCCTGCGCCTCGATCGGGTCACCCAGCGGGGTGCCGGTGCCGTGCGCCTCCACCGTGTCCACGTCGCGCGCGGCCAGGCCGGCGGCCTCCAGGGCCTGGCGGATCACCCGTTCCTGCGACGGGCCGTTCGGCGCCGTCAGGCCGTTGGACGCACCGTCCTGGTTCACCGCGCTGCCGCGCACCACGGCGAGGACGGGGTGACCGTTGCGGCGCGCGTCCGAGAGGCGCTCGACCACCAGCAGGCCCGCGCCGTCCGCAGGGCTGAAGCCGTCGGCCGCCGCCGAGAACGGCTTGCAGCGGCCGTCCGGGGCGAGGCCGCGCTGCCGGCTGAAGTTGACGAACGTCTCCGGGGTGCACATCACGGTGGCGCCGCCGGCGAGCGCCAGGTCGCACTCCCCCGCGCGCAGCGCGCCGACCGCCAGGTGCAGCGCGACCAGCGCCGAGGAGCACGCCGTGTCCACCGTCACCGCCGGCCCCTCCAGACCGAGGACGTAGGACACCCGGCCCGCGAGGAGGCTGGCGGCGTTGGCCATGCCCAGCGTTCCGTCCCGGCCCTTGGCCGTCCGGGCGAGGACGGTCGTGTAGTCGAGCCAGTTGATCCCGGTGTACACCCCGGTGCGGCTGCCGCGCAGGGTGCTCGGGTCGATGCCGGTCCGCTCGACGGCCTCCCAGGAGATCTCCAGCAGCAGCCGCTGCTGCGGGTCCATCGCCAGCGCCTCACGCGGCGAGATCCCGAAGAAGCCGGCGTCGAAGTCGGCGGCGTCGTAGAGGAATCCGCCCTCGCGGACGTACGCCGTGCCGGGAGCGTCGGGGTCGGGGTCGTACAGCGCCTCCAGGTCCCAGCCCCGGTCGGTCGGGAAGGCGCCGATGGCGTCGCCGCCGCCCGCCACGAACTCCCACAGCTGCTCCGGCGTCGACAGCCCGCCCGGGAAGCGACAGGCCATGCCCACGATCGCGATCGGCTCGCGGCCCTGCTCCTCCAGCTCCCGTACCCGCCGGTGCGCGTCCCGCGCGTCGGCGACGGCCCGCTTGAGGTAGGACCGCAGCTTCTCTTCCGACTCGGCCACGTCTACTCCGACTCCTCGATCGAACGTTCGTTGTCGCTGGTCTGGTGGTGCTGACGCTGGTTCTGGTGCTGGTACGGCGGTGGGCCCGGGATCCGCGGCATCACTCGAACCCCTGGTCGACGAGCGAGAACAGCTCGTCGTCGGTGGCGGAGCCGAGATCGTCCGCGTCGCTCCCGTCGGCCCCGTCGTCCGGCGCCCCGCACAGCGCCAGCAGCTCGCGCAGACGTTCGGCGATCCGGTCGCGGGCGCCGTCCTCGGCCAGGACCGCCGGCAGCGCCTCGTGCAGCCGGTCCAGGTCGGCGAGCACCGGGGTGGCCTCCGAGGAGTCCTCGGCGAGGCGAGCCAGCACGTGGCGGGCCAGGCTCACCGGGTGCGGGAAGTCGAACACCAGGGTCGAGCGCAGGTGCAGCCCGGTGACGCGCATCAGGCGCTTCCGCAGTTCGACCGCCATCAGCGAGTCGAAGCCGACCTCCTTGAACGCCCGCTCGGGCCCGACCTCATCGGCGCCCGGGTGTCCGAGCACGGCGGCCGCCAGGGTCCTGACGAGCGTGACCAGTTCGCGTTCACGCTCCTCCTCGGGCAGCGCCGCCAGCCGCCGTTGCAGCGCGTCGGCGCCCGGGGCCCCGGGCGTCTCGGCCCCGCCGGCCGCGCGGCGGACCTCCGGGGCGCGGAGCAGGTGCCGCAGCGGAGCGCTTACGGCCTCCGGGCGGGTCCGCAGAGCCGCGCGGTCGGGCCGGGCGAGCACCAGTCCGGGCCCGGCCGCACGCAGGGCCTCGTCGAACAGCACGAGCGCCTCGGCCTCCGTCAGCTCCAGCAGTCCTTGCTGGAGTTCGTCCTCGGATCCACCGACTCCGGTGGGTCCCCAGGCGAGCGCGGCGGCGGGCAGGTCGTCCGCGTGCCGGGCGGCCGCCAACGCCTCCGCGAAGGCGGCGGCCGCAGCGACGGCGGGCGGTTCGGGCGCAGCACCGATCAGGCCGCTCGCCGGGGAGAGCGCCACGAGCGACGCGCCCCGATGCGCGGCCAGGAGTCCGGAGAGGGCCAGGGCCGCTTCGACGTCCGGCTCCGCACCGTCGCGGGACGCACCGGCCGCCGCGAGCAGCGCGCCGGCCACCGGGTGCCCGGCGATGGCGGCGTCCAGCGCGGTGCGCAGCCCGTCGTGGTCGCCGGGGGCCCAGGCGACGACCTCGGCCTCGGCTCCCGCCTCGGCCAGCCGGTCCGCCAGTCGGCGCACGGTGCCGCTGCCCGTGGCGCTGCCGGTGTCACCGCCGGTGTCACTGCCCGGCAACAGGACCAGGCGGCGGACCCCGTGGGCCGCGACCAGGTGTCCGGCCAGCGCGGCGGCCAGCGGGCCGTCCGCGCCGCTGATCAGCACGGTGCCGCCTCCCGCGTCCCACGGCTCCGCTGCCGCACGGTCGGCCGCCGCCCTGGCCAGCGCCGGGGCGAGCAGCCGTCCGCCGCGCAGGGCGAGCCTCGGTGCACCGGCGGACACCGCCCGGGGCAGTGCGGCGACGGAGGCCGGGTCGCCGTCCAGGTCGGCCAGCAGGGTCCGGTCCGGGTACGCGGCCTGAAGCGCGCACCCGGCGCCCCAGGCGGCCGCCCGGTCCGGGTCGGGCACCCGGTCCCCGTCCCCGGTGAGGACGGCCTGCCGGGTCACCAGCAGGAGCCTGCTGTCCGCCAGCCCCGGTTCGGCCGCCCAGGCCGCGACCTGGGCCGCCGAGCCGGCGGCGGCCCGAGCCGCCGCGCGGGACAGCTGGCGGAGGGCTTCCGCACCGGTCCGGTCGGCGCCCGGGTCCGCCGCGACCGGGTCCGGGTCGGTCACGGCGAGCACGACGGTGTCGGGCGCCGGCGAGCCGCCCGCGACGGCGGCGGCGAGGGCCGCCACGTCCGCGTACCGGTCCACCGGGCCGAAGCCGTCGAGGGCCTCCGCCGCGCCGAGGACGGCGAGACGTCCGGGTGAATCACAGCTCGACGCGTCCTCGCCCCACTCCGCCCAGGTCAGCCGCAGGAGCGCGTCCCGGTGCGCACCGCCGGCCGCGCGCAACTGCTCGGCCGAGACCGGGCGCACGGTCAGCGCCTCGACCACCGCGACCGGACGGCCCGCCGCGTCCGCGACCCGCATCGACACGGCGCCCTCCCCTGCCGGGGCCAGCCAGACCCGCAGGCCGACCGGACCCGTGCCGGAGAAGCGGACACCGTGCCAGGAGAAGGCGACCCGGACGTCCTCGTCCTCGCCCGCACCCACGCGGAGCGTCTGGACCCCCGCGTCGAGCAGGGCCGGGTGCACGGCGAAGCCGGCCGCCTCGCGCTCGTGCTCACCGGGGAGCGCGACCTCGGCGAACAGGTCGTCACCGCGCCGCCAGGCGGCCCGCAGGCCCCGGAAGGCGGGACCGTAGTCGACCCCGGAGGCCACCAGGCGCTCGTAGAAGTCGTTCACCTCCAACGGCGCGGCGCCGATCGGAGGCCAGCTCGCCCACTCGGCGCCGGCGTCGTCGACGTCCGCGCCCTCGACCAGCGTGCCCTCCGCGTGCCGGGTCCAGGGCTCGTCGGCGGGCGCGTGCTCGGGCCGGGAGTGGATGCCGATCGCCCGCGCGCCGGACTCGTCCGGCGCACCCACGACGACCTGGATCCGCAGGGCCTCGGAGTCCGGCAGGACGAGCGGGGTGTGCAGGGTCAGCTCCTCGACGGTGGGACTGCCCACCTCGCCGCCCGCCCAGGCCGCCAGCTCGACGAAGAGCGTCCCCGGCACGATCGCCGTGCCCAGGACCACGTGGTCGGCGAGCCACGGGTGAGCCGCGGCGGAGAGACGACCGGTGAACAACACGGTGCCGTCGTGCGCCGAGCTGACCGCCGCGCCCAGCAACGGGTGCTCGGCCGAGGCCAGTCCGAGCCCCGCCGGGTCGCCCGCCCGGACACCCTGGTCGAGCCAGTAGCGGCGGTGCTGGAAGGCGTAGGTCGGCAGGTCAACGTGCCGGCCGGCGGGGAGCAGGGTGGTCCAGTCGACAGGCAGGCCCGCGACGAAGGCGGCGGACAGCGCCGTCACCAGGCGCTCGGGACCGCCCTCATGGCGGCGCAGGGTCTCCAGGACCACGGCACCGGGGACCTCTTCCAGCTGGTCCGCGACCGGGACGACCAGCCCGGGGTGCGGACTGCACTCCACGAACGTGGTGTGCCCGGCGGCGACCGCGGACCGCACCGCCGCGTCCAGGCGGACGGTGCCGCGCAGATTGTCGAACCAGTACGACCCCGCCAACCGGTCGGGAGCGTCAACAGCTTCGCCGGTCACCGTCGAGAACATCGCCACCCGGCCCGCCAACGGCCGCACACCCGACGACAGTTCGACAACCTCGTCGCGCACCGCGTCCATGTACGCCGAATGCGAGGCGTAGTCGACGGGAATCCAGCGAGCCCGCACGCCGTCGCGCTCACACCGCTCCACCACGGCGGTCAGCGCCTCGATCTCCCCGGACAGCACGACACTCGACGGCCCGTTCACCGCCGCCAGCGACAACCGGCCGTCCTCGGCGACCAGTTCAGCGGCACGCTCCGCACCGACGCCGACAGACAGCATCCCGCCACCCGTCACCCCGCGCAGCGCCCGGCTGCGCAGCACCACCACCCGAACCGCGTCCTCCAGGGACAGCAGCCCCGCCACGTACGCGGCGGCGATCTCACCCTGCGAATGCCCGATCACGGCCGCCGGCCGCACCCCGCACGACTCCCACCAACGGGCCAGGCCCACCATCACCGCGAACAGCACCGGCTGCACGACGTCGACCCGGTCCAGCAGCGCGCCCGAACCGTCCCGCAGCACCTCCAGCAGCGACCAGTCCGTCAGCGGGTCCATCACCCCCGCGCACTCCTCCACAGCGGCGGCGAACACCGGGCTGGAGAGCAGCAGTTCGGCCGCCATCCCCGCCCACTGCGATCCCTGCCCCGGGAACACGAACACCGCACCCGGCTCTTCCGCGCGCCCCGCCGCCGGCAGGGAATCCGCCCCCCACGTTCCGAGCCCGTCCACGAGTTGGGCCAGATCCCGCCCGGCCACCACCGCCCGGTGCTCGAACACCGCACGGCCCGCCACCAGCGACCGGCCGACATCCACCGGGTCGACCCCGGGATGCGCCACCGCCCACTCCCGCAGCCGCTCCACCTGCTCCCGCAGCGCCGCACCCGACCGCGCCGACACCACCCACGGCACCACCCCACCGACCGGCTCAGCCTCGCTCGGGGCCTCCGCCTCCGGCGCCTCCAGGATCACGTGCGCGTTGGTGCCGCTGATCCCGAACGAGGACACCCCGGCCCGACGCCGCCGACCGGTCTCCGGCCACTCCACGGCCTCCGTCAGCAGCTCGACCGCGCCCGCCGACCACTCCACGTGCGACGAGGGCGCGTCCACGTGCAGCGTCCTCGGCAGCAGGCCGTGCCGCAGCGCCATCACCATCTTGATCACACCCGCCACACCCGCCGCCGCCTGCGCGTGGCCGATGTTGGACTTCACCGAACCGAGTCGCAGCGGCCGGTCGGCCGACCGGCCCTGCCCGTACGTCGCCAGCAGCGCCTGCGCCTCGATCGGGTCGCCCAGCGTCGTGCCCGTCCCGTGTGCCTCCACCACGTCGACGTCCGCCGTCGTCAGGCCCGCGTTGGCCAGCGCCGCCCGGATCACCCGCTGCTGGGACGGCCCGTTGGGGGCGGACAGCCCGTTGGAGGCGCCGTCCTGGTTCACCGCACTGCCGCGCACCACCGCCAGCACCCGGTGCCCGTTGCGGCGCGCGTCCGAGAGGCGCTCCAGCAGGACCAGGCCGACCCCCTCGCCGGCGCCCATGCCGTCGGCGGCCTCCGAGAACGCCTTGCAGCGGCCGTCCGCGGACAGTCCGCGCTGCCGCGAGAACTCGACGAAGAACTCGGGCGTCGACATGACGGTGACCCCGCCCGCGAGCGCCAGGTCGCACTCCCCCGTGCGCAGCGCGTTCGCCGCCAGGTGCAGCGCGACCAGCGAGGACGAGCACGCCGTGTCGATGCTGACCGCCGGCCCCTCCAGCCCCAGCGAGTACGCCACCCGCCCGGAGGCGATGCTGCTCGCGCTGCCGTAGCCGACGTAGCCCTCGACCTCTTCCGGGACGCGGTCGAGACGCGAGCCGTAGTCGTTGTCGATGACGCCGGCGAAGATCCCGGTCCGGCTGCCGCGCAGCGAACCGGGGTCGATGCCGGCCCGCTCGATCGCCTCCCAGGAGGCCTCCAGCAGCAGGCGCTGCTGCGGGTCCATCGCCAGCGCCTCGCGCGGCGAGATCCCGAAGAACTCGGCGTCGAAGTCGGCCACGCCGGACAGGAATCCGCCCCGCCGCACGTAGCTCTTCCCGGACGCCTCCGGGTCGGGGTCGAAGAGCGCGGCCACGTCCCACCCGCGGTCGCCCGGGAAGTCGCCGATCGCGTCGCGGCCGGAGGCGACCAGCTCCCAGAGCTCCTGGGGCGAGCCCACCCCGCCGGGGAAGCGGCAGCCCATCCCGACGATCACGACCGGATCGCCGTCGGTGCCCGCTCCGGCGGCCGGCGTGGGCACGGGCGCCACCGCCGACTCGTCCGGGCCCTCGGCGCCGACCAGCCGTTCCAGGAGATGGCCGGCGAGCCGGGCCGGGGTCGGGTGGTCGAAGACCAGGGTGGACGGCAGCCGCAGACCGGTGGCGTGGTTGAGCCGGTTGCGCAGCTCGACACCGGTCAGCGAGTCGAAACCGAGCTCCTTGAAGGCCCGGGTCGCGTGCACGCCGTCGGCCGACCGGTGGCCCAGCGCGCCCGCGGCCTCGGTCCGGACGATCTCCAGCAGCGCCCGCTCGCGCTCGCCCGCCGCCAGGGCGGCGATCCGGGCGGCCAGCGGGGCCGCGCCGGACTGCCGGTCGCCACGGCGGGTCGCCACGCCCAGCAGCTCGCCGAACAGTGCGGGTGCGACCGCCGCACGGGCGCGGATCGCCCGGAGGTCCAGGTGCGCGGGCACCAGGGTCGCGCCGGGTTCGGCGAGCGCGAGGTCGAACAGGCTCAGCGCCTCCTCGGCCGGCATCGCGACCGCGCCGGTCCGCGCCCACCGGGCGAGGTCGGCCTCGCTCAGCCGCCCGCCCATGCCCCGCGTGCCGGCCCACAGGCCCCAGGCGAGCGAGATCGCCGGCAGGCCGAGGGCCCGGCGGTGCTGCGCCAGTCCGTCCAGGAAGGCGTTGGCGGCGGCGTAGTTGCCCTGGCCCGGGCCGCCGAAGGTGGTCGCTCCGGAGGAGAAGAGCACGAAGGCGGCGAGCTTGGCGTCCTGGGTGAGTTCGTGCAGGTGGTACGCCCCGTCGGCCTTCGGGCGGAGCGACCGGTCCAGGTGGCCGGCCGTCAGGGTCTCGACCAGTCCGTCGTCGACGATGCCCGCGGTGTGGACCACGCCGGTCAGCGGGTGCTCGTCGGACACCCGCGCCAGCGCTTCCGCCAGGGCGTCGCGGTCGGCGAGGTCGCAGGCCAGCAGCGTGGCCTCGGCGCCCAGCTCGGCGAGGTCGGCGAGGAGCGCGGCGGCGTCCGGCGCGGCGGTGCCGCGGCGGGACAGCAGCAGGAGTCGGCGCACGCCGTGGCCGGTCACCAGGTGCCGTGCCACGAGCGCGCCCAGGCCGCCGGTGGCGCCGGTGACCAGGACGGTGCCCTCCGGGTCGAGCGCCCGGTCGGCGGTCGGCGGCGGGGTCGCGCGGACCAGCCGGGGCACCAGCAAGGTCCCCTCGCGGAGGGCCAGTTGCGGTTCCGGCACGGCGAGCGCCAGCGGCCACCGGGCGAGCGAGGCGTCGTCGCCGTCGAGGTCGAGCAGGGCGAAGCGGCCGGGGTGCTCCGACTGTGCCGAGCGCACCAGGCCCCAGACGGCGGCGGCCGCGACATCGGCGACCGGCTCGTCCGCACGGGCGGCGAGCGCACCGGTCGTCGCGACGACCAGGCGGGCACCGTCGAAGCGGTCGTGCGCCAGCCAGGCCTGGAGCAGGCCGAGCACCGAGCCCAGCAGCCTGCGGGTCCGGGCCGGGACGTCCTCCCCGGCCTCGGGCGCCACCGGGAGGTGCAGCACGACCGTGGCGGGCAGCGACCCGTCGGCCGCCGCGGCCGCGGCCAGGTCCTCGAAGAGGGCGGCCGGACGGTGCTCCTCGGCCAAGCGCGCGGCCACGCCGGGCGTATCCGGGCCGACCGGGCCGACCGGGCCGAGCAGGGCCCACGACGGCACCTCCGCCGGGCCGGGCTCGACCGCCCGCCACTCCACCCGGAACAGCGCGTCGCGGTGCGACGGACCGGCCGGGCGCAGCTGCTCCGCCGTGACCGGACGGACGGTGAGCGCCGCCACCGACGCGACACCCGCCCCCGTGTCGTCCGCCAGGTGCAGCGACACCGCGTCGGCCCCGGTGGGCGACAGCCGGACCCGCAGGCGGGAGGTTCCCGCACTCGGCCTCGGCCCGGCGGCCGACCGGACGCCGCGCCAGGCGAAGGCCACCCGCGCCCCGGCCGTCGGGTCGGCGGGCTCCTCCGGCCCGTCCGGTTGGCGGGCTGCCGCCAGCGCGTGGAGGGCGGCGTCCAGCAGGGCGGGGTGCAGCTCGAAACGGTCGGTCTGCGCGTCGGCCTCCGTGGGGAGTTCGACCTCGGCGAAGAGCTCGTCGCCGCGCCGCCAGGCGGCCCGCAGGCCCTGGAACACCGGGCCGTAGTCGAAGCCGGCAGCGCCGAGCCGCTCGTACGCGCCGTCGGTCGCGACGGGTGCGGCACCCGGCGGCGGCCAGGCGGTGAGGTCCGGCGCGCCGATCCCGGCCCCCTCGTCCGGGACGACCAGCGTGCCGGTGGCGTGCCGGGTCCAGGGCCGGTCGGCGGGCGCGTGCTCGGGTCGGGAGTGGATGCCGATCGCACGGGCGCCGGACTCGTCCGGCGCGCCGACGGAGACCTGGAGCTGAACGCCTCCCGCCTCGGGCAGCACCAGCGGTGCAGGCAGGGTGAGTTCCTCGATCTCGCCGTGGCCGACCCGGTCTCCGGCCCGCAGGGCGAGCTCCACGAACAACGTGCCGGGGACGATGACGGTGCCGAGCACGGCGTGGTCGGCGAGCCACGGGTGGGTGACGGTGGAGAGCCGACCGGTCAGGACCGTCCCGGAGCCGTCCGCCAGCTCGACGGCGGCGCCCAGGACCGGGTGGTCGACGGCGAGTTGGCCGCGGCCGGCACCGGAGGAGCCCGCGTCGGCGGCCGTCACCCAGTAGCGCTCGCGCTGGAACGGGTAGGTCGGGAGATCGGCCTGGGGGCCGGTGGGGAGCTGGGTGGTCCAGTCGACGGGCAGGCCCGCGACGAAGGCGGCGGACAGCGCCGTCACCAAACGGGCGGGACCGCCTTCGCCTCGGCGCAGGGTCTCCAGCACCACGGCGCCGGGGACCTCTTCCAGTTGGTCCGCGATCGGGACGACCAGCCCGGGGTGCGGGCTGCACTCGACGAACGTGGTGTGTCCCTCCGCGAGGGCCGCGCGCACCGCCGCGTCCAGGCGGACGGTGCCGCGCAGGTTGTCGAACCAGTACGACCCCGCCAGCCGGTCGGGAGAGTCAACAGCTTCGCCGGTCACCGTCGAGAACATCGCCACCCGGCCCGCCAACGGCCGCACACCCGACGACAGTTCGACGACCTCGTCACGCACCGCATCCATGTACGCCGAATGCGAGGCGTAATCCACCGGGATCCAACGCGCCCGCACGCCGTCACGCTCGCACCGCTCCACCACGGCCGACAGCGCCTCGATCTCCCCGGACAGCACCACGCTCGACGGCCCGTTCACCGCCGCCAGCGACAACCGGCCGTCCTCGGCGACGAGTTCAGCGGCACGCTCCGCACCGACGCCGACGGACAGCATCCCGCCACCCGTCACCCCGCGCAGCACCCGGCTGCGCAGCACCACCACCCGGACCGCGTCCTCCAGAGTGAGCAGCCCGGCCACGTGCGCGGCGGCGATCTCACCCTGCGAATGCCCGATCACCGCGGACGGCCGCACCCCGCACGACTCCCACCAACGCGCAAGACCCACCATCACCGCGAACAACACCGGCTGGACCACGTCCACCCGCTCCAGCAGCGCGCCCGAACCGTCCCGCAAAACCTCCAGCAGCGACCAGTCCGTCAGCGGGTCCATCACCCCCGCGCACTCCTCCACAGCGGCGGCGAACACCGGGCTGGAGAGCAGCAGTTCGGCCGCCATCCCCGCCCACTGCGACCCCTGACCCGGGAACACGAACACCGCACCCGACGAACCCGAGGCCGCAACCGGCTCACCACCGGCCACCCCGCCCAGCCCGTCCACCAGCTCCGCCACCGTCCGACCGGCGACCACCGCCCGGTGCTCCAGCGCCGCCCGACCCGAGGCGAGCGTCCGCGCCACTGCCACCGGATCAACCTCCGAACGGTCGGCCACCCAACCGCGCAGCCGCTCCACCTGCGCACGCAGCGCGGCCTCGGACCCCGCCGACAGCGCCCAGGGCACCACCCCGCCGACCGGCTCCGCCGGTGCCGGCACCTCCGCCTCTGGCGCCTCCTCCAGGATCACGTGGGCGTTGGTGCCGCTGATCCCGAACGAGGACACCCCCGCCCGACGCGGCCGCCCCGTCTCCGGCCACTCCACCGACTCCGTCAACAGCTCGACCGCGCCCGCCGACCAGTCCACATGCGGCGACGGCGCATCCACATGCAGCGTCCTCGGCAGCACACCGTGCCGCAGCGCCATCACCATCTTGATCACACCCGCCACACCCGCCGCCGCCTGCGTGTGACCGATGTTCGACTTCACCGACCCCAGCCGCAGCGGCTCACCGGCCCGCTCACGCCCGTACGCCGCCTGAAGCGCCTGCGCCTCGATCGGGTCCCCCAGCGCCGTGCCCGTCCCGTGCGCCTCCACCACGTCGACGTCCGCCGGAGCCAGCCCCCCACTCGCCAGCGCCGCCCGGATCACCCGCTCCTGCGAAGGACCGTTCGGAGCCGTCAGACCATTGGACGCACCGTCCTGGTTCACCGCACTGCCCCGCACCACCGCCAGCACCCGGTGCCCGTTGCGCACCGCGTCCGACAGCCGCTCCACCAGCAGCAGGCCCACGCCCTCCGCCGCGCCCATGCCGTCGGCCGTCGCGGCGAAGGCCTTGCTCCGCCCGTCCGGGGCCAGGCCGCGCTGGCGGGAGAACTCGACGAAGAAGTCCGGGGTGGACATCGCCGTCACCCCGCCGGCCAGGGCGAGGTCGCACTCCCCCGAGCGCAGCGCGTTCGCCGCCAGGTGCAGCGCGACCAGCGACGACGAGCACGCGGTGTCCACCGTCAGCGCCGGGCCCTCCAGCCCGAACGTGTAGGCGACGCGGCCCGAGGCGACGCTCGTGGCGTTGCCGGTGAGCACGTGCCCTTCGACGCTGGACGGCATCCCGCCGGTCGCGTAGTCGTGCCCGGCCATCCCGGCGAAGACGCCGGTCCGGCTGCCGCGCAGCGACCGCGGGTCGATCCCGGCCCGCTCGAAGGTCTCCCACGCCGTCTCCAGCAGCAGGCGCTGCTGCGGGTCCATCGCCAGCGCCTCGCGCGGCGAGATCCCGAAGAACTCCGCGTCGAAGTCGGCCACCCCGGACAGGAATCCGCCCCGCCGCACGTAGCTCTTCCCGGACGCCTCCGGGTCGGGGTCGAAGATCCCGGCCACGTCCCACCCGCGGTCGCCCGGGAAGTCGCCGATCGCGTCGCCCCCGGCGGCGACCAGCTCCCAGAGGTCCTCGGGCGAAGCGACACCGCCCGGGAAGCGGCAGCCCATCGCGACGATCGCCACCGGTTCGTCGGCGCGGACCGCCGTGCTCGCGGCGGCCGGCGCCCCGGCGGACGCCGTCCCGCCCCGGGCGGCCGCGGCGAGGAAGCCCGCGAGCCGCAGCGGCGTCGGGTGGTCGAAGACCAGGGTGGACGGCAGCCGCAGACCGGTGGCGCCGTTGAGCCGGTTGCGCAGCTCGACACCGGTCAGCGAGTCGAAGCCCAGCTCCCGGAAGGCCGTCTCGGGGCGCACGCTCTCCGCCGAGTCGTGGCCGAGCACCACGGCCGCCTCGGTCCGCACCAGGCGCAGCGCGAGGTCGACGCGCTCCTCGGCCGAGGCTCCGGCCAACCGCCGGGCCCACGGCAGGGCGCCGTCGGCGGCGGCCGTGCGGCGCGGGGACGCCGGCCCGGCGAGCGCCCGCAGCAGCGGCGGCAGGGGGCCGGTGGTGGCGCGCAGCGCGGCGAGGTCCAGCCGCGCCGGGACGAGTGCCGCCTCGGGCCGCTGCCACGCGGCGTCGAACAGGGCGAGCCCCTGCGGCGTCGAGAAGGGCAGCAGCCCGCCGCGGGCGAGCCGCTTCAGGTCCGCCGCGCCGAGGTGGCCGGTCAGTCCGGTGCGCTCGGCCCACAGGCCCCAGGCCAGGGAGGTGGCCGGCAGGCCGCGGGCGCGGCGGTGGTGCGCGAGGGCGTCGAGGTAGGCGTTGGCCGCGGCGTAGGCGGCCTGGCCGGGGGTGCCGAGGACGCCGGCGGCCGAGGAGTACAGCACGAAGGCGGACAGCTCGGTGTCCCGCGTGAGGTCGTGCAGGTTGGCGGCGGTCCCGGCCTTGGCGCGCAGGACGCGGTCGACCTGCTCCGGCGTCAGCGCGTCGACCAGCCCGTCGTCGAGCACCCCGGCCGCGTGGACGACGGCGGTGAGCGGGTGCTCGGCGGGGATCGCGGCGAGCACCCGGGCGAGGGCCTCGCGGTCAGCCGCGTCGCAGGCCTCGATGCGCACGTCGGCGCCCAGCTCGGCGAGTTCGGCGGCCAGGGCGGCCGCGCCGGGGGCGTCCGCGCCGCTTCGGCCGAGCAGCAGGAGGTGCCGGACGCCGTGCCGGGTGACCAGGTGCTGGGCGAGGTGGCGGCCGAGGGTGCCGGTACCGCCGGTGATCAGCACGGTCCCGTCGTCGGCGAGCGGCCGGGGCAGGGTCAGCACGACCTTGCCGATGTGCCGGGCGCGGCTGACGAAGCGCACCGCCTCACGGGCGTGGCGCAGGTCGAAGGTGCGGACGGGCAGCGGGTCCAGGGCGCCCGCCTCGAAGAGTTCCACGAGTTCGGCGAACAGTTCGGCGATCCGGTCCGGCCCGGCGTCGATCAGGTCGAACGCCCGGTAGCGGACGTCGGGGCGGTCGGCCGCGACGGCCTCCTGGCCGCGCACGTCCGTCTTGCCCATCTCGACGAACCGGCCGCCGTCCGCGAGCAGGCGCAGCGAGGCGTCCACGAACTCCCCGGCGAGCGAGTTCAGGACGACGTCGACGCCCCGGCCGTCGGTGGCCTCGGCGAAGCGCCGTTCGAAGCCGGTGTCGCGGGAGGAGGCGATCCGGGCCTCGGGGACGCCGAGCTCCCGTACGACCGGCCACTTCGCGGCGCTCGCCGTGGCGAGGACCGTGGCGCCCCAGTGCCGGGCGAGCTGGACGGCGGCCATGCCGACTCCGCCGGCCGCCGCGTGGACGAGGACGGTCTCGCCGGGCCGCAGTCCGCCGAGGTCGCGCAGCCCGTACAGGGCGGTCAGGAAGACCACCGGCACGGAGGCCGCCCGGGCGTACGACCAGCCGGCGGGTATCCGGGCCAGCAGGCGGTGGTCGGTGACGGCCAGCGGGCCGAAGGCGCCGTCGAACAGGCCCATCACCCGGTCGCCCGGCGCGAGCGCGGTGACGCCCGGTCCGACCCCGGTCACGACGCCCGCCGCCTCGGCGCCGAGGACCGCCCGGCCGGGGTACATGCCGAGCGCGATCAGCGCGTCGCGGAAGTTCACGCCGGCCGCGCGCACCGCGACCCTGACCTGCCCGGCGGCGAGCGGTTCGGCCGCGGCCGGGTGCTCGGCGACGGCGAGGGCGTCGATGGTGTGCCGCGGGCCGGATTCGACGCGCCAGGGCGCGGGCCCGTCCGGCAGCACCAGTGCCGTGCCGGCGCCTGCGCGGACCAGCCGCGGGGTCAGCACGGTGCCGTCCCGGACGATCGCCTGGTCCTCACCGGACGCCAGGACGGCGCGCAGCAGGTCCACGGGGAGCGGGGGGTCGGCCCGGTGCGGGTCGTGGTCGAGGTCGACGAGGACGAAGCGGTCCGGATGCTCGGTCTGGGCGGTGCGGAGGAGGCCCCAGATCGCCGCGTGCGCCGGTTCGGGGACGTCCTCGGACGGGTCGGACGCGATGGCGCCCCGGGTGACGACCACCAGGCGGGCGGCGGTGAGGCGCTCCTCGGCGAGCCAGCCGCGGAGGACACCGAGGACGGTGTGGACGGCGGCCGGGACGGCGGCGGGCCCGGTGCCGTCCGCGGGCGGGCAGGGCAGGACGGCGACGTCGGTCCCGGCCTCGGCGGCCGCGGCCGGGTCGGGGTGGGCGGGAAGGCCGTGGTCCGGGTGGGCCGGCCGGTCGGGTGACGGCGCGCCGAGCAGCGCCCAGCGCTGCTGCGGGTCCGACTCCGCCTCCGGCAGCGCCGTCTCCGTCCAGTCCACCCGGTGCAGCCAGGCCGGGTCGGCGGCGGCCCGACCGGCGAGCCCCCCGGGGGCCAGCGGCCGCAGGACGAGCGACTCGGCGCGCAGCACCGGCGATCCGCCGCGGTCGGTGGCCAGCAGCGACACCGACTCGCCGCCGGTGCGCCGCAGCCGCACCCGCAGCGCGGTGACGGGCTCGGCGGTCGGCTCCCTGGTCGCTCCCGCCCAGGTGAAGGGCAGCAGGGTGCTGCCCGAGGCCTCCACCGCGTCCAGCGCGGTGAGGTGCAGGGCGGCGTCCAGGAGCGCGGGGTGCAGGTGGTAGCCGTGCTCCTCCCGGGCGGGCTCGTCCGAGCCGGTCGGGAGCTCGATCTCGGCGAACACGTCGTCGCCGTGCCGCCAGGCGGCCCGCAGGCCCTGGAAGGCGGGGCCGTAGTCGTAGCCGGACTCGGCCAGGCGCTCGTAGAGCGTGGTGGTGTCGACGGCCTCGGCGTGCGGGGGCGGCCACGGCAGGAGGTCGTCGGCGGCGGCCTGCGGCGGGGTCGAGGAGAGAGTTCCGGTGGCGTGCCGGGTCCACGGCTCGTCCTCGGGGGCGCCCTCGGGCCGGGAGTGGACGGCAAGGGTCCGGACACCGGTCGCGTCGGGCGCGGCGAGTGCCACGTGCAGCCGCACTCCGGCCTGGTCGGGCAGCACGAGCGGCTCGTGCAGGGTGAGTTCGTCGACCACCGGGCAGTCGGCCTCGGCGCCGGCCCAGGCCGCGAGGTCGAGGAAGGCGGTGCCCGGAACGAGGGCCGTGCCGTGCACGGCGTGGTCGGCGAGCCAGGGGTGGGCGGGCACGGACAACCGTCCGGTGAACGAGATGCCGCCGTCCTCCGGCGCGCGCACGGCGGCGCCCAGCAGCGGGTGGCCGGCCGCCACGAGACCGAGGTCGTGCGCGGCGCCCGCGACGGGTGGGGCGTCGAGCCAGTAGCGGCGGTGCTGGAAGGCGTAGGTCGGCAGATCGGCCCGGGGGCCGGTAGGGAGCTGGGTGGTCCAGTCGACGGGCAGGCCCGCGACGAAGGCGGCGGACAGCGCCGTCACCAGCCGTGCGGGACCGCCCTCATGGCGGCGCAGGGTCTCCAGGGCCACGGCGCCGGGAGCCTCTTCCAGTTGGTCCGCGATCGGGACGACCAGCCCGGGGTGCGGGCTGCACTCGACGAACGTGGTGTGTCCCTCCGCGAGGGCCGCGCGCACCGCCGCGTCCAGGCGGACGGTGCCGCGCAGGTTGTCGAACCAGTACGACCCCGCCAACTGGTCCGGCTCCTCGACCACTTCGCCGGTCACCGTCGAGAACATCGCCACCCGACCCGCCAACGGCCGCACACCCGACGACAGTTCGACGACCTCGTCGCGCACCGCATCCATGTACGCCGAATGCGAGGCGTAGTCCACCGGGATCCAACGCGCCCGCACACCGTCGCGCTCGCACCGCTCCACCACGGCCGACAGCGCCTCGATCTCCCCGGACAGCACCACACTCGACGGCCCGTTCACCGCCGCCAGCGACAACCGCCCGTCCTCGGCGACCAGTTCGGCGGCACGCTCGGCCGGAAGGCCGACGGACAGCATCCCGCCGCCCGTCACCCCGCGCAGCGCCCGACTGCGCAGCACCACCACCCGGACCGCGTCCTCCAGAGTGAGCAGCCCGGCCACGTGCGCGGCGGCGATCTCACCCTGCGAATGCCCGATCACCGCAGCCGGCCGCACCCCGCACGACTCCCACCAGCGCGCCAAACCCACCATCACCGCGAACAACACCGGCTGCACGACGTCGACGCGCTCCAGCAACGCCCCCGAACCGTCCCTCAGCACCTCCAGCAGCGACCAGTCCGTCAGCGGGTCCATCACCCCCGCACACTCCTCCACAGCGGCCGCGAACACCGGTGAGGAGTCGAGGAGTTCGACGGCCATCCCGGCCCACTGCGACCCCTGCCCCGGGAACACGAACACCGCGCCCGACTCCGACGCCGCAACCGACTCACCGTCGGCCACCCCGCCCAGCCGGTCCACCAGCTCCGCCACCGACCGACCGGCCACCACCGCCCGGTGCTCCAGCGCCGCCCGACCCGAGGCGAGCGTCCGCGCCACCGCCACCGGATCGGCCTCCGGACGGTCGGCCACCCAACCGAGCAGCCGCTCCGCCTGCGCACGCAGTGCCTCGGCCGATCGCGCCGACAGTGCCCACGGCACCACCTCGCCCGTCCCCGCGGCCGTCACCGGCTCCGCCGGAACGTCCTCGCGGTCGACGGAAGCCGGCTGCTCGATGATCACGTGGGCGTTGGTGCCGCTGATCCCGAACGAGGACACCCCCGCCCGACGCGGCCGCCCCGTCTCCGGCCACTCCACCGACTCCGCCAGCAGCTCGACCGCGCCCGCCGACCAGTCCACATGCGGCGACGGCGCGTCCACGTGCAGCGTCCTCGGCAGCACCCCGTGCCGCAGCGCCATCACCATCTTGATCACACCCGCCACACCCGCCGCCGCCTGCGTGTGCCCGATGTTCGACTTCACCGACCCCAGCCGCAGCGGCCGGTCCTCAGGACGGCCCTGACCGTAGGTGGCCAGCAGCGCCTGCGCCTCGATCGGGTCACCCAGCGTCGTCCCCGTCCCGTGCGCCTCCACCACGTCGACGTCCGCCGTCGTCAGGCCCGCGCCGGCGAGTGCCTGCCGGATCACCCGCTCCTGCGACGGACCGTTCGGCGCCGTCAGACCGTTGGACGCCCCGTCCTGGTTCACGGCGCTACCGCGTACCACCGCCAGCACCCGGTGCCCGTTGCGGCGCGCGTCCGACAGCCGCTCGACCACGAGCAGGCCGACGCCCTCGCCCCAGCCGGTGCCGTCCGCGCCCGCCGCGAAGGGCTTGCACCGGCCGTCGGCCGCCAGCCCGCGCTGGCGGGCGAACTCCACGAACACGTGCGGCGTCGACATGACGGTGACCCCGCCCGCGAGCGCCAGGTCGCACTCCCCCGTGCGCAGCGCGTTCGCCGCCAGGTGCAGCGCGACCAGCGAGGACGAGCACGCCGTGTCGATGCTGACCGCCGGCCCCTCCAACCCCAGCGAGTACGCCACCCGGCCCGAGACGACGCTCCCGACGCTGCCCGCGAGCAGCAGGCCCTCGTAGCCGTCCGGGGCCCGGTGCAGGCGGGAGGCGTAGTCGTGGTGCATGACGCCGGTGAAGACGCCGGTCCGCGAGCCGCGCAGGCCGACGGGGTCGATGCCCGCGTGCTCCAGCGCCTCCCAGGAGGTCTCCAGCAGCAGGCGCTGCTGCGGGTCCGTCGCACGTGCCTCACGCGGTGATATCCCGAAGAACTCGGCGTCGAAGTCGCCGGAGTCGTACAGGAACGCGCCGTGCCGGGTGTACACCGTGCCGGGGCGGGACGGGTCCGGGTCGTACAGGGCGTCGGCGTCCCAGCCGCGGTCGGTCGGGAAGCCGCCGACCGCGTCGGTCTCCCGGGCGACGAGGCGCCAGAGGTCCTCGGGCCCGGTGACACCGCCGGGGTAGCGGCAGCCCATGCCGACGATCACGATCGGGTCGTCGTCCACCGGGACGGCCACGGGTACCGGGACGGCCGCCGCCGGGGCGCCCACCGCCTCCCTGGTCAGCCGTGCCGCGAGGGCGGTGGCGCTGGGGTGGTCGAACACCACGGTGGCGGGCAGCCGCAGGCCGGTGAGCGTGTTGAGCCGGTTGCGCAGTTCCAGCGCGGTGAGCGAGTCGAAGCCCAGTTCGCGGAAGGCGCGTTGGACGTCGACGGTGTCCGCTTCGCCGAGGCCGAGCACGGTGGCGGTCTGGCCGCGGACGAGGTCGAGTGCCGCGCGGGCGCGGCGGTCCTCGGGCAGCCCGGCCATCCGGCGCACCCAGGAGGACGCGTCCCCGGCGCCGCCCGCCTCCCCGGCGCTCGCCGCCGCCCCGGCCGCGCGCTGCAGCGGGGCGCGGACCAGTCCGCGGAGGACGGTCGGCACGGTGCCGGCCGCCGCGAGGTCGCGCAGCGCCGCGCGGTCCAGGCGGGCGGTGACGGCGTACGGCAGGTCGCGGCGCAGCGCGGCGTCGAACAGCGCGAGCCCGTCCTCGGTGGACAGCAGGCCGATGCCGCCGCGGGCGAGTCGGGCGAGGTCGGCGGCGGCGAGGTGGCGGGTCATCCCGCTGCCCTCGGCCCACAGGCCCCAGGCGAGCGCGTTGCCGGGCAGTCCGGCCGCGCGGCGGTGCTCGGCGAGGGCGTCGAGGAAGGCGTTCGCGGCCGTGTAGGCGCCCTGGCCGGCGTTGCCGGTGACGGAGGTGACGGAGGAGAACAGGACGAACGCGTCGAGTTCCTGGTCCCGGGTCAGCTCGTGCAGGTGCCAGGCGGCGTCCGCCTTGGGGCGCAGGACGGCGGCGAGGCGTTCGGGGGCGAGGGTCTCCACCGTGCCGTCGTCGAGGACGCCGGCGGCGTGGACGACGACGCCCAGCGGGTGCGCGGCCGGGATGCCCGCGAGCAGGTCCGCGAGCTCCTCGCGGCGGGCGACGTCGCACGCGGCGATGGTCACCCGCGCGCCGAGCGCGGCGAGTTCGGCCCGCAGCCGCTCGCCGCCGTCCGTCCGCTGCCCGGACCGGCTGACCAGCAGCAGGTGGCGCAGGCCGTGCTCGGTGACCAGCCGTCGGGCGATCAGCGCGCCGAGGGTGCCGGTGCCGCCGGTGATCAGCGCCGTGCGGTCCGGGTCCAGCGGGCGCCCGCCGCTCGGGACCGCGGCGGGGGCGAGCCGGGGGCGGTGCGGGATCCCGTCGCGCAGGGCCAGCTGGGGCTCGTCAGCGGTGAGGGCGGTCCGCAGGGCGCGGCCGGAGCGCGCGGGGTCGTCGAGGTCGATCAGGGTGACGCGGCCCGGGTGCTCGGACTGCGCGGTGCGCAGCAGGCCCCACACCGGGGACTGGCCGAGGCCCGGCACGGCGTCGCCCGGTCGGACGGCGACCGCGCCCCGGGTGACGACGACCAGCCTGGCGCCGTCCGGGCGGTCGCCGGCCAGCCAGGCCCGGACGGTGTCGAGGGCCCAGCGGGCGGCGGCGTGCGCGGCCTCGGCCGGGCTGTCGGCGGGCGCGGTGGGGACGGCGGCGACCACCACGGCGGGCGCGGGGTGCCCGGCGGCGGTGCGGGCGTCGAGTTCGGCGAGGCCCGGGAACGCGGCGCGCGGGTCGAGGCCGAGGTCGTCGGCGCCGAGGACGACGCAGTCCGGGTCCGCCTCCGTGGCGGGGACGGGGAGTTCCGTCCACCGCAGTTCGAACAGCGCGTCGCGGGCGGGCCCGGCCGGTGCGAGCCGGTCGGCGGGCAGTTCGCGCAGGCTGAGGCCGCCGACCGTGAGGACCGGCGCTCCGGTGGGGTCCTCGACGGCGAGCGCGGTGGTGCCGTCCGGCGCGGGTGAGAGCCGGACGCGCAGGGCGGTGGCTCCGGTGGCGTGCAGGCGCACGTCGGTGAAGGAGAACGGGATGCGCGGGGCCGCGCCGAGGGCGGTCCCGGCGTCGGCGTCGGCCAGCAGCAGCGGGTGGAGCGCGGCATCGAGCAGGGCGGGATGGACGCTGTGCGCGGCGTCGCCCCGGCCGGGTTCGGCGGGCAGGCGGACGTCGGCGTACAGGTGGTCTCCCGCGCGCCAGGCGGCGGCGAGGCCCTGGAACCACGGGCCGTAGCCGTAGCCGAGGCGGTCGAGGCGGTGGTAGGCGTCGGCGAGGTCCATCGGCTCGCCGCCCACCGGCGGCCAACTCCCGTGTTCCGCAAGGGTGATGGGCTCCTCGGTGGCCGTCAGCGCGCCGGAGGCGTGCCGGGTCCAGGGCCGCTCCACGGGCTCGTCGTCCGGTTCGCCCTCGGGGGCGGACGGCCGGGAGTCCACGGTGACGGCGCGCCGGCCCGCCGGGTCCGCGGGGGCGACGGCCACCCGCAGTTGCGTCCACCCGGTGTCGGGCAGCACGAGCGGGGACTCCAGGGTGAGCTCCTCGACGCCCGGGCAGCCGGCGAGCGCGCCCGCCCGGAGCGCGAGGTCGAGGAAGGCCGTGCCGGGCAGCACGACGGTGCCGGTGACCGCGTGGTCGGGCAGCCAGGGCTGGGCGTCCGCGGAGAGCCGGCCGGTGACCAAGGTGGTGCCGTCCGGGGTCGTGGTGACGGCGCCGAGCAGCGGGTGGTCGACGGCGTCCAGGCCGAGGTCGGCGGGGCGGGTCCGCTCGGACCCGGCGGCCAGCCAGTAGCGGCGCCGCTGGAAGGCGTAGGTGGGCAGGTCGACGTGCCGGCCGCGGTGGACCCCGGGGAGCAGCGCGTCGGGGGCGGGCTCCGCCCCGTGGACGATCGCCTCGGCGACGGCGGCGAGGAACTGTCCGAGGCCGCCGTGGTCGCGCCGCAGGGTGCCGATGGCCGTGCCGCCGGGGCCGCCGGTGCCGTCGGCGCCGCAGTCGTCCAGGGTCTCCTGGGTGCCGATCTTGAGGACGGGGTGCGGGCTCGCCTCGACGAAGAGCCGGTGGCCGTCATCGCTCAGGGCGCGCACGGCGGGCTCGAAGCGGACCTCCTGGCGCAGGTTGCGGTACCAGTAGTCGGCGTCGAGCGTCGTGGTGTCGGTCAGCAGCCCGCCGGTGACGGTCGAGTAGAAGGCGATCCGCGCGGTGCGGGGCGCGAGGTCGGCGAGCGCGGCGAGCAGCGGTTCGCGCAGCGACTCGACGTGCGCCGAGTGCGAGGCGTAGTCCACCGGGATCCGGCGGGCGCGCACGCCGGACCGCTCGCAGTGGGCGAGGAGGGCGTCGAGGGCCTCGGCGCCCCCGGAGACGACGGTGGTGGCGGGGCCGTTGCGGGCGGCGATGCCGAGGCTTCCGCCCCAGGGGGCGAGGAGTTCCCCGGTCTCCTCGGCGGGCAGCGGCACCGAGACCATGCCGCCGGTGCCGGCCAGGCCGAGCAGGGCGCGGCTGCGCAGCGCGACCACCTTGGCGGCGTCGTCCAGGGTGAGCGCGCCCGCGACGTACGCGGCGGCGATCTCGCCCTGCGAGTGGCCGACGACGGCGCTCGGTTCGACGCCGACGGACCGCCACAGCCCGGCCAGCGCGACCATGACGGCGAACAGCACGGGCTGGACGACGTCGACCCGGGAGAGGTCGGGCGCGCCCGGCCGGCCGCGCAGCACGTCGTGCAGCGACCAGTCGGTCCAGCGGGCCAGCGCCGCCGCGCAGGCGTCCAGCTCGGCCGCGAACGCGGGTGCGGCGTCGAGGAGTTCGACGGCCATCTCGGCCCACTGCGAGCCCTGGCCGGGGAACACCAGGACGGTCGCGCCGCGGGCGGTGGACTGGGCCCGGACGAGGTGGTCGGCCGGCTCGCCCTGGGCGAGCGCGGTCAGCCCGCTCAGCGCGTCGGCGTGCGTGCGGGCGAGGACGACGGCGCTGTGGTCGAACCTGGTCCGGTCGCGCAGCAGGGCGTGGGCGAGCGCGTGCCGGTCGGCGAGCCCGTGCGCCCCGTCCGCCCCGTCGGTGTCCAGGTGCCGGGCCAGCCGGGCGGCCTGGGCGCGCAGCGCGGCCTCGGTGCGGCCGGAGACGGTGAGCGGCACGGGCAGGTCCGGGTGCCCGCCGCCCTCGGCCTCCGGCGCCCGCCCGGTGTCGGCCGGCGCCTGCTCGACGATGAGGTGCGCGTTGGTGCCGCTGATGCCGAACGAGGAGACGCCGGCCCTCCGGGGGCGTTCGGGACCGGCGGGCGAGGGCCACGGGGTCGCGGCCGCCGGCACGGTGACCGCGCCGTCCGCCCAGCGCACCTTCGGCGAGGGCTCGCGCAGGTGCAGGACGCCGGGCACCAGCCCGTGCCGCAGCGCGAGGACGGTCTTGATCAGCCCGGCGACCCCGGCCGCGGCCTGGGTGTGGCCGATGTTGGACTTCACCGAGCCGAGCAGCAGGGGGTGTTCGGGGGCGCGGTCGGCGCCGTAGACGGCGAGCAGCGCGTGCGCCTCGACCGGGTCGCCGAGGGCGGTGCCGGTGCCGTGGGCCTCGACCACGTCGACGTCTCCGGGCGCCAGCCCGGCCGAGCCCAGCGCCTGCCGGATCACCCGCTGCTGGGCGGTCCCGTTGGGGGCGCTGAGGCCGTTGCTGGCGCCGTCCTGGTTGACGGCGGAGCCGACGACCAGGGCGAGCACCGGGTGGCCGTGGCGCCGGGCGTCCGACAGCCGCTCCAGCAGGACGACGCCGACGCCCTCGGCCCACGCCGTGCCGTCGGCGTCGGCGGAGAACGGCTTGCAGCGGCCGTCCGGGGCGAGGCCGCGCTGGCGGGCGAACTCGACGAACATCCCGGGCTCGGCCATCACGGTGGCGCCGCCCGCGAGGGCCAGCGTGCACTCGCCGTTGCGCAGGGCCTGGGCGGCCAGGTGCACGGCGACGAGCGAGGAGGAGCAGGCGGTGTCCACGGTGACGGCGGGGCCTTCGAGGCCGAGCTCGTAGGCGATCCGGCCGGAGGCGACGCTCGGGGTGGTGCCGGTGAGCAGGTAGCCGTCCAGGCCGTCGGCGGGCTGGTGCATGCGCGGGCCGTAGTCCTGCGCGGTGGCGCCGACGAACACCCCGACGCGGTCGCCGCGCAGCCCGGCGGGGTCGAGTCCGGCGCGCTCCAGGGTCTCCCAGGACGTCTCCAGCAGCAGCCGCTGCTGCGGGTCCATCGCGAGGGCCTCGCGCGGGCTGATGCCGAAGAACTCGGCGTCGAACTCGCCCGCGCCGTCGAGGAACCCGCCCTCGCGCACATAGGTGCTGCCGAGCCGTTCCGGGGAGGGGTGGTGCAGCCGGCCGAGGTCCCAGCCGCGGTCCCGGGGGAACGGTCCGATGGCGTCCACGCCCTCGGCGGCCAAGCGCCACAGCGACTCGGGGGTGTGGGCGCCGCCGGGGAAGCGGCACCCCATGGCGACGACGGCGATCGGGTCGCCGTCCCGGTCGGCCGCCGGGGACGGCTCGGCCCGCTCGGCCCGCTCGGCCCGCTCGGCCCGCTCGGCCCGCCGCTCCGGCACGGGCAGGGCCAGGATCCGGGAGCGCAGGTGGCGGGCGAGGTCGGCGGGCGTCGGGTGGTCGTAGCCGGCGCTCGCGGGCAGGTCGAGGCCGGTCGCGGCGGACAGCCGCTGGAGGAGTTCGACGGTGGCGAGCGAGTCGAGTCCCGACTCGCGGTAGGCGAGGTCCGCGCGGACGGCGTCCCTGGTGGCGTGGCCGAGCACGGCGGCCGCGTGCGAGCGGACCAGGTCCAGCACCACGCGCGCCCGGTCGGCCTCCGGCAGCCCGGCGATCCGGCGGGCGAGCGGCGATTCCTGCGCCGCGCGAGCCGGTCCGGGCCTCGCGGGCGCGGACTCCCCGAGCGCGGGATCCTCGGCAGCAAGGTCCTCGGCAGCGAGGTCCCCGGCGACGAGGTCCTCGGACGCGACGTCCTCGGGGGCGGCGGCGCGCAGCCAGTGCCGGGAGCGCTGGAACGCGTAGCCGGGCAGCTCGACCCGGCGCCGCGCCGGTGCCCCGAACAGCGCGGTCCAGTCGAGCGCGGCCCCCAGGGTGTGCAGCCGGGCGGCGGTCTCGGCCAGGGCGTCCGCCTCCGGCCGGCCGGCCCGCAGGGTGGCGACGGTGGCGAAGGCCTCGCCGCCCTCGGGCACCGGGCACTCCCGGGCCAGCGCGGACAGGCTGCCGTCGGGCCCCAGTTCGACCAGGACGGTCGCACCGGCCTCGCGCAGCCGGTCGACGCCGTCCCCGAAGCGCACCGTGCCGCGCACCTGCCGCACCCAGTAGTCGGGCGAGCACAGCTCCTCGGCGGACGCCGTGCGGCCGGTCAGGTTCGACACCACGGGCGTCGTCGGCGGGCGGAAGCGCAGCCCCCGCGCGACCTCCGCGAAGGCGTCGAGCATCGGCTCCATCCGCGGCGAGTGGAAGGCGTGGCCGACCCGCAGCCGCCGGACCTTGTGGCCCCGGGCCCGCCACTGCTCCGCGAGGGCGAGCACGGCCTCCTCGTCGCCGGAGACGACGGTGGCCGCCGGGCCGTTCACGGCCGCGATCGCGACCCGGTCCGCGAGGCCGGCGAGCGCCTCCGCGACCTCCGCCTCGCCCAGGCGGACCGCCGCCATCGCGCCGCCCGCGGGCAGGTGCTGCATCAGCCGGCCCCGGGCGGCCACCAGGGCGCACGCGTCGGGCAGGTCGAGGACGCCGGCCAGGTGCGCGGCCGTGAGTTCACCGATCGAGTGGCCGAGCAGCAGGTCGGGGACGACGCCCCAGTGCGCCAGCAGCCGGTGCAGCGCCACCCCGACGGCGAAGAGGGCGGGCTGGGTGAACTCGGTGCGGTGGATCAGCTCCGCCTCCGGGCTGCCCTCGGGCGCGAACAGCACCTCGCGCAGCGGGCGCGGCAGGTGCGGATCGAGGTGGTGGCAGACCTCCTCGAAGGCGGCGGCGAACGCGGGGAACCGGTCGTGGAGCTCGCGGCCCGTGCCGGGGCGCTGGCTGCCCTGGCCGGTGAACAGGAAGGCGGTGCGGCCGGACCTGACCTCACCGCTCACCACGCCGGGGGCGGCGCCCGAGGTGCGGAGCGCGTCCAGGCCGGCCAGGAGCCCCGCGCGGTCGGGGGCGAGGACGACGGCGCGGGCGGCGAGGTGGCTCCGGGTGGTGGCGGCCGACCAGCCGAGGTGCGCCGGCTCGATCCCGGGGTGCCGCAGCAGGTGGTCGTGCAGGCGGTCGGCCTGGGCGCGCACCGCCTCGGGCGTGGTGCCGGAGAGCGGGGCGAGGACCGGGAGCCGGGGCTCCGCGACCGGCTCGGCGTGATCGGCGGCGGGCTCCGCCGAGGCCTGCCCGCTCCCGTCGGGGAGCCGTTCCGCCAGCACCACGTGGCAGTTGGTGCCGCCCATGCCGAAGGAGCTCACCCCGGCGACCAGCCGCCGCTCGGGCCGCGGCCAGGCACCCGTCGCGTCCTGGACGCGCAGGCCGAGCTCCCCCAGCGGGATGCGCGGGTTCGGGGTCGCGTAGTTGAGGCTGCGCGGCAGCTCGCGGTGCCGGATGGCGAGGACCGTCTTGACCAGCCCGACGATGCCCGCCGCGCCCTCCAGGTGCCCGAGGTTGGTCTTCACCGAGCCGACCCGCAGCGGCGCGCCGGCCGGGCGGCCGGTGCCGAGCGCGGCGCCCAGCGCCGCCGCCTCCACCGGGTCGCCCACGGGGGTTCCGGTGCCGTGCAGTTCGACGTACTGCACCTCGGCCGGACGGAACCCGGCCCGGCGGTGGGCCGCGCGGATCACCTGCTCCTGCGCCGCGGCCTCGGGCGAGGTGAGCGCAGCGCCGCCGCCGTCGTGGTTCATCGCGCTGCCCGCCACCACGCAGTGCACGGTGTCGCCGTCGGCGAGCGCGCGGGCCAGCGGCTTGAGCACGACGACGGCGCCGCCCTCGCCGCGCACGTAGCCGTTGGCGCGGGCGTCGAAGGTGAAGCACCGGCCGTCCGGGGAGAGGCCGCCCAGCTTGCCCGCCTCGCCCGGGGCGTCGGGGACGAGGTCGAGGTTGACGCCGCCGGCCAGGGCGAGTTCGGACTCGCCGCGCCGCAGGCTCTCACAGGCCGTGTGCACCGCGACCAGCGAGGACGCCTGGGCCGCGTCGACCGTCATGCTGGGGCCGCGCAGGCCGAGCGTGTAGGAGACCCGGTTGGCGATCATGCTGCGGTGCAGGCCGGTCACCTGGCGCGCACCGGCCGCGATGCCCGCGCGGCGCAGCAGCACGGCGTAGTCGTCCCAGATCGCCCCGGCGAACACGCCGACCGGGCCGCCGCTCAGCCCGTGCGGCGGGATGCCCGCGTGTTCCAGGGCCTCCCAGCACAGTTCGAGCATGAGCCGCTGCTGCGGGTCCATGAGCGCCGCCTCGCCCGGACCGATGCCGAAGAACTCCGGGTCGAAGCCGCTGACCTCCTCCAGGTAGCCACCGCGCCGGGGCCGGTCCGGCCCGTCGGCGGCGGCCGTGCCGCCGGGGCGTTCCGGCGGCGTCAAATCCCGGCGGCCTTCGGGGAGTTCGCGGACGGAATCGCCGCCGGTGCGCAGGAGTTCCCAGAACCCGTCCGGGGTGTCGGCTCCCGCCACACGGCAGGCGAAACCGACGATCGCGACAGCATCCGAATCGGCCATACCGTTCCATCACGTCCAGAGTCGATTAGCACGGGCGAGCGCAGGCAGCAGAACTCTGAATCGGGCGATCGATGATCCGCAAGCACCCGGTTTCGGCCAGCCGGACGCCATAAAAGGACACCGCAGTCACCCAAAGCCACTCGGCGCTCTCCTGCCCCAAGGCCTGGAACTGCCAAAATGCGATCACCCGACGAGCGCACCGGTCCAGATCTCGCCATTGCGCACACCGAATCCGTACGTCCGATTCCCATCCGAAATAACCGTCGGACCTCGGACCATCATTCGAGCGAAATTCACTGGAGTCACACCCGTCACTCGACCGGGCGCTCCCCGTCCGACCGGAAGCCCGAATTCCTCACCACTCGAACGTTTGACGGATTATCGAAAGCAACGGCTTTCCGGCCCTCCGGTGAATTCCGATCCATCGGGGACCGACCATCGGCCCGAGGAGCCCGGGACCCGTCCGGGGACGGAGACGATGCCGCGCCCGCCGGTCACGGGCTCCCCTCTGGCGGACGGCGGCCACGGCCACAAGACTGGGAGGAGCAACAGCGGCCCGGCCGACATCGAGGTGCCCAGGATGGGATTCATCGGCACGGTGGGGCTGGTCCTCCACCCCCAGCGCACCTGCGCGCCCACGGTGGAGACCGTGATCCGTTGGAGCCGCGCCCGGGGCACCAAGGTCCTGGGGCTCGCGGCGGAGGTGTCACGGATCGGCTGCGAGGCCGTTCCGGTCTCGGCCGAGGAGATGAGCACGAGCGCCGACCTGCTGATCAGCCTCGGCGGGGACGGCACCATGCTGCGCGCCATGCGGCTCGCGGCCGGCGGCCACGCGCCGGTCCTGGGCGTCAACGTCGGCCGGCTGGGCTTCCTCGCCGAGGTCGACATCCCGGAACTGCCCGCCGCCCTGGACGCCATCGACGCCCACCGGTTCACCGTGGAGGTCCGCTCCGGCGTCCACGCCCGCTTCGGGGACGCCCAGGAGACGGCGCTGAACGACGTCGTGCTCCTGCGCAGCCCGGGGCACAAGTCCGCGGCGGTCGCCGTACGGGTCCAGGGCGAGCCCTTCGTGGCCTACACCGCCGACGCCGTCGTCGTCGCCACGCCGACCGGCTCCACCGCGTACAGCTTCTCCGCCGGCGGCCCGATCGTCTCCCCGAACGCGGAGGGCCTGCTGGTCACCCCCGTGGCCCCGCACGCCGCGTTCAACCGCTCCGTGTTCCTCTCCAGCGGCGAGCGGCTCGACCTGGACGTCCTGCCGCACAGCGGCGACCTCGCCGTCGAGGCCGACGGCCTCCTCGTCGGCCACGTCGTACCGGGCGACAGCGTCGCGGTCACCATGCTGCCCGCCGCCGCCCGCGTCGTCCGGCTCGGCCACACCACCTTCTACCAGCGAGCCCAGCGCAAGCTCCGGCTCACCGGCTCGGCGGAACACGGCTGACCCCGCGACCGGCGGACGGCTCAGGTCGGGCGGGCCGAGGTGCGGTGTTCGCGGGCGGCCGCCAGGTGGCGGGCGGCGGTGCCGAAGTGGTGGGAGACCAGCGGGAGGAGCCGGGGGGCGAGGGTTCGGGTGAACGCCTCGGCGGCTTCCAGGGGGGCGGTGGCGCGGAGCAGCAGTGCGGCCGTTTCGGCGCCCGGCGCGTCGGGGTCGGAGTCCCGGAGGCAGGCCGCGGTGCGGCGCAGGAGGATCAGGGCGTCCTCGGCGTCCGGGGGGCCGTCCGGGAAGTCGTGGCCCCACCAGGACAGTTCGACGGTGACCGCCTGCAGGTGCGTCTCGCAGCGCCGGAACCACCAGGTGGTCCACGAGGCGGGCAGAGTCGCGGTGTTCGGACCCATGTTGTCACTCGGCACGGGCCGATCATGTCCCACCAGGTCCGGCCGCACCCGGGGAATCCGGAAAAGTCCGCCCTTCGGGTCATGGAAGGGGAGTTCGAGGACATCCGGACCGCCCCCGGCAGGCCGGGGGCGGTGGCCGGACCGGGGGTCACAGGGTGCCGTGCACCACCTGCCCGTCGAAGAGGGTGAGGTCGATCGGGAGGTCGGGCAGATCGTGCGGGGAGGTGTCGGCGAGGCGTCCGCCGAGGACGCACAGGTCGGCGACCTTGCCGGGTTCGAGACTGCCCTTCCACTGTTCGGCGAAGTCCTGGACGGCCGGGGCGGAGGTGTAGGCGCGCACCGCCACGGGGAGGCCGACCCGCTCCTGCGGTCCGCTGGTGCGGCCGGTCGCCTTGGACTCGCGCAGCAGCATCGAGGCGACGCCCTGCCGCCAGTCCGGTTCGGTGATCGGCGCGTCGGAGCTGGCGCACAGCCGCACGCCGGCCGCGAGGGCGGAGCGCACCGGCCACATCCGCCCGGAGCGTTCGGCGCCGACCACCTCGTCCATGAGGTCGGAGATGGTCCACTTGATCGCCGGGTTCATGTTGACCCCGTAGCCGTGCTCGGCGAGCAGGGCGAGGCTGCGTTCGGTCGCGAAGTCGCCGTGGATGAGGTAGTGCCGGGCGTCGGCGCGCGGGTGGGTGCGCTGGGCGGCGGCGAAGGCGTCGGCGACCGTGTCGATCGCCCGGTCGCCGGTGACGTGGACGCCGATCTGGTGGCCGGCGGCGTGCACGGCGCCGATCATCGCGGTGAGCTCGGCGGCCTGGAGCCCGGGCGCGGAGCCGTGCACGCACAGGGCGCCGTGGCCGCCGCCCTCGTACGCGTCGTGCATCCAGGCGGTGCGGTTGGGCGGCACGCCGTCGGCGAAGAGCTTGACGCCGAGCACGGCGAGCCGGCGCGGGTCGACGCCGTCCAGCGGCACGCCGGCCAGCTCGGCGAGCCCGGCCCGCACGTCGGGCAGGCCGCCGCCCATCGGGGAGGGCAGCAGCAGGAGGCTGACCCGGGCCCGCAGGTCGCCGGCGCGGGCGAGGTCCAGGTAGGTGTGCAGGGCGCCGGTGCCCATCGCCCCGGCCATGATGCCCTCGCCGCCGGGGCCGAGGCCGGGTTCGGTGTAGCTGGTCGTGCCGAGGGCGTGCAGGGCGCTGATCGCGCCGGTGACCGCCGCGCGGCGGCGGCGCTCGTCGGGGCGCGGGATGTGGGCGTGGACGGCGCGCTGGGCGGCCTCGCGGAGGATGCCGGTGGGGTGGCCCGCGGGGTCGGTGTCGATGGTGCCGCCGGGCGGGGGCTGGGTGGCGGGGCCGATGCCGGCCGCGTGCAGGGCCGCCGTGTTGACCCAGGCCATGTGGTCGGAGAAGTCGGTCAGGCAGACCGGGTTGTCCGGGGCGGCGGCGTCCAGGTCGGCGCGGTCGGGCAGCGTCCGGCGGCCGTCGCGGCACTCGGCGAGGTAGCCGACGTCCCAGCCTCGGCCGACGATCCACTCCCCCGGCGCGGCGGCGCGGGCGGCCGCGGCGACGGCCGCCACGATGTCCGCGATCGAGCGGACCACGGGGAAGTTGAGGTCGAGGGCGAGCGGCGGGCGGTTGAGGCCCCAGGCGTGGCCGTGCAGGTGGGAGTCGTTGATGCCGGGCAGGACGGTGCGTCCGCGCAGGTCCACCACCGTGGTGGCGGGCCCGGCGTGGGCGAGGACGGCGGCGGTGCTGCCGACGGCGGTGATGACGCCGTCGCGGACGGCCAGGGCCTGGGCGGTGCTGAAGCCGGCGTCGACGGTGAGCACGTCGCCGTCGACGAGGACGAGGTCGGCGGGGCGGGAGTCGGCGGGGCGGGAGCCGGCCGGGCGGGAGTCGGCGGGGAGGTCCACGGTCTCAGGGCCCCTCGGGGGAGACGACGCCGCGGTCCGCCCAGTACGGCTCGACCAGCTCGCGCACGCGCTCGGCGCCGACCCGCTCCAGCAGCGCCAGGGCGCCGACGTTGTCGGTCAGCTGCGTCATCCGGCTGGCGCCGAACAGCACGGTGGCGGTGGCGGGGTGGGTGAGCGCGAAGGCCACGCAGAGCTGTGCGGGGGTCGCGCCGAGGTCGGCGGCGACGGCGGCCAGCCCGCCGGCGGCCCCGGTGATCCGGTCGCGGATCCCGCCCGGGTCGCGGCCGATCTCGCGCGCGGGGCTGGTGCGGCCGGCCAGGATGCCGCCCTCCAGGATGTCCGAGGCCTGGAGCGAGAGGCCCTCGGCGAACAGCTCCGCGAAGGGCTCGCCGTCGGGGATGGCGCGGCGGCAGGGGCTGTACTTCAGCTGGGCGAGCTGCGGGCCGGGCGAGCCGGCGGCGCGGGCGTGCTCGCCGATGGTGCGGATCGCGGTGGCGGACCAGTTGTTGACGCCCCAGCAGCCGATCAGGCCCTCCTTCTCCAGCTCGGCGAGCTCCTCGGCGATCGCGCGCAGGTCGAGGTCGTCGCGGCGGATGTCGCCGAGCACGGCGAGGTCGGCGTGCTCGACGCCGGCCCGGAAGAGGGCGTTGGCCAGCTGGTCGCGCAGCGACAGCTGCGGGTAGGGCTCCAGCCAGAGCTTGGCGGAGAGCAGGTAGTCCGTCCGGGCGAGGCCGCCGGCCCGCACGATCGCGGAGAACAGCACGTCGGTGAAGACCGGCGGGTGGCCGGGGATGCCGTAGACGGCGACGTCGAAGAGGTTGATGCCGAGGTCCACGGCGTGGCGGACCATGGCGACGGCGTCGCCGAAGTCCATCCGGTCGTAGGTGTGCCAGGAGCCGAGGGACAGGGCGGACACCTCGGGTCCGGCGGTGCCGAGCCGGCGGCGGGGGACGACGGTCATGGTGGTCCTCACGGGGGTCGGGGGTGGCTCAGGGGAACGGGCGGGCGGGTGCGGAAGGGGGCACCCGGCGCCCCGGGGCGGGACACAGGGACATGAGGGGACGCCCCGGGGCGCCGGGCGGATCGGGGCGCCGGCGGACGGGGCCGCCGGCGCGGGGTGGAGCGGGGTCAGGGCAGCCAGGGGTGGACGACGGCCTTGGTCTGCTCCAGGCGCGCCATCGCCTCGATGGCGCCGGTCGCGCCGCCCAGGCCGACCGGGGCGCTGAACAGCGCGTCCCAGTCGAAGTGCGAGCGGAACGCGGCCAGGAACTCCACGGCCCGGTGGTAGTCGCCGACATCGCCGTTGAGCGAGCCGAGCACGGTCAGCTCCTTGCCCATGACGGTGCCCAGCGGCAGCTCCTGGAGGGCCGGCCCGGTGGTGCCGACGACCACGAAGCGCCCGCCCCAGGCGGCGAGGTCCACCGCTTCGGCGCCGACGCCGGGCGCGCCGGCGAGGTCGATCACCAGGTCGGCGCCGCGCCCGCCGGTGGCGGCGAGCACCGCCTCGCGCCGGGCCTCCGGGCCGTCGGCCAGCCCCAGCGTCAGGTCCGCCCCGAACTCGGCGGCGAGTTCCAGGCGGCTGTCCGGCGCCCCAATGGTGATCACCGGTCCCGCGCCGCCCGCCTTGGCCACGGCGGTGGCGACGATGCCGAGCGCGCCGGCGCCCTGGATCACCACCGAGGAGCCGGGGCGGGTGCCGCCGGCCCGGTCGAAGGCGTGCAGCACCGTCTTGACGGCGCAGCCGGCCGCGGCCGCCCAGGTGGACTCGACCTCGTCGGGCAGCAGGTACTTCTGCGCGTTCGGGACGACGTAGTTGTACTCGGCGAGCCCGGCGGTGGCGTACGGGTAGCGGTCGGCCCGCTGGCGGAAGCCGTAGCCGCGGTCCTCGCAGGCGACCGGGGTGCGCAGCACGGTGCAGCCGTGGCAGAAGCCGCAGGTGGACTCGGACCAGCCGATCCGGCGGCCCACCGCGACCGGGCGGCCGAGCGCGTCCACGGTGCCCTCCCCCACCGCGACGACGGTGCCGGTCATCTCGTGGCCGAGGACCAGCGGCAGCATCCCGGGCAGCGACATCGCCCCGCTCCACAGGTGGACGTCGGTCGCGCACAGCGTGGCGCAGTCGACGCGCACCAGGGCGGCGCCCGGTTCGATCCGCTCGGGCAGCGGCAGCTCCTCGATCACCAGCGGCTCGCCGTGGGCGTACAGCACGGCGGCCCTGGTGCCGGTCGGAAGCGTCATGGTCCTTCGTCTCCTTCGTTCCCCCGGTCGACGGTCCGGGCAGGTGCCCGGGCCGGTCATCGGCTGTGCGCGGTGTCCCAGACCTCGTTGCGGCTGCGCCACCAGAGCAGCACCACGATGACCAGGAAGGGCACCACGCCCTGGTACTTCTGGATCGCCTCGACGGAGGCGGACAGGCCCTCCAGGCAGCCGAGGACGAGGCCGCCGAGCAGGGTCAGCGGCAGGCTGCGGAAGGCGCCGAGCATGGCCACGGCCAGCGCGGTGTTGATGAGCTTGCCGAGGGTGGAGAAGTCCCCGCCCAGGCGCGGCGCGGCGAGCACCACGACCAGCGTGGTGACGGCGCCGATGGCGGCCCACACGGCGACGGCCAGCCTGGCCACCGGGATCCCGACCACCTCGGCGGTGGCGGGCTGCTCGGAGAGCGCCTGGAGGCGCAGGCCGAGCCGGGTGCGGCCGAGCAGCAGGCCGACGCCGACGGTGATCAGCGCGGCGAAGGCGATGGTGACCAGCACGGACTGCGGGATCACCACGCCGCCGAGGGTGAGCACCGGCTTCTCGAAGGGGCTCGGGAAGGTGTGCGCGCCGGTGGTGGTGGAGCCGAACAGCCGCAGTCCGGCGGCCATCACGGCGACGTAGACGGCGACGGTGACGGCCGCCTTGGTGTTCTGCGAGTGGCCGGCGAACCAGCGCACCAGCACCGTGCCGAGCAGGGCGGACAGCGCGGCCCCGGCGAGCACCCCGGCGGGCAGGGCCAGCCAGAGGCTCACGCCCTCGTCGGTGAGGCTGACCATGACGAAGGCGCCGATCGCGCCGACGGCGGCCATCGCGAAGTTGACGGTGGCGACGAGCCGGTAGGTCAGGACGACGCAGAGGCCGAGCAGGGCGTAGACGCCGCCGCCGGTCAGGCCCGCGAGCGTGGAGTTGAGCATGGGACACCTCCTGGGGTCCGGCGGGGGTCCTGCGGGGTCGGGGTCACTTCTTGCCGGGGACGACGAAGCCCTCGGGGAGGACCTTCCAGGCGCCGTCGACGGCCTGGACGAAGCGGCTGCCCTGGACCGGGTTGTGGGCGTCGCTGTCGCCGAACACCCAGGGGGTGCCGACCATCGGGTACTCGATCGGCTGCATGGTCTTGAAGGCCTCGGTGACGGTCTCCCGGGTGATCGGCCCCGACATGCCCTTGAGGACCTGGACGAACAGGTCGGCCGCCATCACGCCGCCCTGGCTGAACGCGGTCTTCTGGATCTTGTTCTTGTCGACCAGCTGGGACCAGCGGTCGTTGCCCGGCAGGGTGGTGTCGGTGTACGGCTGCCACTCGGTGCCGGCGTAGACCTTGAGGCCGGCCGGGATGGCCTGGGCGTTGGCGTCCGTGTAGCTGTTGGCGCCGACGATGAAGTCGACGTCGTCCATGCCCTGGGTCTTGGCCTGCGCGAAGTACGGGCCGACGATGCCGTTGTAGAGGACGGCCTGGCAGCCGGCGCCCTTGTCGGCGACCAGGTACTTGGTCGGGTCGCCCTCGGCGATGGCGAGCTCCTTGTGGGCGAGCTGCTTGCCGGTCAGCACGGTCCACTTCTTGATGGCGTCCTCGATGCCGCCGCCGCTGCCGGGCAGCACTGTGTAGTCGAGGCAGACCTTGTCCCGCTTGAGCACCTCGGAGGCGTAGTAGAGGTTGGCGGTCAGCAGGTTGAACGGACCGGGGTTGACCGGGGCGATGTTGGGGCTGGTGAAGCAGGCGGGGTCGACGCCGACCGCCGGGATCGAGACGATCCGCTCCTTGCTGTAGGTGGCGCGGTTGAGGCCGCAGTCGACGGCGCTGGAGGAGCCGACCAGGGCGATGACCTTCTTGGACTTGACGAGGTCGACGGCCGCCTCGGTGGAGCGCTGCGGGTTCATCGCGTCGTCCATGCTGACGAGTTCCAGCTTGCGGCCCTTGATGCCGCCGGCGGCGTTGACCTCGTCGAAGACGGCCTTGACCGCCTGGGGGACCTCGGGGGTCTGGAAGAGGCCGGTGATGCCGTTGATCGAGCCGACCTTGATCGGGCCGGACTCCGAGCCGGACTCGGAGCTGTTGCAGGCGGTGGCGCCGAGGGCCAGTGCGGTGGCGGCGGCGAGGGCGGCGATCGGCCGGGCGTGCGTCATGGGTGCACTCATTCCGTTCTGTGGGGGCGCGCCGGAACTGGGGGGAGCTGCGCGGTCCCGCGCGAGGGTGGGTGTGGGGGTGCGGGAGACGGGGCGGTGCGGGGCGCCGGTCAGGCGACCGGGACGTCCGCGGTGCCGAGGTAGGCGGCCATCACGGTCGGGTCGGCGAGCACCTCGCCGGTCGGTCCGCTCGCGATGACGTGGCCGAAGTCGAGGACGGTGACCTCGGAGCAGGCGGCCTGGACGAGGTCCATGTCGTGCTCGACGAGCAGGACGGAGACGCCGTACCGGGCGGGCACCTGGGCGAGCCGGCGGCCGAGGGCGAGCGACTCGGCGGCGGACTGGCCGGCGGCGGGCTCGTCGAGCAGCGCGACGGCGGGCCGGGCGGCGACGGCCGCGGCGACGTCGAGCAGGCGGCGGGCGCCGGCGTCGACCAGCGAGACGGGCAGGCGGCCGGGCGGGCAGCCGAAGAAGTCCAGCAGTTCGTCGGCCTCCTCGGTGGAGAGGCTGCGGCCGGCGCCGATGGTGAGGTACTCGTACTGGGTGAGCTCCGGGGCGATGGTGGTGGTCTGGAAGGTGCGGCGCAGGCCGCGGCCGGCGCGGGCGCTGGGGCTGAGCCGGTCGAGCGGGTCCCCGGCGAGCGCCACGCTTCCCGCGTAGCCGCCGACGAAGCCGGTGACGGCGGCGATGAAGGTGGACTTCCCGGCGCCGTTGGGGCCGATGAGGCCGACCACGGCGCCCCGCGGAACGGTCAGGTCGACCGCGTCCAGGGCGGTGACCCGGCCGTAGCGGACGGTCAGCCCGCTGACAGTGAGGGCCGGCTCGCCGGTGGCCACGGTGGCGGGGGCGGCGGGCGCCTCGGGCTCGGCCGGGCGGTCGGCGGCCGCGGCCTCGTACTCCTTCAGGAAGGCGCGGGCGGCGCGCTCGCGCTTGCGGGAGCGGGTGAAGTCGGTCTGGCTGACGCCGCTGCGCAGCGCGAACACGGCGCCGACGCCGAACAGCATGCCGCCGAGGTCCTGCGGCAGGTCCAGCTTCTCCAGGACCGTCGCCATCACGGCGCCGAAGATGCCGCCCATCACGGCGCCCTCGGGGTTGTGCGGGCCGATCATGATGGCGACCGCGAACAGCGCGAGCGACTGCATCATGGCGAAGTTGCCGGGGACGACCAGGCCCAGCTGGCCGGCCATCAGGCCGCCGCCGACGCCCGCGACGAAGGCGCTGATCGCGAACGCGGCGAGCTTGCTGCGGGCGACCGAGACGCCGTGCGCGGCGGCGGCCCGCTCGGAGTGCCGCAGTTCCGTCCAGGACATCCCGAGCCGGGTGCGGTTCAGCAGCGCGAGGCCGAGGGCGATCACGGTGAAGACCAGGACGACCAGGACGAAGTAGGCGCCGTCCTCCTCGAACAGCGCGGGCCGCTCCAGGGTCTTGAGCTCGGACATGCCGGGCATCTGGTTGGCGTTCAGCACGATGTCGGCGGAGACCGCGAAGCCGAAGGTCACCACGGCCAGGTTGACGCCGCGGATGCGCAGCGCGGGCAGGCCGATCGCGACGCCGACCGGGACGGCGGCCAGGCCGCCGAGCACCAGCCAGACCAGGAAGCCGCCGGGGGCGTCGGCGACGTTGAGCCGCAGCACCACCCAGGCGCCGATCGAGGCGAAGGACATCTGGCAGAGCGACATCACGCCGACCCGGCCGACGATGACGCCGTAGCTCTGCATGATCACGGCGCTGACCACGGCGGTGATCGCCAGGTACACCCAGTAGGCGGGCAGCAGGGCCGGGACCAGGACGCAGGCGGCGACGGCGGCGCCGAGGCCGGTGAGCAGTGCCCGTCGGTCGCCGGCCAGTCTTTCGGTGAGGCTCATGCTCCCCCGCTCTCCGCCGGGCCGCTGCCCGGGCCGTGGTCCGCCACCGCCGCGCCGGCGGGCTGCGGGGTCGCGCCGAAGTAGAAGTCGTGCAGCCGGTCGGCGTCGCCGCGCAGTTCGGCGCAGGGGCCGTCGTAGGCGAGCCGGCCCTTGCTGAGCACGTAGGCCCGCTCGCCGATCTCCAGCGCGAGGTGGGCGAACTGCTCGATGAGGAGCACCGCGATGCCGAGGTCGACGAGCTCGGCGACGGCCTTCATCAGGCGGTGGACGACCACCGGCGCGAGGCCGGAGGACATCTCGTCGATGAGGATCGTCTTCGGCCGGGAGACCAGGGCGCGGCCGAGGACGAGCATCTGCTGCTCGCCGCCGGAGAGGTGGCCGGCCTGCAGGCCGCGGCGCTTGTCCAGCTCGGGGAAGAGCCGGTAGGCGGTGTCGAGGTCGGCGCCGTCCCGCTGGGCGACCAGCAGGTTCTGTTCGACCGTCAGGGTGCGGAAGACGCTGCGGGCCTGTTCGACGTAGGCGAGTCCGGCGGTGGCGCGGCGGTAGGTGGACAGCTTGTCGATCGGCTTCCCGTCGAGGCTGACGGTGCCGGAGGTGCAGCGCACCAGGCCGGCGATGCCGTCCATCAGGGTGGTCTTGCCGGCGCCGTTGGCCCCGAGCAGGACGGTGACCGAGGCGGGGGCGACGTCCAGGCTCACCCCGTGGACGACGGGGGCCTCGGCGCGGCTGATGCAGAGGTCGCGCAGCGCGAGCGCGGGTGTCATCGCGCGTCCCCGCAGGCGGCGCGGATGGCGTCGGCGACCAGGGCGTGGGCCCGGGCGGCGTCGGTGAGGTCGGTGGCGAGCAGGCCGAAGAAGCCGTGGATGAGGCCGTCGAACTGCACCAGCGAGGTCTCGACGCCGGCGGCGGCGAGCGCCCGGGCGTACTCCTCGCCCTCGTCGCGCAGCACGTCGTACTCGGCCTCCAGGACGAGCGCCCGGGGCAGTCCGGACAGGTCGCGGGCGCGCATCGGGAGCAGGTAGGGGTCGGCGAGGTCGGCCTCGTCGCGCGGGTACTGGGTGAAGAACCAGTCCATGCTGTCCTTGGACAGGAAGTAGCCCTCGGCGAAGTCCCGGTAGGAGACCCGGCCCTCGTCGGGGTGGGCGACCACCGGGGAGACCAGGACCTGGAGGGATATCCGGGGTCCGGCCTGGTCGCGGGCGCGCAGGCTGGTGACGGCGGCGAGGTTGCCGCCGGCGCTCTCGCCGCCGATGGCGAGGCGCTCGGGGTCGGCGCCGAGCGTGGCGGCGTTCTCGTGGAGCCAGGTGAGGACGGCGTAGCAGTCGTCGGCGGCGGCCGGGTAGCGGTGCTCGGGGGCGAGCCGGTAGTCGACGGAGACGACCACGGCGCCGGCGGCGGCGCACACGGCGCGGCAGGAGTACTCGTTCTCGTCGAGACAGCCGATGGTCCAGCCGCCGCCGTGCAGCCAGACGAAGGCGGGGAAGGGGCCCTCGCCCTCGGGGGTGTAGATCCGCACGGGGATGTCGCCGGCCGGGCCGGGGACGGTGCTGTCCACCACCGAGCCGACGGTCGGCAGGGTCTCCGGCATGATCCAGGTGGTGCGGAACTGCTCGCGCATGGTGGCCGCATCGAGTTCGACGGGCTGGGCGGGCTGCTCCGCCGCACCGGCCCGGTCGATGATCAGCTGTGCCTCGGGGTGCAGGGGCATCGTTTACCTCCGATTGCCCGGTGCCGCTTGGGGGGTTCGGCACTCGAAAATCGTATCTGATTCCATGTACGTTAAGCAGTCACAATCCACGGTGTCCAGAGCTGGGAGCAAGATGATGCGCAACGGATTCCAGGCCGGAATCACCACAGCTGACCTGGTCATGCGGGGTGGCCGCGTGCACACGATGGACGGTGCCCGTACGGTCGCCGAGGCGCTGGCGGTGCACGCGGGCACGGTCGTCCGGGTCGGCACCGATGCCGAGGTGGCGCCGCTGATCGGGCCCGGGACCAGGGTGGTGGAGCTGCGCGGGCGCTCCCTGCTGCCCGGGATCAACGACTCGCACCTGCACGGCGCCTGGCTCGGCACGATGTGGCCGGACACGCTGATGGCCCAGCTGGCGGCCGCGCCGGCGGACGGCGGCCCCGGCGGCGGCGGGCACGGCCACGACGGCCACGACCACGCGGGCGAGGGGCCGGCCCTGGCGGCCCTGGGCACCCCCGCCGAGCGGCGCCGGGCGATCCTGCGCACCGGCGAGCTGCTCGCCTCGCTCGGCATCACCAGCTACACCGAGCCCGGCCTCGGCCCCGGCGAGGACGGCGGTCCGACCGGCTGCTTCTCCTCAGCCGTGCTGGCCGAGTACGCCGAGCTGGCCGCCGAGGGCCTGCTGCGGGCGCGGGTGACCGCCCTGCTGCTGTTCGGCCTGCTGGACGGCGCGAGCAGCGCCGCCGACCTGCTGCGCGGGCTGACCGGGTTCGCGGCGCCCGCCGAGGTGCCCGGCTGGTTCCGGGTGGCCGGGGTGAAGATCTTCGCCGACGGCATCCCGCCGATGGGCAGCGCCTGGAGCGAGGAGCCGTACGCCGACGGCGGCCACGGCGACCTGCTGGTGGACGGCGCCGACCCGGGCGAGCGGGAGGCGAACCTGCGCGCTATGATCCGCGCCGCGCACGCGGCCGGCCACCAGATCGGGGTGCACGCCACCGGCAGCCGCACCACCCGGGTGGTCACCGAGGCCTTCGCCGAGGCCCGGGCGGCGGACGGCCGGGACGGACGGCACTACCTCATCCACGGCGACGTGCTGCACCCGGCGACGCTCGCCGCGATGGCCGCCGCCGGGGTGGGCCTGAACACCCAGCCGGGCATCGCCGCCGCGACCGCCCCGATGCTCGCCGGGGCGCTCGGCGCGGACGCGCTGGCGCACGCCTGGCCGGTGCGCGACGCGCTGGCGGCGGGCGTGCCGCTCTGCCTCAGCTCGGACGCCCCGGTGCTCGCCCCGGACTGGCGGGCCGGCGCGGCCGCGGCGGCCACCCGGGCCGTCGAGGCCACCGGCCGCGACCAGCGGCTCGCCCTGGCGGAGGCGCTGTACGCCTACACGGCGGCCCCGGCGCGGCAGGACGGCGCCGAGGACTGGAAGGGCACGCTGGAGGCCGGGAAGGCGGCCGACCTGTGCCTGCTGGACGCGGACCTGCGGGAGGTCGCCCCGGCCGCGCTGCCCGAGGTGCCGGTGGCGATGACGGTGGTGGACGGCCGGGTGGTGCACGAGCGCTGAGACCGCGGCCGGGCGCGTACGCCCCGTCCCTCCCGCGCGGGAGGGACGGGGCGCGTCCGTCCTACGTCGCGGGCGCGTCGGTGCCCCAGGAGGCGCCGGGGTGGACGACGTCGCGGTCCAGCCAGAGGCCGGCGACCGCCGCGCGCAGCTCGTCCCCGTGGCGCTCCAGCAGGTCGAGCGCGCCGAGGTTGGCCTCGAACTGCTCCAGGCTGCTGGCGCCGAACAGCACGCTCGCCGCGGCCCGGTGGGTGAGCGTGAAGGCCACCGCGAGCTGGGCCGGGGTGGCGCCGAAGCCCTCCGCGATCCGCAGCACCTCCGGGTAGGACTCCCGGATCCGCTCGCGGATGCCGCCCGGGTCGGCCCCGATCTTGCGCTGCGGGTGCAGCTTGCCGGCCAGGATGCCGCCCTCGAACACGTCGGAGGCCTGGAGGCCGAGCCCGAACTCGTCGAAGAGCCGCCCGTAGGGCTCGCCCTCGGGCACCGAGCGGCGGGCCAGGCTGTACTTGAGCTGGGCGAAGGACGGCGCGACCAGGCCCTCGGCCCGCGCGAACCGGCAGGCCCCGGCCAGGTCGTCCGCCGACCAGTTGTTGACGCCCCAGGCGGTGAACCGCCCGGCCCGCACCTGCTCGGCGACGTCCGTGACCACCGCCGGGACGTCGAGTTCGCCCAGGTAGTCGCCGACCACCACGAAGTCGGCGCGGTCGGTGCCGACCCGGGCCAGCGAGACCTCCAGCTGCTCGGCGAAGGAGGCCTTCGGGTAGTCCCAGAGCCACAGCTTGCCGCAGAGCAGGTAGTCCGCGCGGGACAGGCCGGCGCCCCGCACGGCCTCGCCGAAGAGGATGTCGGTGACCGCGTTCTCCGCGTGCGGACCGAAGTTGTAGTGGGCGACGTCGAACAGGTTCACCCCGCGCGCGACGGCGCGGGCGACCAGCTCGGCCGCCTCGTCGGTGGTCATCCGGTCCCAGGTGTTCCACGAGCCGAGGCCGAACACCGGCACCTGCGGGCCGTCCGCGCCGAGCCGGCGCCGGGGCACCGCCTGGGTGCCGCCGTCCCGGGACACGGTTTCCGAGTACTCCACGCCAACCTCCTGAGGATCCGAGTGGTCCGGCTCTGGCCGCCGGGAAGGCGATCGTATAGCATCCGGCATATTCTTTGACCGTCAAGGAGGACGCGATGTCCCTTCGCCCGGAATCCCCCCGTTCCGCGGACCCGGCCCCGATCGTCGAGGTGGCCGTCGGCTACATGGCCGCCAAGCAGCTCTTCGCCGCCGCCGACGCGAACCTGTTCGCCGCGCTCGCCGACGGCCCGCTGGACGTGCCGCAGCTCGCCGAGCGCACCGGCCTGCCCGAGCGCACCAGCCGCATCCTGGCCGACGCGATGGCCGGGCTCGGCCTGCTGGAGCGCACCGACGGACGCTACGCCAACTCTGCCAGTACCGCCGCCTACCTCACCGGCGCCGACGGCCAGATCGACCTGCGCCCCTTCCTCACCTTCCTGGACGAGATCAGCTACGGCCACTGGCTGGGCTTCGGCGACACCAGCCGCACCGCCGAGCCGCAGCAGCTGGACTTCGGCGGCGAGCGGATGACCACCTTCCTCGGCGGCGTCATGACGTACAACGCCCTGCACGCCCGCCTGCTCGCCGAGCACTACGACTTCACCGCGCACGAGCGGGTGCTCGACCTCGGCGGCCTGTCCGGCTCCTTCCTGGCCGAGGCGCTCACCGCCGCCCCGGGCCTCAAGGGCACCTTCTTCTCGGCCGGCGAGCTGGTCGGCCACGCCCGCGACGTGCTGGCCGCGGCCGGGGTCGCCGACCGGGTCGACATCGTCGAGGGCGACGCCGTGGCCGGCGACGTCCCGGGCGGCTTCGACCTGGTGCTGCTGGAGCACGTGGCGCACCGCTTCGACGCCGAGCAGAACCTCGCCATCGCCCGCCGGGCGCGCGCGGCGGCGGCCGAGGGCGCCAAGCTGGTCCTGCTGGACTTCTTCCTGGACTCCGACGAGAAGCAGCGCGCCATCGACGCCCTGCACGCCGGCGAGTACCTGGTGATCGACGGCACGATCGTCTACCCGGAGGACGAGGTCCGCGGCTGGCTGCGCGAGGCCGGCTGGGAGCCCGTCGAGACCCGCGCGCTGCCCGGCAGCCCGCGCATCATCATCGCGGAGGCACGATGAGCACCGAGGGCGCGACGGCGGGCGCAGGGCGCGTCGTCCTGGTCACCGGGGCGGCCAGCGGCATCGGCCGGGCGGTCGCCGGGTCCTTCGCGGCGGCCGGGGACAGGGTGGTGGTCGCCGACCTGAACCGCGCGGCGGCGGACGCCGTGGCGGAGGAGCTGGGCGCCACCGCGCTCGCCGTCACCATGGACGTCACCGACCGGGCGAGCGTGGCCGCGGCGCTGGCCGAGGCCACCGAGCGGTTCGGCCCGGTCGAGGTGCTGGTCAACAACGCGGGCCTGGCCGGCGGGGGCGGTCCGCTGATCGACCTGCCCGCCGAGGTCTTCGACCTGGTCGTCTCGGTGAACCTGCGCGGCACCTTCACGGTGACCCAGGTGGTCGGCCGGCAGATGGTCGACAGCGGCCGGGGCGGGGCGATCGTCAACATCAGCTCGATCGGCGCCCGCCAGCCCACCCCGGGGCTCGGCCACTACGAGGCCACCAAGGCCGCGGTGGACGCGCTCACCCGCACCGCCGCGCTGGAACTCGCCGGGCACGGCATCCGGGTCAACGGCGTCGCCCCCGGGCCGGTGCACACCCCGATGACCGCGCCGCTGATGGACGACGCGGCCGCGCGCGGCGCCTGGGAGGCGCGGATCCCGCTCGGCCGGATCGCCGAGACCGGCGACCTGACGCCGCTGGTGCTGTTCCTCGCCTCGGCGCAGGCCCGCCACATCACCGGCGCGGTGGTCCAGGTGGACGGCGGCCAGCTGCTCGTCTGACCTCCGGGAACCCGGAAAGGGCGGGAGTCCTCCGCGGACTCCCGCCCCTTCGGGCTGTGCGGGCCGGCTCAGCCGGACGGCTTGGCCTGGTGCAGCGCGTCGGCGGTGGCCGCCTTGTGGGCGCAGGCCACCCGCTCGATCTCGGCCGCGTCGGCACCCTGCTCGATCAGGTCGAGGATCTGCTCGTGCTCCACCACCGAGCGCCGGGCCCGGCCCGGCACGTAGGTGAAGGTGGAGCGGCGCATGTGGTCCAGCCGGGCCCACTCCTCCTCCAGCAGGGAGCGCAGGTGCGCGTCCGGGCAGTGCTGGTAGATCGAGAAGTGGAAGGTGCGGTTGAGCGCGGTGAACGCGGCCGGGTCGAACTCGTCCAGCGCGGCCACCATCCGGGCGTTGATCTCGCGCGAGGCGGCGATCTGGTCCGGCGTCAGCAGCGGTGCGCAGACGGCCGTCGCGTACCCCTCCAGCCGGGCCAGGATCTGCAGCGAGTGCTCAACCTGGACGGCCTCGAAGACCGCCACCCTGGCGCCGATGTTGCGCACCACCTCGACCAGGCCGTCCGACTGCAGCCGGCGCAGCGCCTCGCGCAGCGGGATGGTACTGACCCCGGTCTCCTGCGCGAGCTGGTTCATCACCAGGCGGTAGCCCGGGCCGTACGTGCCGTCGAGGATCCGCGAGCGGAGCAACTCGTAGCTCTGCTCGGCCTTCGACCCACCAGTTCGGTCCTTCGCGGAACCCAACGCCGTTCCCTCGTCCTTCCTCAGCACGGCACTCGCCCCCGTGGCGGACCGCCGGGCGGTCCGCGCGCCCCGGGCGGTCACCGGGCGAGGGCCTTCAGCACGACGCCGCGGAACTCCGCACCGGCCAGGGCCCCCAGGTGATCGCCGGGAACGGTCACCAGTTCCGCCCCGTCAAGGGGAGCAACGATACTCTCGATGCCCCGCGTCATCACATCGTCCGCGCCGACCACCACCACCGGGGCGGTCCGGCCGGCCCAATGCCCGGGCGCGAAGGGGGTGTTGCGCAGACCCTCGACACAGCGGGCGAGGGCCGCGGCGCGCTCGCCGCGGGAGCGGACCAGTCCGGCGACCATGCCGGTGAAGGGGTCGGCGGGCTCGCCGCCGCCGGCGACGGCGCGGTGCAGCGCCTCGACGTCGACGCCGGCGAACGGCTCGAACGGGCTGAGCCCGCCGAGCACCACCCGGCCCACCCGCCCGGGCGCGGCCGCCGGGAACTCCCAGGCCAGCCGGGCGCCGAGGGAGTAGCCGACGAGGTCGAACTCCCCCACCCCGGCGGCGTCCAGGGCCGCCAGCAGCCGGGCGGTCAGGGCGCCCGCGCCGGCCTCGGCGGCGTCGGCCGGGTCCGGCGAGGCGCCGTGCCCGGGCAGGTCCGGCACCAGCACGGTGCGCCCGGTGGCGGCGATCGCGGCGGCGGTGCCCGGCGCGATCCAGTCGCTCTCGCCGTCGGAGGCGAAGCCGTGCAGCAGGACGACGGGCGGCCGGCCCCCGACGCCGCCCGCGTCGCCCTCCTCCGGCGTGATGATCCGCACCGCCAGGTCATCGCTGTGGGTCATGACCACTGCACCTCTCCCCTGCTTTCGCATACGATTTTTGATAGTACTGCACGCCCACCCGCCCCGTCATGATCTCGACAGGGCCGGTCCGCATCCGCGGATCATGTACGAAGTCACATCCGATCAACCATGGCCAGCGTCGATCACGTCCGCTATCGTGCATGATGCCGTATACGATTCTAGGAGGGCAATGTGGCACACCCCCTCGGACTGGCCCCGGGAAAGATCATCGCGGTGCACCTCAACTACCGCAGCCGCGCGGCCGAGCGCGGGCGGACACCCGACGCCCCCTCCTACTTCCTGAAGCCCCCGTCCTCGCTCTCCTGGAGCGGACAGCCCGTCGTCCGCCCGGTCGGCTGCGAACTGCTCGCCTTCGAGGGCGAGATCGCGGTGGTCATCGGCAAGCGGGCGCACCGGGTCTCCCGCGAGCAGGCCCTGGAGCACGTGGCCGGCTACGCGGCCGCCAACGACTTCGGCGTCTACGACCTCAAGCACGCCGACCTCGGCGCCAACCTGCGGGCCAAGGGCCGCGACGGCTACACCCCCGTCGGCCCGGCGCTGCTGACCGGCGTCGACCCCGCCCGGCTGCGGCTGCGCACCTGGGTCAACGGCCTGCTCGTCCAGGACGCCTCCACCGAGGAACTCCTCTTCCCGGTCGACCTGTTGATCGCCGACCTGTCCCGCTCGACCACCCTGGAGCCGGGCGACGTCCTGCTCGTCGGCACCCCGGCCGGCTCCACCGTCGTGCACCCCGGCGACGTGGTCGAGGTCGAGCTGGAGGAGAGCGGCCGACTGCGCAACGAGGTGGTCGCCGAGGAACCGGGCGTCACCGAGTACGGCGCGCTGCCCCGGGTCACCGAGTCCGCCCGGCAGGCCGCCTACGGCTCCGTCCCGCCGCCCGCGCCCGCCGCCGGACCGGACCGGGGCGCCCCGGCCGGGCTGGACGAGGAGACCGCCGCCCTGCTGCGCACCGTCTCCACCGCGACCCTCTCCGCCCAGCTGCGCAAGCGCGGCATCGACCACCACTTCATCGAGGGCGTCCGCCCGGCCCGCCCCGACCTGCGGATGGTCGGCACCGCCCGCACCCTGCGCTACCTGCCGCTGCGCGAGGACGTGTTCGCCGCGATCGGCGGCGGGATGAACGCCCAGAAGCGCACCGTCGAGGAGCTGCTGCCGGGCGAGGTGCTGGTGATCGGCGCCCGCGGCGAGCACGGCTCCGGCACCCTCGGCGACATCCTCGCGCTGCGCGCCCTGCGCCGCGGCGCGGCCGGCGTGGTCACCGACGGCGGACTGCGCGACAGCCCCTCCTTCGCCGGCCTCGACCTGCCCTCCTACTACGCGGGGCCGCACGCCGCCGTGCTCGGCCGCCGGCACGTCCCGATGGACTCCCAGGTGCCGGTCGACTGCGGCGGAGTGCTGGTGATGCCCGGCGACGTCCTGGTCGGCGACGCCGAGGGCGTCGTGGTGATCCCGCCCGCGCTGGCCGCCGAGGTCGCCCGGGACGCCGCCGCCCAGGAGGACGAGGAGCGCTTCGTCCTGCGGCAGGTGGACGGCGGCGCCGGCATCGACGGCCTCTACCCGATGAACGCGCACTGGCGCGCCCGCTACGAGCGCGAGCGCCAGGGCGACTGACCCTCCTCCCCCCGCCCCCACTCCCCCCACGGAGACCCGATGAAGTTCCGAAGCGACCCGTCCGTGATCCGCGGCTCCCTCGCCCCCGTGGTCACGCCCTTCACCGCCGAGGGCGCCGTCGACCACGACTCGCTGCGCGCCCTCGTCCGCTGGCAGCTCGACTCCGGCTCGCACGGCATCTCGCTGGGCGGCTCCACCGGCGAGCCGAGCGCGCAGAGCGTCGCCGAGCGGATCGCCGCGATGCGCACCGCCGCCGACGAGATCGCCGACCGGGTGCCGTTCCTGCCCGGCACCGGCTCCGCCAAGCTCGACGAGACCCTCGAACTCACCGCCGCGGCGGCCGAACTCGGCGCCGACGCCGCCCTGGTGATCACCCCCTACTACGCGCGGCCCACCCAGGAGGCGCTGTACCGGTGGTACGCCACGGTGGCCCGGGAGTTCCCGGACCTGCCGCTGGTCGTCTACAACGTGCCCTCGCGCACCGCCGTGGACATCGAGCCGGAGACGGTGCGCCGGCTGTTCACCGACTTCGACAACGTCGTCGGCGTCAAGGAGACCACCAAGGACTTCGAGCACTTCTCCCGGGTGATCCACGCCTGCGGCCCCGAGCTGCTCGTCTGGTCCGGCATCGAGCTGCTCTGCCTGCCGCTGATGGCCCTCGGCGGGGCCGGCTTCATCAGCGCCGTCGCCAACCTGGCGCCCGCCGCGGTGGCCCGGATGTACGAGCTGTGGGAGCAGGGCGACCACGCCGGCGCCCGCGAGCTGCACTACCGCCTCCACCCGCTGGTCGACCTGCTGTTCGTGGAGACCAACCCGGCCCCCGCCAAGTGGGTGCTGGCCCAGCAGGGCCGGATCGCCTCCGGCCACGTCCGCCCGCCGCTCACCGCCCCGACCGAGGCCGGCCTGGAGCGGATCCGCGCGCTGCTCGCCGCGGGCGGCGACCTCACCCAGCAGCTGTGACCCCGGGCCCGGCGCCCCTCCCACCCCGAGAGCAGGAGACGAGATGACCACCACCACCGAGGCGGCCCCGCAGCCCGCCGCCGACCCGGCCGGTGCCCCGGCCCGCCCCGCCGCGCTGCCCGGCGAGATCCTGCACTGGATCGGCGGCGCGCGCGTGCCGTCCGCCGACGGCCGCGTCCTCGACGTCGCCGACCCGGTCTCCAACACCGCCTACGCCACCCTCGCGGCGGGCGGCGCGGCCGACGTCGACCGCGCGGTGGCGGCCGCCCGGGCCGCCTTCCCGGCCTGGTCGGCGCTGGGCAACCGCGAGCGCGCCACCGTGCTCAACCGGATCGCCGACGCCGTCGAGGCCCGCGAGGAGCAGCTGGCCGCCTTCGAGTCCTTCGACACCGGCCTGCCGATCACCCAGGCGCGCGGCCAGGCCCGGCGCGCCGCCGAGAACTTCCGCTACTTCGCCGACGTGGTCGTGGCGCTCGGCGAGGAGGCCTTCCGGGTCGGCACCCAGCAGCTCAACTACGTGGTGCGCACCCCGGTCGGCGTGGCCGGGCTGATCACCCCGTGGAACACCCCGTTCATGCTGGAGAGCTGGAAGCTGGCGCCGGCCATCGCCTCCGGCTGCACCCTGGTGCTCAAGCCCGCCGAGTGGACGCCGCTGTCGGCGAGCCTGTGGCCGGACATCCTGGCCGAGGCCGGCCTGCCGGCCGGTGTGGTCAACATCGTGCACGGTCTCGGCACGGAGGCCGGGCAGGCCCTGGTGGACCACCCGGACGTGCCGATCCTCTCCTTCACCGGCTCCACCGCCACCGGACGGCACATCGTGCGCTGCTCGGCGGACCGGCTGAAGACCGTCTCGATGGAGCTGGGCGGCAAGTCCCCGGTGGTGGTCTTCGCCGACGCGGACGTCGAGACCGCCCTCGACTCGGTCGTCTTCGGCGTGTTCTCGCTCAACGGCGAGCGCTGCACGGCCGGCTCCCGGGTGCTGGTCGAGCGCCCGCTGTACGAGGAGTTCACCCGCCGGCTGGCCGAGCGCGCCGAGCGGGTCCGGGTCGGCGTGCCGGGCGACCCGGCGACCGAGGTCGGCGCCCTGGTCCACCCCGTGCACTACCGCCGGGTGCTGGACTACGTCGAGGCCGGCAAGTCCGAGGCGCGCCTGGTGGCCGGCGGCGACCGTCCCGCGCACCTGCCGGAGGGCAACTACCTCCAGCCGACGGTCTTCGCGGACGTGCCGCGCGACGCCCGGATCTTCCAGGAGGAGATCTTCGGCCCGGTCGTGGCGGTCGCGCCGTTCGACGACGAGGAGGAGGCCATTGACCTGGCGAATTCCACCGCATACGGTCTGGCCGCATACGTGTGGACGTCCGACCTCAAGCGGGGTCACCGGGTCGCCCACGCGGTGGAGTCCGGCATGGTCTGGATCAACTCCCACAACGTCCGCGACCTGCGCACGCCGTTCGGCGGGGTGAAGGCCAGCGGTCTGGGCCGCGAGGGCGGTGCGCACAGCATCGACTTCTACACCGAGTCCAAGATCGTCCACGTGATGCTCGGGGACGTCCACACGCCGCGCTTCGGCGCCGACGAGCAGCACTGAACCCGCAGATGGGAGTCACGCCGATGGAGGTCACGCAGATGCCCACCCCGCCGGACGTCGTCCGCTCCGCCTACGCCCAGCTCGTCGTCACCGACGTGCCCCGGGCCCGCTGGTTCTGGGTCGACATGCTCGGCTTCCACGTCCAGTACGAGGACGCCCGCACGCTCCACCTGCGCGGCACCGACGAGCTGACCCACCACAGCCTGGTGCTGCGGGCCGGCGACGCGCCCGCGCTCGACCACATCGCCTACCGGGTGCGCACGCCCGAGGACGTGGACCGCGCCGAGGCGTACTTCACCGCGCTCGGCTGCCCGGTGCGCCGGGTGCCGGCCGGCGCCGGGACGCGCGGCGTCGGCGACGCGGTGCGGGTGGTGGACCCGCTCGGCTTCCCGGTCGAGTTCTTCCACGCGATCGACCGGGCCGAACGCCTCATCCAGCGCTACGACCTGCGCCGCGGCGCGGAGGTCGCGCGGATGGACCACTTCAACATCGTGGTGCCGGACATCCCGGCCGCCTACGAGCACTACCGCGCGCTGGGCTTCGGCTGCTCGGAGACCATCGAGGGCGACGAGCACGAGCTGTACGCGGCCTGGATGTTCCGCAAGCAGACCGTGCACGACGTGGCGTTCACCAGCGGCGCCGGCCCGCGGATGCACCACGTCGGGGTGTTCGCCCCCGAGGCGCACCAGGTGCTGCGCACCGCCGACATCTTCGGTTCGCTGCGGGCCGAGCACCACATCGAGCGCGGTCCGGGCCGGCACGGCGTGTCCAACGCCTTCTACCTGTACCTGCGCGATCCGGACGGGCACCGGGTGGAGATCTACACCTCCGACTACTACACCGGGGACCCGGACCACGAGACCTACCGCTGGAACGTGCACGACGACCGGCGGCGGGACTTCTGGGGCAACGCCGTGATCGAGTCCTGGTACAAGGAGGCCACGCCGGTGCTGGACCTCGACGGCAGGCCGCAGCCGGTGGTCTCGGCGGCGCTGGACGAGTCGGCCGTGCAGGTCGGCGCGGACGGGCTGGGCATCATCCCGGCGCCCGCCGCCGAGCGCTGACGGCCACCCCCTCGCGCCAGCCCCTCGCGCCGCCCCGGGCCCGCCGGCCCGGGGCGGCGTCGTCGTTCCCGGTCCGGCGTTCCGGGTCCGGCGTCGCGGTTCCCGGCCCGGCCCGCGGAACGGCGAAGGCCCCGCCGGCCCGGGTCGGGGCGGCGGGGCCGGCGGACGGCTGCTCAGAGGTGGTAGCCGTACTCGCGGAACTCCCAGTCGGTGACGTACCGGCCGAAGCGCTCCAGCTCGGCGCGCTTGAAGGCGAGGAAGGCCGAGACGAAGCCCTTGCCCAGCGCCTCGCAGAGCGCCGTGTCGGCCTCCAGCGCGTCCAGGGCCGCACCCAGCGAGCCGGGCAGCACGGGTGCCTTGGTCGCGTCGTAGCCGTAGCCCTCCAACGGCGCGGGCGGCTCCACGGCCTCCTCGACGCCGAGCGCGAGGGCGGCGACCAGGCCGGCGACGGCGAGGTGGGCGTTGGCGCTCGCGTCGCCCAGGCGCACCTCCAGGCGGGTCGCGTCGCCGCGCTCCGGGGGGATGCGCACCATCGCGCTGCGGTTGTCCAGCCCCCAGTCGATCAGCCAGGGCGCCAGGGTGTCCGGCCCGAACCGCTTGTAGGAGTTCACCGTGGGGTTGAGCAGCGCGGCGAGCGCCGGGGCGTGCCGCAGGACGCCGCCGATGGCGTGCCGGGCGGTGGCGGAGAGGCCGTCGGGCGCGCCGGGGTCGGCGAAGGCGTTGCGCCCCTCGCCGTCGAGGCAGGAGACGTGCAGGTGGAAGCCGGAGCCGCCCTCGCCGGTGAACGGCTTGGCCATGAAGGTGGCCAGCCGGCCCTCGGTGCGGGCGATCTCCTTGACCGCGGCCTTGAAGCGGAAGGCCCGGTCGGCGGCGTCGACGGCCTCGGAGTGGGTCAGGTTGATCTCGAACTGGCCGCCGGAGAACTCGTGGTTGCCCATGGTGGCACCGATGCCGAGCCCGGCGAGCAGGCGCAGGGTGCGCAGCAGGTGGCCGTCCGGGTCGCCGCGCCGGCCGGCGACGTAGACGTTGCCGGGCGCGGCCGCGTACGGGCGCCAGCCGCTCGGGGCGGCCGGGTCGGGCTCGCAGAGGAAGTACTCCAGCTCCGGTCCGACGACGGCGGTCAGGCCGTGCCCGGCCAGGCGCCCGGTGACGCCGTGCAGGACCTCGCGGGGGGACTCCGGGCACGGGCGGCCGGTGGCCGGGTCCGTGACGCGGCCCAGGCACCAGGCGACACCGGGTTCCCAGGGCAGCGGGACCAGGGTGGCGAGGTCGGGGTGGACGGTGATGTCGGGCAGGCCGGCGTCGAGGCCGCCCTCCACCGGGACGACCTCGCCGAGCGGTCCGGTGTGGTAGATGGCGCGGCAGAAGGTGAGGCCGTGGCGGACGGCGGCGGGCAGCGCGTCGACCAGGACGTCGCGGCCGCGGTCGGAGCCCATGAGGTCCGGGTAGGTGATCCGGACGACGTCGATGCCGCGGGCCTTCAGGTCGGCGGCCACCGCCTCGGGGCTCCGCCCGGCGGGGTCCTGCCCGGCGGGGTCCTGCCCGGCGGAGTCCTGGGCGGCGGAGTCCGGCACGGCGGGGTCCTGGGCGGCGGGGGCGGCTTCGGGGATGGCGACCGGGTCGGTCACTGCGGGCCTCCTCGTGAGGCGGGCGTGGGGGGTGGGGAGTTCACCGTGGTCCGGGCGGGCGAACGGTCAGCTCCGGCCCGGGACTCTCGTTTGGGATCAAACAGTAGGCCCGACCGGCACCGCCGGACAAGCCCCCCGGGCAGATCCGCGCGATCCGCGCGGACGGGGTGACAGCCCGCCCGTCAGGGCATATCGTATGGCCCCAAACGAGAGACCGCGCGGCGCCGCTCCGAACCGCCGCCCGCCGCTCTCCCCGGCCCCCGCGATCCAGGAGGTGCCGTGGCCACCGTGCACGGCTTCTTTCACCCCAGGACGGCCACCGGCCGCTCCTCGCTCGTCCCGTCCCCGCCCTGGCACTACTCGGGCGACCTGCTGACGGTCGAGTACCGCACCGACCCCGCCCGGGTCGCCGAACTGCTGCCCGCCCCGCTGGAACTCGCCGAGGAGGACCCCGGCGCCGTCGCGCTGATCTGGGCCGACTGGCAGTCCTGCGCCGCCGACGGCGCCGAACTGCTCGACCCGGTCCGCGCGCAGTACAAGGAGTGCTTCGCCGTGGTGCGCTGCTCCTACCGGGGCCGCACCTACTCGCGCTGCGTCTACATCTGGGTGGACAAGGACTTCGCCATCGCGCGCGGCCTGCACCAGGGCTACCCGAAGAAGCTCGGCTCGATCCACCAGACCCGCCCGCACCCCTACGGCCCGGCGCCCCGAATCGCCCCCGGCGCCCGGTTCGGCGCCACCCTCGCGGCGGCCGACCGGCGGCTCGCCCAGGCGGTGGTGACGCTGGAGGAGGAGTCCGCGACCAACGGCTTCGTCAACGGCCACCCGATGGCCCACCACCGCCGGCTGCCCGCCATCGACCGGCCGGGCGCGCTCGCCCTGGACGAGCTGGTCGAGAGCGGGGCCGCCGCCTTCGAGGCCGGGCCGGCCTGGCGCGGCACGGCCGAGCTGGAGCTGTTCGAGGCGCCGACCGAGGAGCTGGCGGCGCTGCGGATCGAGGAGCCGATCGGCGCCTACTACCGACAGGTCGGGGTGGTCTGGAACGGCGGCCGGCTGCTGGAGTCCGCCACCGGCGCCTGACCCCGGGTGCGGGCCCGCACCCCGGGCCCGTACCCCGCCGCCGTCATCACCACCGCCGTCACCGCCGAGGAATCGTACGGGTGCAAATGGAGTGCCGGTCGCGCTAGATTCGGCCCCACGACACGACCGCGGCCCGCCCGCGGGGAGGGGACCACCGGTGAGCAACCGCACCATCGAGGAGACCGAGCAGGCCGTCCGGGCCAAGCTGGGCGGGGTACCGCTGCTGCGCGCGCAGATGGCCGCCGTCGGCAACATCCACCGCGCGGCGGCCGCCGTCCGCCAGCACCTGGAGAACTCCGTCCTGCGCGGCGCCCAGCTGACCTGGACGTCCTTCGTGGTCCTCTGGGTGGTCTGGATCTGGGGCGAGATGGAGACCCGCTACGTCGCCGAGGAGGCGGGCATCTCCAAGGGCACGCTCACCGGGGTCGCCCGCACGCTGGAGTCGCGCGGCCTGGTCGAGCGGGTCGGCCACCCCTCGGACGGGCGGATGGTGCTGCTGCGGCTCACCCCGTCCGGCGAGGAACTGATGGCCGGGCTGTTCCCGCGCTTCAACCAGGAGGAGGCCTTCGTGGCCGGCGCGCTCTCCGACGAGGAGTGCGAGCAGCTGGCCGGCCTGCTGCGGCGGGTCGTCGGCACCCTGGAGCAGGACGGCGAGGCCCGCCGCGCCGAGCTGACCGCCGACGCTCCCCCGCCGCCGCGCCCGGGTGGTCGCCGCCGGCGCGACGCCTGACACGCCGCACGACGCGAGGGACCCGTCCACGGATGGACGGGTCCCTCGCGTCGTGCGCTCAGCCCCGGCGGCCCTCGGCGGCCGCGGCCTCCACCAGGGCGTCGAACACCGCCTGCTGGGCCCGGTCGGTGGCCGCGGTGTCCTCCGGGTGCCACTGCACGCCCAGGAACCACCCGGCCGGCTCGGCGAGTTCGACCGCCTCCACGGTGCCGTCGGCGGCCCACGCCGTCACCAGCAACCCCCGCCCGAGCCGGGCCACCCGCTGGTGGTGGTAGCAGGAGACCTCCCGCTCCCCCGCGCCGGCCAGCCCGGCCAGCAGGCTGCCGGCCCGCGGCGCGATCGGGTGCACCACGTGCCGGTGGTCGCGCCCGGGGCCGCCCATGTCCTGCTCCAGGGTGCCGCCGAGCACCGTGTTGACGACCTGCAGGCCGCGGCAGACGGCGAGCGTCGGCAGCCCGGCCACCAGGGCGTACCCGGCGAGCGCGAGGTCGAAGGCGTCCTGGCCCGCGTGCAGGTCGTAGACCTCGGGGTGCCGGGAGGTCTCGCCGTAGTGCGCCGGATCGAGGTCCCCGCCGCCGGGCAGCAGCAGGCCGGAGCAGCGCGCGAGCCGCTCGGCGACCTCCTCGGCCCCGGCGGGCCCGGGAGCGCGGGGCCCGGCGGGCAGCATCACGAACGGCTCGCCGCCGGCCCGGTAGACGGCCTCGGCGAGCGCCTCGGCGGCCACCACGGCGGCGTACCGCAGCGCCGAGACGGACGCCGAGTGGCGGGCGGGCAGCGCGATCAGCGGCCGCCGCGCGCTCACAGCCGGATCCAGGTGGTCTTGAGGTCGGTGTACTTGTCCAGCGCGTGCGCGGACTTGTCGCGCCCGTGCCCGGACTGCCGCACGCCGCCGAAGGGCACTTCGAGTCCGCCCTCCTCGTAGCAGTTGACCCAGACGGTACCCGCCCGCAGGGCCCGGGACATCCGGTGCGCGGTGGAGAGGTCGGACGTCCACAGGCCCGCGGCCAGCCCGTAGACGCTGTCGTTGGCGATCCGGACGGCCTCCTCGGGGGTGTCGAAGACCTGCACGGCGAGCACCGGGCCGAACACCTCGTCGCGGGCGAGCCGCATCCGCGGGCCGACCTGGTCGAAGACGGTGGGCCGCAGGTAGGGGCCGCCGCTGTCGGGCAGCGCCGGCTCGCCGCCCGCCCGCAGCCGGGCGCCGTCCCGGTGGGCGGCCGCGATGTGCCCGAGGACGCGCTCGCGGTGGGCGGCGGTGACCAGCGGACCCATCTCGGTGGCCGGGTCGAGCGGGTCGCCGACCCGCAGGGTGCGGGCGCGCTCGACCACCGCGTCCACCACCCGGTCGGCGACCGCGCGGTGCACCAGCAGCCGGGACGGCGCGGTGCACATCTCGCCCTGGTTGAAGAAGATCCCCCAGGCGGCGGTGGCCGCCGCCCGCTCCAGGTCGGGGGCGTCGGGCAGCACGATGTTCGGGGACTTGCCGCCGAGTTCGAGCCAGACCCGCTTGAGGTTGGAGTCGGCGGCGTACCGCAGGAAGTGCCGCCCGACCTCGGTGGAGCCGGTGAAGGCGAGCGCGTCGACGTCCGGGTGGCGGCCGAGCGCGCGGCCGGCCTCGGGGCCCTGGCCGGCCAGCACGTTGAGGACGCCGTCGGGCAGCCCGGCCTCGGCGGCCAGCGCGCCCAGGCGCAGCGCGGACAGCGGCGACTGCTCGGCGGGCTTGAGGACGACGGTGCAGCCGGCGGCGAGGGCGGGCGCGGTCTTCCAGGCGGCCATGGTGAGGGGGAAGTTCCAGGGCACGACGGCGGCCACGACGCCGACCGGTTCCCGGGTGACCAGGGCGAGGGCGTCGCCGGGGGTGTGCGGGGCCTCGTCGGTGAGCTTGCCGGCGAGTTCGCCGTACCAGCGGAAGGTGGCGGCGACGGCGCGCAGTTCGATGTCCCGCGCCTCGGTGACCGGCTTGCCCATCTCCAGGCTGATCAGCAGGGCGAGCTCGTCGCGGTGGCGCTCGACCAGGTCGGCGAGCCGCTGGAGCACGCGCCCGCGCTCGGCGGGGGCGAGCCGGGGCCAGGGGCCGCGGTCGAAGGCCCGGCGGGCGGCGGCGACGGCGGCGTCCGCCTCCGCCTCCCCGCCGGCCGCGACCTCGGCCAGGAGGCGCCCGTCGCGCGGGGAGACCACCGCGAAGGTGGCGCCGCCGCCCGGTTCCGGGGCGCCGTCGATGAGGTGGGCGGTGGGGAGGGCCAGCGCGCGGGCGCGCCGCTGCCAGGCCTCGTAGGTGTCGTCGTCGTGCGGTGCGCCCGTCACGGTGCCTCCGGTCGAACTCGCGGCGGTGCAAAGGCCGCCGGGATGTCATTTGGAGGCAAACGATAACCAAGGACCCGACCGCTTCCAAGGGTTGACCTCCACGGATTCCGGGCCCTACGTTGTTTGGAGCCAAACGAGAACCAGGAGGGCGCGCATGTCCGTCCACCCTGCGGCCGCCGCCGAGGCGCCGCCCCACCTCGCGACGGTGGCCGGGGTCCCCGTGGACACCCGGCACTGGATCGGCGGACGCCGCGTCGCCTCCGCCGACACCTTCGCCGACCACTCCCCGATCGACGGCGCCGAGCTGGCCCGGATCGCCCGGGGCACCGCCACCGAGGCCGACGCGGCCGTCGCTGCCGCCACCGCCGCCTTCCCCGGCTGGGCCGCCACCGCCCCCGCCGAACGCGCCCGGCTGCTGCACGCGATCGCCGACGGCGTCGAGGCCCGACTGGAGGAGCTGGCCGCCGTCGAGACCGCCGACAACGGCGCCCTGCTCCGCTCCCACCGGCGCGGCGTCATGCCCCGGGTCGCCCACAACTTCCGGTTCTTCGCCGACCGCCTGCTCGCCCTCGGGCACCCCGGTCTGGACACCCGCGGACACACCAACCGGGTCAGCTGGGACCCGGCCGGACCGACCGTCCTGATCACCCCCTGGAACGCGCCGCTGATGCTGGCCAGCTGGAAGGTCGCCCCCGCCCTCGCGGCCGGCAACACCGTCGTCCTCAAGCCCGCCGAGTGGTCGCCGCTCACCGCCTCGCTGCTCGCCGACATCGCGGCCGCGGCCGGCCTGCCCGACGGCGTCCTCAACGTCGTCCAGGGCCTGGGCGCCGAGGTCGGCGCACCGCTCACCGCCCACCCCGGCGTGCGGCGGATCAGCTTCACCGGCTCCGTCCCCACCGCCCGGCGGATCGCCGAGGCCGCCGGGCGCAACCTCACCCCGGTCAGCCTGGAGCTCGGCGGCAAGTCCCCGCTGCTGGTCTTCGCCGACGCCGACCTCGACCTCGCCGCGGACCTCGCCGTCGAGCAGTTCGACAACGCCGGGCAGGTCTGCCTGGCCGCCACCCGGCTGCTCGTCGAGTCCTCGGTGGCCGAGGAGTTCACCGCCCGGCTCACCGCCCGCGCCGCCGCGCTGCGCCAGGGCGACCCGCGCGCCGAGTCCACCGACCTCGGCCCCAACATCCACCCGCGCCAGCTGGAGCGGATCGACGGCTTCGTGCGGCGCGCCCTGGCCGCCGGCGCCCGCGCGGTGTTCGGCGGCGGGCCCAACGGGGAGCTGGGCGGCCTCCACTACCGGCCGACCCTGCTGACCGACGTCCGCCAGGACTCCGAGATCGTCCAGGAGGAGGTGTTCGGCCCGGTGCTCACCCTGCAGACCTTCGACTCCGAGGAGGAGGCGGTGGCGCTGGCCAACGGCACCCGCTTCGGCCTCGCCGCCACCGTCGCCACCGGCGACCGGGCGCGCGCCGACCGGGTCGCCGACCGGCTGGTGGCCGGCACCGTCTGGGTGAACTGCTTCTTCGTCCGCGACCTGCGCGCCCCGTTCGGCGGCTCGCGCGAGTCCGGGATCGGCCGCGAGGGCGGCGACTGGAGCTTCGACTTCTACGGCGACCTGCGCAACACCGTCACCGCCCCGAGGGGGTGGGCGGACCATGGGTGAGATCGTCGGCGCCGGGCTGCTCGCCCACGTGCCCACCATCGTGCTGCCCGAGGCCACCCGGCGCGAGCTCAACGAGGGCCGGGAGGTCACCCTGGTCACCGGCCTGCGCGAGCTGCGCCGAGAGGTCTTCGAGACCCTCGACTACGACACCGTCGTGGTCCTCGACTCGCACTGGGCCACCACCGTCGAGTTCGTGATCGCCGCCCAGCAGCGCCGGGCCGGCCTGTTCACCTCCGAGGAGCTGCCGCGCGGCATGCGCCGGATGCTCTACGACTACCCCGGGGACCAGGAACTCGCCCACGCGGTGGCCCGGTTCGCCGACCGCCACGACACCTGGATCACCCCGATCGACGACCCCTGCCTGCCCGTCCACTACGCGACGATCAACCTCTGGAAGTACCTCGGCGAGGGCCTGCCGGACAAGCGCTGGCTGAGCATCGGGGTCTGCCAGACCGGCGACGCCGAGGACCACCTGCGGCTCGGCCGGGCGCTCGCCGACGGCATCGCGGCCGTCGACCGCAAGGTCCTGGTGATCGCCTCGGGCGCGCTGTCGCACACCTTCTGGCCGCTGCGCCGGCTGCGCGACCACGAGTCCAGCGACCCCGCGCACATCTTCACCCCCGAGGCCCGGGCCGCCGACGAGGAGCGGATCGGCTGGTTCCGCGAGGGCCGGCACGACCGGGTGCTCGACACCATGGACGCGTTCCAGCGGTTCAAGCCCGAGGCCCGCTTCGGCCACTACCTGATGCTGGCCGGCGCCCTCGGCGAGCGGCGCTGCACCGCGCCCGCGCGGCAGTACGGGGAGTACGAGAACTCGGTCGGCACCGGGCAGGCGCTGCTCTGGTTCGACCGCCCCGCGGCGGGCTGGACCGCGCCGCCCGCCGGCGCCCCCGCCCTCCGGCACGACCCGCACCACCACGTCGACCCCCACGAGGAGACCGCCCATGCCTGAGTACCGCCGGATCCTCCTCGACGGCGCGGCCGTCGAGGTCCGCCGCGAGGGCGGGGAGCTGGTGGCCGGCGACGGCCGCCGCGTCGCCGCCGACACCGCCCACCACCTGCCGCCGGTGCTCCCGGGCAAGATCGTCGCCGTCCACCTCAACCACCGCAGCCGCGTCGAGGAGTTCGGCATCCGGCTCACCCCGGCCCCGACCTACTTCCACAAGCCGGTCTCCGCCCTCAACGCCCACGGCGGCGCCGTCGTGCGCCCCGAGGGCTGCCGGTACCTCAACTACGAGGGCGAGGTGGCGATCGTGATCGGCCGCACCTGCCGCAACATCGCCCCCGCCGAGGCCGGGGCGTACATCGCCGGCTACACCGTCGCCAACGACTTCGGCCTGCACGACTTCCGGGACACCGACGCCGGCTCGATGCTCCGGGTCAAGGGCTCCGACACGCTGGGCCCGCTCGGGCCGGGCCTGGTCACCGACTGGGATTTCCGCGGCAAGTACCTGCGCACCTACGTCAACGGCGTGCTCGTCCAGGACGGCTCCACGGACGAGATGGAGTGGGACATGCACTACCTGGTCGCCGACATCGCCCGCACCATCACCCTGTACCCCGGCGACGTCCTGCTCTCCGGCACCCCCGCCAACTCCCGCCCGGTGCAGCCCGGCGACGTCGTCGAGGTCGAGGCGGAGGGCCTCGGCCGGCTGCGCAACCACGTGGTCACCGGCCCGACCCCGATCCGCACGGACGTCGGCGCCCAGGTGACGGCCTCCGAGGAGGTGCTGTCCACGGCCCTCGGCGGCGACTGGGAGTTCCGCGGCATCCGGCTCCCGGTCCGCACCGCCCTCTGACACGGAACGGCGCGGGGCGGCGACCCACCGGTTCACGGACTGCGAACGAGGTCGCGCAGGAGGGCGACGACCCGCGCCGTACGGACCGGACCGCCGCCCCGCCGCCGGTCAGCGACGCATGAGCGCGAAGACGCCCCAGCCGACGTACTCGCGTTCGTAGCGGACGTAACGCGCCGGAGCCGTGGTGAGCTCCGCGCGCAGTCCGGCGGCGAGTTCGTCGTCGGGGTGCGAGGCGAGCCAGCGGCGGACGTTCAGCCACTGTGCCGCCCGGTAGCGGTCCCAGCTGTCCTGGTCCGCGAGGACCATCTCCACGACGTCGTAGCCGAGCGAACCGAACCGCTCGACGAGCCCGGGCAGGAGGAGCAGGTCGTCGACGCTGTCGACGTGGCAGCCGGCGACGGCCTCCCGGTCCGCCGGCCGGCGCCGCCAGAACGGCTCGCCGATGAGCATGATCCCGTCCCGCTTGAGGCTCTCCTGCAAGAGCCGGACCGTACCCGGGAGGCCACCGCCGATCCAGGCGGCGCCGACGCAGGCGGCCACGTCGACGGGCTCATCGGCCACGTGGCCGGAGGCGTCCCCGTGGACGAAGCCCACCCGGTCGACGACGCCGAGTTCGGCGGCGCGGGCCCGCGCACGGTCGATGAACGCGGTACTGATGTCCACTCCGGTGCCGGTGACCCGGTGGTCCCGGGCCCAGGTGCACAGCAGCTCCCCCGACCCGCAGGCCAGGTCGAGCACGCGCGCGTCCGGCGGCAGCCGGAGGGCGCCCCCGAGCGTGGCCAGTTTCTCGCTGGTGAACGGGTTGTGGATGCGGTGGCTGCTCTCGCGGATGACGAAACTACGTGGAAGATCCACTTCGGGGCGTCCTTCGGTCGGATGGGATCGGGGCAGCTGTTCGCGGCTTCCACCAGTCGGCCGCGCCGGTCCGAACGTCCATCCCCACCACCCCCGCAGTCGTGTTCCCTCACCGATGATCGCCAAGGTAGGCCGACCGCCCACGGCTGTCCACCGGTTTTCGAGCGCACGCCGCGGCGGAGCGGGCTCCGCTTGCACTTAGGGAGCGCATGCAACTATTGTTCTCGCAGAGATTGCGGCTGCAATCATTCGCGGGTCCGCTTCCGCTCCGCCCTCCGTCCTGACCAGGAGAGTCCGACATGAGCACCAGCCTCTTCAGTCCCTTGACCCTGCGGTCGCTCACCATCCCCAACCGGGTCTGGATGCCGCCGATGTGCCAGTACAGCGCCGCACCGGCCGGCGAGGCGGCGGGCGTTCCCCACGACTGGCACTTCACCCACCTCGCGGCGCGCGCCGCCGGCGGCACCGGGCTGATCATCGTCGAGGCCACCGCCGTCAGCCCCGAGGGCCGGATCTCGCCCTACGATCTCGGGCTGTGGAACGACACCCAGACCGAGGCGTTCGGGCGGATCACCGCGTTCCTGAAGGCGCACGGCACCGTACCCGCGATCCAGCTCGGCCACGCCGGGCGCAAGGCGTCCACCGAGCGGACCTGGGTCGACCGCGGCCGCGCCCTCGGCCCGGACGAGGAGCACGGCTGGACGCCGGTCGCGCCCAGCGCCGTCCCCTTCGACGAGGCCCGGGTCACACCGGAGGAGCTGAGCGTCGAGCAGATCAAGGAGATCGTCGGCCAGTTCGCCGACGCCGCGCGGCGCGCGCTCGACGCCGGGTTCCAGATCGTCGAGGTCCACGGTGCGCACGGCTACCTGGTCCACGAGTTCCTCTCCCCGCACACCAACCGCCGCACCGACGAGTACGGCGGCTCCTTCGAGGGGCGGACCCGCTTCGCCCTGGAGGTCGTGGACGCCATCCGCGCGGTGTGGCCCGAGGACCTGCCGGTGTTCTTCCGCGTCTCCGCGACCGACTGGCTCACCGAGAACCCCGAGGACGGGCGCGAGGGCTGGACCTCCGAGCAGACCGTCCGGCTCGCCAAGGAACTGCTCGTGCACGGCGTCGACCTGCTCGACGTCTCCACCGGCGGCCTGGTGCCCGACGCCCGGATCGACGCCGCCCCCGGCTTCCAGGTGCCGTTCGCCGAGGCGGTCCGCAGGGAGACCGACCTGCCGGTCGCGGCCGTCGGCCTGATCACCGATGCCGCCCAGGCCCAGCAGATCCTCGCCGACGGCCGGGCCGACGCCGTCCTGCTCGGCCGCGAGCTGCTGCGCAACCCGTACTGGGCCCGCCACGCCGCCACCGCCCTCGGCGGCGAGGTCGCGACCCCGTCGCCGTACCACCGGGCGTAGCCAACGGACCACCGGCCACCGTCCCCTCCCAGCGGGGGCGGTGGCCGGTGCCCCCGTGGCGGACGTGTCGGTCGCGCTCGGTACCGTGCGGGTGCCCACGCGACGTGACATGAAGGAGTGCTCATGACGACGCCCGAGACGGCTTCCGCGGCCGGCTCCAGCGGATGGGACGCCGCCCTGGCCGGCGCCTTCGAGATCCTGCTCGGCGACCCGCCGGTCGTCGGCCCCGCCGCCCGCTACGGGGTCTACTACGCCTCGGACTCCCTCGACGAGTTCCTGTTCCCCAATTCCTGGGCCACCCCTGACGCCCTGTCCGACCGGGCGCCGAGGCAATTCCCCGAGTTGGAGGGCGAGTACCCCTTCTCCCCCTGGACGTGGCGGTTCGACCTGAGCGAGTCGCTGTTCCGCTTCGACGCCGACCTCCTGGCCGCAACGGGCGTGTGGGGCGAGGACGGGCACAAGGGCCCCCGGCCGTTCGACGACGCCTTCGTCGCCGACCTGCGGACCGCCGGCACGGTCGACGAGTACGGTGACCTTCTGGTTCGTGGCGCGGAGTTGGGGGCACTTCTGGGCCGCCACGGGGTCGACCTGACCGGTCCGCACGCCACGAAGCTGAACACCTGGCTGACCGTGCTGCTGCGCGTCGCCACCGACGGCACGCTCACCGATGCGATGCGGGCCGCCACCTTCACCGAGCGCGGCCCCGAGCACCTGGTGTCGGTCCGCGACATGAGCCGCGCCCGCTCCGCCGCCGAGCCCTGGGAGGAGCGGCTGGGCGCGGTCACGCATCCCGCGCTCCGCGACCACCTCCGCATGCTCTGCCTCTCCCGGGCCGACGCGCGCAGCGAGGGCGGCTTCTACTCCGGCGCCGACGGCTGGCCCTGGGACGACGTCCTGGAAGCGGCCGGCTGCTCCCTGGTCGCGGGCTGGGGATTCGGCGAGTCCCAGGCCGGCACCGCCGTCGCACGGCTGCCGGACGCCCCGGGGGCGCGCTGAGCCTCCCCGCACCGGGTCAGCCGACGGTCCACCGCCGTGGCCGCCGCTCGGGCAGGGGAACGATGGAGATGATCGGTTGCGGGCCGACCGTGCGGATCCGTCCCGCCGCGTTCCAGGACACGGAGAGCGCGGAGCCCGACTCCAGCGACCGCGCCCCCTGGCGGAGGGGCTGGAGGCGGTCGGGGGCGGTGAAGGCTCCGGGGAGCAGACGCACCTGTTCGAGCCTCTCGATGCCGACCGAGAGGAGGTCCCAGCCCTCGCGGCGACCGCCTCCGTCCGCGGGCGGTACGGCGAACTGGGCCACGGCCCCGGCGCGGGAGCCCCCGTGGACGTGCCCGTCGAAGTCGACCGACAGCAGCCGCAGGACCGCCGCCGCGGGCAGGTCCGGCGGCACCTCCGGCGGCAGGGACCGGGCCGGGGCGGGGCGTCGGGTCAGCTCGACGGCCAGCGCCCTGGCCCAGGCACCGGTCGGGCCGGGGCGGCTGTTCACGTGGAGGACCCCCGCGAACCAGCCGGCCAGCGGATCCCCGCCCCGCTCCACCCAGCGCAGGATCAGCCTGCGGAACGCCCGCCCGCCCCGCGCGCCGGCGGCGAGCGCGTCCGTCCCGGCGCCCTCGAAGACGCGGCAGAGGTCGAGGATCTCCCCCTGGTCGACCCGGTCCGCCCGGCGGGCCTTCGCGGTCGCGGCCAGCGCCTGCCGTACGAGCGCCCCGGCGAGCCCGGCCCCCCGGTGCTCGGGAAGGGCGGAAGCGAGCGGCCACCGCTCGCGGTGGCGCCCCGGGTGACGCGGGAGCACGGCCGCGGCCGCCCGGCCGGGTTCGCTGAGGTACCAGTACGTGTCCTCGATCTCCAGGGTGGCCCGCTCGGCCACCAGGCGGCCGTGGCGGCCGGCCAGCACCTCGACCCCGCCCTCCCCGGCGTGCCAGCTGAGTGCGCCGCACGGGCTGCGGCCGGCCGTGAACGCGAGTTCGGTGACCGCTTCGCACCTGATCCTCAACCAGGCTTGGGCACAGGCGGGTTCGTCGATGTCGTACCGGCGCGGCAGTTGCACCGTCAGGACGGCGTCGCGCCGGTCGCCGCAGAACTCCGCCTCCAGGCCGAGGAACCGGCAGTCCGCCGGATCGTACGGGGACAGCGCGCCTCGGGTGGCCTCCCCCAGCGGCCGGCGCCGCGGCGGCCCGACCCAGCCCGAGGCGATCCGGTGGGGCAGGGCCGGATCGTCGGGCGGCGGGGCCGGGAGCGGGATCCCCTCGGCCTCGGGGTGCGCCGCCACCCGGGCGTGGCTGGGCCCGTCGCGGCCGGCGATCCAGCGCAGCGTCCGCCGGGCGGCCCACTCCCGGCCCGGGGCGGCCCACTCCCGGCCCGGGGCGGGCCGCGCGGACAGGGCGGCGAAAACGGCGTCGATGTCGTCGGACAACGCCGCCTCCCGGGTGATCAGGGCCCGGTCGAAGGTGCGGGCGTCGACGGCGGCCGCCGCGATCCGGGTGAACGAGCGGTCGATCAGCCCGGCCAGGGCGCGCAGTGCTGACGGCGGCACGATCCCCCCGGCGGTGTCGTCCTACGGGCGTCGGGGGAATCGTACGGAACCGCGGGGCCCGGCGGCCACACCCGCCGAGCACGCCGGGGCGGTTGGGTGCTCAGCGGGTCTTGAACTCCTCCAGCGCCTCGCGGATGGTGCGGCCCATGAGCTCGCTGCCGGCGTGGCCGGAGTCCTCGATGATGTGCAGGCGGGCGCCCGGCCAGGCCTTGGCCAGCTCCCAGGCGGTCTGCACCGGGCAGCCCAGGTCGTGCCGGCCGTGCACCAGCACGCCGGGGATGCCGGCCAGCTTGTGGGCGTCGCGGATGAGCTGTCCCTCCTCCCACCAGGCGCCGTTGCCGAAGACATGGGCGCAGATCCGCACGAAGGCCACCCGGGCGTCGGTCTCCTGGCGGCTGTACATGCCGGGCACGCCGTTCGGCTCGCCGGAGACGACGGCGTCCTCCCAGGCCAGCCAGTCGGCGGCGGCGCGCTCGCGGACGGCGCGGTCCGGATGCTCCGTCAGCCGGGCGTAGGCGGCGAGCAGGTCGCCGTCGCGCTCGCCCTCGGGGACGGCGGCGCGGAACCGGTCCCAGGCCTCCGGGTGGAACTGCCCGGCGCCCCGGTAGAGCCAGTCGATCTCGGAGCGGCGGGCGGTGAACACGGCGGCGATCACCACCTCGGTGACCCGCTCCGGGTGCTGCTCCGCGTAGGCGACGGAGAGCGCCGAACCCCAGGAGGCACCGTTGACCAACCACCGCTCGATGCCCAGGTGTTCGCGCAGCCGCTCGATGTCCTCGATGAGGTGCCGGGTGGTGTTCAGCCGCATGTCCGCCGCCGGGTCGCTAGCGTGCGGGGTGCTGCGGCCGCAGTTGCGCTGGTCGAAGCGGACCACCCGGTAGGCGTCCGGGTCCCACGCCCGGGTCGGACGGTCGGGGGTGCCGGCCCCGGGGCCGCCGTGGATGTGCACGGCGGGCTTGCCGTCCGGGTTGCCGAGCTGTTCGTAGTAGAGGCGGTTGCCGTCTCCGGTGTCGAGGAACCCGCGGTCGTAGGGGCCGGTCGGAGGATAGAGATCAACCATGACGGTCGATCGTACGGGAGTTCGTCGACGCACGGCCCGGAACGGGAGATCCCGTCGCGGGCGGGGTCGGCCCGGCCGCGCTTGCGGAGGTCGAGCGGACCTGATCGGCGTGCTCGGCGTCCCGATGAGCGGCTACTGGGGCTCGCGAGCCGCCGCCACCGACGGCGACCCGGCGAAGCGGCTCGGCACCGCGTCCGCCCGGCCGACCGAACTCCGGCGGGGCCGGCGGGAGCGGAGGCGCGGGCTCGGAACCGTCCGGAGCCGGACCGGACCGGTCCCGGTCCCCGGCCCGCTTCCGGCCTCGGCCTCGGCCCCCGGCACGTTCCGCTCCCGGGTGGCGACGGTCAGACAGGCCGCGATCAGCACCAGGTTCTTGAGGATGTACTGCCCCTCCAGCGTGGGCACCGGCGGGACGCCGTGGGCCCACACGTCGTTCGGCAGCAGCACCAGCGTCGCGAACACGCCGGTCATGTGGACGAAGAACACGGCCAGGGTCAGCCGGAGCAGCACCCCGGTGACCAGGCCGAACCCGATGGAGACCTCCATCAGCGCCAGCAGGAACCGGGAGACGCCGGGCGGCACCGCGTCGAAGGTCATCAGGCTCATGCAGCGGGTGGCGAGGTCCTCGGCGGGGCTGGCTCCGGAGAAGAACTTCGGCAGCCCGAACCAGAGGTAGAGCACTCCCACGCTGACCCGCAGGACGCCGGGGGCCACGCGCCGGTAGGCGCGGGCGAACAGGTCGGCACGGCGTCTGGACGACCGGACCATCCGTACGGGAAACGACTCCATCTGCCCCTCCTTCAGCGCGATCCAGCAGAGTTCCCAGCACCGAACGGCAACGGGTCATGACGCGGTCGGTGGGATCCGGGTGAGGGGCGGCCCGGGGCACCGGCCGTGGCACGGCCTGTCAGGTACTGGCTCAGAACTCCGCAGCTTAGCGCCCTGCTGCCGCGCCGCATAGGCTTCCCGGCACTGCTCGACCACGAGAGGAAGGCGCGGCTCCGCCTTCTAGCATCACCGTCATGACTCCACTCCCGTCGGACCGTTCGCGGATCGGCCACGCACCGCCCGCGCCCGCGCTGCGGGCCCTCGTCGAGCGCTACTGGTGGTGCGAGGGCGGGGCGGGTGCGCTGCCCCGGCTGCTGCCGGGGACCGGCGCCGAGCTGTGGGTGCACTGGGCGGGCGGGGTGGAGCTGCGGGCGGCCGACGGCGGCGCGGCGGCGACGCCGCTGCCGGCCGCGCACCTGGTCTGCCTCCGCCGCACCGCTTGGCAGTTGGACCGGCGGCCGGGGGCGACCGGTTTCCTGGCGGTACGGCTGCGGGCGGGCGCGCTGCGCCATCTCGTGCCGTTCGGCGTCGACGAGGTGGCCGACCGGATCGTGGCCGCCGAGGACCTCTGGGGCGCGGCCGGCCGGCGACTCGTCGAGCGGGTCCGCACGGCCGCCGGCGCGAGCGAGCGCGTCGCGGCGCTGCACGGGTTCCTCACCGGGCTGCTCGTCGAGCACCACCGCCCGGAGCCCTGGCTGGACGCCGCCGTCGGGCGCGTCTACCGCCGGCCGGCCGGTCTGCGGATGGACCGGCTCGCCGAGGCGGCCGGGGTCGGCGCGCGCCGGCTGCAGCGGGCGTTCCCGGCGGCCGTGGGGGCCGGTCCCAAGGAGTTCCAGCGCCTGGCGCGGTTCCAGCGGCTCGCCCGGCACCTGCTGCGGGAGGACGAACGCGACTACCTGCCCGCGGCGTTGACGGCCGGCTACTACGACCAGGCCCACTTCGTCCGCGAGTTCCGGCGGCTCACCGGCGAACGGCCGACCGCCCTGCTCGGGCGGGGCCTGTCGCATTTCTACTATCCGCCGCTCGCCCCCGGCGGCCAGGCTGGCCTCCTACCGACACGGAAGGAACTCCCATGACCATGGTGCTGGCGATCCTGCGGACGCGGCCGGAGCAGGCGGACGCCCTCGACGCGGCCCTGCGCGAGGTGGCCGAGTCCACCCTGCGCGAACCGGGCGCCCTCGCGTACACGGTCGCCCGCCAGGACGGTGACCGCTTCCTGGTGGTGGAGCGGTACGCCGACCAGGCGGCCCGCGAGGCCCACTTCGCCGCCCCCTATGTAGCCGGCCTGCTCGCCCGCTTCCCCGAACTGCTCGCCGAGGAGCCGCAGGTCGAACTCGCCGAAGTGATCTCGGCGTTCGCCCGCTGAACCGGCGGCCGGGCCCGCGGCCGAGGCCCCGGCCGAGCGGGCCGCCGTCACTCCCCGGGCCCGCCGCCGGGGGCGCGCAGGGCGAGGAAGGTGACCCGTCGGCGCTGCCGGAAGCCCAGCGCCTCGTAGAGCCGGATCGCGCCGGTGTTCTCCGCCGCGGTGTGCAGGAAGGGCGTGTCGCCGCGCTCGTGCACGCCCGCCGCGACCGCCCGCACCAGCCGGGAGGCGAGTCCCTGCCCCCGGTGCGACTCGGCGGTGCAGACGGCGCTCAGCTCCGTCCAGCCCGGCGGCCGCAGGCGCTCGCCGGCCATCGCGACCAGCACGCCGCCCCGCCGGATGCCCAGGTAGCGGCCGAGTTCGACGGTGCGGGGCAGGAAGGGGCCCGGCCGGGTCCGCTCCACCAGGGCCAGCATCTCCGGCACGTCGGCCGGTCCCAGCCGGACGGCCTCCTCGTCGGGCCCGGTCCGCACCGCCTCCCCCACCAGCTGGACACCCGGCAGCTCGTGGACCAGCTCCCAGTCGGCGGGCACCTCGTCCGGGGAGCCGACGGCGCCGACGACGGCGCCGGGTTCGACCAGCGCGGCCAGGTCCCGCCAGTCCCGGGCGTCGGGCCGGTCGGGCAGGGCGACGAACGGCGACACGTCGGCCGGGTAGCGCAGCGCGGCGCCGTTCCGTTCGGCGAGGCCGGCGTGCGGGCCGAGCAGCGCGGAGCGCACCGGGTTGTCCAGGGGGTGACCGGGCACGGCGGCGCCGGGGGCCTCCGCGGGGTGCGGGACGGCGCCGACGGCGCCGGGACGGGCGCCGTCGGGGGCGAGCGCGGGCTGCTGGGGCATCGGGAACCGTTCCTTGGTCGCGGACTTCGACGGTACCTCGACCGGGGGGCGCACCGGGAGGGCCGATTGCGGGCCGCGGGCGCGCGGCCTGGCCGAAGTGCGACCCCGGTCCGCCGCGGACCCGCGACGGTGCGTGGGCCGGCCGCTACATTGGGGCGCAGTGCCGGGCAGGGGGCGGGCACCGGGTTCGTTCCCGTGCCGCGGCCGTAGGGAGGACCTGTGTCTTCACCCCGCGCAGCGGACCGGCCCCGGGGGCGCCGCGCCGCCCGGCTCGCCGTCGGAGCCCTGCTGGCGGCCGCCACCGCCGTCGTCGCCCTGCCCGCCGCCCCGGCGCAGGCCGCCGAGGCCAAGGTCGTCTACCTCACCTTCGACGACGGCCCGAGCCCCCGCTACACCCCGCAGGTGCTCGCGCTGCTGTCCCAGTACGGTGTGCGCGCCACCTTCTTCGAGATCGGCCAGAACGTCGCCGCCAACCCCGCGGTCACCCGGCAGGTGGCCGCCCAGGGACACAGCGTGCAGAACCACAGCTGGTCCCACCCGGACCTCCGCAAGCTCTCCAGGTCCGCCTTCCAGGACCAGGTGACGGCCACCGACGCCCGCATCCGGGCGCAGACCGGCACCACCCCGACGTGCCTGCGCCCGCCCTACGGCGGGGTGAACGGCACCGTCCGCTCGGCCGCGGCCGGCCTCGGCAAGAGCATCCAGCTGTGGAGCGTCGACCCCCAGGACTGGGCCCGACCCGGCCGCGCCGCCATCGAGCGCCGCGTGCTCAACGCCGTCAAGCCGGGCTCCGTCGTCCTCCTCCACGACGGCGGCGGCGACCGCAGCCAGACCGTCGCCGCCCTGCCCGCCGTCCTGCGCACCCTGAAGTCCCGCGGCTACACCTTCGCCCTCCTCCCCTGCCGGTGAGCGGAGCCGCCGCCCCGGCCCGCCGGCCGGCGGGCCGGGGCGGAACCGTCAGTACTCGTCGGCCTCCAGGACCTCGTCCTCGGTGATCTCGTGGGCGGCCATCACGGCGGCGGCCTCGTCGGTGGCGCCGCGCAGGCGCAGCACGCGGACCAGCAGCAGTGCCGCGTCCCAGGTGTACGCCGTGTCGTCCGCGGCGACCAGGGCGGCGCGGGCGGCCTCCTCGGCGGCCGGCGGGTCGTTGAGGCGCAGGTACTCCTCGCCCAGGTCGGTCAGCACGTCGCAGAGTTCCTCGGTGAGGTCCCCGGTCCCGGCCGGGTCCGCGGCCAGGCGGTGCTCCAGCAGGGTGCGGGCGGTGAGCAGCCGGTCGGCGGCCTCGCGGTGGCGGCCCGCCGCGCGGATCTGGTCGACGTAGCCGCGCAGGACGGCGACGACCTCGGCGGTGTGCGGGGCGACGTCCGGCGGCGACCCGTCGAGGAGGGTGTCGAGCGTGCCGCGGGCCTCCGTCAGGATGTCCCGCAGGACGCCCGTCTCGGCCACCGTGTCGCCGTAGGGGTGGCGCCACATCGCCTGGACGAGTGCGCCGAGCCGCTCGGTGGTCCGGTCGGCGGCGGCGAAGCCGCGGGCCGCGGCGAGGAACCGGGCGGCCGCGTCCCCGCCGTGGCCGAGCAGCTCCGCCAGCCGGACCTCCAGCTCGGGCCGGGGCGGCAGCGCGGCGGGCAGGGCGGTGTCCCCCGGGTCGTCCAGCAGCTCGCGCAGTCGCTCGGCGGCGGCACCGCGCTCGCCGCTCTCCTCACCGATGCGGACGAGCAGCCAGCGGCAGGCGGCCGCCTCCGCGGGCGGGCCCTGCCGGTCCAGTTCGCGGACGGCCTCCTCGGCGGCCTGCGCCGCTTCGGCGAGGCGGTCGGCGGCCAGCAGGGCCTCGGCGAGCTCGACCCGGGCACGGGCGGCCGCGGGCGCGTCGCCGGCCGCGACGAGGACCGCGACCCGCTCGGTCAGGCGGTGGACGCGTTCGCCGCTGCGCGCGCGCAGGTCCCCGCCGGAGCCCGGGAGCGGGACCGGCTCGCCGATCGGCGCGGCGGCCGCCCACTCCCGCATCCGGGCGCTCTGGTAGCCGTTGCCGTTGCGCTCGTCGAACCGGGCCGCGAGGCCGAACGCGCGCTCGCGCAGCTCGGCGGCGAGCCCGGCGACCGCGGTGTCCGGGCGGCGGCGGCCCTGGACGGTCGGGAAGCGCAGCAGCAGCTCCCCGTCACCGGAGGCCTCCAGGGCCGACAGCACCGCGACGGCCGCCGCCGCGAACTCCATCTCGGCCAGCGGGGTCCGGGCCCGGTCCAGCCAGCCGAGGTGGCGCTCGATCAGGTCGAGCCCGTGCCCCGGGTTGCCGCTCTGCGCGCAGAACAGCAGGTTGGAGGCGAGCTCGCCGAGGTCGGCCGGGTTGCCGCGGATCCGCCGGTACGCGACGCGGTGCGCCTCGGCCGCCTGCTCGCCGCGGCCGGTCCGCAGGTAGGGCAGCAGCAGCTCGGAGTTGAGCCACTGCGGCTGCTCGGCGCAGCCCGAGCGGCGGGCCGGCTCGCCGAGCCGGATCGCCTCCTCGTCGCGGCCGAGCGCGACGAGGGTCCGCACCTGGCTGCTCGGCACGCAGCCGGAGCAGTCCGAGAGGCTGTCGCGGCGGGTGAGCGCCATCTGCTCGTAGTACTCCTGGGCGCGGGCGAGGTCGCCGACGGCCTCGGCCAGCAGCCCGCGGTGCTGGAGGACGGCGTGCGGGCTGTGGCCGCCGCGCCGGTAGCGGCGCTCCATGTCGTCGAGCAGGTCCTCGGACCGGCCCAGCGGGATCTCCGGGAACTGGTGGACGCTGGCGACCATCCACTTGAACTGCCAGAGCAGGGTGTGCTCGTGCCCGCCCTCGAAGCGCCCCGGCTCGCGGTCGTAGGCCGCCAGGCACCAGGAGAAGGTGAGGAAGGCCTTGGCCGGCGCCCAGCTCCGCTGGAACACCTCGGTGGCCTCCATCCGCACGTCGAAGGCGAACTCGACCAGCCCGAGCGCGTCGGCGTGGCGGATCACTTCGTCCAGGGCGGCGAACCTCGCCGCCCCGTCGGGCATGGCGCGGGTGCTGCGGAAGAGTTCGCGCAGTTCCTGCTCGGTGCGGCTCACGCGGCGCCTCCGGCGACGGCCCGGCCGATCAGGCCGAGGAAGGACTGGTTGAGGGCCGCGGTGTCGGCCGGGCGCAGCGGGTGGTGGCCGAGCAGCAGCGCCTGGACGTAGAGGCCCTCCAGGCACGTCGCCCGCAGCTCCGGGTCGGCCAGCGCCAGCACCTGCCGGGCCAGCGGGTTGCGGTGGTTGAGGACGAGGCGGGGCCGGGGCTCGGTCTCGTCGCGGAGGCTGCCGAGGATCGCCGCCCAGGTGTCGTCCACCTGCTCGCGGGCGCCGCGCAGGTCCAGCTGGAAGGCGGTGTCCTCGTCGAGCAGGTAGAGGGCGGGCAGACCGGACGGTTCGAAGGAGCGGACCAGCAGGTCGCAGCCGAGGCGGGCGAGCACCGGGTCGGCGGCCGTGAGGAAGGGCGCGAGCGCCCGCTCGTCCGCCGCGTCCAGCCGGGCCAGGTGGGTGGTGAGGTCGGCCGCGCGCAGCTGCTCGGTCTCCAGCGAGCGGTCGACGCCGGCGAACCGGTCGATCAGCTCGGCGTCGTAGACGTAGCCGGCGTTGACGACGGCGAGCCCCTGCGCGGCGGCGACCGGCGCCAGCTGGCGGAACTCGTCCAGCAGCGGGGTGTAGCGGAGCAGCCCGTAGCGGGCGGTGAACTCGGCGAGGGTGAGCGGGCCGACGTTGGTCTCCATCGGCCAGAACTCGGCGACCAGCCCGAGCATCTCGTCGTCGTGCAGGGCCAGCGCCTTCACGCCCAGGTGGTGCACCCGCAGGAAGGAGCGCAGCCGGGCCGGCTCCTGGACACTGAGGCGCACCAGCCAGCCGCGCAGCCGGTCGCCCAGCGCTTCCCGGGTCGCCTCCAGCAGCGAGTCCTCGTAGAGCGCCTCGCGGCTCGCGGTGGGCCGGAGCTCGGTGGTGTCGACGACGCAGCGCACGAAGAACGCCCATTCGGGCAGCAGCCGTTCGGCGCCCTCGGAGAGCAGCATCTGCTTGAGGTAGACGCGGTGCGCCGCAGGGACGGCCGGGTTGGCCGGCATCGGCAGCACGAAGGCGACGCCGCGCAGTCCGGCCTCGGCCGCGCCGAGGTCGACGACGTCGAACGGGGCGAAGCCGAACACCTCCTCGCAGTACGCCTCCAGGCGGGCCCGGCGCTCGGCGGCGCCCTCGCCCTCGGGGCGCTCCCAGGGGGCCGGTCCGCCGGTGACCGGCTCGCCGTCGACGGTGACCGTGTGCGGGAGCCGCGCGCCGTAGTGGGCGACCAGCTCGGTGACGGCGCGGCGGGTCAGCAGGTGCTCGCAGCCGGGGCGCGGGCGCAGGGTGACGGTGGTGCCGGCCTCGGGGCGCTGCCGGTCGGCGGGGGCCGGAGTCAGCGCGTAGCCGCCGTCGGAGCGGCCGTGCCACAGGACGGTGGGCTCGCCCTCCCGGCGGGTGGCCACCTCGATGGCGTCGGAGACCATGAAGCAGGAGAGCAGTCCGATGCCGAACTGGCCCATGAACTCGTGCCGGGCGAAGCCCAGGTCGTCGCGCTTGGAGCTGCGGCCGATGGTCGCGAGCAGTTCGTGCACCTGGGCCTCGCTCAGCCCGATGCCGTTGTCGCTGATCGTCAGCGAACCGTCGCCGGTCGCCTCGCCGGAGGAGATGGCGATCCTGGGCGCCTGCCCGGCCGCGCCGCCGTCCTGGTGCGCGGCGGTGATGGCGTCGACCGCGTTCTGCAGCAGTTCGCGGACGTACACCTGCGGGCTGGTGTAGAGGTGGTGGCTCAGCAGATCGACGATTCCGCGCAGGTCGACGCGAAATGTTTGGCTCACGGATTCTTCTCCCCGGTCGTCTTGGGAGCACCCTAGGGCCGGGCACCGACACGGGGGAGCGAATTTCGCGCGGAGGTTCGAGCGGTGGCGAACCGGGCGCGGTACCGGCGGGCACCCCGAGGACGCCCCGGGCCGCCGGTCGGGCGGTCCGGGGCCGAGGGCACGGACGGGGGCGGGGACGGATCAGGAACGGGCGGTGGCGAGGGCCTCGATGTCGGGCACCAGGTCCGCCGGGGACGGCAGGGCGTCGTTCTCCGCCCGCAGCCGGGTGGCACCCTCGCGCAGTACGGGGTCGGTGACCAGGCGGGTGAGCAGCTCGGTGTCCACGTCCGCGCTGGAGGAGCGCAGCGCGGCCCCGGTGGCGACCATGGCGTCGGTGACCGTGAAGTTGTCGGCGCCCTGGGGCAGCAGGAGCTGGGGCAGGCCGGCCTGCATCCCGGTGAGGGTGCTGCCGGATCCGCCGTGGTGGACGACCGCGTCGCACACCCGCAGCAGTTCGGCGAGCGGCACCCACGGCAGCGCGTGGACGTTGGCCGGCAGCCTGCCCAGGTCGGCCAGGTCGGCGTCCCCGACGGCGAGCAGGAACTCGGCGTCGACCCCGGCGGCGGCCTCGGTCAGCGGGGCGATGGCCTCCAGCCCGTCCGTCCCGGCGATCACCGTGCCGAGGGTCACGGCGACCCGCGGCCGCACGCCCCGGTGCAGCAGCGCGGCGGGGACGACGCCGCCGCCGTTGTACGGGAGGTAGCGCATCCGCAGGCCGGTCGGGTCGCCGCCGAGCGAGGCGGGCACGATGTTCAGCGGGGTGGTGTCGGCGGGCGCGGCCACGCCCTGCTTCTCGTAGACGTCGGTGAACCGGTCGGCCAGCCGGGCGGCCATGTCGAGGCCGGAGCTGAAGCCGAAGTTCTGCAGCGCCGCCGGGATGCCGAGCTTGGCCGCGACCAGCTGGGCGGAGGCCAGGCAGGAGTCGTGGATGATCAGCCGGGCCTCCCAGCCGGCGGCCACGGCCAGCAGGTCGTCCACGGTGGAGCGCGAGGCGAGGGCGAAGGCGGCGGCGCCGAGGTCCATGATCTCGTCCTGCGTCAGGTCCGGCTGGGCGTAGTGCGCCTGGCTGCCGAACACCTCCTCGAAGGCCTCCTTCAAGGGCCGCCCGTCGCCGATCTCGACGATCGGGAACCCGGCCTGGCGGAGCTCGTCCAGCGGCCGCGGACTGGCGAACAGGACCTCGTGCCCGGCGGCCCGCAGGGCCTGGGCGGTCGGCACCATCGGGAAGAAGTGACTGGGTGCGGCCGGGCCGGTGAAGAGAATGCGCACAGCTGTCTCCTGGTCGTTCGCGGGTCGGTCGTCATCGGATCGCACGGGGAGCGATCCACTCGCCGCCCTCAACTGACGGACGGTCAGCTGCCCTTCCCGGTGGGATCGATAATCGGACGTTCTCGCCCGCGACGGTGGGAGGCCGGGGGCTCGCACTGCCCCCGAGCGGCGCCCGGCGGGCGGTGCGCGCCGGGTTCCCCGCCCGTCCCTGCGGAGCCGCGGAAGGGCCGGGCAGCAGGGCGGGCAGGGCAGCGGAACCGGCGGGTCGGCAGGTCGGCGGGCCGGGCGGCGCTACCGGCCGCGGTGCCGGGCCCGGGCGCGCGACCTGGCCTGTTCCCGCCGTTCGCGGGCGGCCTCGGCGGCGCGGCGCTTGGCGGCGGCGCGGTTGAGGTGTCCGGCCTGCTCGTGCGCGCGGGCCAGCGCCTCCTCGGCGGCGCCGCCCAGCGGCCGGGCCGCGAGGTCGCGGGCCGCCTGCCGGGCGAGCCGCTTGGGGTTCACCGCCCGCCGTTCCGGCCGCCGCCCACCGGCCACGGCGGGGGCGGCGAGCGCGCGCTCCAGCAGCCGGTCGAAGCCGCGGCGGACGAACTCCAGCAGCTCCGCGTTGCCCGGTTCGGCCCCGAAGACATGACGGGCCGCCCGGACCCCGTCGGGGCCCGAGACCTCCAGTACACCGACCCAGAACGGGTCGTCGAAGAACACGCTGAACGTGCTCGGCATGGTGCGTCCTCCCATGGTGGTGCCACGTCCCCGCGCGCGGCCGCGCGTCGGGAGGAACGCGCCGGACACCCTGGGAGGGAGGTTACTGACCGCCGGCCGGGGCCTTCGGCGCCCGGACTACCGACCGGGCCGTGTTTTCGCGCGCTCCGGGACCGATCGTACGGGGCCGGGGCCGCCCGGCTCCGGGGTTTTCCCGCCGCGGTCCGGGCGCAGCACCGCGGCGGCCGTCGCCAGGAAGTCCGCCACCGGCCCCGGGCCGTACCCCTCCGGCACCGCCAGGCAGGTCGCGACCGGCGGGAAGTCGGTGACCGGCAGGTAGACCACGTCGGGGCGGGCGTACGAGCGGGTGATGCTCAGCGGGAGGAGGGCGACGCCCTGCCCGGAGGCGATCAGCTCGAACTTCTCGTCCAGCGAGGAGGTCCGCCGGCTCCGGACGTCGAGCAGCGGCTCGCCGTCGAGGTCGGCCAGGGCGAGGGCGTCGCGGCCCGCGAGCGGATGGGTCACCGGCAGGCAGGCGACCTTGGTCTCCTGTCCGATCGGCACGGTGTGCAGTCCGGTGTCGTCGAAGGGGTGGCGCAGGAAGGCCACGTGCGCCCGGCCCTCGCGCAGCGGCGCGTCCCGCTCCGTCCAGCGCAGCGGGAGGACGTCCACGGCGATCCCCGGGTGGCTCGCCGTGAACGCCCGGATCGCCTCGGCCACGTGCAGGCCCGCCGAGAACCCGACGACCAGCCGCCGCTCCCCGCGTCCGGCCTCCCGCACGCGGCCCAGCGCAGCGTCCACCGCCCCGGTGATCCGGCCGGCCTCCTCGGACAACTGAAGTCCGGCGGGGGTGAGTTCGACGCTCCGGGTGGTCCGGGTGAGCAGCCGGAGGCCCAGTTCGCGTTCGAACGCGCGGATCTGGCGGCTGAGGACCGGCTGGGCAATGAACAGCGCCTCGGCCGCGCGGCCGAAGTGGCGGTGCTCGGCGACCGCGACGAAGTAGCGGAGCTTGCGCAGGTCCAGATCCATACCCGGACGGTATCAATGAGTCCGGAAGGGTATTGGACCCCCGGACCGGGGCGCTCGGAGACTGGCCGGGTGAGCGCCCGCCCGGTGCGGGCGCGTGATCGACTCCCTCCCGCCCCCTCCCGCCCCCTCCCCGAACAGGACCACCCATGACCGCCTCCCGTCCGACCGCCCTCGTCGTCGGCGCCTCCCGCACCCTCGGTCTCGGCATCGCCGCCGAGTACCTCCGGCGCGGCTGGGACGTCATCGGCACCGTCCGCGGCGGCCGGCCCACCGGCCTGCACGAGCTGCGGGCCGCGTCGCCCGAGGGCCGACTGGCCGTCGAGTCGCTGGAGATGACCGATCCGGAGCAGATCGCGGCGCTCCGCGACCGGCTGGCCGGACGCACCCTCGACCTGCTCTTCGTCAACGCCGCCATCGCCCGCGGCGACCTCCCGGTCGGCGAGGTGCCGACGGACGTGTTCACCGAGGTCATGGTGACCAACGCGCTCAGCCCGATGCGTGTCGTCGAGGCCCTCCGCCCGCTGGTCGCACCGGCCGGGACCATCGGCGTGATGTCCTCCGCCCAGGGCAGCGTCGCGCTCAACACCAGGGGCGGACAGGACCTGTACCGGGCCAGCAAGTCGGCGCTCAACCAGCTGATGCGCTGCCACGCCGCCCGCCACGCCGGGGACGGCCGGACGCTGCTGCTCATGGACCCGGGCTGGGTGCGCACCGGACTCGGCGGCCCCGGGGCCCGGCTGAGCGTCGAGGAGAGCGTCCCCGGGGTGGTGGCGACGATCGAGCACCACCGGGGCGCGCGCGGCCTGCACTTCGTGGACCACCTGGGGCAGGTCGTGCCCTGGTAGCGGCCGCGGCACCGCCCCGGCGGGTGCCCGCCGCTTCAACGCCGGTCGGCCGAGCGGTCCAGGAAGCGGCGCAGGCCGTCGCGCACGCCCTCGGTGGGGACGGTGGCGGCGAACCAGGCCGCCTCGACGGCCAGGCCCTCCTCGATCGGCAGGTTGATGCCCCGGGTCACCGCCCGCAGGCAGGCGGCCACCGCGGTGGGCGCGTGCCGGGTGATCCGGGCCGCCAGGTCGCGGGCCGCGCCGAGGAGCTCGCCGGCCGGCACGACCGCGTTGACCAGGCCCAGTTCGGCCGCGCGGGCGGCCGGGACCGGGTCGCCGGTGAGGATCAGCTCCAGGGCGCGCTTGCGCCCGACGTGGCGCGGCAGCCGCTGGGAGCCGCCGAAGGGCGGCGGGAAGCCGAGGGTGATCTCCGGCTTGGCGAAGGTCGCGTGCTCGGCGGCCAGGGCCAGCGGCGCGGCCTCGGTCAGCTCGCACCCGCCCCCGTACGCGAGGCCGTTGACGGCGGCGATGACCGGCTTGGGGAACTCCTCGACGCGCCGGGTCAGCGCGTGCCCGCGCCGGACGATCTCGCGCAGTGCCGTCTCCGGGCCGTCCGCGGAGCGGGCGATGCTGCCGGCCAGCGAGGGGATGTCCGCGCCGGCGCTGAAGGCGCGGTCGCCGGCGCCGGTGAGGATCACCGCCCGGACGGCGTCGTCGCGCTCGGCCGCGTCGAGGTGCGCGAGCAGCGCGTCGACGGTCGGGTAGTCGAGCGCGTTGAGCTTGCTCTCGCGGTCGATGGTCAGGATCGCGACGTCGCCGTCGCGCGCGCTGTGCACGGTCATGCCCGTACTCCGTTTCCGCTTGCCGGGTTCGCCGCCGAGGCTAGGAGCGGGCGGGCAGGGCAATCCAGGAATTGTCCTGGATACACTTCACCGGCCCGGCCCGGCCTGCTCCGCTCGACCGAGAGGTGCCGACATGCGACCGCCCGCCTACAAGGCCGTCGTCGACGAGTACGCCGACGCGATCCGCTCCGGCGCCCTGCCGGCCGGCGCCCGGCTGCCCACCCACCGCGCGCTCGCCCGCGAGCGCGGCATCGCACCGGCCACCGCCACCCGGGTGTACGCCGAACTGTCCGCCGCCGGACTGGTGGTCGGCGAGCAGGGCCGGGGCACCTTCGTCAGGGTCCGCTCCGGCTACGACGGCCTCGAACCCTCCCGCGCCCTCCCGGTGCCGAGAGTCGCCGACCTGTCGTTCAACCAGCCGCTCTCCCCCGGCCAGGACGACGACCTGCGCCAGGCCCTGCGCGCGCTCGCCGCCTCCGGCGACGTCACCGCGCTGCTGCGCCAGCACCCGCCCGGCGGCCACCACCACGACCGGGCGGCGGTGGCCACCCACCTGCTGGAGCGCGGCATCGACACCGCCCCGCGCAACGTCCTGCTGACCGCCGGGGCGCAGCAGGCGCTGGACTGCGTGCTGCGCGCGGTCACCCGGCCCGGCGACGTCCTCGCGGTCGACGCGCTCAGCTACCCGGGGATCAAACTGCCGGCCGCCGACCGCGGCCTGGAGCTCGCCCCCGTTCCGGTCACCCCGGACGGCCCGGACCTCGACGCGCTGGAGCGGCTGTGCCGGGCCCGCCGGGTCCGCGCCGTCTACACCATGCCGACCGTGCACAACCCGCTCGGCTGGGTCCTGGACGCCGCTCGGCGCGAGCGGCTGGCCGCCCTCGCCCGCGCCCACGACTGCCTGCTGGTGGAGGACGGCACCTACGCCTTCCTGGAGGCCGCGCCGCCGCCCCCGCTGCGGACCCTGGCGCCCGAACGCACCTGCTACGTCGCCGGACTGTCCAAGAGCGTCGCCGCCGGACTGCGGTTCGGCTTCGCCGTCGTGCCCGACGCCCTGCTGCGGCCGGTGACGCGCAGCCTGCGCGCCGCCGCCTGGGGAGCCCCCGGCCTGGTCACCGCCGTCGCCACCGGCTGGCTCGCCGACGGCACGGTGGCCCGTCTGGAGCGCGAGCGCCGGGCCGACGCCGCCGAGCGCCAGCGCATCGCGCGCGCCGCCCTCGCCGGCCTGGACGTCCGGGCGCACCCCGCCTCCTACCTGCTGTGGCTGTCCCTGGAGCCGCACCAGCGCCCGGACCACGTCGCCGCCGTCCTGGCCGAGCGGGGCATCCTGGTGTCCACGGCCGACGCCTTCGCCACCGGCGCGTACCGCCCCGCCGCCCTCCGACTCGCCCTGGCCACTCCGCCGCGCGCCGAACTCGGCGGAGTGCTGGAGCGGTTGAGGGCCGCGATCGAGTCCGTCGCCCCCTGAGCGGGGCCGCCGCGGCGGTCGGGGACGTGTTCCGGGCGGCCGGTCCTCTATTCTCTACGTCAGGTGTCGGGCAGGGGGCCCGGGTTGTTGTCCTTGGGGGTGTGTTGTGGTCACCGGTCGGGTGGTGCGGTACGACAGTGTGCGCGGGTACGGGTTCATCGCTCCGGACCACGGCGGGGAGGACGTCTTCCTGCACGTCAACGACATGCTGATGCCCGAGTCGCTGGTGCACTCGGGCCTGGTGGTCGAGTTCGAGATGGAGGAGGGCGACCGGGGGCTGAAGGCCTCCTCGGTGCGCCTGCCCAAGGGGGCGCCGACCCGGCCGGCCGGTCCGGCGGTGTCCGCCGCGCGGGCGGCGGCGGCCGAGGGCGACGAGGTGGAGTGCGACGTCCTCACCTCCGCGGAGCTCCTGGTGGAGGTGACCGAGCTGCTGCTGGAGCAAGTGCCGTCGCTCACCGGCGAGCAGGTCCTCAAGGTGCGCAACGCCGTGCTGCAGTGCGCGAAGGCCCACGGCTGGACCGAGGGCTGAGCCCGGGGCCCCGCGGGTCGCGGGGCCGGATCGCAGGGCCGTGGGGGGGGGCCCCCCCCCCCGGGGGGGCCGGCGGGGGGGGGGGGGGGGGGGGGGGGGGGTGTGGGGGGGGGGGGGGGGGGGAGGAGGGAGAGGCGGGCGGGC